>NZ_CP147913.1:9585001-10311252 GCF_037414475.1 Myxococcus stipitatus | reverse complement strand
GGAGCTGCCGCTCATCTCTGTACTCCAGGGGTCCGGTGGCCGGGGATTGCCCAGGGCGGAGGCTGAAATTGGGATGGGCCGGCGAAGGCGTCCTTCGCCGGCCCAGGGGTGTGTCAGGGCCGGCTAGCTCGAGCGCCGGGCGAGCTCGGCTTCAATCTCTTCGTCACTCAAGTTGGCCAGCTCATCGAGGGCCGCCTGACTGGCGGCGTCCTCCAGCGAGGCCTGGTGGTCCGCCACCAGCTTCGCCAGGGCCGCCACCGTGGCGGCCTCGAAGAGCTTCGCGAGGGGAATGTCGAAGTTGAACTGGGTGCGCAGGCGTCCGGCCACACGCGTGGCCAGCAGCGAGTGGCCGCCCAGGTCGAAGAAGTTGTCGTTCAGGCCCACGCTGTCCACTCCGAGGATCTCCTGCCAGAGCGCAGCGAGCTGCTTCTCCAGGTCCGTGGAGGGAGGAACGAAGGGCGTCTTCGAGCGGCGAGGCTTGCCGGCCGTGCGCGCGCCCTGCGCGGGCCGGGACGTGTCGCGCTGAATCCACAGCCGCCAGCGCTGGGCCAGGTCGCCGGTGGCGACCACCACGTGCCCGTCCACGCCGAGCGTCACCAGCCGCTGCACCGCCTCGGCGCCTTCCCGGGGCGTCATCGCATACTGGTCCATGCTGGTGCGCACGTTCGTGTGCTTCGTCTCTTCCGGCCAGGGGTCCCACGACGCGCTGACCCAGCGCGTTCCCGTGTTTCCCGCGCGGGCCTGCGCGAAGGCATCCATGAAGAGGTTGGAGGACGCGTAGGTCAGATAACCGAGGCCTCCGAGCACCGCGGCGTTGGAGGAGAACAGGAGCACGAAGTCCGCCGCGCGGCGGCTCAGCACCTTCTCGAGTGCATAGGTGCCGTAGACCTTGGGACCGAACTGCGTCTCCGACTCGTTCCGGCCAATGTCCGTCAGCGGGTTGTAGAGCGACGAGCCATGCGTGACACCGGCGCAGTGGAGCACGCCGTTCAGCGCGCCGAACCGCGTCTCCACCTGGGCCACGGCCGTCTCGAGCTGCCCCGCGTCCGCGACATCCGCGTGCACCACCATCACCTGCGCGCCGGCCTGCTCCAGCTCGCGCACCCGGAGGATGCGCTGGGCCATCGCATCGTCCTTCGCGTGCGTGGCCAGGTAGCCATCCCACTCGGACGGGGCGGGCATCGCGGTCCGGCCCAGCAGCGCGAGCCGCGCCTTGAACGTGCGCGCCAGGTGGTCGGCCAGCATCAAGCCCACGCCACCGAGGCCGCCGGTGATGAGATAGACGCCCTGCTCACGCAGCGGCGCGGGGGCCTCGCCAGTGGGCTCCAGGCGAAGGGGCGAGAGCGCCTGTGCGAAGCGCTGATGGCCTCGCCACGCGACCACCGCGTCCTTCGAGCGCTGACTCAGCTCCGAGAGCAACCGCTCCGCCAGCTGCTCCACGCCCGCGCTGCGCGCCTCGGGCGCGACCAGGTCGATGCAGCGGGTGGTGACGTGTTCCTGCTCCTGCGGAATCACCTTGCACGGCCCCAGGAGCGTGGCCTTCTCCGGGAGCGCGGTGCTCTCTCCGGCCACGTTGGCCAGCCGGTCCGTCACGACGTCCAGCCGCACCGGACGCGACGTGTCCCCCGTGGCGAGCGCCTGACCCAGGTGCAGGAGGCTGTAGTAGCCCAGGTCCTGGACATCGCGGAACAGCTCGGGGCCGGTGCGTCCCGCGCCCGAGGCGCCGAGGCTCCACAAGTGGACCACCACGGATGGGCTCAGCTCCTGGTCCGCCAGGTCCTTCCACAGCGTGGCGTAGTCGCCGCGAACCCGCGGGTCCAGCGCGTAGCGTCGCGCCGCGTCCCGCATGAAGGCGCTTCCCTGGCGAATCCTCACCACGTCCTGGCCGGAATCCTCCAGCCGGCGGCACAGCGCCTCGCCGACGCCGAGCCCATCCACGAACACCACCCAGCAGCGGCGCTCGGCCAGGGCCTTGCGGTCCAGCGCGATGGGCGCCGTGCGCTGCCAGGCGGGCACATGGAACCAGTCCGCCATGTCCACGAGCTTCCCTTGCGGAACCTGGGACAGCGCCTGCGATGCCTCGACGCGCGCCACGGGAGGGACCCAGTAGCGCTGGCGCTCGAAGGGGTACGTGGGCAACGGCACGCGCCGCCGCTCGCGTCCCTCGTTCACGGCCTCCCAGTCCACCTCCACGCCGTCCAGCCAGAGCTGGCCCAGGGTCTCGAGCATCGCCACCAGCGCGGGCTGGCTGTCACCGGACGCGGGCAGGCACGTGCGCAGCGCGCGGGTTCCCGTGGTGCCCGCATGCGTGCGGGTCCGCTCGACGAGCGCTCCGGGCGCGCACAGCGCGAGCACGACCTTCGTGGACTCCTTCACCAGCTCGCGAAGCGCGTCGTCCATCCGAGGCGAGGGATTCGCCGCGTCCCGCCACGTCTCCGGACGCAGGGCCTCCGCGGCCGTGACGAGGGCACCGGTGGCCGCGAGGTGCAGCGGAACCTCAGGCGCCTTCAGGCTCGCGGCGTCCGGCATCGCCGTACGCCCTTCGCCTCGGGCGACGGTCAGGCTCAACGCCTCTTCGAGAGGAAGCACGCCCGCGAGGCACGCGGCGACCCACGCGCCAACGCCCTCGCCCAGCAGGGTCTCCGGCTGGATTCCCCACGCCATCCAGAGGCGGGCCAGGGCATACGGCTCCACGAAGCGCGCGGCGGCGTCCACCGCTCCCGAGCGCGCGGGACGACCGCCATCCTCGGGATACAGCACGGTGCGCAGGTCCATGCCCAGGCGCGGCTGGAGCAGCTTTGCGCAGCGCTCTACCTCGTCGCGGAAGACAGGCTCCGCGCGGTAGAGCGCCTCGAGCGACGTCGCCACACCCTCGTCGGAGAAGAGGAATGACACGGGACGATTGCTCGTCTCATGGGTCCCCGAGAGGACGCGACGGGGCTCCGCCATGCGGAGGACTCGCACGGCATCCCGCGTGTCGCGGGCCACCACGACGCGGCGGTGGGTATGCGCCTTGCGGCCCACTTGAAGCGTGTGCGCCACATCCGCGAGCGAGAGCTCGGGGTGGGACTCCAGGTGCTGCGCGAGCCGCGCGGTGGCGCTGTCGAGCGCCGTGTGGCTGCGCGCGGACAGGACCATCAGCTCCCACGGCTTGCCAGCCGAGGCGGGCGGCGCGGGAGGGGCCTCCTCCAGGATGACGTGGGCGTTGGTGCCACCGATGCCGAACGAGCTGACTCCGGCGCGGCGCGGCGTCCGGCCTCGCGTCCACGGCTGGAGCCGGGTGTTCACGAAGAACGGGCCGCTGTCGAAGTCGATCTGCGGGTTGGGGGACTCGAAGTGGAGGCTGGGCGGAAGCTGCTGGTGCTTCATCGCGAGGATGGCCTTCAGCAGGCTCGCGCTTCCGGCCGCCGCGTCCAGATGCCCCACGTTGGTCTTCACCGAACCGATGGGCACCGTGCGGCGACCCAGGTTCTTCCCGCTGAACACCTTCGTCAGCGCGCGCAGCTCGATGGGGTCTCCCAGCGCGGTTCCGGTACCGTGTGTCTCCACGTAGGAGATGGAGTCAGCGGAGACTTCCGCCGCGGCGAGCGCGTCCTTGATGACCGTGGCCTGGCCTTGCACGCTGGGCGCGGTGAAGCTGGCCTTCACGGCGCCGTCGTTGTTGATGGCCGAGCCCTTGATGACGGCGTGGATGGTGTCGCCATCCGCGAGCGCGTCCTCCAGGCGCTTGAGGACCACCAGGCCGATGCCGCTGCCAAAAATGGTGCCGGCCGCCTTCGCGTCGAACGCCCGGCAGTGGCCATCCGGCGAGGTGATGCCGCCGTACTGGTAGAGGTAGCCCACCTTCTGCGGGACGTTGATGGCCACGCCGCCCGCGACGGCCATCCGGCACTCGTCCGCGAGCAGCGCCTGCCCCGCCAGATGCAGCGCGACCAGGGCCGTGGAGCACGCGGTGTGGACCGAGTACGCGGGCCCACGCAGGTTGAGCCTGTGCGCCACGCGCGTGGTGAGGAAGGCCAGGTCATTGCCGAGGCCAATCTCGAACGGGTCCAGTCCTCCCACCGCCGTGGGGTTGGAGAAGAGGTTGAAGAGATACGTGTCCGTGCGCGCGCCCGCGTAGACACCGATGCGTCCCTTGAAGCGCTCGGCGTCGTAGCCCGCGTGCTCCAGTGCTTCCACCGCGCACTCCAGGAAGACGCGCTGCTGCGGGTCCATCACCTCCGCTTCCTTGGGGGTGACGCCGAAGTAGCCCGCGTCGAAGAGGTCCGCGTCCTCGAGGACCGCCGCCGCCTTCACGTAGTTCGGGTCGGAGCGGATCGCCGCCGTGTCGAGCGCGCTCGGCTCCAGGTCCTCGTCCGTGAGGAACTGGATGGACTCCACGCCGTCCTTCAGGTTGCGCCAGAACGCTTCCAGGTCACGCGCCCCAGGGAAGCGCCCCGCCATGCCGATGACAGCAATCTCCAGACCCGTGGTGTCCGTGTCGGACGAATCCGTGGCCATGCTCTTCTCCAGAATCCCGCTCAAGTGTCGACCTTCCTCGCCCTTTGCTGCTTCAGCGCGCTCCTGCGGCGCTGGCGCCGTTCCTCGTCTTCCGTCTCGTCCGGGGCCTCGGGCCCTTCGCTCACTGGCGAGGCGAGCCCCACTCGACGGACCAGGTCCTCGATGAGGTGACGCGCCTTCGCCGCGCCGTGCTCCGCGCGCAGTTGCTCGCCCACGCGCGCCGCCGAGGACGGGTACTCCTCGCGGCCCAGCACCGTTCCGAGTGCCTCCGCGAGCCGCTCCGTCGTCAGCTCGCCGATGGGGACCGCCGCTCCGCCACAGCGAAGCTCCTGGACGACCTCGCCCCAGGTGAACTGGTCATACGTGTGCGGCACGACGACCTGTGGAACCCCCGCGCGAAACGCCGCGCCCGTGGTGCCCGCGCCGCCGTGGTGCACGACGCACGACACGCGTGAGAAGAGCCAGGAGTGCGGAACCTGCCCTACGATTCGCACCGAGGGCGGGAGGTGGTGTTGGCCCAGTCCGCTCCAGCCTTGCTGGATGAGGGCGCGACGTCCCGCGCGCACCGTGGCGTCCACCAGCGTCTTCGTCAGCGCCACCGGGTCGCCGTGGGTCATGCTGCCGAAGGTGATGCAGACCGGGGGAGGACCCTCCGCGAGGAACGCCGCCAGCTCCGCGTCGGGCGTGAAGGCTGGCTCCTCGAGGAGGCAGTATCCGATGGTGTGGTGGTGGGGCGGGAGGTCCGCGGCGGGAGGCCGCACGTGCCGGCTCAGCGCCGTGAGCACGAGCTGCGGCGACAGACCGTCCACGAGCGGGTTGTCGAGCGGTGGCAACCGCAGGGACTCTCGCAGGGGATTGACCAGTCCGCGCACGGCGGCCTGGAAGGCGGGGCCACCACCGCCGCTGCCGCTGTGCTCCACCAGCACCGTCACGAAGGGCACATGCGTCAGGTCGTGCACCATGCGCGCGGCCGGCTGAACGCGTCCGCTGATGAGCACGTCCGCGCCACGGCACGCGGCACGAAGGTCCTCCAGCATGCGCGGAAGTGAGTCCACAAGGGGCTGGAAGAGCTGGAGCATCCCGCTGGCGTCATGGATGACGTCGGGACTGCCCATCATCGCCTGTGTGATTCCGCTCTGGGCCGCCCGCAGGTCGGGGCCCACGGGCAGGAAGTCCAGGCCGTGCTGCTCCGCGAGCGCACGGTACGAGGGCGCTGCGGCGAGCACAGGGTGATGTCCGTGCCGCCGGAGCTCGACGGCCAGCGCGACGAAGGGCTGGACGTCGCCGAGTGTTCCGAAGTTGGTGAGGATGGCTCGCATCAGCCACCTTCCTCCGCGTCCTCATCGTCCGCGCGCCTGCGCGAGCGCTGACGCTGGAGGTTCTGTTTTCGGCGCTGGACGGTGGATTCGCGTTCGTCCGCCTCGCCCTGCGCCGCGCCCGGATTCGCATCGGGCGGTTGAATCAACGCCGCCAGCGCCTTCACGGTGACACCTTCGTAGAGGCTGGACGCGGGCACGCTGAGATTGAGCCGGCGCTTGAGCTGGTCGGTGAGTTGGACCGCGACGAGCGAGTCACCGCCCAACTCGAAGAAGTTGTCCTGGATGCCGATGGGCGTCACACCGAGCATCTGTTGCCAGAGGTCCGCGAGCAGCCGCTCCAGCTCGGTCGTGGGCGCCACGTAGGCGCTGCGAAGGTTCGGCGGACGGGGATGCAGCGGCCGAGCCGCGACCTCGGCTTGCGCGGGCAGCGGCTGTGCCGGTGCCTGCCTCGCCTTCACATCGTGAGTGGAGACCACCCACCAAGGGCCCGTCGCGTGCGCGAGGAGGCGGGTCAGGACCTCCGCGCCTTGCTCGGGGGTGACCGCGAGCCGGTCGATGGCTTCACCTCGTGCACCCAGGTGCGCGCCGTAGTCCTCGACCCTCACCACGTCCCAGCCCACGCTCGTCCAGCGCCGGCCCGCGCGAGTCGCCGCTTGAGCGAACGCGTCCTGCCATGCGCTCGCGGCGGTGTGCGCGACGGTGGAGATGCCACCCAGCACCGCGGAGATGGACGACGCCACCACGCGGAAGTCGAGAGGCCGGTCTCCGAGCACCGTGTCGAGCAGGGCCAGTCCTCGGACCCGCGGGTCGAAGTGCCACGCGCTCTCTTCCACTCCGGTCTCGGAGACGAGTCGCGCGACCTTCTGTCGCGGAAGCCACGCCGCGTGCACCACGCCGTGTAGGGCACCGAGGCGGGAGACCGTCGAGTCCACCGCTGTGCGCACGGCTTCCTCGTTCGTGAGGTCGACGGGGAGGACGTGAACCTCCGCGCCCATCGACTCGAGCTCACGAGCCCGGCGGATGCGCTGAGCCTGGTCGTCGCCCGCGTCAGGCGTGGAGACGGGCCCATCCCACGAGTCGCGAGCAGGGAAGCCCGTGGGCTCCAGGCACACGAGCTTCGCGCCTGGCGACAGATGGGCGATGGCGCGTGCGTTCATCGCGCCGACACCGCCGAGGCCATGGACGAGCAGATAGACACCACCGGGGCGCGCGATGGGATGTGGCGCGGGAGCGGAGGGCAGCGGCAGTGACTCCAGGGCCGGAACCCAACGATGCGCTCCTCGCAGCGCCACCACCGCCTCACGCGGAACGGCGCGGAGCTCGGAGCGGAGCGACTGGAGACTCGCGGACGACAGGTGAGCCCCGTTGTCCGTCACCACATCCACGTGGTGGAACCGCAGGTGCGGGTGCTCCTGCGGGATGACCCGGCAGGGACCGAGCACCGTCGCCTTGTCCGGAGAGAGGGCTTCCTCCCCGGTGACTTCGTGGACGTGGTTGGAGACCACGAAGACGGTGCAGGGCCGCTCGGGGGTGAGCTCGGCCAGGACTCGCGCGAGCGCCACGAGCGTGTGGTAGCCGCTGGCTTGGGTCTGCGCGAAGGACGTCGGAGGCTCCGGCGTGAGACCCCACAGATGAAGCACGGCGTCGGGGAGCCGGTTCGACTCACGCAGCGCGCCCATCAGCTCGCGCAGGTCCGACTGGGAGCCAGGGGCCACGGTGAAGTCCGTGTCCCGCACGCGATGAAACCCGGTGCCTGGCCGCACACGAATCACCACGTGCTCCGAGCCCGGCTCGGCCGTCAGCAGTGAAGTCGAGGTCGACGCCGCATCGTCGAACACCAGCCACACGCGAGAGCCCGAGGCCTTCGAGGTGCTCGCGGGCGCCAAGGGAACCCGCTTCCACGAAGGGGCGTGGAACCAACGCTCGAGTGGCTCCTGCTCTTGCTGCGCCGAGTGGTTCTCCGACGGGGTCTGGACGACGGCGGTGTGCTGCTCCTCGGGTTCAATCCAGAAGCGCTGGCGCTCGAAGGGGTAGGTCGGGAGTGGGAGCCGCTGACGGCGCTCGTCGCCGTGGAAGCTGCGCCAGTCGATGTTGACGCCCGCCATCCACAGGTTGCCCAACGTCGTATAGGCCAGCGGCGGTGTGCCTTCGGCCACGGTGTCCTGCGGCATCGGCATGGAGCCGAGGACCGTGCGCGAAGGCGAGGACGCCGGATGCCGTCGCGCGAGGCGACTGAGCACCTGTCCGGGGCCCGCCTCCAGGAGGACGCGCTTGGGGTCGGAGAGGA
This sequence comes from Myxococcus stipitatus, assembly GCF_037414475.1. The sequence continues at coordinate 10,303,146 of NZ_CP147913.1, read as the reverse complement.
GCGCGTGCAGACCATCCGCGAAGCGCACGGCACCACGCAGGTGCTGTGCCCAGTACTTGGGGCTCGTCGCCTGCTCGGTGGTGATCCACGTCCCCGTCACGTTGGAGATGAAGGGGAGGGTGGGCGGACGCAAGGGCATGGCCGCCGCCCGCGCCGTGAAGGCGTCGAGGATGGGGTCCATCATCGCGGAGTGGAATGCATGCGACGTGACGAGCACGTGGCAGCGCACACCTGCTTCCTCGAGCTGCTTGCGCAGCCGCTCCACCGCTTCCGTCGGCCCCGAGGCGACACACTGCATGGGGGCGTTGATCGCCGCGAGGCTCAGCTCGGTCCCGAGGTAGGGCCGCAGCTCCTCCTCGCTGAGCGGCACCGCGAGCATGGAGCCCGCGGGGAGTGACTGCATCAACCGGCCTCGTGTCGCCACGAGCTGAAGCGCGTGCTCCAGCGAGAAGACTCCCGCGAGGCAGGCGGCCACGTACTCGCCGATGCTGTGTCCCAGCATGGCGGAGGGCTTCACGCCCCAGGACATCCAGAGGCGCGCGGTGGCGTACTCGAGGGTGAAGAGCGCGGGCTGCGTGAGCTCCGTCCTCGCCAGCGTCCGCTCATTCTCCGCCGGGTCACCCGACTTCGGGTACAGCACCTCGCGCAGGTCCTTGCCTCCGAGGTGCGGCTTGAGCAGCTCCGAGCACCGGTCCACCTCCGCGCGGAACACGGGCTCCGCGTCATAGAGCGCGCGACCCATGTTCACGTGCTGCGAGCCCTGCCCGGGGAAGAGGAACGCCACCGGGCGCTCCACGCCATCCTCCGACGCGGTGTGGACGCGAGGGTTGTCCGGCTGCGAGAGCACCGCCACCGCATCGCTCGCTCCACGCGCGAGGACGAAGCGGCGCTGGCCGAAGCGCTGGCGCCCCACCTGGAGCGTCCACGCCACGTCGGCGAGCGCCGCGTCGGAGGTTCCCTTGAGAGCCTCCGCCAGCCGGCCCGTGCTGGACTCCAGCGCGGTCTGCGTGCGCGCCGACAGGGGCAGCAGCTGCCACGCGCGACGCGAAGGGGTGCTGCTGAGCGGACGCGGGGGCTGCTCCAGGACGATGTGTGCGTTGGTGCCGCCGACGCCGAAGGAGCTCACGCCCGCGCGCCGGGGCAGGGCGCTCATGGGCCAGGGCTTGAGGGTCGCGTTGACGTAGAAGGGGCTGCCATCGAAGTCGATGGCCGGGTTGGGCCGCTCGTAGTGGAGGCTGGGCGGCAGCTCACCGTGCTTCAAGGCCAGGGCGGTCTTGATGAGGCCCGTGATGCCGGCCGCCGCGTCGAGGTGACCGACGTTGCCCTTCACCGAACCGAGCGCGCAGAAGCGCCTGCGCTGCGTGGTGGCGCGGAAGGCCCGCGTGAGGGCCTCCACCTCGATGGGGTCGCCCAGCGGCGTCGCCGTGCCATGGGCCTCCACGTAACCGATGGAGTCCGCGTCCACTCCGGCCGCCGCGAGCGCCTCGGCGACGACCTGCGCCTGGCCCTCCACTCCCGGCGCGGTGTAGCCGGCCTTGAGCGAGCCATCGTTGTTGATGGCCGAGCCCTTGATGACCGCGTGAACGGTGTCACCGTCGCGCATGGCCGCCCGGAGCTTCTTGAGCACCACCACACCCGCGCCGCTGCCGAACAGCGTCCCTCGGGCCTTGGCGTCGAACGGACGGCACCGGCCATCCGGCGAGGCCATGCCTCCCTCCACGTGGCGGTAGCCATTGAGGAAGCTCACGTTGACGGACGCGCCACCCGCGAGCGCGATGTCACACTCCCCATTGAGCAGGCTCTGGCAGGCCTGGTGCACGGCGACAAGCGACGTCGAGCACGCGCTCTGCACGGCATGGCTCGCGCCGCGAAGGTTCAACTTGTACGAGACGCGCGTGGCCAGGAAGTCCGTGCCGTTGCCGATGTTGACCTGGACCGGCTCCACGGAGCCCAGCACGCGAGGATTCCTCGCCAGGTTCATCAGCAGGTACGTGTTGAGCGTGGCTCCGCCGTACACGGAGATGGCGCCGGAGTAGTCCCGGGGCGAATAGCCCGCGTGCTCCAGGGCCTCCCAGCAGATCTCCAGGAACACGCGGTGCTGCGGGTCGGTCAACTCCGCCTCGCGGGGAGGCATGTCGAAGAACGCGGCGTCGAAAGACTCCGGCTCCGGGAATACCGCGGCCGCTCGTACGTAGTCAGGGTCGTCCACCTGCTCACGCGGCACACCCGCGGCGCGAGCCTCCTCGGGGGAGAAGAACCGGATGGACTCCACGCCGCCCCGGACGTTGCTCCAGAGCTCCGCCGTGTCCCGGGCACCCGGGAAACGCCCGGACATGCCGATGATGGCGAGGTCTGCGTCGTCGATGTCTGGAGTTTGCTTCTCGTCCACGTCATCTGCTCCTTCGGTCCATCACTCGCGGCGGCTGCTGCGCCGCTCCCTGCGCTGCGCGCCTCGGTTCTGACTCGTCTCGAAGCCAGGGGGCTGCGCCTCGGTGGCCGGCCCGCCCAGCTTCTTCGCCAGCGTGGCGACGGTGGGCGCCTCGAAGACGGCGGTGAGGGGAATGTCGCGCCCCAGCTCCCGCTTCAGCCGACCCACGATCTTCAGCCACAGCAACGAGTTGCCGCCGAGGTCGAAGAAGTTGTCGTGGATGCCCAGTTGCGCCAGTCCCAGCTGCTCCTGCCAGACCTTCGCCAGCGCCATCTCCACGTCATCCGTGGGCGCCACGTACTCGGTGCCGAGCTGCGGACGCTCATGGGTCGTTCCCGAGTGCGTCTCGGCGCTCGCGCCTTCCTTCCTCACCCAGCGCGCGACACGCGCGGGCAGGTCGCCCGTGGAGACCACCACCTGTCCGCTCTGCGCGGACTCCACGACGCGGCGGAAGGCCTCCACCGCTTCGGCCGAGGACATCGCGAACGCGTCGAGGCTGGTCTTCGCGCCCTGCGTTCCTTCCTCCGCGACCGGCCAGCCATCCCAGTTGGTGCTCAGCCAGCGCGTCGTGCCCGCATGCGCGCGTGAAGCCGCGAACGCATCGAGGAAGGCGTTGGCCGCGCCGTATGCGCCCAGCCCCAAGCCACCGAGCACGGCGGCGTTGGAGGACACGAGCAGCACGAAGTCCAGCGCGCGTCCGGTGAGTGCTCGCTCCAGCGCGTAGGTGCCATGGACCTTGGCGCGGAAGTGAGGCGCGCAGGCCGCCGCGTCCAAGCCGGCGAGCAGCGCCACCGCGCCTTCTCCCGCGAGGCCCGCGGCGTGGATGACGCCATGCACCGCTCCGAAACGCGCCTCGGCCTCCGTGAGCACACCGCGCAGCCGCGACTCGTCGGCCACGTCCGCGCGCACCACGAGCACCTCCGCGCCCGCCGCTTCCAAGGCCCGCACCGCGCGCTGCTTGTGGCCACCCGGGTCCACCTCCAACCCGGAGCGGCCCACGAGGACGAGCCGCGCCTGATGGCTCCGCGCGAGCTCGCCCGCGAGCAGCAGTCCCACGCCGCCCAGGCCACCGGTGATGAGGTACACGCCGCGCGTCCGGAAGGGCTGCGTGGCCACGGCGTCCTGCTCGAGCCGCAGGGGCTCATGGGTCTGCACGAGGCGCTGAGCCCCACGCAACGCGACCACGGCATCGGCGGAGCCGGAGAGCAGCTCGCGCGACAGCGCGCTCACGGTGCTCATGCCCGCGCCGCGTCCCAGGTCGACGTACCGGCAAGCGATGCCGTCGTGCTCTTGCGGTATCACCTTGCACAGCGCGGGGACCGTGGCGTGCTCGGGGCTGAGCTCGTCCGTGCTCTCCACCTCCAGCGCCATGCGCCCCACCACCGTGAGCTCCGCGCGCTGGGGAAGCGCTGCCTCCACCAACGCGCGAGTCAGCCGGAGCACGGAGTGGAAGCCGCGCTCCTGTGCGCGGTCGAAGCGCGCCTCATCCGAGACGGCCTCCGCCGCACCCGGCCCGTCCAGGCTCCACAGGTGGACCACGCGCTCCACGTTGAGGCCCTTCGCCTTCAGGGCCGTCAGCAGGAAGAAGGGCTCCTCGGGGGCCATGGGGTCCAGGCTGAAATGGTGCTCGCTCAGCTCCTGGAGGTGTGTTCCCGGCGTGACGCGAACGACGCGATGACCGGCGCGCGTCAGCTCGTTGGCCAGGGCCTCGCCCAGTCCCGTCGCGTCCTGGAACACGAGCCAGTCGCGCGCGGTGACGGCGCCCACCTTGGGAGGGGACAACGGAGCGCGACGCCAGGCCGGGAGATAGAACCAGCTGGCGACATCCGCGCTCTTGCGAGCCGAGCCACGCCGAGTGCTCGACGGAGCTTCGGGCGCGAGCCAGTAGTCCTGTCCCTCGAAGGGGTAGGTGGGCAGCGGCACACGCAGTCGCCGCGCCTCTCCGCGCACCGCCGTCCAGTCCACGCTCACGCCCGCGGCCCAGAGCTTGCCGAGCGTGGCCGCGAGCAGCTCTTCGTCGGCCACCGGGTCCTGCGGATGCCGGAGGGACGGAAGCACCGGAGGCGCACTGGGGCCGGTGAGCTGCAGGCGCGCCAGCGTGCCGAGCGTGCGGCCCGGTCCGACCTCCAGGTAGACGCGGTGAGGCTGCTCCGCCAGCGTGCGGATGCCATCACCGAAGCGCACCGTCTGCCGCAGGTGCCGCGTCCAGTAGGCGGGGTCCTGCGCCTCCTCGGGCGTCATCCACGTGCCGGTGACGTTGGACATCAGCGGCAGGGTGGGGGCGTTGCGCCGCAGCGTCCCGATGAACTCCTGGAAGCGCGCGAGAATCGGCGTGACCAGGTGGGAGTGCGCTGCCACGTCGATGGGGATGTGCCGGAACTCCACCTCGCGGCGCGCCAGGTCGGCGGCCAGGGCCTCGACGGCCTCGACGGTGCCGGCGACCACGCACTGCGAAGGTCCGTTCACCGCCGCCAGTGACAACGAGTCCCCGAGCAGCGGCCGCACCTCCGCCTCAGGCATGGGCACGCTGAGCATTCCGCCACCGGGCAGCTCCTCGAAGAGCTTGCCTCGCAGCACCACCAGCGCCAGCGCATCCTCCAGCGAGAAGACACCCGCGAGGCACGCCGCCGTGTACTCACCCAGGCTGTGGCCGATGAGCGCCTCGGGCTTCAAGCCCCAGGACTCCCACAGCCGCGCCATCGCGTACTCGACGGTGAACAGCGCGGGCAGGGCCAGCGACGTCCGCTTGAGGCGCTGGCCCGCGCTCGCGGCGGAGTCCGCGTCCGGATACATCAAGGGCTTCAGGTCGAAGCCCAGACGGGGACGCAAGAGCGTGCAGCACTGGTCCACCGCCTCGCGGAAGGCGGGCTCGGCGGCGTAGAGGCCTCGGCCCATGTCCGGGTACTGCGCACCGCCACCGGGGAACATGAAGACCGCGGACGGCGTCGCGGAACCTGGCGCGAGCGTGAAGAGTCGCTGGGGATCCCGCGTCTCCAGCACGCGCAGGGCGTCGTCCCGGTCCTTGCAGACCACCACGCGACGCAGGTCCAGCGCCTTGCGACCCGTCTGGAGCGTCCACGCGACGTCCGCGAGCTGCTGCTCGGGATGCTCCTTCAAGTGGGTGAGCAGCGATGCGGTCAGCGACTCCAGCGCCGTCGGAGTCCTCGCGGAGAGGACGAGGACCTGCCACGCGCGCGCCGCGTCACCCGGAGGGATGAGTGGAGATTCCTCCAGGATGACGTGCGCGTTGGTGCCGCCGATGCCGAAGGAACTCACGCCCGCGCGACGAGGCGTGGCTCCCGTGGGCCAAGGCGCAAGCGCCGCGTTGACGTAGAAGGGACTGTTCGCGAAGTCGATGCGCGGGTTGGGCGCCTCGTAGTTGAGGCTGGGAGGAAGCTCCGCGTGCTCCAGCGAGAGCGCCGTCTTCACCAACCCCGTGACACCCGCGGCGGCATCCAGGTGGCCCACGTTGGTCTTCACCGAGCCGAGCCCGCAGAAGGCCTTCTTGTCGGTGCCAGCGCGGAACACGCCGTCGAGCGCCTGCACCTCCACGGGGTCACCCAGTGGCGTGGCGGTGCCGTGGGCCTCGACGTATGAGATGGAGTCCGGCGTCACGTCCGCCATGGCCTGGGCGCGGGCGATGACCTCCATCTGGCCTTCCACGCCCGGCGCCGTGAAGCCCACCTTCACGGCGCCGTCGTTGTTGATGGCCGAGCCGCGGATGACGGCGTGGATGGTGTCGCCGTCCTTGAGCGCATCCTCCAGGCGCTTGAGCACCACGACGCCCGCGCCGCTGCCGAAGAGCGTGCCCTGTCCCTTCGCGTCGAACGCGCGGCAGTGGCCGTCCGGCGAGGTGATGCCACCTTCCTGGTAGTGGTAGCCCGTGCGCTGGGGAACGTGCACGGACACGCCGCCCGCGAGCGCCACGTCACACTGGTAGCCGAGCAGGGCCTGGCAGGCCAGGTGCGTGGCCACGAGCGACGTGGAGCAGCCCGTCTGCACCGTGAGGGCGGGGCCCTTGAAGTCCAGGTGATAGGCCACGCGCGTGGCGAGGAAGTCCTTGTCGTTGGCCACCATGGCCGGGAAGGTGTCCTCGGCCTGCTGGAACTCCGCGCGCGACAGCAGGTTGAAGAGCAGGTAGCTGCTCAGGCTGGAGCCCGCGTAGATGCCCGTGGTGCCCGGCACCCGCCCGGGGGCGTAGCCCGCATGCTCCAGCGCCGTCCACACGCACTCCAGGAAGACGCGGTGCTGCGGGTCCAGCAGTTCGGCCTCGCGCGGGGCATAGCCGAAGAAGGCCGCGTCGAAGCGGCCCGGCCGTTCGAGCACGGGGGCGGCGCGCACGAAGCTGGGATTGGCCAGGAACGCCGGGTCCACGCCGAGCGACTTCAGCGCCTCGTCGGAGAAGAAGGTGATGCCCTCCACGCCCGCGCGCAGCATGCGCCAGAACGCGTCCACGTCCCGCGCTCCCGGCACACGCACCGCCATGCCCACGATGGCCACGGCCAGTCCTGCGTCCCCCTGGTACTCCACATGACTCCCCATGACAGACCTACCCCTGTTTCCTGGCGCGCTGTTGCTGCCGCTTCATGCTCTCGAGCTGGCGCTTCGCCCGGTCCTGAGCAGACTCCACCGGGGTGACACTGGAGGCGGGTCCCTGACGCAGGTAGCGCGCGAGCGCGCTGACCGTGGGGTGCTCCAGCAGCTTGAGCAGCGGGAGCTCCGACCCCAGCACCGCCTTGAGCCGTGCATGCACCTGGACCATGAGCAGCGAGTGCCCACCCAGGTCGAAGAAGTTGTCGTCCACTCCGACCTGCTCGACGTTGAGCACCTGCTTCCACACGTCGGAGATTTGCATCTCGAGCTGACTCTGCGGTGCCACGTAGGCCGCGCGTGAGGCGCGGGCCGCCGTGGGCGCCGGGAGGGCTTTGCGGTCCACCTTGCCGTTGGGCGTGAGGGGCAGCGCCGGCAGCGTCACCAGCAGCGAGGGGACCATGTGCTCCGGCAGCCGCAGCGCCACCGCGTCGCGCAGCACCGTCGCGTCCACCGTCTGTCCGTCGCGCGCCACGACATAGGCCACGAGCCGAACGTCGCCCGGCGTGTCCTCGCGGGCCACGACCACCGCCTCGCGAACCTCCGGCCTCGCGCTCAGCACGGCCTCGATTTCACCCGCTTCGATGCGGAAGCCCCGCACCTTGAGCTGGTGGTCCACGCGGCCCAGGAACTCCACCGTGCCGTCATCGCGCCAGCGCGCCCGGTCTCCCGTGCGATAAACGCGTGCGCCCGGTTCGCTCGAGAACGGGTCCGGCACGAAGCGCTCCGCGGTCAGCTCCGGCCGCGAGAGGTAGCCGCGCACCACGCCCGCTCCGCCGATGAAGAGCTCTCCCGGCACACCCACTGGCACCGGACGAAGCCGTGCGTCGAGCAGGTAGAACTGCGTCCGCGAGAACGGCGAGCCGATGGACGCCACCGGGCCGCTCTCCTCGCGCACGTCGTGCGTGGAGGACCAGATGGTCGTCTCCGTGGGGCCGTACATGTTGAGCAGCCGGCCTCCCTCGCCGAGCGCCTGACGCAGCGACGTCCCCAGCGAGGACGGGAGCGCTTCACCGCCGACCATGAGGCGGCGCAGCCCGGAGAGCGCCTCGACGGACTCGGGCTCGGCCATGAGCGCGCGCGCCAGTGACGGCGTGCACTGCAGATGTGTCACCGCGTGCTCTCGGAGGTTGAGCGGGATGGAGCGCGCGGTGCCCGCCCGGCGGCCGTCGCGGTCCGCCTGGCACTTCACCTCGTGCAGGCGGGGCAGGCTCGACAGCACCGTCTCGGTGGGGATGCCGAAGTCGATGAGGCAGCCGACCTCGTCCACGCCCAGGGCGCGGAGCTTCTCCATCCGCTCGCGCACGGAGCGCGGCGTGCCGAACAGGCCGCTCGTCTCGAAGTAGCGCTCGAAGGCCTGCGCCGACAGGCGGTCCAGGTCGGCCTCCGTCGCCGTGTCCAGGTCCACGCCCAGCGTCCGCCCCAGGCCGCGCATCAGGTCGGCGGAGCTGCGCAGGTAGTTGCGGAAGGGCTTCTCCACCACCGCGCGGACCTGCGCGGCGTCCTCGCCGATGAAGGTGTGAAGCATCAGCGTGACGTGTCCATCACCCGCATGGCCCGCGTCGCGCCAGGCGTCGCGGTAGAGCCCGAGCTTCTTCTCCAGGTCGTCCCACGTCTGGCCCAGCAAGTGGGTGAGGACATGGCAGCCCATGCGCCCCGCGGTGACGAAGGTGTCGGGATTGCCCGCCGCCGTGAGCCACACCGGCAGCTCCTTCTGGACCGGACGGGGCCGCAGCTTGACGTCCACCTGCGCGCCCGCGCCACCCTGCATCCGCAGCGTCTCGCCGCGCCAGAGCCGGCGCACCGTCTCGAGCCCCTCCATCATCAACTCGCGGCGCTTCTCGTAGCGCTCGGGCGCGAAGACGAAGTCGTTCGCGTGCCAGCCGGAGGCCACGGAGATGCCCACGCGGCCCCGCGACAGGTTGTCCACCAGCGACCACTCCTCCGCGACACGCACCGGGTGGTGCAGGGGCAGCACGACGCTGCCCGCGCGAATGGCCACGCGCTCCGTCACGGCGGCGATGGCCGCGCTCGCCACGGAAGGACTGGGGTACAGCCCGCCGAACGCGTGGAAGTGCCGCTCCGGCGTCCACACCGCGGAGAAGCCGTGCCGGTCCGCGAACTTCGCGCCCTCCATCAGCAGGCGGTAGTGGTCTCCCGTCTCCGCCTCCGCGTCATCCGCGAAGTAGAAGAGGCTGAGCTCCATGGGCTTGCGCCGCGCCGCCGCCACGCGGGCGGGGGCCTTGAGCAGCGCGCCTTCACCCTGCACCACGACCTTGAAGCCGCGCGTGAGCGTCCACAGCAACTCCAGCACCGAGATGTCGAAGGAGATGCTTGTGACGGCCAGCCACGAGCCCACGGGCTGATGGCCCAGCCGCGCGTCCATCGCGGTGAAGAAGTTCGCCACGCCCCCGTGCGGCACCATCACGCCCTTGGGGCGCCCCGTGGAGCCGGAGGTGTAGATGACATACGCGAGGCCCGCGGCGCTCATGCCCGAGGCAGGCGGCGCGTCCCGGTGCGCGAGCGTGTCCACGGACGCGTCATCCAGCAGGACGATGCGAGCGCGGCCCGGAGGAATGGAGCCTTGGAGATGCGTCTCGGTGAGCAGCACCGCGGCGCCCGAGTCCTCCAACATGAAGGCGAGCCGCTCGCGGGGATAGTCCGGGTCCAGGGGCACGTACGCGCCACCCGCCTTGAGCACACCCAGCATCGCCACGACCATGGCCGCCGAGCGCTCCAGGCACAGGCCCACGCGAACCTCGGGGCCGACCCCCGCGTCCCTCAACCGCCACGCCAGCGCGTTCGCGCGCCCGTCGAGCTCCGCGTACGTGAGCGTCGCGTCGTCACCCGCCACCGCCACGGCATCGGGCGTCCGGGCCGCCTGAGCGCGGAACTGCGCATGGATGCACAACGCGGCGTCATCGGCCTGCGCCGGGGTGAGGTCGTTCCAGTCCACCAGCAACCGGCGCGTCTCCTCCGCGCCGAGCAGCGGCAGGTCCTCCACCTTCGTCTCCACGGCGTTCACCGCCGCGCGCAGCAACGTCTCCAGGTGGCTCGCGAGCCGCGCCACCGTCGCGGGGGCGAAGAGGTCGGTGCGGTACTCGAGTGCGCCCGACAAGCCCTCGGCCGTTTCGACGAGAGAGAGCTGGAGGTCGAACTTCGACGTGCCCTCCACCGCGCCATCAGGCACAGGGAGCACCGGACGCCACTCCATGCCCGGCACCGTCATGTCCGTGGGCGGCAATGCCTCCAGGAGCAGCGCCGTCTGGAAGAGCGGGTTGTCCGCGCCGCCTCGGGGCGCCCGCGCGGAGGCCACCACGTCCTCGAACGGGAGGTCCGCGTGGGCCAGGGCCTCGTGGAACGTGCGACGCGTGCGCGTGAGCAGCTCACGGAAGCTCGGCTGACCCGCCAGGTCCACGCGCAACGCGAGCGTGTGCGCGAAGAAGCCCAGCACGTCGCGCAGCTCGGGCCGCTCACGGTTCGCCACCACCGTGCCCACGGCGAAGTCTTCCTGCCCGCTGTAGCGATGGAGCAGCGCGGACCAGGCCGCCGTCAGCGTGATGAAGAGGGTGCAGCCCTCGCGGCGCCCCAAGGCCCGCAGCGACTCCACCAGCGACCGGTCCAACGTGAGGCGATGCAGCGCGCCCTGGACCCTCGGCTCACGCGGCCGCGTGAAGTCCGTGGGCAGCTCCAGGCGAGGCAGCCCCGCGAGCTGCTTTCCCCAGTACGCACGCTGCCCGTCGAGCAACGGGCCCAGGCCCTGCTGCCAGCGCGAGTAGTCCGCGTAGTGGAGGCGGGGCAGGGTGAGGTTCGCGACCGTGCCCGAGACGTGCGCGCGGTACAGCGCGGCGAGCTCGCGGCCCAGCACACCCACGGACCAACCATCGGTCACGATGTGGTGCTGCGTCATCAGCAGCCGGTGCTCGTTCTCGCCCAGCCGCACCAACGACGCGCGCACGGTGGGTCCGTCCATCAGACGGAAGGGCTCACGCGCCTGCTCCAGCGCCAGCTGTCGCAAGGCCTCGTCCCTGGCCTCGGGCGTCTCGGCCCGCAGGTCCACCTGGGGCAAGGGCAGGGACGTGGGCGCGCGAACCACGAGGCGCGGTTGTCCCTCCACCTCGGGGAAGGATGCGTTGAGCAGCGGATGGCGCGTGAGCAGCGCATCCAGGCTGCGCCGCAGGGCCTCCACGTCCAACGGCCCGCTCAGGTGGAGCTGGAAGTGGACGTTGTAGAGCGCGCTGTCCGGCACCAGCCGGTCCAGGAACCAGAGCCGCAGCTGCCCCGACGACAGCGGCAGCTCCCCGTCGCGAGGACCCGCGGTCAGCGACGGCGCCGCGAGAGAGAAGTCTGGCCGGACGCCCTGCCAGGCCTCCAGGAGCTTCTGCGCCACGGCCTCCAACGTCGGGCTCATCCAGAGGAACGCGGCGGGAAGCGCCACGCCCAGCTCCGACTCCAACAGCCCGTGGAGCTCCAGCACCATCAGCGAGTCCAGGCCCAGGCTCGCCAGCGACGAGTCTCCCTGGAGCTTGCCCGCATCCACGCGCAACGTCCGCGCCACGGCATGCCGGAGGAACTCCTCCACGTGCGCGCGCCGCTCCGGCTCCGTGGCCGTGACGAGCAGCTCCTTGAGCGGGAGCGACGGCGCGGGGGGCGCCGCGGCGGGCTCGGTCTCCGCGACCGACAGCTCCACGACCTCCAGCTCTCCGGCCAGGTACGCCGCCTTCGTGGCCCGGCGCTGGATCTTCCCGCTCGACGTCTTGGGGATGCTGCGTGCCTGGAGCAGCACGACGCCGTGGGCATGGACCGTGTGCTGCTCCGCGAGCCGCTGACGCACGGCCGCGACCACGGCGGCGCCGTCGAACCCATCGCGCATGTCCACTTCCAGCGCGATGACCAGCCGCTCCTCGCCCTCCACCTCCACGCTGAAGGCCGCGCTGCACCCCGCGCGCACCGCGCGGTGGGCCCGCTCCGCGTCCAGCTCCAGGTCCTGCGGATACAGATTGCGGCCCCGGATGATGAGCAGGTCCTTCAGGCGGCCGGTGACGAAGAGCTGCCCCGAGGGCGCGAGGAACGCCAGGTCCCCCGTGCGCAGGAAGGGGCCCTCACCCGAGGACAGCTTCGCGCCGTACGCGTGGGCGGTCTCCTCCGGGCGCGCCCAGTACCCCTGCGCCACGCTGGGGCCGGAGACCCAGACTTCGCCCACCGAGTTCGGCGGGAGCACGTCCCGCGTCTCCGGATGGACGATGAGCACGCGCTGATCCGGCGCGCTGACCCCCGCGCCCACCAGCGTGCGGGCCCCGGGCATGTCCGTGGCCGCTTCCTCGGCTCGGCCATGCTCCAGCGCGTTGGACGCGAAGCGGCCGTGCACGAAGTCTTCGCCCTTCGTTCCACCCGTGACGATGAGCGTCGTCTCCGCCAGGCCGTAGCACGGGTAGAAGGCCGTGCGCCGGAAGCCGCAAGGCGCGAAGGTCTCCGCGAAGCGCTCCAGCGTCTCGCGCCGCACCGGCTCCGCGCCGTTGAAGGCCAGGTCCCAGCTGTGCAGCTTCAGCTTCGCCCGGTCCTCCTCGGTCGCCTTGCGCACGCACAAGTCGTACGCGAAGTTGGGACCGCCGCTGCACGTCGCCTGGTAGTGGGAGATGGCCTCCAGCCAGCGCAGGGGACGCTGCAGGAACGAGATGGGCGACATCAGCGTGCACGGGAAGCCCAGGTACATCGGCTGGAGCACCTTCCCGATGAGGCCCATGTCATGGAACATGGGCAGCCACCCCATCCCCGACGAACGCGACGCATCCAGCCCGAACCCTCGGGTGATGAACGCCTCGTTGTGGAGGATGTTGGCGTGGCTCACCATCACGCCCTTCGGATTGCCCGTGGAGCCAGAGGTGTACTGGAGGAACGCCAGCGTGTTTCCCTCCAGCTCCGGACGGCGCCAGTCCGCCGCCTGGCTGTCCGGCACCGCGTCGCTCGCCAGCCACTGGAGCTCCGCCAGCTCCGGCGCCTGCGGCTTGAACAGCTCCGACATGTCCACGATGAACTGCGTGGTGAGCACGTAGCGCGCGCCGCAGTCCTGGGCGATGGCCCGCAGGCGGGGCAGGGTGCGCTCCAACCGCGTCGGGTCTGGCGGATAGCACGGCACCGCGATGACACCCGCGTAGAGGCAGCCCATGAAGCCCGCCACGAATTCCATGCCGGGCGGATACAGCAGGAGCGCACGCTCACCCGCCGCGCCCGAAGCCCGCAGCAGCGCGCCCAAGGCCCGCGCGCGTGTGTCCAGCCGCGTGTAGCTCCACTCCTCCACCGGGCCATCCACGTCGCCCGTTTCGAGAAAACGATAGAGCAACGCGTCCCCGCGCGTCTGCGCGCGGTAGCCGAGCAGGTCGACGAGGTGGTGGAAGTCTCCCGCGGACTTTTCGTTGCGCTGATTCATTCGTACTCCCCGGCGGACGGCTCGACGAGATGATGGTGCCGTGTGCTCGGAGAGCGGTTTTCTCTCCAAGCGACTTCACGAAGGAAATGACTGTGAAGTCCTCGTTCCCATGGCAGCGCGAGACTCCAGCAAGCCACCTCATCGAGAGGCTGGCCGAGCATCTCTCCCTCGTCTGACGCGAGTGGCCCGCTGCCGCACGAAGTCACGTCGCTGTATTCCAGAGCCGCGAACAAAGAAAATAAGGTCGAAGTTGCAGCATGACCTATAGCTTCATCTCTTGTTTTATCGTGATTGTCCAGTGAGCCCAAAACTGGGGTAACTCCCTGGTTTTCACAGTTTCGTGGCTTCGCTGAAATGAAGAGAAAACCCCCGCGAGACCTCATGGATTCGACTCGAGCTTCGACGCACCCTCCCAGCCCTTGGGGGCTACCGCTCTGGGGCCACCTGTTGCGGCATGATCGAGACCCCCTGGGGTTCGCCATGGAGAGCTTCCGCAAGCATGGCGACGTGGTTCATCTCAAGCTGGGGGCGCAGTCGACCTACCTGGTGAGTCACCCGGACCACGTCCGATATTTCCTCACGGAGAACGCCAACAACTACGCGAAGCCCGCGCTGGTGGACGACCCCTTCCTGGGCAACGGTCTGTTCGTGAGCGAGGGGGCCTATTGGCGGCGCCAGCGCAGGCTCGTCCAGCCCGCGTTCCACCGGGAGCGGCTCGCGGGCCTGTTGTCAGGCATGGTGGATCTGATTCAGCGGATGCTGAAGTCCTGGGAGGAGCGTGGGGCGTCCGCGCCGCCGCTCGATGTCTCGGAAGAGATGGGGATTCTCTCCCTGTGGATGACGACGCGGGCGCTGTACTCGGAGGAGCCCGACGCGGAGGTGACCGCGGGCATCCGCCGGATGATGGCGACGTTCAATGCGACGGAGCCCTTGTGGGCGCGCGTCCTCCGGTTGGATCGGCTGCCGTTCTACCGGAAGAAGTGGGCGGACTTCTTCGTCACGCGGCGGCTGATGCTCGGCAAGGCGAAGGAGGTCGTCGCGAAGCGCCGCGAGGGCGGCCCGGAAGACGACATCATGGCGATGCTGGTGGCGGCGAGAGACCGCGACACGGGCGAAGCCATGACGGACAAGGAGCTGCGCGACGAGTTCATGAACCTGTTCTCCGGGAACGAGGGCCCGGGGGCGGCGCTCTCATGGGCCTGGCACCTGCTGTCGCTCCATCCTGAAATCGCGGAGCGCCTCGCCTCGGAGAGCGCGGCGGTGCTCGGGGGGCGGGCTCCGTCGTTGGAGGACCTGCCCAAGCTGCGTTACGCCACCCAGGTGTTCGAGGAGTCGCTCCGGCTGTACCCCACGGCCTGGAAGCTGGTGCGGGTGGCGGGGGCCGCGGACACGTTGGGCAAGTATCCCGTGGCGCCGGGGACGGTGATCCTCTCCATCTCCTACCTCATCCACCGGCATCCGGAGTTCTGGTCCTCGCCCGAGGTGTTCGACCCGGACCGCTTCGGTCCGGACCGCCCCGCGCGGCACAAGTTCGCCTACGTGCCGTTCGGCGGAGGCCAGCACATCTGCATCGCGAACAACCTGTCGCTGATGTTCGGAGCGCTGGTCCTGGCGATGGTCTCCCAGCGCTTCCGCCTCCGCGGCATCCCGGGGCGGCGGGTGGACATCCATCCGGGCATCTCGCTGCTGCCCAAGGGCGGGCTCCCCATGACACTGGAGCCAAGGCCCTGATTCAGCTCGCGGCGCGCGCGGTCTCCTGCTCCTTGGCCGCGTACAGCGCCTGGATGTTGGCGCCGCCGAAGCCGCGGGCCTGGTTGCGCTGGATGACCTCGAAGAAGAGCGTGCGCCGCGCGTGCTGTGAGCGGGTGAAGACCTGCAGCAGCACGCCCCACGCGTCGCGGTCCATCAGGATGTTGCGCGCCTGCAGCGGCTCCCGCTGGAACGGGCTCAGCGTGCCGAGCCGCGCTTCCAGTCCCTCGTAGTAGCCCCGGGGCGCATCGAGCAGCGTCACCCCGCGCTGACGGAGGGTATCCACCGCGTGGCTGATGTCCTCGGCGAGGAACGCGATGTGCTGCACCCCCGAGCCGCCGTGGGCCCCGATGAATTCCTCCAGCTGGCCGCGGCGGGAGCCGGAGACGGGCTCCTGCATCGGAAAGCAGACGCGGCCCTCGGCGGACGCCACCACGCGCGAGCTCATCCCGCTGTACTCGGTGAGCACGTCCTCACGGTGGGTCTGCGCGAAGCCCAGGACCTTCTCGTAGAAGCCCACCGTGTCCAGCAAGGTGTTCGCCCGGAGCGCGAAGGCGATGTGGTCCATCGACGTGAACAACGACGCCCCACCCGAAGGGCCCGCCTCCACCGGGACGTAGACACCCGGCAGGAATCCATCCGTGGGCTTCTCCCGCTGGATGAACGAGTGCACCCAATCCCCAGGCCCCGCGATGGTGGCCTTCACCACGCGCTGACCCTCACACGCATAGGTGGTGGGCTCCTCCACTGCCGTGGCTCCGCGGCGCAGCGCCTCGGCGAAGGTCGCGTGGACATCCGGAGTCCCCAGCGCGATGTCCCGCACGCCGTCTCCATGCGCGCGGACAAATGCGGCGACATCGCCTTCCGAGCCCAGGGCCGAGGTGACCACGAGCCGCGCGGCGCCCTGCTCGAGTACGAAGGAGCGTCGCCCCGGAAGCCCTGTCTCAGGTCCTCCGCTGGCCACCATCCGGAAGCCAAACGCGTGGCAGAAGAAGAAGGAAGAGAGAACCGCGTCTCCCACGAACAGCTCGGCATGCTCCACTCTTGAGAACTCCATCCGAAGAACCTCGATTCAGGGAGACATGGACAGCCAGGGCCATCAAGGTAGACGTGTCAGTTGTCTATTCCAAGGTAGATTTGAATTTCACGATATTCAATTCAGGTCTTCCATTGCGGAGCGGGTGAACAGGTGTCGTGCGTGGTGTCACCCAGCCTTCATGGCGGGAGCGGAAGCGGGGGTGGTGCCCTGGTCCGACACGAGCTGACCGGACTCCAGCTTGAGGACGCGGTCGGCCAGGTGGAAGTAGCGGTCGTCGTGGCTGATGACGAAGACGAGCTTGCCTTGCTGCTTCAAGGACGGGAGGAGCTCCCGGTAGAACAGCTCGCGGAAGACAGGGTCCTGGTCGGCGGCCCACTCATCGAAGACGTAGATGGGGCGGTCCTCGAGCACGGAGGTGAGCAGGGCCAGGCGCTTGCGCTGACCTTGGGAGAGCGCCACGGTGGAGAGGCGGCCGTTCTCCACGCGCACCTTCTTCTCCAATTGCAGACGTGACAGGTAGGCGCGAGCCTGGTCCTCCATCCCCGGGCCGTCCAGGCCGAGCATCCGCTCGAAGAGGTAGAAGTCGAAGAAGACGGCGGAGAAGAGCTGCCGGTAGGCGCGCCGCGTGGCGGACGAGACAGCGACACCGTCCACGCGCAGCTCGCCCTTCTCTGGCACGTACAGCCCGGTGAAGAGCTTGGCCAGCGTCGTCTTGCCGCTGCCATTGCCGCCGACCAGGAAGACGAGCTCACCGCGGCGCACCGTCGTATTGATGGGGCCCAGGGTGAAGCTCGCGCCGTCGTGCTCGCGGTAGTAGCTGTGGGCGATGTCCACCAACTCGATGCGCTCGAAGCGCGAAGTCATGACGGCGTCGCGTGACGGGGGCTCGGGGTCCACCAGCGACAGGCCCAGCTTCTCCAGCTTCTTCATCGCGACGTGGCTGCGGGACAGGTTCGGCCACTGGTGCATCAAGCCGTCGAGCGGCTGCTGGAGGTAGAGCACGATCAACGCATAGGCGGCCAGGGTGGACATCTCCACGGTCTGGAACCGGGGGACGACGAACAGGATGATGCCGATGACGACCATCACCATGAAGCCGCCCCAACCTCCGGCGATGATGAAGAGGTTGTTGGTCACACGCGAGATGCGGGAGACCTCCTCGGCCGTGGGCTGGAGCTCCTTGTGGAAGAAATCCTCGCTGCGCGCCTGGTGGAGCTGGAGCTCCTTGGACCCGTCGATGAGGGTCTGGAAGTGGGAGTAGAGCGCGTCGTGGCTCTCGCGGCGGCGGAAGAACTGCGAATAGGCGTAGCGGTTGGGGATGGCCACGCTCGCGAGCACCACCGCGACGACACACAGGACCAGCGCCAGCAGCGGTCCGGACAACCACGCCAGGTACACGAGGCACCCGACCAGCGTGGCCATGGAGATGATGACGCCGGGGATGATGGCGATGGTGTTGTTGATGACGGAGATGTCCTCCGTCAGCGCCGCCATCAGCTTGTGCTGCCCGGCCTCCTCCAGCTTGCGCAGGGGGGCCTCCAGCATGCGCCGGCACAACGACAGCCGCAGGTCCAACAGCGCCATCTGCTGAAGGGAGTTGAGCTGCATCTGCGAGATGATGCGCAGCACGAGCACCGCCGCCGCGAGGCCGGCGAACGCGGGCCCCAAGAGCAAGGCCGCCTCCACCGTGCGGGACGTCAGCGCTTGATTCATCACCGCGACGAGCGCCGCGCTGGAGGCACCCGTGAGGATGCCCAACAGCGCCGCGAAGATGATGGGCAGTTTGGACTTCTGGAAGAGCAGGGCGAGCAATGACACGACGGCTCCAGGAGACCTGGATGGCTCGGAGATACGAGCCATCGCGGCTTTCATATGTCATCGCCGCATGAAGTGATACCCGGGGACACATTGTTTCCACGGGCAACCGGGCGCGAGCCGAGTGGCGGTCATGTCAGGGGCGGGTGATATTGGGCGGATGCGACTGCTTGTGACGATTCTCACCGCCGGGCTGGTCCTCCTGGGCTCCACCTGGGCCGCGCTCGCGCTGGCCTTGACGGGAGCGGGGCCGGAGGGAGCCCACGTGCTGCGGGCTCTGGGCGCTGGGGGGCTCGGGGCCGCGGCGTGTTTCGTCAGGTGGCGGTGGGGTTCACGGACAGGCGCGGTGGCGGTGGTGCTGGCCGGCTGCTTGGGCCTCCTGCTCTGGGGGCGCACGGTGAAGCCCTCCACGGAGAGGGACTGGGCGCCGGACCTGGCGAAGGTGGCGCGCGCGGACGTCGAGGGCACCCGCGTGACGTTCCACGACATGCGGGACTTCCGCTACCGGAGCACGACGGACTGGGATGCGGCCTGGTCCTCGGGTACCTACGACGCGAAGGAGCTGACGGGGGCGTGGTTCATCGTCGAGCCCTTCTCGGGCTTCTTCGGCGCCGCGCACACCATGGTGAGCTTCGGCTTCGCGGACGGGCGCTACGTCGTCTTCTCCGTGGAGATTCGCCGGGAGAAGGGCGAGACGTTCTCCGCCCTGGGAGGGCTGTTCCGCCAGTTCGAGCTGGTCTACGTGGTGGGGGACGAGCGCGACCTGGTGCAGCTGCGCTCCAACCACCGCCGCGACGACGTGTACCTGTATCCCGTGAAGGCGTCGAAGGAGCGCATCGCCGACTTCTTCATGGACATGGTGGCGCGGATGAACGCGCTGCACGCGCGGCCGGAGTTCTACGACTCGCTCTCCAACAACTGCACCACCAACCTGGTGCGGCACTTCGAGAAGGTGAGCGCGGTGGACGTGCCCTATGACCACCGCACGCTGTTGCCCGCCTTCTCCGATGCGCTCGCGTATGAGCTGGGGCTCATCGACACGGACGCGCCGCTGGAGGTGGTGCGGGCCCGTCACCGCATCAACGAGCGCGCATGGGCGGCGGCCAACCAGCCTGATTTCTCCCAGCGCATCCGAGACCCGGAGGCGCCGCGCGCGGACTCAGCTCCCTGACGCCTTGGCGCTGGCCTCGGTGAGGCGCGCTTCCAGGTGGCGCGCGTAGTGCGCTTCGAGCGCCGCGAAGTAGCCCCGCTCCTCCCAGAGGGTGGCGAGCAGCCGGTCCGTCAGCGACTTCACCTCCGCGCTCTCTCCCGCCTCGGGGGGGCGCGGGCCCGCGTCGCCTCGGGCGGCGAACACGCGCATGGCCTCCGCCATCAACACGCGGCTGCTTTCGAAGAGGCGGCGCAGGGCCTGATTGACGGGCCGGGCGTCCACCTCCGCGCACGCGGCGACGATGGCGACGTGGATGGTCTCCGGCTTGTCTCCAGTGAGGCTGTGCGCGTCCAGGTCTCCCCGCGCCAGCGCGTGATGGAGGAGGTAGCCGTGGTGCAACGACACGGAGGCCACGTCCACGCAGTCCTTCACCCAGAGGACGAAGAAGATCTTGCGGAACATCTTCTTCACCGGCAGCAGCATCATGCCCTTGAGGTAGCTGACCAGCCGCCCGCCCAGCGTGCGGCCGAAGCTCGAGCCCGCCAGGGCCTCCACCGCCCTGTCGGGCGCACGCAAGCCCCGCTCCTCGAGCAGCGAGCGGACCAGCTGCTCACGCACCTGGTAGAGCGCGTAGTCATCCAGGAAGGGCACCGGGATGAGTGGGGTCAGCCCGGATGCGACCGCGTGGAACGCGACGCGCCCCAGGGGAGGAGACGAGGGGGCGCTGGGCGTGGGGGGAGGGCCTGGCTCGGTCATGAACTCTCTCTATGCGAAAAACCGCGCGCCATTGCATGGGCCCGGAGACGTCAGCCCTGGCGCGGGCCCCGGGCGTGGGGGAGCAGGACGGAATAGAGCGTGCTCATGACGGGCGTGGGCACGCCGAGGACATGGCCGCGCCGGGCCACCGTGCCCTGGAGGTATTCGACCTCCAAGGTCTTGCCCGCATCCAGGTCCACCATCATCGACGGGCGCATCTCCGGCGCCAGGCTCTCCATGAAACGCACCACGTCCTCCGCGCGGGTGGTGGTGACGACACCCTCGGCGGCGGCGACACGAAGCACCTCCGCGGCGGCTTCCCGGAATGTCTCCCGGAAGAAGGGCCCCTCCCTCAGCGTCCCCACCGACGCGCGGCCGGCGGTGCAGAACCCGGACATGGCGGCGAGGAAGGCCAGCTTCTCCCAGAGCGGCCCTCGGATGTCGGCCACCGCCTCCACGTTGAGCCCCGCCTGGGCCAGGGTGTCGCGCAGGGTCTGCACGCGCGCGGAGACGTGGGACGTGTCGCCGAAGGCCTCGCCCAGGACAATCCGGTGGAGCGTGCCCACCTGCCGGATGACGCCCGGCTCGCGGATGGCGGTGGACATGTACGTTGTTCCACCCATGACAGTGGGCTCTCCCAGCGCGGCGGCGACCTCGGACGGACTGTCCACGCCATTTTGGAGGGTGAGCACCACGGCGCTGGCGCCACCCAGCGCGGGACTCTCCGACGCGGCCACCACGGCCTTCACCTGGGGCAGCACGCTCGCGACGTCGTAGTTCTTCACCGCGAGCACCACCACGTCCACGGGCCCCAGCCGGGTGGCGTCGTCCTCGGCGCGCACGGGGACGGTGAAGTCTCCCTCCGGACTCTGGATGCTGAGGCCCCGCGCTCGCATGGCGCTCAGGTGAGCGCCCCGCGCGAGGAAGCGAACGTCATGGCCCGCGCGCACCAGCCGCGCGCCGTAGTAGCCGCCCACTCCACCGGAACCGATGATGGCGAATCGCATGTCCGCCGAGGATAGCGGAGCGGGGCGGGCGCGCCAGACGGCTTCCGTGGGAGGCCCCTCGATGCGTGCGCGGGGGCTCCTCCCAGGTCATGTCCCGGTTCAGCCGGCGAGCGGGCGGATGCGCGTGCCCGTGTCCCAGCCGAGCGCGCCCGTGGCGGCCAGCATGTCGGCGCGGGGCGTCCGTGCCTCGGTGACGAACGCGGCGGCGGACTCGGGCGAGGCGCAGACGGGGAGGATGCGCTCCGGAATCACCAGGGCGCTCATGAAGGCGTCGGCCACGTACGTGTCGCGGCTCGCCGTGACGAGCGTGTCGATGAGGTGCGGCGGAGGCGGCTCGAGCAGGGCGTTGCTCCAGTAGGCCGTCGGCGCGACGGCCGCCCACATCCGGGCCTCGGTGTCGCGGCAGAAGGTCTCATCGAAGGGCCGCTCGGACAGGAGCGCGTCCTGGATGCAGTGGGCCAGCGTGAAGGCGGACGCGGAGGCCCCGTTGGCGCCCTGTCCCGCGACGGGGTCGTTCGTCACGTGCGTGTCGCCCACCGCCATCACGAAGCGGCCCTCGCCCAACTGCGCCCAGGGCCGGCGCACGGTGGGCGTGAAGGCTCCCTGGAGGAAGTCCAGCGGACCGCGCACGCCGAACTCCGTCGGGTCGATGCGCTCGTACGTCGCGGGCGCGAAGCGGCGCATGATGTCCAGCAGCGTCGCGTCGAACGCGGCCGGGTCGTCGTCGCGCTTGCGCGAGATGAGCGCCGCCAGCTCCGTGCCCGGAATCGCCTCGATGAGCGTGCTGGGAACGCGGCCGTGACGAGTGATGAGCTGCGACTCGAAGACCTCGCCCTGGCCTGGAATCAGGTTGAAGTGCATCCCGAGCGGCTGGGGCATCTGAACGCCCTTGAGCAGCGCGGCGAACAACAGCCGGGGCGGCCGCGTGTGCGGCGACAGCTCTGGGATTCGCGGGAACATCGCGTTGAGCCCGCTGCGTCCCGTGGCGACGACCATCAGCGTGTGGCGCTGGGCCAGCTTCTCCAGCAGGGCGGGGTCCACCGCCACCACCTCCAGCTTGCCGCCGCGCTCCACGAAGGCCTCCGCGAGCCGGGGCTGATAGACGCGGTAGTCCACGCACAGGCTCGGCTCGCTCAGCCGGCCTTGAACGGAGAAGGGCTGGGGCCCCTGCACGTGGATGCTCATCCGCTTCATCGCCAGCTCCGGCACCCCCCAGAAGTCCACCCACAACTCCCGCTCACGTGCTCGCGTGGGCGCATGGTGGGTCACGGTGTTCAGAAGTCGCCCGACTCGGAGCGCGTCCGGCTCCTGCTCCGAGTAGAGGGTCACCGGAATCCCCTGGGCGAGAAGCTTCAGACCCAGGTGCAGACCCGCGGTACCGGCTCCAACGATTCCAATGCTCGCCATCTGCCTCTCCTTCACTTTTTCCAAGTCGAAAGACTGAGGGTCGGGGAAGCCTCTCCCCGGATGTGGGGTTCCCCAGGTGTTCCGGGGTGCGCAGGGCTCCATATCACAATGCGAATGGAGTTCTTTAATTTCCCCATACCCTGAGTCTCAGGTCCAAGCGGGTCCCCAGTCACCCGTTCGCGAGTGGATGGAGCGATTCCGAGTTGGGTGGAGAGAGTTGGCGACCGTACAGTCGAGGGATGAGCGCGGCCCTGGACGTGGTGCTGGAGGTGGGGGACGTCACCGAAGTGAAGGCGGATGTCGCCCTGTTCAAATATGCACAGAGGCTGTACGGCGCGGCCGAATCCGTGGCGCGGAGGCTGGAGACGGTGGGGGTTCCACCCGCGCAGGTGATGGTGGAGCCGGGCGAGTTCCGCTTCGTGGAGACGCGAGGCGTGGTGGGCTCGCCGCTGGCGCTCTTCCTGGGCACGGTGCGGTTGGGTGCGTTCGGCTATCACGAGATTCGCCAGTTCACGCAGCGCGCGCTCAAGGCGATGGAGTCACGTCCGGGGCTCAAGCACCTGGTGAGCACGGTGCACGGGCCCAACTACGGGTTGGACGAGGACGAGGCAGTGCTCGCGCTCGTCGGTGGACTCATTGAAGCCTTCCAGCGAGGCATTGGACCTCAGGGGTTGGAGCGCTTCACGCTGGTGGAGTTGGACAACCGGCGCGCGCTGCGGCTGCGGCGGGCGTTGGAGAAGGGGTTGGGAGGAGGCACCGCGGGCGTGGAGCCCTTGCAGGGAGGAGGCTTCCGCGTGCGCCGCGACAGGGCCTTCGTGCAGGCGCCGGTGATGGCCACCGCGGGCGCGGTGTCCATGGCGAAGCCGCATGCCTTCGTGGCCATGCCCTTCACGCCCGAGCTCGAGGACACGTACCACTACGGCATCCAGGGGCCCGTGAAGGCAGTGGGCCTGTTGTGCGAGCGCGTGGACCAGGCGGTGTTCGACGGGCCCATCATCCAGCGCATCAAGGAGCGCATCGACTCGGCGAAGGTCGTCATCGCCGACCTGTCGCTGGCCAACCCCAACGTGTACCTGGAGGTCGGCTATGCGTGGGGCCGGGGCCGCCCCACGCTGCTGCTCGTGCGAGACGTGAAGGAGCTGCGCTTCGACGTCGCCTCGTACCGGTGCATCGTCTACCGGAACATCCGCGAGCTGGAGACGCTGCTGACGCGGGAACTGGAGCGGATGGACCTCGGCCGCGCCTCGTGACGTGACTACCAGCCGCGCGCCGCGATGGCCCACGTGTCCGTCACGGCGCCGCCGCGCACGACGTGCAGCCGCTCGTGCAGGTTGACGGCGGTGCAGACGTGGTTGGGGACGACCCGCACGCGCTCGCCCACGCGCGGACGCCACGACGTGGCCGAGACATCCAGCATGCCGTGCTCCTCGGAGACGTTGCGGACGATGATGTCCGGCCGGTCCAGCAGCGCGCCATAACCGCCCGAAGGCGCGAGGCCTTCTTCCTTGGTCAGGGCCTTGGAGCCCGCGTCGACAACGACCTGCCCGGGCACGGCGGTGCTCACCACGGTGGCCAGCACGGAGAAGGCGCACTCGTCCCACGCGCACGCGCCGATGGACGCGGTGTTGCGGTCGTTCATCACGTTGAGGCCCGGGCGAATCTCCGTCAGCCCCTTCACCTCGTGCGAGCGCCAGAGCATCGGCGTGGAGCCACCGCTGACGACCTGGGGCTTCAAGCCGGCGGACGTGAGCGCCTCCAGGAACGCACCCAACCGCGCGCTCTGGTCGCGCACCGCGCCGTCTTGTTGATTCATCGGCGAGCGCACGTGGCCTGGATAGAAGAGGACGCCGAGATAGGTCACGGACGGGGCGGTGGCCACCGCGCGGGCCAGGGCCACGGCCTCGGCGGGAGTCTGGACGCCCAGGCGGCGCATGCCCAGGTCCAGCTCCACCAGCACCCCGACGTCGCGCCCGGCGCCCTGGGCCGCGCGACTCAGCTCGGCCAGGGACTCGAGCGTGTCGACCGTCACGGAGAGCTTCGTGCGCGGCGGCAGGGCCAGCAGCCTCGCGAGCCGGCCCGCGCCCACGGGCGGGTAGGCGTAGAGCACGTCCGTGGCGACGGTGGCCATGACCTCGGCCTCGCGTGGCGTGGCGACGGTGGCGCCCACCGCTCCCGCGGCGAGCTGGAGCGAGGTGAGCTCCGCGGTCTTGTGGGTCTTGGTGTGGGGGCGCCAGTGGAGCCCGTGCTCGCGGGTGTACTGGGACACGCGCCGCAGGTTGGCTTCCACGCGGTCCAGGTCCACGAGCGCCGCGGGCGTCACGAGTGTTTCGAGCGAGGTGTCTGCCATGCCGCGCATGCTGGCACCGCGGGCCTGGCGGCTCCAGGGAATCGTGGGCGCCCGCGCGGACGCGACAAGGCCCGCCAGAGGTCCGGAGTCTGTCTCCGGAAGCCCGGCGGGCCTCGAGGTGCGACGTGGGCGTGGCGCGCTACTGCTGCTTGGGCGCGGACACCTTCTTCGCGGGCGGCAGGTACTTCACGCCCAGCTGGCTGAAGATGAACGAGTACGCGTCCACCTCCTCCTCGATGCGCGCGTTGAGCGGGGTGCCGGAGCCGTGGCCCGTCTCCGCGTCGGCGCGCAGGAGGATGGGGGCCTTGGACGACGTGGCCGCCTGCATCCGGGCCACCATCTTCCGCGAGTGGAACGGGTCCACGCGCGGGTCATTGGCGCCGGAGGTGAAGAGCACGGGCGGGTACTTCGCGCCGTCCTTCACGTTGTGGACGGGGGAGTAGCCGAGGAGCGCCTTGAACTGCTCGGCGTCCTTCACCGAGCCGTACTCGGTGACGTTGAACTGGCCGTTGGACGTGCGCTCCGAGCGGAGCATGTCGTAGAGGCCCACGCGGGCCACCACGGCGCCGTAGGCCTCCGGGTGCTGCGTCACCACGGCGCCCATCAGCAGGCCGCCGTTGCTGCCGCCCTGGATGGCCAGCTTCTTGGGCTGGGTGTACTTCTTCTCCACCAGCAGCTTCGCGCAGGCGTAGAAGTCGTCGAAGACGTTCTGCTTCTTCGTCAGCGAGCCCTCGGCGTGCCACTGCTCGCCGAACTCCGAGCCACCGCGCAGGTTGGCCACCGCGTAGACGCCGCCCTGCTCCAGCCACAGGCCCGCCAGCGGGCTGAAGCCGGGGGAGATGGAGATGTTGAAGCCGCCGTAGCCCGTGAGCAGCGCGGGGTTGTTGCCGTTGAGGCGCGTGTTCTTCTTCTTGAGGATGGTGAGCGGGACCTTGGTGCCGTCCTTCGACGTGGCCTCGGTGCGGATGACCTCCACGTCGCTCACGTCCAGGGGGCTGGTGCGCGCCAGGGCCGTCTTCGTCACCTGGCCGTCCTTGGCGGAGAAGCGGTACCAGGCCTGCGGCTGAACGAAGCTGACGTTGCTGAAGTACACGTCGTCACCGCCCGCGCTCACCAGCCCGCCCACCGACGACACCGGAGGCGTGGGGACGAGGCCCAGGTCCTTGCCCGTCAGGTCCACCATCCGCACCTGCGACGGGCCGCCGAGCTGCTCGTTCACGTACAGGCGCGTCTTGGCCGGGTAGACACCCTGGATGCTGGCCTGGCCCTCGGGCACCAGCACGGTGGCCTTGTCGAGCGACGGCGTCGCCAGGGGCAGCCGCAGCACCTTGCCGCGCGGCGCGTCCTGCCGGCTGAGCAGGTAGATGTTGCCGTCGGGGCCGAAGCGTGAGCCGACGACCTTGTCCGCGAACTTCGTCACCTGCGTCCACTTCCCGTCCGGTCCGTGGACGAAGAGCATGAACTCGCCGCCGTCGCCGTTGGCGACCATCGCGGAGGTGTACTTGCCATCCGAGGACGACTCCAGCTGCGTCATGGCGATGCGCGGGAAGTCCTTGCCCAGGGCGTACGTGTCCTTCTCCGTGGGGGTCCCCAGCTTGTGGAAGTACACCTGCTGGAAGAAGTCGCGGTCCTCGGGCGCGCGCTCCTCGCCGCGCGGATAGCGCGTGTAGAAGAAGCCCGTGCCGTCCGCGTTCCACGCGAGCCCGCCGCCCGCGGTGCCGCCATTCACGCGGGGCACCAGCTCATCGGGCAGCGGCTTGCCGGTCGCCACGTCATAGATGGAGACGTCGCCGCTCTCCGTGCCCTTCTTCGACAGTGAGATTGCCAGCTTCTTGCCGTCGAGCGTGGCCTCGAAGAAGTCGATGGTGGTGTGGCCCGCGGGGTCCAACACCATGGGGTCCAGCAGCACGCGCTCCTTCGACGTGTCCTCCGTCGAGCCGAGCACCACCAGCAGTGGCTGCTGCCGCGGCGGCTGGTACTTGATGGCGAACAGCATGCCGCCGGCCTCGGTCAGCTTGCCGTAGCCCGGGGACTTCCACGAGAGGAGCTCGGTGATTCGCTGACGCAGCGGCTCGCGCCCGGGGAGCTTGTCCAGGATGGCGCGCGTGTGGGCGTTCTGCGCGTCGTTCCACTGCCGCACGCTCGCGTCCTGGGTCTCCTCCAGCCACTGGTAGGGGTCCTTGACCTGCGTGCCGTGGTAGGTGTCCACCACTTCCTTCTTCTCCGTCGCGGGGGCCTTGGATGCACCCTTGCCGGCGGCGGGGGACGCCAGTGGCAGCAGCAACGTCGCCGCGGCCAATGCGGTAGTCAGTTTCATTTGCACCTCGGGGGAATGGTGAAAGCGGCCGCAGCCTGCCACGTCTCTTTCCCCGCGGCGCATGTTCCCCGCAGGGGAATGTCACCCTCGGACGTGCGTTCCCTGGGGTTCCGCCCAGGCGCGCGCTGCGTCAATTCGTGGCCGGGAATTCCCGGAGGCCCGGCGTCACGGGGCGCGCAAGGGAAGCTCGACCAATGCGGCGGCGAAGCGGTCGAATGCCTCGTTGGCGGGCAGCGTGGTGCCTTCGTCCATGTTGCCCAGCATCAGCGCGAAGACGACGCGAGGATGCGCGGCGTCTCCGGGGCGGTCCACCACCCCCGTGAAGCACCGCTGGCCGGAGAGTGTGCCCGTCTTGGCGCGGATGCGTCCGGCGGTGGTGGGGGTGACGGGCCGGGTGGCCAGCGTCCCGTCGACGCCCGCGATGGGCAGGCTGTCGACGAGCGCGGCGCCATAGGGCTCCCGCAGACTGGTGAAGATGACCCGCGCCAGGCCTCGCGCGGTGGCCATGTTGTAGCGGGACAGGCCGCTGCCATCGACGGGGCGCAGGTCGCGCGCGGGGATGCCTCGGCGGGTGAGCTCCTGGGCCAGGGCGGTGCTCAGCGCGGAGTAACCCTCCAGGCCCCCTCGCTCGCGTGCGAAGCGCAGGCCCAACCGCTCCGCGTAGAGGTTGAGCGACTGCTTGTTGGTGACCTTCACCAGCTCCGACAGGGGCGGGCTGACCAGGGTGACCAGCGGCTCCGGTGTCGGTGGGCGCACGGGGCCCGGGGCCTCCAGGGTGAAGGGCAGGCGGGGCACGCCGCGCTTCGAGAGGGCCTCCTCCACGCACGCGGCGAACAGCGCCTGGGGCTCGTCCACGGAGAGCTTCACCGTGGCGGAGCGAGGGCACTGGTTGACGGGCGAGCGCCACACGCATCTGACGCCGGGGCCCGAGCGCAGGCGGGTGCAGGAGAGGTTGGCGCGCTCCGCGTTGGGCTCCACGCGCACCACGGCGGAGAACGTGGCGAAGGCCGGGGTCAGCTGCATCGTGGGAGGCAGCGCGCAGTCGGAGCCCTCCGCGCGGGACAGCGCGAGGTCCACCACGTTCTCCCGGAAGACGAACGCCGTGGGCGCCGCGCTGTAGGCATACGCGGCATCGTCCCAGGCCCAGCCGGGGCCGAAGCCCGTGTCCATGTCCTCCGCGCCGCGCACGCGCACCTGGCCCTTCCACTGGCGCACCCCGCGAGCGCGCAGCGCGTCCGCGACCTGCTCACACGCCAGCGCTGTCTCCGGGAAGCGCCAGGAGCCGAGCGACGGGTCACCCGAAGGCTCCACGACGAGGTCTCCCAGGAACAGCCCATCCACCAACGAGCCCTCCATCGACACGGGTGTCTGGAAGCGGAAGTCCGGGCCCAGCGCGGAGAGCACAGAGGCGGTGGAGACGACCTTCATGGTCGACGCGGGCAACAGGCGCACGTGTTCGCGGTGCGCATACAGGGGCTCGCCGGTGGCCGCATCCAGCACGTAGGCGCTGGCGAGGGCGCCTTCGTCCTCGAGCGTGGCGAAGAGACCCTGGGCCACCGCGTCCACGGTGGCGGGGGCCTGGGGCGGATGCTGGGTGTGACGGCAACCCCCGGACGAGAGGGCGGAGACCAGGAGCAGGGAGAGGGGCAGGGCGCGGCGCATCACCGCGCCACGCTAACGCCCGATGGCGGAGGTGTCATGTGACGGGAGGCGGGGGCCAGGGTTCCGAGCCACCCCGGCCGTCCGGTATGCGACCCGGCCCCGTGCGTGGGGGCGGGCGTCTTCTCCATGAGGGCTGTGTCGTGTCTCGGGGGGGCGCGCTACGCTGCGCGGACTCTTCTCGGATGGTTCCGCATGACTCCCGCCTTGTTGCTGTCGCTGGTCCTCGCCCAGTCGGACGCACCCTCGCTGCACTACACCGCCTTCATCGAGGAGGAAGCCGGGCCCCGCACGTTGGAGAGCTACGACTTCACGAAGTGGGAGCCCGCGGAGGGGAAGGTGAACCTCTTCGTCGGGGTGGATGAAGCGAACCTGCGGCAGACGCCCGCGGCGGACGCGGCGGTGGTCACCACGCTGCCCCTGGGCGCGGCGGTTCGGGTGGTCGCTCGGGGCAAGGACCGGTTGAAGGTGGGGGAGTACGTCAACCACTGGTACTCGGTGGAGTACGTGGACACGAAGGGGACGCCAGACGCGAAGGATGACCAGACCTTCAAGGGCTGGCTCTTCGGCAACACGCTGACGCCGTTCCGCTTCGAGGCGGACTTCGACGGAGACGGAGAGAAGGAAGTCGCCACGGTGGTGATGAGCAATGACTTCAAGATTCGCGTGCGCATCATGGAGCCGAAGGCGAAGCCCACCCGCCGCGTCACCAGCGTGGACGTCATGCCCGCGGGGCAGAGCTACCTCAACGTCGATGGCGGGCCGGTGGTGGCGAGGCTCATCCCGGCGAAGACCGCGGGTGTCACGCTGTTGCAACTCGACTCCAAGCCCGATGCGTGCAGCGACTTCAAGTCCACCTACGTGAGCTACGAGGTTCCGGAGAACAAGAAGGGCGTGCTGGGCAAGGCGAAGAACGCGCTGGACGTCGCGGGCTTGTCGGACCCGCCCAACGTCTCCTCGTACGAAGTCACGTTCCAGCCGGGCCCGAAGGAGCTCACGGTGGTGCACAGCCGGACCGAGGAGGATGAGGCCGGCAAGGTGCAGAAGTCGAAGGAGCGCCAGCGCTACGGCTTCCGCGACGGCGTCTACGCGGAGCTCAAGGCCGAGCCCCCCGCCACGGCGGAGACGCAGCCGTAGCGGGACTCGAACGAGAGGTCACCCGGGCCAGGGCGACAGCTTCTCGCGCTCGTACTTCTGGAGGAGCGCGTGGGTGGCTCGCGCGGCGGTCTCGACCTCGGCGCGGCCGAGTCCTCGCAGAAGGTCGGTGATGAGGGTGGGG
The DNA here is from genome assembly GCF_037414475.1 of Myxococcus stipitatus. Next base: position 10,273,176 of record NZ_CP147913.1, on the reverse strand, counting down.
AAGGGGCCGTCGAAGACGAGCAGGTTCTCCATCTCCAGCGGGTCGTTCTGCAGGTCGTAGAGCTCCCACTGGTCGGCGTGGGTCCCCGACGGGTCCCACGTCCTCGCGAGCTTCCAGCGCGGCGTGCGGACACACCGGACATGGTTGGGCTGGCACACCGCGCCCGAGGCGAGGAAGGGGACCTTGCCCGCGCGGGTGGTGCCCTCGCGCAGCGCCTCGACGGAGCGGACGAACACGGAGAACAGGGCCTCGTCGTGTTCCTGGTGCGGGTCGCCGTCGGGCGGCAGCGGCTCGGTGATTTCGTCGTCGGTGACGAAGAGCACGCCTTCGCGTGTGCTGCCATCGGGCTCCGTCACGGTGTTCGTCTCACCTCGGGCAAGCGGGCTCAGGTCAGCGCCCACGAAGGGCGGCACGGGGCGGTGCAGGCGCAGCTCGGTGCGAATCTCCGCGACCTCGCCCCGGGAGATGCCAGCGAGGCCCAGCAGGGTGGGGAGGACGTCCACGTGGCTGGTGAGCGCTTCAATCTGCCGCGTCTTCGGAGGCAGGTCCTGGGTCGGGAAGCGGACGACGAGCGGCACGTGCAGCGCTTCCTGATAGGCCGTGTGCCACTTCTCCATCATGTAGCCATGGGCTCCGGCGTATTCGCCGTGGTCCGACAGGAACACCACCAGCGTGTTCTCCGCCTGTCCGCTCTCCTCGAGCGTCCGCAACACGCGCGCGATGTGGCCGTCCACCAGGTGGATGAGCCAGGTGTAGTACTGGCAGAAGCGCAGGGTGGACACGTCCGGCGCGGCGGTGAGCTGGAAGGGGATGCCCGAGTTGAGCGTGACGGTGACGGGGTCGATGCCTTCCTTGGCCTGGTGCAGCGACAGCCCCGTCTTGGCCGCGAGCGCCAGGCCCATCTTGTAGGCGTAGTCGCGCTGGCAGCTCGGCTTGTTGACCAGCGGGTCGTGCACGTTGGGCGGCAGGTGCGCGTTGTGCTGAGGGAAGTCGAGCGGATTCAACGCGAGCGACAGGGTGCCCGCGACGGGGACGACGGAGCGTGCCGTCGGGCCCGGGACGGACAGGGGCCCCAGCGGCGCGGAGGTGGAGTCGAGCTGGCGCGGGAGGATGGGGTAGGTCGCGATGTCGTGGGGGTTGGTGAACGACGCGACGGCGAACCACGGCTGGGGCTGGGTCGACGGTCCGTCGCCGAGCGGCGCCACATAGGCCTGCTCCCCGAGGGCCCGGTTGTAGGGCTGACCCAGCGCCATGCGGCGCAGGAAGGTGCACGCCAGGTCCGCGAAGCCCACGTCCCGGAAGGCGCCCAGGTTGTTGACGGAGGCACCGTGCGGCTCCGGATAGGACAGCTCCCAGTCGTCGAAGCCATACCGTTTCAGCGAGTGCTCGGGCGGATTGCTGACGTGCCACTTGCCGAAGTAGTGCGTGTGATAGCCGGCCTTCTGGAACCAGTGGCCGATGGTGGGAATCCCGTCGGGCGAGAGCCACGGGAACGCCGAGGCGTCTCCGCTCTTGAAGAGTCCATCCGTCTGCGTGACGCCCGTGCGCGTACCGTACTGGCCCGTGTAGATGGCGGCGCGGCTGGGGATGCAGGCCGAGGCCGCGATGGTGTGGTTGCGGAAGACGGCCGCGTTCTTTCGCAGGGCGGCGAAGCCGGGGAAGAACTTCCGGAAGGGATTGTCCTCGCCGCCTTCATCGACGAAGCCGAGGATGTCTTTGATGCCGGGCAGGAATCCCCCGTCGGGGCCGTAGGCGAAACGGGGGAACATGAGCTGATCCACCGTCAGCATGAGGATGTTGGGGCGCGTGGATTGCGGCATGGATGCAGACCTCGGGAAACGGGGCGTGCAAGTGATTGCATCCATCGTGCCGTGAGGGGTTGACGCGGGGTGAAGCCCTTGGATGGGGGCAGCCGGGCCCGGGCCTGGCGTGATGTCGGGACGCGTGCGCGTACGGGGTGGACGCGGATTCCGGCGGGAGGCAAGCACCAAGAGTGCCTTGACGTGGCCGCGCGCGCCCCCCATCCTGCCGCGCCCCATGCCTGTCCTCCGTGGTGCCGTCACCTTCTCGCGCTTCCGCGTCGAACACGCGAAGGAAGCGCCTTCCGACATCAAGCGCTGGCTGACCCGTGGCCTCAAGGCGCACGCGTTCGAGCCCATTGACCGCCGCTCCGAGGATGACCGCGCCGCCGGCTTCGTGGAGCTGGAGAACGCGGACGCCGTCGAGTTCTCCGCGGGCCGCGTCTTCTATGGTGAGTACGCGCTCTTCTCGTTCCGCATCGACTCGCTCAAGGTGCCGGCTGCGGCCATGAAGGCGGAGCTGGCGAAGTGGACCGCCAACTTCGAGCAGGAGAACGACCGGCCGGCCAGCCGGGCGGAGAAGACGGCCGCCAAGGCGCAGATCAAGCAGATGCTGCGCACGCGCGCCACGCCTCGCACCAATGTGCTGGACGTGAGCTGGAACCAGACGACGCAGCAGATGCAGATCTGGGCCGCGTCGCGCAAGGTGGTGGAGGAGATTGTCATCGCGTTGGAGAACGCGCTGTCGCTGAAGTTCGTGGGCCTGACGCCCGCGGCCATCGCGCAGACGTCGGGGCTCGACGAGGGGGCCCTGGGGCCCACCGCGGAGTTGATTGGAATGGACCTGCCGGCGACGGCGGAGGTGGCGCATGGGGAAGCGTGAGCAGGCGCGGGCGGATGCGGCCTTCGCGCGGGGAGAGGTCGGCGTCGACGGTGCCTCCACCGAGGAGGCCAAGGACACCGCCGAGGTCGAGAAGGGGCAAGCCCGCGAGCAGCTGCTCCGCGGCCGGGCCTACCTGGGGCGCGAGCTGCTGACGTGGCTGCTATGGCGCTCGGAGTCGGGCGACGCGCTGGTGGAGCATGAGGGCTCGGGCGTCAACGTGCTCTACATGGGCCGCATCATCCTGCGCGGCGTGGCGGGCGACGTCACGGAGATGAGCGCGAAGGGCACCCTGGCGCCGTACTCGCTTCAGGTGAAGGAGGCCCTGGACAAGGGGCTCCTGGTGGCGCAGGCGCGCATCCGCCTCACCCATGGCGAGAAGGAGTACGAGGCCACGCTCGATTCGGAGTTCCTCGACGTGCGCGCCGCGAAGCTGCCCGCGTTGATGAGCGAGGAGGAGGATGACCAGCTCAACGAGCGGCTCTACCTCACCGAGCAGCTCTCCGCGATGGTGGACGCGCTGGTGAACGCCTTCCTCAAGATTCGCGTGGGGAAGACGTGGAGCAAGCAGGTCGTCCCGGCGATGAAGGAGTGGATGCGCGGGGACGAGCAGGGCGCGGACGCGCTCTCCAAGGCCGCGCGGGCCCGGGGCAAGGAAGCCCGCGCCGCCCGGCACTGAAGTATTGCCGCGTGAGCCCGCTTTCTCTGCGGGCTCACGTCACGGCGCGGGTGGCGCGAGCGCGCGGAGGCCCTCCGCGACCGCGAGGCCGATGTTGCCCATCAGGTCCTGGCGCGCGTTGACCACGTACAGGTGCGGCGTGAGCGCCCAGACCTCGCGCTGGACACGGCGGGGGGTGGGGGCGGGCTGGGTGCTCAGCTCCGCCTGGAGCAACGGGAGCACCTTGTCGGAGAGCCGCAGCGCGGTGTCCATGACGAAGATGCTCAGGTGCGGACGCAGCGCGCGCACCCGGCGGAAGAACGCCCCCACCTCGTCGGGCGCCAGGTGCTTGGGCGGCGAGGACTTCATCTCCAGATAGACGAGCCGGCCTTCCGCCGCGGCGACGACGTCCAGGTCTCCCCCGACGTCGGGCGCGTGGAACTTCACGCCCGCAGCCACGTCGAAGCCGTACCGGACGCGCAGTTCGTGGGCGACGTACCACTCCAGGGTTCCGCCGAAGCTGGCGGCCGGGTGGCGCAGCTGGTAGCGGCCCTCGGGCTCGCGCACGGCCAGGTCCATGGACACCAGGTCCTCGGCGAACTCGGTGGCGCGCGCGGCCTCCAGATAACGCGTGGCCTCCAGCGGCGTGAAGCTCCCCTGGCGCAGGATGGCGCCCCGCAGGAAGAGGCGGAAGGCGTAGTGGCCCAGCCGCTCCACGAGCTGCTCCGCGCGAGGGCCACGGACGTCGGCGGGGAAGGGCAGGTCCAGGGGCGCTACGGTGGCCTGGAAGCCCCGGCGCGCCAGCATGGCGAGGGGCTCACTGCCTGGAGGTGTCAGCACGCGCGGCGTGGGGGCGGCGCTGGCCTCGTCCTGCTCCAGCTCACGTGCCGTGGGAAGCTCTTCCTCGTGGGGCGGCTGCTCCGTCATGGACCCACCCTAGTCGCTTCCGGAGGCGGGTGCGCTCCCCCGCGGGCGGAGACTCACTGGACATAGACGGGACAGTAGCGAAGGAACTCTGGCACCGGTGGCTGACAGAGCTGGAGCAATCGCGCGTCGTCGCCAAAACTCTTCTTCTGCGCCTGGAGGAAGCAGGAGGCCGGGTCGTTGTCGCTCGTCGCGAACTGACACAGCTGGAGGGCCTGGCCCTGCGTCAACGCGCCTTCATTCTGGATGCGGAGGAAGCAGTCCGCGGGCGCGGTGGAGCGGGCTCCGCGGCACAGCTGCGTGGCGGTGGAGTCGTCCGACACCTCGGTCGCGGCGGTGTAGCAGGAGACCTGTGGAGCCGTGGCCTCTGTCTCCTTCGCGAACGCGGCGCCAGGCGCCAGCGCGCCGAGCAGCATGCCCATGCCCACGAGTGGGCGAAACACGGGGAATCTCAAGCTGCCTGGGGTCATCGCGGGCCTCGTGCCTGGAATCTAGGCAGGGCCTTCACGCGTGATGAGTCAGCCAGCAGGCCGGCCGCTTTCTCGAGCGGCCGGCCTCCGGCTGCGGTCTTGCTACGATGGACTCGAATCCTCGCTCGGAGCCGGGCGGCTCCGGGCACGCGCCTTGTCGAGCGCCCTCTTCGCCAGCATCAGCGCACCGGCTCCCAGGGCCGCCTGGACGAGGATGGAACCGAGGTCAGCGCCTCTTTCAAAGACGAGCCGTTCGAGCACGCGCAAAACAGCGAGGGCTCCGAACGCTCCGAAGAAGACGACCTGCAGGTACCGGAAGATTGCCATCGAGTCCTCATGCTCCCACTCCACTCACCAGGGAGTGATGCCCTTCTTCTCGAAAGGCGTCTCCGTGTGCAAGGTCGTATAGGTCGCGCCCGCCGCATTGAGACCCGCGCCGAGCAGCTCGATGCCTCCCTGCTTCATGTTGCCCTTGGCGACGTTCTCGAAGCCGTCCTTGAGGAAGGAGCGCGACTCAAGCAGGTGCGCCGAGAACTGGCTGCGCTCTCCGGTCTCCACCTTCTTGACGTTGTCGATGACGCCCTTCTGGGACTTGTTGGAGACGTCGAAGTTGCCCTTATCCAAGAGCACGTTCATTCCCTGGACCAACTGGGAGTAATCGCTCTTCTTGCCCTGGGTGGTCGCGTCGATCTCTTGGCGCTTGGGGTTCGTGAACGTGGGGCCCTTGGTTCCCTTGATCATGACCGTTGCTCTCCTGGAATGGCGGGGCCCGGAGGCGACCCGCGCTGGGATACTGTGAAAGGATTGTCGGCGCATGTGGGCAGGAGTTTCCGATGTCATTTTCTTTCCCACATCCGTGCCCGCACTCGGGGTCCTGTACAGTGAAGCCCTTTTTCGGCCGTGGAGTGGGCATGGCGGACGTGGCACCCAGCCTTGGGCCGGAGTGGCGGGAGTGGCTGGCGGAGAACGTGGTGCGGGGCGTGGACGCGGAGCGCCTGGTCGACGTGCTCGTGAGTGAGGGGTTCCCACGAGCCACGGCGCGCGCGGAGGTCGACGCCACGCGGGAGCACCCCGCGGTGCGGGCGGGGCTTGGCCATACGCGCCTGCATGAAGACACGCTCTGCCTGCTCGATACGCGAGTCTCTCTTCACCGTCACTCCGGACGCCATCGGCGGGTGGAGCGGCACAAGGACCTGCCCATCCCGGAGGTGATGGCGCGTTATTACCTGGCGCATCGCCCGGTGTTGCTCGAGGGCTTCATGCGGGACTGGCCGCTGATGAAGCGCTGGACGCCTCAATCCCTCGCACGCGACCTGGGCGACGTGGAGGTGGAGGTGATGGCGGGGCGTGAGGCTCGGCCGGACCACGACCTGGAGCCGGACGCCTGCCGCACCGTGATGCGCTTCGCGGAGTTCCTCCGGCGGCTGGAAGAGGGTGGACCGAGCAACGACCTCTACCTCACGGCTCGCAACTTCGCGCTGGAGCGAGAGGAGCTGCGCGGGTTGCTCGACGACGTGCGCTATCCTCCGGGGCTGCTTCGGAAGTCATCGCGCCCGGGCGCGGTGAAACTCTGGGTGGGGCCCGCGGGGACCTTGACGGGGCTCCACCACGACCTGGGCAGCGTCCTCTTCGGACAAGTGTCTGGCCGCAAACGCTTCCGCCTCATTCCCTCGTTCCAGACACACCACGTCTATAGCCATCTCGAGGTGTGGAGTCAGGTCGACGCGGAGCGGCCAGACCTCACACGCTTCCCCGCCTATCGCGAGGCTGACGTGCTTGAGGTCATCGTGGAGCCGGGCGACATGCTGTTGATTCCAGCGGGGTGGTGGCACTGGGTGCATGCGCTGGAGGTCAGCGTGTCCGTCACGTTCCAGGAGTTCGACGTCCCGGAGGGAAATACCTGGTGGAAGCTGGGATGACAGCTTCGCGCCGCGCTCACTTCTCCAGCGGAGGCGTGGTGGGAGGCTCGGTGGGGGTGGTGCGCTCCCTGGTCGGCGCGATGTCACCGCCGGGATTGGGAACGATGCGCGGCGCCTGACGCGTGGCCGGATGGGTCGGCTGGATGGGAGCGTTTTTCGGGTCAGGAGCCTTGGGCGTCGTCATGCGTTCCCCTGTGTAACGTGTGGGTTTGCACCCGTGGTATATCGCACCCAGTGAACCATGACTCCTGACGAGCGCGAGAGCCTTCCGCCCCAGGTGCTTTCCTGGCTCGCGGAAAACTTGACCTCGGGGGTGGCGCCCGCCCGGCTCGCCCGGGAACTGGTCTCATCCGGCATGTCGGAGACCCACGCGCACCAGGCCGTGCAGGCCGTGGCCGAGCACCCCGCGGTGCGTCACGGACTCGTGTCTGCCCCCCGCCGTCAGGAATTGGAAGCGCTGCTGGCGGCCCGCGCCGGGTTGCATGCGCAGTCTCACCCGGGCCCGTCTCCTCGAGACGTGGAGCGGAAGCGGGGCGTGCGTCCGGAGGTGTTCTTCGAGCGGTACTTCGCGCGCAACCAGCCTGTCATCCTCGAAGGGCTCCTGGATGACTGGCCCGCCTTGAAGCGCTGGACACCCGAATGGCTCGCGGAGCGCTTTGGCGACGAGGAGGTGGAGGTCATGGCTGGGCGCGGCTCGGAGCCAGACCCTGACTTCCACGCGGAGCGTCTGCGAAGGACGCAGTCCATGCGCTCGCTGGTGGCGCAGGTGTGCGAGGCTCGCGAGTCGGACGATGTGTATCTCGTGGCGCGCAACAGTCTGTTGTTGAAGCCCGCTTTTCGCCCCCTGCTCGAGGACCTGCGTCCTCCGGCTGGCTTCATCCATCCGGACCTGAGCGCTCCAGACAGTGTCCACCTGTGGTTCGGCCCCGCGGGGACGCTGTCCAACCTGCACCACGACCACCTCAACATCCTCTTCTGCCAGGTGTTGGGCCGGAAGCGGTTCTGGTTGTTACCCCCGTGCGAGACGCCCCGCCTCTACAACGACCGAGGGCTCTACAGCGCGGTCGACATCCGGGCGCCGGACGCGCGTCGCTTCCCGGACTTCGCGCGCGCCACGCTGCATTCGTGCGTGGTGGGGCCCGGGGACGCGTTGTTGATTCCGGTGGGCTGGTGGCACGCGGTCCAGGCGTTGGACGTGAGCCTGTCGGTGACCTTCGTCAGCTTCGACAGAGCCGAGCGCAACGTGGAGTGGCGCGACTATTGGATTGGTCCCCGGCCGGAGAAGGTCCAACGATGAGGGATTCGGCGATGAAGGCCCCCGGCACACGGGAGAAGCACACGCTGGCGCCGGAGTGGAAGCGCTGGGTGGTGGAGAATCTCTTGCGAGGCGCGGAGGCCGAGGACCTGGTCGCCCTGCTCACGCGCAACGGGGTCGAAGAGACACACGCGCGCTCGGCGGTGCACGCCGAGATGCAGGACCCTTGCTTCCAGGGCGCCGCGCGAGCCGTCGCGATGCAGCGGAAGCTGGAGGGGTTGCTCGACCTCTACGGCGACCTCCATCGTCAATCCCAAAGTCATACACATATCACGCGGCATGATGTCCTCTCTCCGCGCGACTTCTTCGAGCACTACTACTTCCAGAACCTGCCCGTGGTCGCCCGGGCCTCGCCGGTGGTCGAGGCTTCTGCATTACAGACCGTGCTGGAGCGCCTGGGCGCGGCGCCCCAGGTCGAATGGGATGAGCGCATTGCGCTGCGTCCGCCCGAGGGAATCGTGGCATGGCCCTCGCCGGTGGGGCTGTGGAGCGACGCGCCGGGCACGGAGGTCTCCCTGGCGCCAGCGCGCCGCAACTTGCTGGTGTGTCAGGTGCGAGGCCGCCGGAGTTTCGTGCTCGTGCCCGCCTATTCGTTGCACCGCATCCAGGGCGCCGCCTCGATTCCCGAGGGTGTGCCGCGCTGGGAGGTGGAGGTGTCGCCCGGTGAGCTGTTGTTGCTGCCCGTGGGCTGGTGGTTCGCGTACCGCTCGCCGGAGGGTGGAGCCGCCGTCACGTTCGAATCCTTCGCCGCGCCCGAACCCAATGTGACCTGGACTCCCCGGCCGGAGTCCCGTGAGCCTACGCCTCCTCCTCGCCCTCGAGCCGGTGGAGGAGTTGCCGCGCCAGCCCACGCAGCGCGGGAGAGCCCGGCTCGCGATTGAGCCGCTCCAGCGAGTCCCGGATGGTGTCGAGCCGCCCCGCCTGTTCGAGAATCTTCAGCACCCGGAACTGCACCAGCTCCTCGGGTGGCATGGAGTGAGGGATGGGAGGTTGGCCGCGCAAGGGGAGGCGTCCTCGTTGTGCCAGCAGGTCCACCAGCACTCCCACGTCCTCGTCGCCCAGGGGGTTCATCGCTCGATTCCTCGCGGCGTCCGACATCTGTTCCAGTGCCTCCATCAGCTCTCCCCAGGCGAAGCCTCGCGGCGGAGCTTTTCGCTCCGCCACCATCCGCCTGAGTTGCTCGCGTGTCGTCGGCATGACAACTCCTAGCGTGTCCACATGATGTCTATCTCCGGGACCTGCTGCGTCCCGACGGTGATGCCGAACTCGAGGCGCTCCAGGTCCACCTCCCAGAGCCGACCATTCGCGCGCAGCGTCCCCATCAGCAGGGGCAACGTCGGGTGCAGGTATCGACGCCGGAAGGACGACTCCTGGTCCAGTCTGACGGGCCGTCCGTCGGCCGGGGGCAGGGGCATGTCGAGCTCCACCGCTTCTGTCAGGAAGCAGGCGTCGTAGAGAAAGAGCCGGCCCGAATCCTCCAGGAAGTTGAGGCAGTGGCCATCATCCCACCCGGACATGAAGACATACCGGGACTCCACGTGGCTGAGCAGCTCCACCGGCTCGTCCGCCGCGAAGGGGTAGCGCACGCAGTCATGGAAGCGCCCATTCAACCGCGTCAAGAGGCTGGGCTCGGTCTGGTTGATGCCCGGCGCGACGGCGACCATCGCTTCCCAGCGCACCTCCTCCGTCCGGGGATTCTCCCGGGACATCAGGTGCAGGGTGCGGCCTTCCAGCGTGACGCCCTGGCAGTTGGCGAGCTGCTGGAAGAGTTGATACCAGCCGCCGCACATGCCGCCGCCCACGGCCAGCATGTGGCGCACCGTCCACGCGGGGATGCCGTAGCGCAGGCCCGTCTCCGGCAGTCCACGCAGCAGCGCGTCGCAGATGTCCTTGCGCGATTCCAATCCCGCGCACCAGCGCGAGGACCAGCGCATGAGCGGCGTGTACACGCCATCGGGTGGCGCGCCCGGCTCCGCCCGCCGCATGGGCGCGCCCGTGGTGAACAGCTCATGCTGGCTGTTGCCCAGGAAGAGCCTGCGGGGGCTGCCGTCCGAGTCCGTCCACTCCGCCACCCACTGGAGCTCCAGCGCGTGGGTGCCGATGTGATTGGGCAGAGGCCGGTTGAAGGGCACCGGCTCGGCGAGGGTGTTCCAGCCCGCCGTGCGCTCCAGGCTCACCGGGTGCGGGCCGAGCCAACGCACGGAGGCGCTCACGCCCGTCGCGGGAGACAGCGAGGGACCAAAGGCACTCAGCTCGAATGCGGTGGGGACGAAGTGGTTGGCCAGCAGGGAGACGCGGACGGAGGGCCGTGTGCCGCGCACGTAGGCCACCGGCTCGGAGCGCTCACCTCGAATCCACTCCGGCTGCTCTCCCAGGCGGGTGTCCGTGACGGGATTCCACAAGGGAATCGTGAGGCTCTCCGTGTCTCCCCGGTCGAAGTGCAGGCTGTAGATGGCCAGCGGTTCCGCGTAGTGCATGTCCACCTCCCCCTCGTCCGTGCCAGTGATGCACGGACACTGCTTCACGGCATCCGGTGGCCCCCCCAAGGGCCGCCGGTGGACCTACTCATACAACAACACGCGAGTGACCCACGGCGCGCTCTTCACCTCGCGCAACCAACGCAGGCGCTCCGCGCGCAGTGCCACCGAGGGAGCCGCGCCCGCGTGGATGCGCTCGCGCACCCCTTGGAAGAAGCGGCCCGCCGAGTCGGGAATGTCCACCGTCGCCGCGAACACCGCGCGGGCTCCCGAGCCCACGAAGGCCTGGGGCAGGGAAGAGGTCTGATGCAGCAGCGGCGGCAGCCGCGCCGCGCTGCACGCTCCCAACAGCACCACGGGCGCGCCTTCCAGCCGGATCTGCCTGAGGGCCTCGGACGTGAGCGCGTACCGGCCGTCATACTCCGGGGCCAGGGCAATCACGGGGGCCTCTGACAGGCTCCGGTCCACCACGCCATGCGCGTGGACCTCGATGTCGGTGGCGCGGCTCATCGCCTCCAGCACCCGGGACGGCGTGGCCTGGGCGCCGGACAGCTCCAGCGAGGCGCCGATGGGCGCGGGCGTGGTGTCCCATGAGGACAGCCGCGCCAGGCCCAGGCCCGAGGGCGTCTCCACGTTGGCCACCATCAGGTGCAGGGGCGAGGCGGGCTTCTTCTTCGGCGCGGCGGCGGTCGAGGCGACGCGGTAGCTCCACGCCATCTCGGGAGGCAGCAGCCCGGAGCGGCTGTCGAGCGGCGGCGCGGCGAGCACGTCCACCTGGGGACACGTGCGCAGCGCGGCCTGCACCTTGTCGGGCACCAGGCCCGTGAGATCCTCGCCCAGGGGCTCCTTGCGAGTGGCGTCGTGGTGTCCGAGCACCTGGCCCCGAGGGCCCAACGCCACCACCACGGTGCGCTCGGCTTCCATGGCCGCGACGAGCGCGCATTGGGTTGGCGCCTTGACGCCGAGCTGGCGGGCCACCACGCCGGGGACCTCCGCGAAGGCGCCCACTTCGCCCGCCGTGACGGCCAGCGTCTGATAGGCCACCGCCGCGGCATCGCGCACGTCCGCGTCCAGGGCCATCAGCGGCTCGGCGTCGTGGATGACGGAGTTGAGGAGCTTGTTGCCGGCGGCGCGGCTCTTCAAGAGCTCGAGCCGCGCCTCGACGAGCCTCGCCAGCAACTGGCGGCCGGGTGTCTCGCGGGTGGCGCGCACGCGGTCCAGCTCCGCGCGCACCTGCGCCTCGTCCTCGGGCCTGCGGTCCAGGCGCATGAGGTCCGTGAGAATCCACGCGCCGATGAGGCCGATGGTGGGCTGGCAGGACTGGGCTTGTTGCAATGCCTGGCGGGCCTCGCGGGGGCGCAGCCGCATCAACTCCAGGGCCGCGAGGTTGCGATAGGTGTAGTTCTTCACCTCGCAGGTGTCGGGCGCGCGGGCCAGGTACTCGGCGAGATACGCGCGGGCGGAGGCGACACGGAACTGGAAACGCGCGGCCTGGGCGAGCGCGCGCAGGGCCGCGGACTCCAGCTCCCACTCACCCATCGATTGGGCTTCGCGCCAGCTCGCGCGGGCGGTCTCCTCGGCTTCCGACAGGCGATTGGCGGACGTGGCGCGGTGGCTCATCTTGCGCAGCAGCCCCGCGCAGCGTGGACGCAGGTTCTTCTCGCGGCACGCCGTCACCGCGGCCTTGAGGCGCTGTCCCGCCCGCCAGGATTCGCCGGCCAGGTCCTCCTGCCGAGCCAGCTCGTCCTGGACGAGGAGGCCAATCCACGGGTCGCTCCACCCCTGGGCCACGCGCTCCAACTCGCCGGGCGGGCCCTTCGTGTTGGGCGTCAGCAGCCTGGCACCCAGCAGCAGGTCGAACTCACCCGAGCCGCGCAGTCGCGTGAGGAAATCCTCGGAGGCGGGCTGCCGCTCGTGGAGGAGGCGCGCGTATTCGGCGGCCAGGGGCGCGCGTCGCGTGAAGTCCCGCGCGGCGATGTTCCGGGTGTGTTCCTCCAGGGCCGTGCCGCCATGGATGCGGTCCAGTGTCTGCGCCAGCGGGAGGAGCTCCATCAACCGGGCGGAGGAGGGCGCGGTGCGGACGGCGTCGTAGTAGAGGCCACGGGCGATGCCCGGGTGTTGCCGCGCTTCCTCCATGGGGATGGGGAAGTGTGCATCCTGCGCCAGGCGGGTGAAGGCGGACTGCGTGCGCTTCCAGGACGCGGCCCGCTGCGCCACGGCGGCGCGGAGGGCGGAGGCGTTCTCTCGTGCCTCCGTGCTCCATCCGGGTTCACCCAGGCGGGCCACCTCGTCGAAGACGGCGGCCGCGCCGAGTTGGAGTCCCATGTCCCGCAGCACCAGCGCCCGGTTCCACAGGGCCTGGGGATGGCGAGGCTCCGTCTCCAGCAGGGTGTCGAGCTGGGCCAATGCCTCGTCATGCCGCTTGAGCAGGAAGATGGCGACGGCCTGGTCATTGTCGCGGTTCACGGAGGCCGGCGCTTGCGAGAGATGGGCGAGCGCTTGTTGGGGGTCTCCATGGAGCAGGTAGGACGCCGCGATTCCGGCGCGGTCCCCTTCATCTTCCAGCCGTGCGAGCTCGCGCAGGGGGACGGCGATGGAAGGGCGGTCCTCGCGAGGGATGGAATAGGGGCGATAGACATCCGCGGTCGCCACGCTGAGGCGCGCTTCGAGCGGGCGGGTGCGGGTGTCGGTGAGCCAGAGCACCTCGGCGCGGCGGCCGGAGAGGGGGCCGGAGCGGGCGATGAGGATGGCGGGGAAGACGAGCAAGGGAATGAGATGCCAGGCACGCAGGCGTGGCGCGCGGCGCCCGCGTGTGGACTTCCCTGGTGCATCCAGCTCGGCTGCCATCCGCTGGACCCTCCCCGTCACTCCGCGTCCCATGCCGCGGAGCCATCGCTAAGACTCTGGGTCTTAAGCCAAGAACGCGGACCGGGACAAATCGTGAGAAAGAAACGCACTTTCAGCCAAATGACGAACCGAGTCATGGCGGCCCGCGGCGGGGACCGAGGCGGTAGGGTGCGGATATGTTCATGGTCATCGTGGGCAGTGGTGTTTCGGGCCTGACGTGCGGCATCCGCCTGTTGGAGGCGGGACACTCGGTGGACCTCTGGGCCCGGGAGTTGCCGCCGCACACCACGTCGAATGTCGCCGCGGCTGTCTGGTATCCCTATCGGGCGTGGCCCCAGGAGCGGGTCAATGTCTGGGCGAAGCGGACCTACGCGGTGCTGGAGTCGCTGGCCCGGGAGCGTCCGGAAGCGGGCATCTTGATGGTGCCAGGGGTGGAAGTGTTTCGGCGGCGGGTCGAGGACCCGTGGTGGCGTGACAGCGTTCCGGACTTCCGCAGGGCGCGGTCCGAGGAGCTGCCGCCCGGACTGTTGGAGGGTTATCACTTCACCGCGCCGGTCATCGAGATGGGGCGCTATCTGCCGTTCCTGATGGAGCGCGTGCGCGAGCTGGGTGGGCGCATCGTCCAGCGCGAGGTGCGCTCGCTGGAGGAGGCGTGGGAGCGCACGCCGGTGGTGGTCAACTGCACGGGCCTGGGGGCGCGCGAGGTGGTGGGAGATGAGACGCTCTTCCCCATTCGGGGCGAGGTGTTGAGCGTGACACCGTCACCGACGGACCGGTTCATCTTCGATGACGAGTGTGAGCAGGGGATTGCCTATGTGATTCCCCGCTCGGGTGACTGCATCCTGGGTGGCACGGTGGATGAGGGGAATGCGTCCCTGGTGCCGGATGCGGAGGTGGCTCGAGGCATTCTGGAGCGCAACGCGCCGCTGCTGCCGCCAGGGTCGGTGTTCCGCGTCGTGGAGCACAAGGTGGGGCTGCGCCCCGGACGTCCCTCGGTGAGGGTGGAGGCGGAGATGTCTGGCGAGCGCGTGGTGGTGCACGACTATGGGCACGGGGGAGCGGGCGTGACGCTCTCCTGGGGGTGTGCGGAGGAGGTCGTGGCGCTGGTGGCGGCGCACGCGCGTTGAGGTGAATCAGGCGCGGGCTCGGAGCACACTTCCGAAGCCGCGTTCGCGTCCGAGGGCTGGGGACACGGTGCCGTGGCTCACGGCCTCGCGTCCGGAGATGAGCACGGACTTCACGGCGGCGTCGTTGCGGCGGACGAGGCGGGTGAAGCCGCCGAAGTTCTCCATCAGGGCTTCGGCGATTTCGTCGAGGGACGCGTCGAGGCCCTCGGGGTTGATGACGACGAGGTCGGCGCGGCGGCCTTCGGTGAGGACTCCGGCGTCGAGGCTGAACCAGTCGGCAATCTCGCCGGTGAGCCGGTGGACGGCGCGCTCCACGGACATGAAGGGTTCGCCGCGCTTCTCGGCTTCGCGCACGAGGCGCAGCAGGCGCAGGGGGAAGTTGTAGTGCGCCATGTTGCGCAGGTGGGCCCCGGCGTCGGAGAAGCCGACGAGGATGTCGGGGTGGCGGCAGATGAACTCGAGTTCCTCGCGCCGGTCATTGGCCATGACGGTGTACCAGCGCAGGGCATCGCCGTGAGTGGCGACGAGGTCGAGGAAGACGTCGACGGCATCGCGTCCCTGGTCCTTGGCGACCTGGGCGAAGGACTTTCCGACGACGCTGGAGTCCGGGCACTGGAGGATGCGGGACTGGTTGAAGTCGCGGTGGAAGGCGCGAGGGAGGAAGCGGTCGGTCCATTCGGCGCGGAAGCGGGAGCGGTAGGCCGGGTCGTTGAGGAGTCCGGTGCGTGAGGCCGCGTCTTGGAGGTGGAGGGCGGCGGCGCCCGCGCCGAACTCCTCGAAGACGACGAGGTCGATGCCATCGGCCCACAGGTCGAAGATTTCAGGCAGGGCCTGCCAGCGGAAGTTGGCGCCGAGGAGGCGGTTGGCCACGCGGGAGAGGACACCGATGAGCCGGTGGATGCCTCGGCTGGCGCGAGGGTCCATCATGGAGATGACGGTGGTCTTCAGGGTGGGGCGCCACAGGCCCATGCTCTCGAGGAGGAAGAGCACGACGTTGACCTTGGTGCTGATGTTGGGGACGCCTTGGAAGACGCGGCCTTTCTCGCGAAGGAGGCGGGTGAGGCGGCGGTATTCGCTCCAGCGTGCGTAGGTGGAGGGTAGGGGGCGGCTGCGGATGTCGCGGGTGCCGCCCATCTTGTCCCACTTGAGGGTCATGATGGACAGGCCGAGGTAGCCCAGGTCGAGGCCCTCGCGGACGAGGGACTCCATGCGGCGCAGTTCGTCCTCGCTGGGGCGGACGTTGGACTCGAGGCTGCGGTGGAGTCCCAGGGTGTGAGCGCGCAGCGCGGAGTGGCCGAGGAAGGAGGCCACGTTGGGGCCGAGGGGCAGGTCTTGGAGGTGTTCGAGGTAGCTGCCCAGGGAGTCCCACGTCTTGCGCTCTTCGAGCAGGGAGCGGACGGTGGCGTAGGGGATGGCCTCGACGCGGCAGAACATGTCCGCGAGGTCCTCGGCGGTGCCGAGCGCGAGGCTGAGTGAGCAACTCCCGAGGACCACGGAGGTGACTCCGTGGCGGACGGATTCGGAGAGGGAAGGGGCGAGCTCCACTTCCGCGTCGTAGTGGGTGTGGAAGTCGATGAAGCCTGGGGTCACCCAGTGGCCCGTGGCGTCGATGACCTGGGTGCCGGGGGCGCGAGGGATGGGGGCAGGGGAGAGGGTGGTGACAATGCCACCCTGGATGCCGACGTTGAGCTTCCGCGGGGGATTGCCCAGACCATCGAATACGAGGCCGTTCTCGACGATGAGGTCCATGGGCCGAAGCTTATCGCGGAGAATGGCTGAGCGGGTCGGTGTCTGTCCGATCCTCCCGCGAACGAGGCACAATGGCTGTCATGTGCGGCACGGGCTGCATCCCTCCGCAGCAACCGCCCAGGTGAAGTGTACGTGCGACGAGGAGAACAGTGGATACTCGTGGGCCTCATCCGACCCGAAGACAAGCGAAACGGCATCGTGACGGCCGTGGAGGCCGACTGACATGAAGTACTCATTCATGGCCCTGCTGCTGTTCCTTCCTGCATGCACGCTGTTCAAGCGGCCCCCTCGCCCTGTCCATGCGTCACGTGAAGAATCAGCACGTGTGGAGATTCCGCTTGCGATGCCCGACAAGGGGCATCAAGTCATCGGCGGGGCAATGGTGCGTGCCATCCAACTCGCCATGGATGACTACCTGCCTTGGGACCGCACGCTCCCCGATGATGCCCCTCCCCTCTACCAGTGCCTGTCTCGTCGAGAGGCCTACGACGTTGCTGCGGCACCGGGCCCCGAGGGGGTGATGTTTGTCAGTATCATTCCCAACCCCGAGATCTGCGACGTAGGCGGCCCGCCCATCTTGGACGTGGGGGCGACGTACGCCATCGACGTGGTCGGCTGGCGCATCCTCTCGGTGCAGCAATAGCCCTTGGAATCTGGGATTGCGTCAGTGCCTGTCAGCCGAGTCTCGCGAGGCGATGAGGCTCAGTGTCTGCCTGCTCGGGTCATTGCGCTGATGGACAGCTCCTCCATCGAAAGCGCGTGACGCTCTGAGAACCCAAGATGTTGGTACATCGGCACATTGCGCGGGTCCGCGGTCGTGAGGAACAGCGACTGCGCGGATAGCTCCTCTTCGATTCTGCTCAGGAGCACTCGCGTGAGCCCCTGGCCGCGAGCCCCCTCCGCGACGCCAATGAACTCCAGCGTCCACATGCCCTCGGGCTTCAAGGGCTCCGTCGCGTCGAGATAGCGAAGCGTTCGCCGGACGCACTGCCATCCACAAGTCCCACCCACCGTGGCCATCCACCGGAGCTGCTGAAAGAGCCGGGGCGGGGGCGCGGGCGGACTCACCACTGCGACAGCCAGGACCTCCTCCCCTCGAGTCACCGCATACCGGCGCGCACCCGGCCGCGAATCATTGAGCGCGAGCGTCGCGGTGAACCACCTCCGCTGAGTCTCCGGAACCGTCCCGCAGACCCAGCGCATCCCAGGCTCCTGCGCGAAGGCACCCGCGAGCACCCGCGCACACGCCTCAAGCGACACATCCTCCCGAATCTCAAACATGAGGCGCGCCCCGCCGATACAGCGGCGCTTCGGGAACCAGGTGCCCGACGAGCAGCTTCAAGAAGAACAGCGGAGGAATCCAAGCCAGCGCCGGTGGCAGGGGAAACAGCGACAGGTTGACGACCAGCGCCACCATGAACGCCGCCATCGCCACCGGCCGCTTCCCCTCCGCGGGGATGCGTTCAACCAGCACCGCGCCCACGAACAAGAGCCCCGCGTTGATGAGACTCCAACGCCAGTCCTGGCCCAGAACAAGAAACCCCACCGCGAGCAGATGCAGCAGATGCGATGCAACGAAAGCAAGCCGCCCGCGCGAATTCGCATCGCGATGATACCAGCGCTTGGCCGCATTCGTGGCGTTCGTCAGAACTCCACCCACGAGATCAAACCCAACCAACACAACCACCACCGTCTGAAGCCACGACCATGCTTCTCGCTCTGGCGCGCCCCAGATGAGCAGCCCCAGAAGACCGGCCGTCACCACGCCGCCCCACACCTCCACGGCGAGCTCCACCCGGCTCTTGCCCGGGCCCATGAAGCGCTCGAGGCCCCCCTCCCATCCAGACGGAGTCGCCGGAATCGTCCAGTCGATGCGCAAATCCTCTCTCATGTCGTGCCCCCGTTCTTGTTGCCCTTGCGCGGCGCCCAAAGCCCCTCGAGCAGACTCCACGCGGGCGACATCTCGACCTGCGTCCCAGTTCGCATCCCTTGCAACGCCCACGCATCCGCGGCCTGGAAGAACGCTCGCGTCACCCCCAAGAGCAGGGCGCGGTCCACGTCTGTCCGGATGACGCCGAGCCTGAGTCCGTCATCCACCACCGCCTCGAACCAGGCCATCCCCATCTCGTCCTGGGCGCCACCCGACGACGCCCCCACTAGCGCCAGGTCCTCCTGGTTCTTCGCCAGATGGTCGACGAGCCGGGCGCTGCTCAGCCGCAATCGCTCCCAGAAGGCACGGGCCGACGGCGCGGCCTCCCACGTTCCGAGGACCCCCAGGACTCGCTCCCTCACGTCCGCGAGCACCGTCGCCGCGAGGTCTTCCTTGCCGTCGAAGTACTGGTACGCCGCCGTCTTCGAGATGCCGGCGTCCGAGATGATCTGGTTGTACGACGCACCCGCGATGCCGTCCCGAGCGAAGAATGTGCGCGCGACCGCGAGGATGTCCCGCTGCCGCTCTTTCGGCAGCCGGAGGAATCGAGGAAGAGGCATGGTGTACCACTGGTACACCATCATGGTGCGCACCACAAGTGCCCCGTCATTTCACCCAGGTCGCGCGGGCCTCTCCAGGGAGCGAGGACAGGACCGCTCGCTCACGTGAAAGCTCTGGCGAGGCATCGTGCCTACTGTTTCGGCGGACCGAGGCAGGGAGGTGCGTGATGTCGCGGAGTCACAGGACCTGGCTGGCAGTGGCGGGCCTGGGGATGGCGCTGGGCGCCTTCACCGGATGCGAGGATGGGAAGTCGCGCGAGGTGGGCCGCCAGGTGGGGAAGGCGGCAAGGGATGTGCGTGAAGGGGCGAGGGAGACAGCCGAGGACGTGAAGTCCTCAAGCGAGCAAGCGGCGCAGGGCTTCAAGGAGGGGATGGGCGGCTCCGGCTCCACGCCCGACGCGGGGGCTCCGGACGCTTCGGGCCACCGGTAACGTTGGCTGGACGACCGCTGCGTCCCCATCCCGGCACCTTCTCGCTGATGCCTCCGCGGGCGCTGTGGCACCTTGACGCGGCGGGGCGTCAGGGTGGCGCCTCGTGGCCATGAAGCGGCTTCCGGGGGCCTCATGAGCGAGCTGGAGTTGGAGAAAATCTATCGCCGGGGAGAGACGTCCCCGGGTGTGCGGCGCATCCAGGAATGGCTGACGCTGAATGGCTTTGCCATCGCCATCGACGGAGACTTCGGGCCCGCGACGGAAGCGGCGCTCAAGCGCTTCCAGGCGAAGGCGGGGCTGGCCGTCACGGGTGTCGCCGACGCGGCCACCTTCGCATGTCTGTCCGCCTCACTTCGGGCCGCGCTCGGGCAACTCGCTCCCGAGGGCCGGTCGCTCGGCGAGCTGACGGTGGCATACGCCGCACAGCACCTGCGCCAGTTGCCGCGCGAGGTGGGCGGACGCAACCGGGGGCCCTGGGTGCGTTTGTATCTGGATGGGAATGAAGGGGACTCCTGGTGCTGGTCCGCGGGCTTCGCGACCTATTGCTTGCATCAAGCGGCGAAGTCGCTGGGCGTCGAGATGCCCGTGGAGCGGACCTTCTCGAGCGACCTGCTGGCCGCGCAAGGCCAGGTGCGCGAGCGTTTCCTGTCGACGCTCAGCGCACCTCCCGACCGCATCCGCATCCGGCCAGGAAGTCTCTTCCTGCGGCGGAGGACCCGTGGAGACTGGGTCCAGGCGGGAATCGTCACCGAGGTGGACGAGGAGACCTTCCAGACCATCGAAGCCAACACGAACGACGAGGGGACCCACGAGGGCCACGAGGTCTGCGCACGGACCCGAGGCTTCAAGAGCGTGGACTTCGTTCTCGTGTGACGGGCGAGGGTGACGTGGCGCGGGCGCGCGGAGTGTATTGCGCCACCACGGGCTGGTGGTCCGAGGACTCGGTGCTCCGGTCGACCTCGAAGAGGACGGGCTCCAGCTCAGGACTGGCGTAGAGGTTGTCGAAGCGCTTGCCCGTTGCGGGCACGACGCCCGATTCGTCCGGCAGGGAGGAGAGGGTGGCGCTGTCGGCGATGTCCTGCAATCGCAGCCAATGCTCGCTGCCACGCGCGACCTTGCCGGAGCGCAGCTCGGCGAGCGCCTGTTTGGGAGTCATCACCCCGCCGTCTGGCAACCGGACCCGGGCGGCGGCCGCGTGGGCGATGGTCTCCGGCAAGCCTTGCTCGAGCACGTGCAGTTCATGCCGAAGGCGAGGGTCCGCGATGTTCCCCACGCCGCGGTCACCGACGCTGGCGTGAGGCTCGCCGTAGCGCACGGTGTACTCCTCGACGGTGTCGGTGTCGTCGTAGGCCTTGAGGTGCGCCATCAACCAGGAGCCGCCGCGCTTGATGGCGGTGTTGGCGTTGAAGTCGCCCAGCGCGATGGCGGGAGGGACCTTCCGGTGGCGCAGCAGCGTGTTGAGCTGCCGCAGGTTGTGCGCGTTGATGCCGGAGTCTCCCAGGGCGTGATGCACGTTGTAGAGGGCGACGGGGAGCCCCGAGACCTCCACGTGGACCTGGAGCGCGCCGCGGTCTTCGACGAGTTCGAACGGCTCTCCTCCCCGGCGTTGGATGGCGGCGGCGCGCTCGGCGTCGGAGAGGACGTAGGTGTGGTGAACGGCGTCGAGCAACGGATGGCGGGTCAGGAACGCCTTGCCGTTGATGAGGCGTGCGCCATGGCCACCATCGTGTCCGAAGTAGGCGAGGTGAAATCCATACCGCGATGACAGCAACACGGAGATGGGGATGTTGGCCTCCTGGAGTCCGATGACGTCTGGCATTCGGCCTTCGGCTTCCAGTTCATCGAAGTACGAGAGCAAGGCCGCCCGCCGCTGGCCGCCCAGCAGGATGTTGAAGGTCATCACGGTGAGCCCGGGGCCGCGAGGAGGCCGAGCCTCGGGGTTGCGGACGACCAGGGTGCGGCCGTCGCCAAGCTGACGTTCGGTCGAGGGCAGCGCGAAGGCGTCGAGGCTCGGCAGGACGAGGGTCGGGTCCTCGCGCGGATGGGGCTCGTCGGGGGAGGTGGGCTTCCGGCCGAGCAGCGGGCCCACGCCTGGCAGGTGCTCCAGGACCTCGGGCACCTTCATACGGGCTCCTGGAGAGAATGCCCCGTGCGCGGGGCGGACGGCGTCGAATCGAGCGGGCGAGCGGCGGTATCCACCGAACCTCCTGAGTGCCCTCAAGTTCGGTGCTCATCGCTCAACTCGCCAGGGGGCATGCCCTCGGCGAGGCATCCGCGGCCCTCCTCGCCAGGAGGGCAGCCAGGCCACGAACGGAGTCAGCGGTCGACTACGGACGGCGTTCCAGGTGGAGCGGCGCGCGGAATGGAATGACAGGAGGCGTGAGCGGCTGGGTCGCTGGCAGGAGAAACCCATTGCTCGGAGTCTCGCTGCCTCCGGTGTTGGTCTGGCAGGTGCCGTCGGGAAAGAGCAATGAGCGATAGGCGAAGGCGACGGACGGGGCTGTGTCCGGGCGCACAACGAATCCACCTCTCGGGTGTTTCAAGACTCGCCGCGGGAGGTAGAACGACGTGGCGTACCCCTGACCCGAGCAGTCGACATCCGTGAAGTAGATGGAGATGGAGTTCGCATACGTCTTGAGCGTGTCGGCGTCGAAGAGCCAGAACCGGCCGGCGTCGTCAGGCCAGATGCCGAGGTAGACGTCGGCGTCGACCTCCCGTCCATCAGCGTCCACGTAGAAGTATTTCGATGCACCAGGCTCGCCCTGAGGACCCGCGGGGCCCTGGAGGCCGACGTCGCCCCGGAGGCCCTGAGCACCCGTGTCACCTCGTGGACCCTGGGCACCGGTGTCACCCTGTGGCCCCTGGGCACCTGGAGGTCCCACTTCGCCCCTCGGCCCCGCCAGACCTTGCGGCCCCGTGGCGCCTTGCGGACCGGCAGGCCCCTGGGGACCCTTGGGTCCTTGCTCAGCGGGCTCCTTGGAACAGGCTGAAACCACGAAGAGAACTGTCAGGAATAGGGCTTTTCGCATACAGACAATGATACCGATATTCCATGCTTCATGAGCCGTCCGGGAACGGCTCCTGTTCAATGTCAGTGATTCCACCCCGCACGGAGTTCGTCCCGGCCGTGCTCGACAGTGGGCCCCACTGCCACCTCTTCAGCCGCGGCACGCTCCGCTCGACGGAAAGCTGAGCCCAATCCCTGTCTCGTCGATGCGCCCCCACGGATGCGACGAGCCATCCGCGGTGGATGGATTTGGGCTGCACCGCCCGCCAGCGACTTCGACGTGTCGTGGCGCCCCGCCGGTTCGCTCGACGCCAGTCAGACTCCTTCCCGGTTCGAGAGGAGGTGAGGACGCCTGGGCCCTTCCTCGGGAGATCCAGGAGCACCAATGGTGGTACAGTCAACACAATGACGGTGCGCTTCCTCGTGGTGGTTCTTCTTGGAGTCTCAGCCTGCGCGACCATGTCCCCGGGGGAGGAGTACACCGGCCCTGGGTCCTGCGAGCAGGGCGCGGAGCTGCCGTGCGCGGAGTGGGGCGCGAAGTTGCTTCGCGAGGGTGACCGTCCCCGCGCCACCGAGGCGTTCGGCAAGGCCTGCGAAGGGGGAGACGTCTCGAGCTGCGTGACCGAGGGGCGGCTGCGCAAGGAGGACGGAGACTACTCCGGCGCCGAGAAGCCCCTGCGCAAGGTGTACGAGACGCAGGAGGACGCGCGTGCAGCCGTGGCCCTCGCGGAGGTCTATGAGGCGCGCGGAGACAGCGGAGACCTCCAGTCGGCCGAGGCGCTGCGTCACGCGGCTCCAGCGCTCGACAAACCCGCCACGGAGGTCGCGTACTCCTTCCGCGCCTCCACCCGGTACGGAGCCCGGGGGGAGCTGTCCTTCAACCTCCAGCCCATGGCGTTCCTCGACCGGAGGCTCGGCTTTGGCGCCAACATCGTCCTGGGCGGAGATCGCGCGGCCGAGGTCAACGGTACCTTCGCCTATCAGCACTACGTGAACGAGTGGTTCGTCCCTTACGGGAAGATGATGCTCGGGCGGCTGCAGGACAGGAGTCTCGTCGCCATGAACATGGGAGGTGAGGTCGGCGCGAAGCTCTGCCTCGAAGACATCGGCCATTTGAACATGGCCCTGGGCGTGAGCCGTGGCAGTGGTGGCTACTTCTCCGTGGGCATCGGACTCAATGGCATCATCGTGCTCGCGATCCTGGCGCAGGTGCGCTGAACCCTCGGGGCCGTCCTCCCTGGCGTCGGCCCATCCCCTCGCGCGTCCCATGGCTTCGGAGGGTATTTCCCTGTCCGGGTCCTTGTTGACGCAAGGCTGTGCGCGCAGGCATCTCCCTCAACGGGCAATGACTGTTTGACTCGCTCGGTGGCGCGTCCCTACCATTCCGCGAAATCTGGCGGGGGATTCATCACTCACATGCAGGCCACGACCGAGTCTCCTGGGTATCTCTCCCAGGGCGCGGACTCTCTTTACTTCGTTCACCACGGCGCGCGGACCGGGCGCCGGGCGGCGGTGTTGCTCGCGGGGCCGTTGGGCCTGGAGCGTGAGCATGGCTATGTCGTCTGGGTGCGCTGGGCGCGCTTTCTCGCGGCCCAGGGTGTCGACGTGTTGCGTCTGGACTATCGAGGCTGTGGTGAGAGCACGGGGCGCTTCGATGAGGCGACCTTCCCACGTTGGGAGGAGGATCTGCGCACGGGCCTGGAGCATCTGCGCCAGTTGTGCCCTGGCGTGCCTCTCATGGTGCATGGGCTCCGGCTGGGGGCGCTCCTGGCCGCGCGAGTGTTCCGGACGGAGCGCGTCGACGGGCTGTTGATGTGGGATCCCCCAGAGTCTGGACAGACACATCTGCTGGAGATCCTTCGCCGCAAGGTGGCGGCGGACAACCTGGAGGGAACGGGTGGGCAGGCTCGCTCCCGCGAGGAGTACGTGGCGGCGCTGGAGGCGGGGCGGACGGTGGAGGTGGAGGGGCTCGCGTGGTCCCGGGGGTTGTGGCGTAGCGCTGAAGGTTACGCATTGGCGCTTCCCGAGAAAGATGAGCCCCGCCCCTGGCGGGTGGTCCACCTGGACGGCCGTCCGGCGGAGCGATTCCTGGCACCGGGATGGAGCCATTCGGTCCGTGCACCGAGACCTTTCTTCTGGACCACCAGCAATCGGCTTTTGCCGGAGCTGACGAACCTCTATGAGGACGGCGTGAGCTTCATCGCGAAGTCTTCAGTCCCCATGGAGGCGCGGACATGAGGGAGTTGCTCCATCTCGACGTGAAGGGTCATCGGCTGTGGGGGACCTACCATCCACCCGCGCCGGGGACGCGTCGCTCGGTGGGCGTGCTCTTCCTGAACCCAGGACATGTGCCCCGCGCTGGACATGGTGGATTGTCGATACACGCCGCGGAGCAGCTCTCTGCGCGAGGCTTTCCGTGCTTTCGCGTGGACCTGCCTGGACTGGGAGATTCAGAGGGCCCGCTGCCCGAGACGACCGCGGAGCTCTACCAGCACGTCTGCAATGGCGGCTTCGTGGAGATGGCCAACGCGGTGCGGGCCGAGCTCCAGCGCCGCTATGTCCTGGAGGGGCTGCTGTTGGGCGGTTTGTGCGGCGCGGCGACAACGTCGCTGTATCTGGCGGACCAGGAGCCACAGGGAGTGCTCGGGCTCTTCATGTTCGAACCCGAGTTCTACTTGTCCGAGCAGGAGGCGGTCGGGGTGGCGGGGGAGGGCGCCAAGGACGAGTCCGAGCCGGAGTCCTCGCGACTGTCATTGAAGCGCGTGACGTCGAAGCTCTTCTCCTACTGGGGCTGGATGCGGATGTTGACCCGGGAGAACGAGTACGCGCGGCTGTTCAAGTACGTGCCGTTCCCCCGTCAGCGGTTGTTGGACCTGCTGATGGATTGGGATTCGCTCCCAGCGGTGGCCAACGTGCCGCTGGTGCGGGCATGGCAGCGGGTGGTGGAGCGAGGGATCCCCGTGCTCGTCATCACGGCGGAAGGGAAGTTGCGGGATGTGTTCTTCGACCGCATCCACCGCTCGGCGTTGGCGGGTGTGCGGCAGCCGAACCTGACTCGGATTCGCCTGCAAGGCACCAATCACATCTTCACCACCGGGGGGGCCATCGACACGTGTGTGGCGCATCTCGCGCAGTGGGCCGCGGCGCATTTCCAGGGAGGCGCGGCGCACCTCCCCGTCATGCCAGGAGCGGTGCGTCAGGGCCCGGAGCGCGTGGCGAGCTGAGCCACGCGCGTGCCGTGAGCATCAGATTCGACGGTTGCCGCTCAGGCCGCCACGAGTCCGTCTGCCCCTTCGCGCCGGGTTAGCCGCTTCTGGATGGCGAGGAACAGGGCCTCGTGTGTCGCGGGAGACGCCAGCTCCACCTCTCCGCCGGAGTGGCCAAAGGCACCCACCGCGTCCTTCAGGGCCTCGCGCACCGAGAGGGCCAGCATCAACGGCGGCTCGCCCACGGCCTTGCTGCCATGAATGGTGTTGGGCTGCCGCGCGCGCTCCAGCAGCCTCACGCGGAAGTCCACGGGCGCGTCGCTGAAGGCGGGCACCGGGTACGTGCTGGCGGAGTGTGTGAGCAGCCGGCCCTTGGCATCCCAGCGCAGGTCCTCGCCGGTGAGCCACCCCATGCCCTGGACGAAGCCGCCTTCGATCTGTCCCCGGTCCACGCCTGGGTTGAGTGAGTCGCCCACGTCCTCCAGCAGGTCCACGCGCAGCACACGCTTCATGCCTGTGTGCCCGTCCACCTCCACCTCCGTCACCGCCGCGCCGTAGGCGAAGTAGAGGAACGGCTTTCCGCGGCCCTTGGCCTTGTCGTAGCCGATGCCCGGCGTCTGGTAGTACCCCGTCGTGGAGAGGCTGATGCGCGCCAGGTACGCGGCATCCACCACCTCGGCGAAGCCCACGTTGACCTCGGGCGCGCCCTGGAGCTCCACGAGTCCATCGCGGAACACGAGCTGCTCGGCCGTCACCTCGCGGCCCTTCCTCTCCGCGAACAGCTTCACGGCCACGGGCTCCAGCCGCTTGCGCAGCGTCAGGCACGCCTCGCGCACCGCGGCGCCATTCAAGTCGGAGCCGCTCGATGCCGCCGTGGCGGAGGTGTTGGGCACCTTGTCCGTGGCCGTCTTCGCCACGCGGAGCGCGAACTCGGGCACGCCCAGCTCGCGCATGACCACACCTTGAATCTTCGTGTGCAGTCCCTGGCCCATCTCCGTGCCGCCGTGCGACACCATCACCGAGCCATCCCGATACACATGAACCAGCGCGCCCGCCTGGTTGAGGAACGTCGCGGTGAAGGAGATGCCGAACTTCATGGGCGTCATCGCCAGCCCGCGCTTGATGCGGGGCGAACGGGCGTTGAACGCGTCCACCTCCGCGCGGCGGCGCGAGAAGTCGGACGAGTCCTTCAACTGGCGCCACAGGTGCGGCAGCCGCTCGTCCTCCAGCTCCTGGCCGTAGTGTGTCGTGTTCGTCTCGCCGGTGCCCCGATAGAAGTTCCGCTCGCGGACCTGGTCCGCGGGCAGTCCCAGCGAGCGCGCCACGCGGTCCAGGATCTCCTCGCCCACGAGCATGCCCTGCGGCCCACCGAAGCCGCGGAAGGCCGTATTGGAGACCAGGTGTGTTTTCGCCACGCGCCCCAGGTAGCGCGTCGCGGGGATGTAGTACGCGTTGTCCAGATGGAAGAGGGCGCGGTCGGTAATGGACTCCGACAGGTCCAGCGACCAGCCGCCGTTGGACACGAGCTGCGCATCCAGGGCGAGCAGCTTGCCCTGCTCATCGAAGCCCACCTCGAAGGTGGTGTGGAAGGGGTGACGCTTGCCCGTCACCATCATGTCCACGTCCCGGTCCATCATCCACCGCACGGGCTTGCCCGTGAGCCACGCGGCCAGCGCCACCAGCGCCGCGGGGGCGTTGCCTTGGGTCTCCTTGCCACCGAAGCCGCCGCCCATGCGCGGCGCCTGCACCACCACGCGGCTGCGCTGGATGTGCAGCACGTGGGAGATCACCGCCTGCACCTCGGACGGGTGCTGCGTGGAGGAGACCACCGTGATGTCGCCGTCGTCGCCCTTCTCGGCGAACGCGGCATGTGTCTCCAGGTAGAAGTGCTCCTGTCCGCCCATCGTCACCGTGCCGGACAGCCGCCGAGGGCTCGCCGCGAGCGCGGCCGCCACGTCACCGCGCTGAATGATGTGCGGCTCGGTGTGGTAGCTGTGCTTCTCGATGGCCTCCTCGACCGTGAGGATGGCCGGCAGCGGTTCGTACTCGACCACGACCTGGCTTGCGGCCGCGCGGCATGCCTCGACGGATTCGCCCACCACCAGGGCGACCAACTGCCCGTGGAACAGGACCTCGTCCTTCGCGAGCAGCGGCTCGTCGTGGCGGATGGGGCCGGTGTCGTTCATGCCAGGGATGTCCTCGGCGAGGAGCACCGTCGCGACGCCCGGCATCGCCTTGGCCGCGGAGGCATCCCTTCGAAGGATGCGCGCGTGCGCGTGCGGCGAGCACACCGGCCAGACCTCGAGCATGGGGCGGGACTGCGCCAGGTCATCCACGTACCGCGCGCTCCCTGTCACGTGTCCCAGCGCGCTTTCATGGCGGAGTGAGCGGGTGCTGTCCGTGGGCAGCTCGCGTCCGTCCGCGAGAAAGCCCGGGGACGCGTCCAGCGAGGGGCTGTGTTCTCCCGAGAAGAACTTCTCGAACAGGTTCACGATGAGCCCGCGCCGGTACTCCGCGCTCCCTCGCAGGTCGCTGATGGGAGACAGCTCCCCGGCGAGCACCACGAGCGCCTGGTCCACGGTCTCCCGGGTCCACGGCCGCCCCACGAGCAGGTCCTCGGTGCGCCGCGCGCGAACGGGCGTCGCCGCCACGCCGCCGTAGCCCAGCCGCGCCGAGCGCACCACGCCCGCCGCGTCCACCTCCACGCAGAAGCCCGCGGCGACGATGCTGATATCCAGCTCACGCCGCTTGGACACCTTGTACGAATTCGACAGTCGAGTGAGCCCGGTGCCCGCCGCCGGGGCATGGGGGATGACGATGAAGCGCACCACCTCGTCCGCCTGGAGCGCCGTCTTGCGGTACGCGAGGAAGAAGTCGGACAGCGCCACGGTCCGCTCGCCCTTCGTCGATGCCAGCACCAGGCGCGCATCCAGCGCGAGCAGCACCGGCGCCATGTCGCCAATGGGCGAAGCCGTCACCAGGTTGCCGGAGAGCGTGGCGCGCTGACGAATCTGCCGCGAGGCGAAGACGTTGAGCATCTTCCCCACCTCGGGGAACTCCTGGCCCAGCGCATCCTCCAGGTCGACGAGTGTCGCCGCGCCGCCCACGTACCACCCATCCGCCTCGCGGCGGATGTCACGCAAGCCGCGCACGCCCTCGGTGGAGACGAGGAACGGATAGCGGCGGAACTTCTTGGTGATGTCCACGCCCAGCTCGGTGGCACCCGCGACGAGCATCGCCTCCGGATGTGTGGCCTTGAGCGAGAGCAGTTCCTCCCACGACGTGGGGCGCAGGAACTTCTGTCCTCGAGCCTCGTAGCTCAGCGAGGGCAGGGCGGCGGCGGGACCCCCCAGCGGAGTCCCCGGGAGCGGCGGCTGCAAGCCCACCTTGGCGTCGCGCTCGGCGAGGGCCTCCATCATCGCGTCGCGGATGGGCCGGTAGCCGGTGCAGCGGCAGATGTTTCCACAGAGCTGGTCCGCCACGGCCTCGGGGGTACAGACGTCCGGCCGCGAGTACGCCTCCGCCATGGAGACGACGAAGCCCGGCGTGCAGAAGCCACACTGCGAACCGTAGTGCTTCACCATCGCCTGCTGGACGGGGTGGGGCTTCTCTTTCGAGCCCACGCCCTCCACCGTCACCACCTCGCGCCCGGCCACCATGGGCACCAGGGCGATGCAGCTGTTGAACGCGCGCAGGCAGCGGTTGCCCTCGGCGTCCGCATCCACCATGGCCACGGTGCACGCGCCACAGTCGCCCTCGGCGCAGCCTTGCTTCGTCCCCGTGGCGCCCCGGGCGCGAAGGAAATCGAGCAGCGTGGTGTTGGGCGACACATCCTCGACGCGAACCAGGCTCCCGTTGAGCCGGAACTCGAACATGGTGCTCATTCTCCAGATGAAACCCCGCGCAGGCGGGGCGGCTCCGAGACGGAAGACTCGGGCTGGGTTTCAATGAAAGGCTGATGGTGGAGCTGAAGCAGTCCCGCGGCGATGCTCACCGCGACCTCTTGCGGCGACTTGCCCCCCAGCTCCAACCCCATGGGGCACTGCACGCGGTCGATGCGAGACGGTGGAACCCCTCGCGCCTCCAGGCGTTGGCGGAAACGCGCCCACTTGGTCTTGCTGCCGATGAGGCCCAGGTAGCGCGCGGGCTTCTCCACCGCGGCGGCGATGATGTCCTGGTCCAGGTCGTGCCGGTGCGTCATCACCGCGACATAGGTCCGCCGCGCGTCCCACACCGCCTGGGCGAAGAACTCCTCCCACGGCTCTTCATGGCGCGTCACCGAGTCGGGGATGCGCTCGCCGTGGAGCCACTCGGGGCGCTCGTCCACCAGGTGCACCCGGAACGGTGTTCCCTCCAGGATGCGGCACAGGGACTGGCCCACGTGGCCCGCCCCGAAGAGATACAGCCGAGGCCCGTGGTTGACGGGCTCCACGAAGACATCCACCACGCCTCCACAGCACTGGCCCAGCTTCGCGCCCAACGGGTAGCGGAAGGCGCGGGACTCACCTCGAGCCAGACAGGCTCGCGCGTCGGCGAGCACCAGCTGCTCCAGGTGTCCGCCGCCCACGGTGCCGTGAAACACGCCGTCGCCCCGCACCAGGACTTTCGCGCCGGGCTCGGCGGGGGTGCTTCCCTGGCAGGCTGTAACGGTGGCTACGGCGAAGGGCGCATCCTCCCGCGCCCACTCGCCTAGCTGGCGGACCCAATCCCACATGGTCCCCGTGAGTCTGCCACAGCCCGTGCCCGTGGGGGATGGCTCTTCTTCGGGCTGTCGCGGATTTCGTCGGGTCCGGGATGTCTCACGGCGCGAACAGGTGTTTCGCCATGAAGTCGACGAAGACCCGCAGCTTGGGGGACAGGTATCGGCTGGAGGGCCAGAGCATCCGGAACGTGCCCTCGTGGTCCAGGTGGCTGTCGAGCACGGTGACCAGCGTGCCCTGAGCGAGCTGGCGCCGGAGGGCGAAGTCCGGCAGGCACGCGATGCCCAGCCCTTGCTCGGCCATGAAGATGAGCGGCTCGATGGTGTTGACCACCGCCGTCGAGGGCAACTCCAGCTCCTTGCGTCCCCGGCGGCGCAGCGGCCAGCGCTCCAGCTTGCCGGTGGAGGCGAAGCGATGTTGCAGGCAGGCGTGGGACTTGAGGTCCTCGGGCTTTCGAGGTGTCCCTCGCCGCGCGAAGTAGTCGGGCGAGCCCACCAGGATGAGCCGGAAGGTGCCTAGCACCCGGGCCATGAGCCGCGAGTCATTCACCTCACCCGCGCGCACCACGCCGTCGAAGCCTTCCTCAATCACATCCACGAGCCGGTCGGAGAAGTCGAGGTCCAGCTCGATCTCCGGATACGCACGCATGAATGCACTGACCGTGGGGGTCATCAACATGCCCGCCAGGGGCATGCTCACGCGCAACCGGCCTCGAGGCGCCTCCCGCGTCTGCGCGAGCTCCAGCTCCGCGGCCTCGATTTCACAGAAGATGCGCCGGCAGCGCTCGAGGAAGAGCGCGCCCTCCGGCGTCAGGGTGATGGTGCGCGTCGAGCGGTGGAAGAGTCGGACCGCGAGCCGCTCCTCCAGCCGCGCGACGGCCTTGCCGATGGCCGAAGAGGACACGCCGAGCTGCCGTCCGGCGGCGGTGAAGCTGCGTGTCTCCGCGGCCTGTACGAAGGCGTTGAGTGAGCCCAGGCTGTCCATTCGCGCCGACCTCGATTCAGGACATTCCTGTCCGATGTGTTCGGAACTCTAGCCCCGTGGTCCGCGATGGTGCGCGAAATTACGTTGCCTCCAACCTTCTTGATTGGCGGCACCATGCGCTCCACCCCCACGCTTCTCGATGCATCCGCGGCTCCCTCCGCGCCTGTCCCCTCCGAGGCCACTTCGGACCGCTTCCCCATGTCGGGCCTGCTCGCGCTGGGCATGGCGGCCTTCATCACCGTCCTCACCGAGGCGCTGCCCGCGGGGCTGTTGACGCGGATGAGTGTCGACCTGGGGGTCTCGGAGGCGATGGCGGGGCAGCTCGTCACGCTCTACGCCCTGGGCACGCTGGTGACGGCGATTCCGCTCACGGCCGCGACGCAGGGCTGGCGGCGGCGTCCGCTGCTGCTGGTCGCCATCCTCGGCTTCTCCGTCGTCAACATCATCACCGCGGTGTCCACCCACTTCGCGCTGACGCTGGCGGCGCGGTTCCTCGCGGGCGTGTTCGCGGGGCTCCTGTGGTCGCTGGTCGCGGGCTACGCGGTCCGCATGGTGCCCGAGCACCAGAAGGGCCGCGCCATGGCGGTGGTCATGGCGGGCATCCCCGTCGCGTTGTCCCTGGGTATTCCCGCCGGCACCTTCCTGGGCGCGGCGCTGGGGTGGCGCTTCACCTTCGGCATCATGAGTGGGATCACCTTCGTCCTCGTGGGCTGGGTGCTGGCCCGGGTGCCAGACTTCCCCGGGCAGCGCGAGGACCAGCGCCTGTCGCTCCTGAAGGTGTTCACCCTGCCGGGGATTCCCTCCGTCCTGTTCGTCACGCTGGCCTATGTGCTCGCGCACAACACGCTCTATACGTACATCGCTCCGTTCGTCGCGAAGGCTGGACTGGAGGGGACGCTCGACCGGGTGTTGCTGGTCTTCGGCGTCGCCGCCCTGGTCTCCATCTGGCTGGTGGGCATGTGGATTGACCGCTGGCTGCGGGAGCTGGTGCTCGGCAGCACCGCGTTGTTCGCGCTGGTGGCCGTGGCCTTGGGGCTGTGGGGTGGCATTGCCGTCGTGGTCTACGCCGGAGTGGCCGCGTGGGGACTGGCGTTCGGGGGCGTGGCCACGCTCTTCCAGACGGCCTCCGCGAAGACGGCGGGAGAGGCCGCCGATGTCGCTCAAGCGATGCTGGTCACCGCGTGGAACGTCGCCATCGCGGGAGGTGGCATCATCGGTGGCGTCCTGCTCGAGACGGTGGGAGTGGCGTCCATCCCGTGGCTGCTGGCCGCGCTCCTGCTTCCCACGTGGGCCGTCGCCTGGCGGGCGAAGCACCACGGCTTCGCCCCCGTGTCGGCTCGCTGAGGGACTACGGGGCCATGGCGGGTTCCGCGGGCCCCGATTCCTTCCGCATCGGCTGCGCCTTTCCGTAGGTGAGCGAGCGCCACACCCACTCCGCGGGACCGAAGCGGAACCGCGACAGCCACAGGTGGCTCACCCCGATTTGAACAGAGAAGACGCCCAGGCAGTACAGGACCGTATGGAAGGGCCGCATCGTGCCGAAGAGCCCCAGGCCAAAGCCATTGAACACCAGGACGCTGATGGTGGACTGGCACAGGTAGTTCGTCAGCGCCATCCGTCCCACCGGGGCGAGCAGGACCAGCACCTTCTGCCACGCGGCCTTCTGGAAGAGCAGGGTGATGCCCGTCACATAGGTGGCGGCGATGGCCACCTCTCCCATGGTGCGGATGGGCTGCATCGCGAACGGAAGCCAGCCCGGCATCGTGTCTGGGTTGAGGATCTTCCGGATGAACAGCTGCTGCATCACCGCGCCCACGGCGCTGCTCGTGATGCCCAGGCCCAGGGCCCAGAAGAAGAACCGGCGGAAGAACGCGATGTGCTGACCCGCGTCATGAAACAGCCGCCGCCGGCCCGCGTAGTAACCCACCAGGAAGCGGCCAAAAATCACCGGCAGGTTGAGCACCATGACGACCAGGAACTCCTGCCGGTAGAACTGCACGCCCGCCTTCGCGATCTCCCACCAGGTTCCGGTCTGGAAGGTGGGCAGCAGCTCCGCCTTCAGCGCGGCGGACCGCTCCGTCTCCGCCTTGGCGACGGCGGCGGCGGCCTCCGGAGTGGCCGCCAGGAGCTGCGGCATCTTCTGGATGACCGAGACGAGGAGCGGCCCGCCGAAGATGAGCCCCACCGCCCACCACAGAATCGTGCGGTCTTCCCGCTTCCGGAACAGCAACAGCCAGCCGCCCAGGAGCGCGTAGCTGCTGAGGATGTCTCCGTACCAGATGAGCAGGAGGTGGCAGATCCCAATCCCGAACAACACCCCGAGCCGTCGCCCATACAACCCGGTGATAGGGGCGCCACGAGCCTCCGCGCGCCCCATCTGCACCGCGAACCCCAGGCCAAACAAGAACGAGAAGATGGTGATGAACCGGCCCGTCACCAGCATCGAAACAATGGGTAACAATGCCTTGTCAATCAACGTCCCATTTGCGAACAGCGCTTCAATCTGAGACCGGGGGAGGAAGACCCGGCCGCTGAACCACACGAAAGTATTGGAGAGGAATACGCCGCAGAGTGCGAAGCCTCGCAGCGTGTCGAGCAGCAACAACCGTTCGCCGGAGTCGATGGGTCGAGCTTCGGCGATGGGGGACGGTGACGGAGCTGGGTTCATGTCACCCAAAAGGACGGCTGAACCTTTGCTTTATTGTCCGTATTCCTTGGCAGCGGAGGATTGCGCGCGGACCTTGAGGGTCGGGTGTGCCTATACGCCGATGCGTGGGCAGATGTCTTTCACGATGCACTCGTCGCACTTGGGCTTCTTGGCGACACACGTGTAGCGGCCGTGCAGGACGGTGGCGGGGCCGAAGAAGGTCCACGCGTCCTGGGGCACCAGCTTCATCAAGTCCTGCTCGATGGCCTCGGGCTTGTCGTGCTTCGTCAGACCCATGCGCTCGCTGACGCGGGCGACGTGAGTGTCGACGATGATGCCGGAGGCGATGTCGAAGGCGGTGTTGAGGACGACGTTGGCTGTCTTGCGCGCCACGCCGGGGAGCGTCACGAGCTCCTCGATGGTGCGGGGGACCTCGCCGTTGAATTTCTCGAGCAGCGCGCGGCTCATGGCCTGCACTGTCTTGGTCTTCTGCTTGAAGAAGCCGGTGGGCTTGAGGTCTTCCTCCAGCTCGGCGGTGTCCGCGTCCGCGAAGGCCCGAGGACCTGGGTACTTGGGGAAGACGACGGCGGTGACGCGGTTGACGCGCTCGTCCGTGCACTGAGCCGCGAGGATGGTCGCGACGAGCAGTTCGTAGGGGGTGGACCAGTTGAGCTCGTAGCGTGCGTCGGGATACTTCGTGCGCAGACGCTCGAGGAGGATGGCGGCTTTCTCGGCGGGTTTCATGTGGGCTTGAGAGGAATCCTACCTGGGGTGTCTGACACGCTGGGTGCCGGCGTTGGGATTACCCTGGGGTGCCGGTCGCGTTTCCGGGACGGGGCGGTGTCGGGAGGCGTGCACGTTCGACGGCGTCCAGGCGGGCCATGGTCTGCGCGTAGAGGTGGTCCAGCTTGGTGTGGAGCTGGGTGACCTCCATGCCGGCGCGGATGTTCGCTTCGTATTCGACATCGGAGCGGATGCGGTCCTTGGCGGCCTGGCGGCTCTGGCTGATGAGGACGAAGCAGGAGAGGAAGATGGCCTCGAGGCTCACGACCATGGTGAGCAGGCCGAAGGGGAAGGGGTCGAAGGGGTGGAGGAGGGGGACCCAGCCCAGGTTGATGGAGATCCACGCGGCGAACCAGGCGGCGTGGAGGAGCATGAAGGTGAAGGTGCCGCTGAAGGCGGCGAGGCCATCGGCGAGGCGTTGGATGGTGGTGAGCCGTTCCTCGACCATCTCGTTGGGGCTGAGGGTGGGGCGGCTGTGGAGCATCTTGTCCGCCTCGCGCAGGCGGCGGCCGATGGCGGTGAGGACGTCCATGGCGCTGGAGGGGTGGCGTTGGAAGAGGAGTTGGAGGTCGGCGCGGTCGACCTTGAGGGCGCAGGTGTCCTGGATGGCGCGGGCGTCGGCGCTGCGGGGGTCTCCGTCGAGGAGGGAGAGTTCGCCGAAGAAGTCTCCACGCCGGGCGGTCTCGAAGACGATGACCTGGCCGGTGGTGTCCTCGACGGAGATTTGAACCTCGCCGGAGCTGACGATGTAGATGGCGCCGCCGGGGTCGCCGCGGCTGAAGACCTTTTCGCTGGCCCGCAGGTGGACTTCTTCGAGCTGGGCGGCGAGCAGGGCGCGCTCCTCGTCGTCGAGGGCGGCGAAGAGAGGGACTTCCTTGAGCAGGGCGACGTCGGCGGGCATGGCGCGGGACTCCTCGCGATGGGATGCACCGTGGGCGCGCGTACGGTGACATTTTTCGAGGGGCGAGCCCAGCGACACCGTGAGAATGGACGCCCTTGGCGGGGCGGCGTAGGGTCCGCGCCGTTCCCCCTATCTCCCGAGTGAGAAACCCATGGTCTCGGCCATCTTCAATCCGGCCCGTTGGAAGCCCATCGAGGGCCACAAGTTCAAGGACATCACCTTCCACCGCGCGGTGGACCAGGGCA
The DNA here is from genome assembly GCF_037414475.1 of Myxococcus stipitatus. Next base: position 10,237,617 of record NZ_CP147913.1, on the reverse strand, counting down.
CGGTGCGCATCGCGTTCAACCGGCCGGAGGTGCGCAATGCGTTCCGTCCGCGCACGGTGGACGAGCTGTCTCGGGCGCTGGAGGCCACGCGCTTCATGACGGACGTGGGGTGTGTGCTGATTACTGGCAACGGGCCATCCCCGAAGGATGGGGGCTGGGCGTTCTGCTCGGGCGGAGACCAGCGCATCCGAGGGAAGGACGGGTACAAGTACGAGGGGGAGGAGGGGGAGTCGGACCCGGCGAAGCTGGGGCGGCTGCACATCCTGGAGGTGCAGCGGCAGATTCGATTCCTGCCCAAAGCGGTGATTGCGGTGGTGCCGGGGTGGGCGGTGGGCGGGGGGCACAGCCTGCATGTGGTGTGTGACATGACCATCGCGAGCCAGGAGCACGCGGTGTTCAAGCAGACGGACGCGGATGTGGCGAGCTTCGACGGTGGTTACGGGTCGGCGCTGCTGGCGCGGCAGGTGGGGCAGAAGCGTGCGCGGGAGATCTTCTTCGTGGGGGCGAACTACTCGGCGCAGGAGGCCTTCCAGATGGGGATGGTCAACGCCGTGGTGCCGCACGAGAAGCTGGAGGACTTCGCGCTGGAGTGGGCGGCGGAGATCAACACGAAGAGCCCCACGGCCATCAAGATGCTGAAGTATGCGTTCAACCTGCCGGATGACGGCATGGTGGGACAGCAGCTCTTCGCCGGTGAGGCCACGCGTCTGGCGTATGGGACGGACGAGGCCCAGGAGGGCCGGGATGCGTTCGTCCAGAAGCGCAAGCGGGACTTCAAGAAGTTCCCTTGGGGGTATTGAGAGGGATTGGACCTCCCTTGTTCGAGACGGCGCGCCGGCGTAGGCAAGCAAAGCGGGTGTGTCGTCGGAACGCGTGAGGTAGGGGGGCGCGGTCTCGTGGAATACCACTCAGGTGGTATTCCGCACCTCGAGTGGTTGGTGATTGCCTTGCTTTCTCGGCGCGCCTCGTCGTGAGGGGGCTGCGCCGGTCCACGAGCGAAGCGCTCAACCCTTGGGGGGCGTTATGACGGTCCAGTATGATCCAGGAGTGATTCAGTCGCATGCCGAGGCGCTCTATGCCCAGGCACGTCGCATCGTTCTCAAGTTCGCGTTCTTCGGCTTCGTCGTCGGCGCCATTATGGGTGGCGCCGCGGGTTCAGCGGCATCGGGTGGCGGCACGCTCGCTCTGATTGGCGGCCTGGTGGGGGCGTTGATTGGGGGGAGCATGGGCCGAAGTCGTGCCTTCGTTCTCCATCTCCAAGCTCAGATGGCATTGTGCAATGTGGCCATCGAGGCCAACACACGGCGCACCGCCGACGCCACGGTATCCGCCTCCCGTCCGGCCGAGGTTGCGCAGCTCTCTCATGCGGGTTGAGCGGACGACTTCCGCGCCGTGGGCCCGCTTTCAGGGGGACAGAAGCGGGGATGCCACGGCATTCTCTCGAGATGCCTCCTCGGCTCATTTCTTCCACGCTCTACGGTGACTCACCAGTCGAGTCGCTGCGCAATGAACTCGCGAAAGCTGTCGCTTGGTGTGATGCGAAGGCCCGCGTTCAGGACCCTCGAGGGAGTCTGCGCGGGCTTCGTGACCCGGTGGATGTCGAAGACCTGGGACTTCTGGGGATCACGCCCGCGAGGCTCGTGGACAGGATGGGCACACAACGCTCCAAGGCGCTGCAGGCCGCAGGGATTGAAGTCCCCAGTCTCGAGTGGAGGAACCTGCCGGGCCGCCTCCTCGTCCTCTTCCCTGATGACGAGACCGCGGATGGCGGAGCGGAGGGCCAAAGCGAGGGCTTCTTCGATGTCCACAACACCCCCCCGTGGGACACGTGGGTCGCATACTTCGAGGAGCTTGACGAGGAGGTGCATGGTGGTCGGAGGGCATACGGCTACCTCCTCGCCTACGTGCCCGCGATCTTCGTCCCGCGGGTTGAACTGGGCATCGCCGCGAACCCCGAGTTCGCCATCAAGTGGTTGGACGACTCGGAGACCGTGATCGCGGCGCTCGTGAAGGGAGCGACTACTTGAACCAGGATGGCGGAAACAGTCGCTAATCTCATCCATCGTTCAAATCCACCCTCGGTCCAGCTGGCGGGGTACAATGGAGCGCTGTCTCCTCTCCAGGTGGACTCAATGAAAAAGCTGGCAGTGACTGTATTCCTTCTCGCATTGGCTCAGGGATGTCAGGACGGGGGCCAGCCCCCGGTGTCAACCCAAGGCACTTCCGCTCCGCGTCTCATGAGCCAGTGGCCCGTGATCTTCTACATTCCGCATCCTGACGACGAGGCCATCGGCATGGCGGGAGGAATCCGCGAACATGTCGAGGCGGGTCGTCCTGTCTATCTCGTGCTCATCACCGATGGGCTCAATAGCTGTCTTCGGGCCATGATGAATTCGGAGCCTCTGGGGCCTGGTCTCAGTGAATGTGATTTCTCCGACAACATCGCCAACTGTCCCCTCTACGTCCCTTCCAATCCAAGCGCGCACCCGGCCGACCACAACCACGGTATGTCAGAGGAGAACATTGGCATGATGCGGCGGGTGGAGCTGCTCAACAGCGCCCGGGTCCTCGGGGTCAAGGACGTCTTCATCGAGGATGTGGGCAAGGGTTTCGGGGACGCGGAGATTGCCTCCAGCCCTCAGTTGGTCGCGGACATCATCAAGAAGTTCGAGGCCCGCTTTCCGGGGGCCTCTCACAAAGTCCCGAGCGGCGCCTACGACATCGTCCAGGATGACGAGGGGAACTGCGGCGCGCCGAATGGTGCACACAAGGCCATCTGGGATGGAGCCGTCCTGGTCAAGGCGGAAGGGCTCATCACCGACTTCAAGGGCTATCGCATCTACCATCACCTGAGCCCGAACCCCTGCAATACCACTCCCCCCGAGACTGTCGACATCAGCGCGTGGATGACCTACAAGCGCGCGAGCATCGACCAGTATCGACTCTGGGATCCGGACTCGGGCCGATTCGCGCTGGGACAGCACAGCTTGCAGCCCTCTGGCATGCTCGATGATGCGTACCTGAGCAACTTCGAGTACCGGGACTCACTCCCGTAAGGGCAGTGAACCCGCACTAGGGTTCAAGGGGCGCACAAGGCGGGGTCGTCCACGCGATGTGGACGACCCCGATGCTCCAAGCCTCACGCGCTTGAGGATGCACCTGCGCCATTGAGGGCTCCACAGGCGAGCCCGAGTTCCACGTCGAAGCGCTTGGACAATCCCTCGCGCGCCGTGGCTCGGAGGAGAGTGGTCTCTGTGGGCAGGTCTGTAGGGCTGATGTGGGCACACTTCTCCATGCACGCTCCCCTCGTGGGTCGAGGTGTCCGTTTCAGAACACTCCTGCCCGAATGCTAATCCATGCGGCGTGGCAGTCTTCCGCCCGGTGCCCTCACACTGCAAGGCTTCCACGTCTGTTGAGCGGTCAATTTGTTGCGGTACGGTGCCGTTCATTGGGCGGCGCTGTGGAAGCCCGAGTGCGTGTTGGCACTGATTGCCTGTGGCATCAAGCCGGCGAATTTCGGCACCTATGACCTGCGCGCCAAGGCACCGCGCGAAGCGCGCAATGAATATCGCAAGCGGCGAATCAATGAGGCGAAGGGGCAAGGGCCGACGCCACGTCCCCACGAAGGCTCCTGCCCCATGGGAAGCAACCCCGAGGCGGAGTGCCGGTGCTTCGAGGGCGACAACGCGCACAAGGACCCGGGCATCGAGAAATGGATGCTGGTCAACTCGCAGTCCGGCCACATCTCCCAGAACGCCTTCTATCAAGGACACCACGTCCTACCCGGGCGTCAACGTCTCGGTCCTCTCCATTGGCCGCTTTTCAGGGGACCTTCATTGGCCGGATTTGGGATGAACGCGAGCGGACAGGTGGGCTTCGAACTGCCAAGGCTCGCTTTCGGCGTGCTGGCGGTGACGGCGAAGGGTCGGGTGGAGCACCGCCCCGTGCTGGACACGGTGTTGCTCGAGCCCAACGAGCGTCGCTTCGAGCTGACCTGGCGCTCCGTCGTCCCCGTGCCGAAGCGGGCCCGGGAACTGGCGGCCATCAACGTCTTCGAGAAGGAGCGGATCCCGTGACGGCCCGGGCGGCCGGCTCGTGGGTGGGAAAGGGTGGCGAGGTCGGGCTGTGCGCGATGGGGGCCTTCAACGGCCTCGTATTCGACGCCCACCAGACGTGGGCCTTCTGGCGCGCGGAGGCCGTGGGCGTGACGGAGGGGCCCTTCCGCTGCGCCAATGGGACTCGGGCCACGATGTTGCAGCACGGAACTCCAACTGGCCCTGCCTCGGGCCCTGGCCCCAGGAGGCATGGACGCGGGCAAGGGCTACCGGCCCGTCGCTGTGGATGACCTGCCTGTCGATTTCCTCCCGCTTCGTTTCGGTGACCTGGGCGCGGCCACGCTGCCGACCGCCGCCATCATCGCCTCGCAGGCCTTTCTTCGAGGTGTCCCCAAGGCGACGAATTGCCTGTGTGTGAGCAGCTCTCAGGGCCCTGATCGAGGCGCCGTGCTCCTTCGTGCGGCGCCCCCCGGCTGACCCGATTCCTCCCTGGTGACACCTCGTGGTGGCCCATTCTACCTTGGGGCCTACGGCTGTTTCGTGGATGGATAGGTCTCGGGCTTCGGGAGCGTGTGACGAACTACCGCGAGCGACGTGAACCGGTCCGAACGAGTGCTCGACGAGTGATAGAGTTCCTCCAGATGATCAGCCAGCACTGAAACGAGTTGCTCGGGGCTCTTCGCCTTCCACTCGGCTGTGTTGGGGTCCATCATGCGATACTCATCACCTGACTTGAAAACACCTATGACGTGCCCCGCGCTCGCGTTGTCTTGGCAGATGACGATCCGGTATGCGGCATCGTCCTTGAAGCACTCTCCAAGCACCTTCACCAGATCCGCCCGGTTCGTCGGCATCTTATCTTCTGGGACGACAAGGTCTTCTGACACCAACCCCGCGCCCAGATTGTCTTCGTAGGCAGTTATCTTGGTGTTGTGTGTCGCTTCGCGCTTCAAGAGCGAATCTTTCAGTGCATCCAGCTTCGTCTTGCTCTCGGTTCCGCTCGTCTCCAGCGTGTTGTAGTCATCAAAGGCCACGTCGAGCGCGTCCTCTTCCAGCCCGTTTGCGCGGTTCTCGCTCAGCAATGAATGGTTCGTGGCCTTGAGTTCCTCGAGACTCGACCTGACATGCTCATGAAACGCTTCCGAGGTCTTCGCAACGCCCTGTTTCTCGCCGCTCATGACGCCGAGTGCGAGCATTCCAATCCAGCCCTGGACCAAGGCGCCGCAGATTCCCATTCTTGCTTCAGGGTCTGTCTCGTGTTTCGTCAATTCGCCCTGCAAGACATTGCCAATGACCGCCGAGTCTTGGTTCGCATTGGTGCATTTCTCGGCCCAGGCTCTTATCGCCAGTTCAGGATGGGAGTTCACGCCTTGGAGGTCAGTGGCGTGGATGGGGGGTGACCCATCTGCGGGGCTGTTTGTCTGCGGATGGGTACTCGCCACGGGCTTCCATAGGTTGCCCCGCCGGGAGTGGAGTGCTTTGGCGTCTTCCGGGGATTGAAGGACCCTCTTCATCGCGCCGTCCCGCGGTGTGGGCTTCTTTGTGTCCACCTGGTCTGTGTGCAAGCCCAGTGGCGACTTGGGAGCTGTCGTCGAGGGCGCTGGCGTTCCCTCACGGGCACCTGGGGTCGTCCCCACATTTCCTGCGTTGGGTGTTGGGGCCTGGGTCTGCCGCAACTGGGCGGTCGGACTCTGTGATGGCCCTTTGCCAATCTTGTTGAAGGTCATGGATGATGCCTCGGGACCTGATGAAGGATTGAGTCCTTCTTCCGCGCCACGAATGCAAATCCGCAAAGGCACGTCAAGTTACGACTGGAGTCTTGAATGCCTGGCACTGCTTCATCAGTGCTACCCACCTGACAAGTCATTCGACCGGGGGCAGTGGGACACTTTGCATCCCACCGCCAGGTCTTACTCGTCCGCGCCGCGACTACGCGACGATGACCACCGAGTCCGCCGAGCGCTTCCCTGGGCCGTGGTACACGGCCTCGATGTTGTTGCCGTCCGGGTCGAAGACGAACGCGGCGTAATAGCCCGGGTGGTAGTGCCGCTCCCCAGGTCCGCCGTTGTCCTTGCCCCCGGCCTTGAGCGCCGCCTCGTAGATGCGGTGGACCGTCTCACGGTCCTTCGCCTGGAACGCCAGGTGGACACCGCGCCCACTCGGTGCCCCCGGATCCGCGGGCGTCACGAAGAGTTCATCCGCGTAGAACGTGCCAGGTCCCACCGAGCCCAGGGGGATGCCCAGCACGTCCATGATGGCCTGGTAGAACCTCTTGCTTGCCTCCAGATCCTTGACCCGCAGGTGGACGTGGTCGAACAGGCGGCCTCGATGGAATTCCATGGTGCTCCTCACTGCGAAATGTGCCCCTATGGGGGTATGCCCGGAGGCGCGAAGCTGCCATGAAACCCAACTTCCTGACCTTCTTTTGTGAGCTGGCTCCACAACCCCTTGTCGAGCTGTTCGACACTCGCGGTGTCGTCGAGGATCTCCAAGCGCTGCAAGCCGGAGTGAGCCTCGGCCTGCTCGACTTCAGCCCCGAGCGCGCCGAAGTCGTGCGCCGCTTGAACCGCGAGTCCATCCCCGTCACCGCGTGGCTCCTCCTCCCCGTGGATCAGGGCTACTGGTTCCACGCCGGCAACGTCCTCCAAGCCCGTGCACGCTACGAGGCCTTCAGGACCTGGACCGCCGAACAAGGTCTCCAGTGGGCCGGCGTGGGCCTCGACATCGAGCCCGACATCCAGGAACTGCGCGCCTGGGCCGAAGCCCCGCTCCGCAGCCTCCCTGGAATGCTCTCCCGCTTCCTCCTGCGAGGCGGCCGCACCCGCGAAGCCCGCGCGGGCTATCGCGCGCTCGTGGAGCGCATCCGCGCCGATGGCTATCGCGTCGACGCGTACCAGTTCCCACTCATCGTGGACGAACGCCAGGCCCGCTCCTCGGTCCTGCGCCGCGTGGCGGGCGTGCTGGACGTCCCCGCTGACCGCGAGGTCCTCATGCTTTACACCAGCTTCGTCCGCCCTCGAGGCGCCGCGCTGCTATGGAGCTACGCCCCGGGAACCGGCTCACTCGCGGTGGGCAGCACCGGCGGCGGAGTGGACCTGCCTGGTGTCCTCGCTTCGCCACCGCTGGACTGGACAGAACTCTCCCGCGACCTGCGCCTGGCTGTACGCTGGACGCACGACCTGCACGTCTTCAGCCTGGAGGGCTGCGTGAAGCAGGGCTTCCTCTCTCGCCTGCGAGTCTTCGACTGGGACGCTCCCGTCGAGCCGCCCTGGGTCGAATCCAGGCGAGTGGACGCGGTGCGACGCGCGCTGCGCGGCGTGCTCAGCGTGTCGGGCCAGGTGTTCCGCTGATGGGACGGGGCCCACCTCCCGGGCCCATCCCATCGAAGTCGCTTCGCGTCATGCGCCCTTCAGAGAACCTGAAGGGTTGACGCTCGAAACGGGTGGCAGTGTCATGCACCCCGATTGCCCGAGCCACTCCCCCGCGTGCCCGGGACGGGAACCACATGACCGACCTCCTCCTGACGTCGAAGCGACTCAGTACGCTCGTGCTGTGCGCGAGCGTACTCACGGGTGCCTCCGCATGGGCCGCACCCGCCAACTCCTCCGCGGTCCCCAATGGAGGCTTCGAGGTGGCGGGAGGTTCCTCCGCCGTGCCCGCGTTCTGGACCTCGACCGGCGCCGGCAAGGTGAGCAGCAGCGCCAGCGCGGACGGCAAGGTCGAAGGCTCGCGCGGCCTGCTCATCGCAAGCCCGCAGGGCGGCGGTGAGACCACCGTCGAGTCCTCGGTCCTCAAGCTCCAGGTCGGCCAGCTCTACCGCCTCAGTGCGTGGGTGCGAACCCAGGGCGTCCAGGTGGATCCGCTGGCCCGCTATCCCACGGCCCACGGCGCCTGTCTGTCGATGAAGAGCTTCCCCTTCACCAACTGCGCCCCCGTGTCGAGCGGCGACGCCGGAGCCCGCGCCTCCGTCCTCTTCTTCGCCACCCAGTCCTCCGACAACGTGCAGCTCCACCTGGGCCGCAACGGCAAGGCCACCGGCTCCGCCTGGTTCGACGACGTGCGCCTCGAGCCCGTCGACGACATCACCGCCTACGTCCCACTCGAGTCCGTGCGCTGGGCAGGCAAGGGCTTCCGCTACGACGACGGTGGGTGGATCTACGTCCACATCGAGGGCGAGCCCTACGAGCGCGGCCTCCAGTTCGGCGAGCTCGTCGCACAGGAGATCGTCCGCTACATGGAGAAGCTCGGCGTCCGGGCCGACAATGCCGACGCCGCCAAGGGCTGGAACCACAAGCGGCTCCTCGCCGACTCGCTCTTCCTGCGCAAGTTCGACGCTGAGTACCTCGAGGAGATGAAGGGCATCGCGGACGGCGCCAACAAGGGCGGCGCGAAGTTCAAGGGGCGCGACCTGGACGTGCTCGACATCGTCACGCTCAACACGGCCGTGGACTCAGGCCAACTCGAGGAGGCCAACCGCGCCACCGCCACGTCACTGTCGGGCCGCACCTTCCTCAAGGCCGATGAAGAGGCCGAGCGCGGTGGCAAGGGCGACCACTGCTCCTCCTTCGTCGCCACCAAGTCGGCGACCAAGGACGGCCGCGCCATCATCGGTCAAATCTTCATGTGGGACGGCTACACCGGCGTGCACTGGGACGTGATGCTCGACGTGCAGCCCACCCGCGGCAACCGCTTCGTGATGCAGACCTTCCCGGGTGGCATCCACAGCGGCGCGGACTGGTTCATCAACTCCGCGGGCATCGTCATCGGTGAGACGACGGTGGGGCAGACGCCGTTCGACATCAACGGCACGCCGCAGTCCAACCGCATCCGCAAGGCGGCCCAGTACGCGAACTCCATCGATGATGTCGCCCGCATCATGAAGGAGAACAACAACGGCCTGTACACCAACGACTGGACGCTCGCGGACGCGAAGACGGACGAGGGTGCGTGTCTCCTGCTGGGCACGAAGAAGACGCGCCTGTGGCGCACCGGCAGCAAAAGCAACGCGGCGGACACTCCGGGCAACCTCAAGGACTTCATCTGGGCCAACAACAACAACCGCGACATCGAGGTCCGCAAGGAGTCCGTCTCCAACCCCGACAACGCCCCCGCGGACCTGGCCTTCAACACCTGGAACCGCGACATCGCCTTCTGGGAGTACTACGCGAAGTACGGCAAGAAGGGCTTCGACCTGGACTCCGCCATCCGGATGATGGCCTCCAGCCCCATCAACCGCCCGCACGCGTGTGACGGCAAGGTCACCACGTCCGAGATGGCCGAGAAGCTGATGTTCCTCGCCCACTACGGCAAGACGACGCTGCGCGAGAAGATGATTGGCAGCCGCTTCATGCCCGACCTGCCCGGCGCCACGCCGCACCTGTCACTGGGCTACACCACGTTCAACCCCGTCTCCGTCTCCCACCGGCTCAAGGAGGCGCGCAAGACCTGGACGCCGCCAGAGGAGCCCAAGGCCCTTCCGCTGGACTTCGCCAAGGTGAAGGACGCGGTCTCCTTCGACAAGTCGCTCTTGTGGGCCAACACGCTGTTTCCCTCGACGGATGGAGACAACTGGCTCGTCAGCGGGACGGCCGCGTACTGGCGGCTCCTGCGCGACGTGTCCGGCCACGAGGACAAGCTCGACAAGTCGTTCGAGCAGCAGCGCGACGTGCTCGCCGAGCTCAATGACCGCTACCTCTTCATCACCTCACGCGAGGCCGATGTGGCGCCCGCCACCGCGAAGACGGAATACGGCCGCTATGGCACGTACCTGGTGCCGCGCATCAAGGGCACCTTCGCGCTGCACCAGCTCCGACTGCTCCTGGGCAACGCGGACTTCGGCAAGGTGATGAGCGCGGTCCACTCGCGCTATGCGAACAAGAACGTCACCACGGCGGACTTCAAGCGCACCGCGCAGGAGGTCTCGGGCAAGGACGTGGGGCCGTTCATCTCGCAGTGGCTGGAGCGCACGGGCCTGCCGCAGCCGCGCTTCCGCGCCACCGCCTCGCAGGTGAAGGACGGCTACGAGGTGACTCTCAAGGTGGAGCAGCCGGGCCCCAAGCCCTGGCACTTCGTCACGCTGGTCGAGGTGCGCACCGCGAAGGGCTCGACGCTCGAGCGCGTGGAGGTGAAGGGCGCGGCGAGCGAGACGTTCGTCCTGCGCACGCAGGAAGCCCCGGTGCGCGTGGTGTTCAACCCAGGAAATGACGTGCCCGTGCCGCGCGAGCGCTTCCAGGTGCTGTCCAACCAGACGGATGCGTGGGAGCGGCTGCTCCTGGTGCACGGCACCGCCCGGCAGACGGAGTCCATGCGCACGCTGGTGCTGGGCTACCGCGAGTCACTCGCCGACAACTTCACCGAGCGCCTGCTCCCCGTGGCGCCGGACTTCGAGGTGACGGACGCGCAGCTCGCGGACCGCGACCTGATTGTCTTCGGTGGCGCCGAGGACAACGCGCTCCTGGCCCGGCTGGCGCAGGAGAAGAAGCTCCCGGTGGAGCTGGGCCGGCGCTACTTCCGCTGGCAGGGGAAGACCTACGGCCGTCCGGATGACGGCATCGCCATGGCGCTTCCCAACCCGTGGAACCCCAAGCGCAGCCTGTACCTCTTCGTCGCCAACAGCGGCATCCAGCTGTGGAACATGACGAAGACCTACCGGCGAGAACTGCGCGGATGGGCCCAGTTCAAGGGCGGCGAGGTGACGACCAAGGGCTTCCATGACCTGGATGCCCTGTCGCAGGACGTGACGGTGACACCCGCCCCCGTGCCCGTGACGCCCTCCACGCCCGCGCCGCAGCCCTCCGTGCCCGCCCCGGTGATGGGACAGCGCTGACCCATCGGCCTGGCGCCGGGAATGACTGTTTCCACGGGATGGCAAGAGTTTCCGGCGCACTTCGGAGGAATAGGACGGGGGCGTGGCTGTTTTTTCCGCCTGCCCGGATGGACGACGGCCATTCGGGTCCGGCAGCATCCCCCGTCCCTCAGTCCCCCGGAGCCACATGAGCCCCAAGAAGTTCCTTGCCCACCGCGCCTGGGCCACCTCTGCCCTTGGCACCCTGCTGCTGACGGGCTGCGCCAGCGCGCCGCCGTCCGCACCCATCGCCGAGACGCCGCCCGTGGCCGAGGCCCCGCCCGCCGCCGAGGCGGCCCCCGTGGCGAAGCCCGCGCCGGAGTCCGCTCCCATCGCGGAGGCCGTGTCCGAGGAGGCCGTTCGCGCGCTGGGCGTCGAGCTGAAGAACCTGGACCGCTCGGTCCGCCCGCAGGACGACTTCTACCAGTACGTCAACGGGACCTGGCTGAAGACGACGCCCATCCCCGCGGACCGCGCGCGCTACGGCACCTTCATCGAGCTGGCGGACAAGGCCGAGCTCGCCCTGCGCACCATCATCGAGGAGGCCGCCGCCGCGAAGGACCGCAAGGCGGGCACGACGCCGCAGAAGGTGGGCGACCTCTACAACAGCTTCATGGACACGCAGCGCATCGAGTCGCTGGGCCTCAAGCCCATCGCGGGCGAGCTGTCGCGGGTGCGCAAGCTGAAGGACAAGAAGCAGTTGCCGGAGCTGTTCGCGGAGCTCCAGCGCGACGGCGTCCAGACGCCCTTCAGCATGTTCGTGGGCCAGGACCAGAAGCAGGCCACGCGCTACATCACGTACATGAGCCAGGGCGGGCTGGGCCTGCCGGACAAGGACTACTACTCCAAGGAGGAGCCCAAGTTCGTCGAGATTCGCGCCGCATACGTCGCGTACATCGAGAAGCTCCTCACGCTGGCCGGTGAAAAGGACGCGAAGAAGGCCGCCCAGGACATCCTCGCGCTCGAGACGACGCTGGCCGACAAGAGCTGGACCCGCGTGAAGAGCCGGGACCGCGAGGCCACGTACAACCTCAAGAGCATCGCGGAGTTGGAGACGCTGTCCAAGGGCTTCGCGTGGTCGCGCTTCTTCAAGGCCGCCGGAGCTCAGGCGACGCCCGCAGTCATCGTGCGCCAGCCGGACTTCTTCGAGTCGCTGGCGGGAATCATCGACGCGACGCCCGTGCCGGTGCTCAAGCAGTACATGACCTTCAAGGTGGTGGCCGCCCGCGCGCCGCTCCTGTCGAGCGCCTTCGAGCAGGCGGCGTTCGAGTTCAACGGCAAGACGCTGCAGGGCCTCCAGGAGAACCGTCCGCGCTGGAAGCGCGGTGTGGCCTCGGTGGACGAGGCACTGGGCGAGGCCGTGGGCCAGCTCTACGTGGAGCGCCACTTCAGCCCCTCGTCGAAGGAGCGCATGAAGGTGCTGGTCAGCAACCTGCGCGAGGCCTTCCGCGTGGGCATCGACGGGCTGCCTTGGATGAGCGCGGAGACGAAGGCTCAGGCCCAGGACAAGCTGTCGAAGTTCAACGTGAAGATCGGCTACCCGGACAAGTGGCGGGACTACTCGAAGCTGAAGATTGTCGCCGGTGACCTGGTTGGCAACATGCGCCGCAGCGAGGCCTTCGAGTTCCAGCGCATGGTGAACAAGCTGGGCAAGCCCATCGACCGCGAAGAGTGGGGCATGACGCCGCAACTGGTGAATGCCTACTACAGCCCCACGATGAACGAGATTGTCTTCCCGGCCGCCATCCTCCAGCCGCCGTTCTTCAACCCGGACGCGGACGACGCGACGAACTACGGCGCCATCGGCGGTGTCATCGGCCACGAAATCAGCCATGGCTTCGACGACCAGGGCAGCCGCTCGGACGGCAACGGCAACCTGCGCAACTGGTGGACGGACGAGGACAAGAAGGGCTTCGAGACCCGCACCTCCATGCTGGTGGCGCAGTACTCGGGCTTCAGCCCGCTGGAGTCCATGAAGGTCAACGGCGAGCTGACGCTGGGTGAGAACATCGGTGACCTGAGCGGCCTCACCGTGGCCTACCAGGCCTACAACCTGTCGCTGAAGGGCCAGCAGGCGCCCTCCATCGCGGGCTTCACGGGCGCGCAGCGCTTCTTCCTGGGCTGGGCCCAGATCTGGCGCGGCCTGTACCGCGACGACACCATGCGCCAGATGTTGCTCACCGACAGCCACTCCCCGCCGATGTATCGGGTGAATGGTGTGGTGCGGAACATGCCGGAGTTCTACGAGGCGTTCGGCGTGAAGCAGGGCGATGCGGGCTGGCTGCCGCCCGAGCAGCGCGTGAAGATCTGGTAGTTCCTCGAGCGCCCCGCCGTCCGGCCTGGATGGTGGGGTGCTGAGCGAGTCCTCGGGGCCGGGTGGACATGGCCCCGAGGATGTTTACGCTGGAGCGTCCCGTCACGAGGTCGCTCGCGTGAACTCCATCGTGCTTCGCGTCGTCTGTGGTGTGCTGTTCTCCGCGCTGGTGTTGGGGGCCGTGGTCCATCCGCCCGCCAACCTCACGCAAGGCTTGGGGATGTTGCTCCCCGCGAGCATGCTCCTGGGGGTGGCCCTGAAGGGTCCCCGGCGCAGCCTCGTTCCGAAGAAGAAGGCGCCGCCGCCCGTGGCCGCGCAGGATGTGTTTCCCCCCACCTGAGGGCGAAGGACGTCTCGCCCCCAGGGGTGAACAGACCTACTTCTTCGCGGTGGGCTTGTTGATGTGGGCGAAGAAGTCGTTGCCCTTGTCATCCACCACGATGAACGCCGGGAAGTCGACGACCTCGATCTTCCACACGGCCTCCATGCCCAGCTCGGCGTACTCCAGCACCTCCACCTTGGTGATGCAGTCCTTGGCGAGCCGCGCCGCGGGGCCACCGATGGAGCCCAGGTAGAAGCCGCCGTGCTTCTTGCACGCGTCCGTGACGGCCTGCGAGCGGTTGCCCTTGGCGAGCATCACCATGCTGCCGCCCTCCGCCTGGAACTGGTCCACGTACGCGTCCATGCGTCCGGCCGTCGTCGGACCGAACGAGCCGGAGGCGTAACCTTCCGGCGTCTTCGCGGGGCCCGCGTAATAGACCATGCGGTCCTTCAGGTACTGCGGCATGCCCTCGCCGCGGTCCAGCCGCTCCTTGAGCTTCGCGTGGGCGATGTCGCGCGCGACGACCATGGGGCCGGAGAGCGACACACGCGTCTTGATGGGGTAGCGGGACAGCTCCGCGCGCAGCTCGCTCATGGGGCGGTTGAGGTCCAGCTTCACCACTTCGCCGGACAGGTCCGCGTCGGTGGTCTCCGGGAGGTACTTCGCCGGGTCGGCCTCCAACTGCTCCAGGAAGACACCATCGCGGGTGATCTTCCCGAGCACCTGCCGGTCCGCGGAACACGACACGGCGATGGCCACCGGGCACGAGGCGCCGTGGCGGGGCAGGCGGATGACGCGCACGTCGTGACAGAAGTACTTGCCGCCGAACTGGGCGCCGATGCCCATGCGCTGCGTGAGCTTGAGCACCTCCGCCTCCAGCTCCACGTCGCGGAAGCCTCGGCCCAGGGCGTTGCCCTCGCGGGGCAGGGTGTCCAGGTAGCGCGCGGAGGCGTACTTGGCCGTCTTCAGCGCGAACTCGGCGGAGGTGCCGCCCACGACGATGGCCAGGTGGTACGGCGGGCACGCCGCGGTGCCCAGCGAGCGGATCTTCGCGTCGAGGAAGTTGAGCAGGCTCTGCGGATTCAGCAGGGCCTTGGTCTCCTGGTACAGGTAGCTCTTGTTGGCGGAGCCGCCGCCCTTGGCCATGAAGAGGAATTTGTAGGCATCGCCTCCCGTGGCGTAGAGCTCGATCTGCGCGGGGAGGTTGTTGCCGGTGTTGGCCTCCCGGTACATGTCGAGCGGCGCCATCTGCGAGTAGCGCAGGTTCGACGTGCGGTAGGTGTCGAACACGCCGCGGGAGATGGCCTCTTCATCGTTGCCGTCGGTGAGGACGTGCTGGCCCTTCTTGCCCATGACGATGGCGGTGCCCGTGTCCTGGCAGGACGGCAGCACGCCACCGGCGGCGATGTTGGCGTTCTTCAAGAGCTCCAGCGCGACGAACCGGTCATTCGCCGACGCCTCGGGGTCCTTGAGGATGTTGGAGAGCTGGCCCAGGTGTCCGGGGCGCAGGAGGTGCGCGATGTCTCGCATCGCCTCCCGGGTCAGCAGGGTGATGGCCTCGGGGGCCACCTGGACGAAGCTGCGTCCGCCGGCCTCGAAGGTGGAGACGTAATCCTTCGTGAGCAACCGGTAGGGCGTCTCGTCCTTGCCCAGCGGGAGCATGTCCTGGAACTGGAAGTCGGTCATCGCGTGGCCTCTTCGGGGGAGTCTTCGGGGGCCAGGAGTAGCGCCCCTCGCGCCGGGATGGGAGCCAAAAACGAGGGCGAGGACCTGGACCCGGGGTGAGGACGGGCTGGGCCTCCGGGAGGGGGAGGGGGGCCGACGGTCGGCTGGTGGTCAGCCCGCCCCGCCCAACAACTCGCGATGCGGCCCGGTTGTGCGATGCTGTGGCCCCCCGTGGCTTCCTCCTCCGTACAGGCACTGAGTCTTGTTCTCCTGGCGCTCCTGAGCGGCGCCACGGCGCTCGCGGCTGAACCCTCCACCGTCGAACAGCGCGCCCGGGAGGACCTGGACCGGCAGCTCCAGGCCCTGGTCAAGACGCCCCCTCCGGAGGTCGTCATCACCTACGAGGGCCTCCCCGGAGCGGGGACGTCGCGTGCGTACAAGCTCCTGGAGGTGGACTTCCTCCTCAACGGCCAGCCGCTCGCGGTGCCGGGGCTGGATGTCCTGAGCGGGCCTGGGGTGCACCGGCTCGCCGCGCTCAAGGTGGACGAGGGTTCCTACACGCTCGTCTCCCGCGTCACGTACACCAACGATGCCTGGAATCTCTTCAGCGAGGAGAGTGGCTTTCTCTGGAAGGTGACGGCCTCCGTCACGTTCCAGGCGCAGAAGGGCCTGCGGATGAGGGTGCGAGTGCTGCCCTCCATCAATCCCACGGCGCCTGATCCCCGGCTCAAGCTGAAGCTGTCGCACGATGTATCAGCCGAGATGACCGCGCAGCTCGCGGACGCGACGCTGCTGGAGCCAGCCGACGCGGGGCCCGCCCCCGTGGCGAAGGTGACGCCGCCGCCTGTGACGCCGCCGCCTGTCACTCCGCCCCCCGTGACGCCTCCGCCCGTCGCCGTGACTCCGCCGCCGGTGCCGGGGGGACGGGATGCGCCGGAGCAGGGTCCGGTGGCGCCGGGCCGGTTGTCGCTCAAGGTGCTCGTGGGGAAGAAGCCCGTGGCGGCCACGGCGTTCGTCCGGGGCAGCAAGGGTGCGCCTCAACAGGTGATTCTGGAGAAGGGCGCGCGCAAGCCCGCGCAGGTGATGTTGCCTCCGGGGGAGTACACGGTGGACGTGCTCGCCAAGGGGTTCCTCGCGCAGACGCGGCAGGTGAAGGTGTCGCGCGAGAAGGAGGCCTCGGTGTCCTTCGTCCTGGCGAAGGCGCCCGCGAAGAAGGCGCAGCAGGCGCAGGTGAAGAACGAGCGCGTGGAGCTGCCCAAGCCGCCGCGCTTCGCGGAGAAGCAGGCCGCGCCGCGCAAGGGCTCCACCACGGGCGTGGCCCTGCTGGTGGACCTGTTGGTGCGTGACGAGTCCTTGCGCCTGAAGCTGGAAGGTCACACCGACAATCGCGAGGCCCCCGCGTCGGCGCGGCAATCCCTCTCCGAGGCCCGGGCCCGCGCTGTCGCGGAGGCGCTGGTCCGCGCGGGACTGAGCCCGTCGCGCATCGAGTCCTCGGGCCTGGGCGACACCCGGCCCAAGGCGCCGAACCTGATTCCGCGCGGCCGTGAGCTGAACCGCCGCGTGGACATCCTCATCGTGCGAGGCAAGTAGCGCCTCACGCGGGGACTCAGCGCCCCGCGCGCCCGGCCTTCGTCGCGGGCTGCACCTGGTACGCTCCGGTCTTCGCGTCGACCGAGGTGCGAGGCACGCGCGGGTTCTCCTCGAAGAGGGTGTACGCGGGCTGAAGGCTCTTCCAGAAGGCGAGCCGTGTCTTGTCCTCGCCCGCCTCCTTCTCCAGGGCCTTCATCCCCGCCGCATCGAGTCTGCGCGGGAAGATGTGGATGGGAGGGTCGCGCTTCGTTCGCGCGCGGGTGTCCAAGGCCATCAAGTACAGCTCCTCGATGGGGCCGTCCTGGATGGCGATACAGCCGATGCTCACGCAGTCGCCGTGGACGAAGATGTTGCCGCCGAGCCGGACGCCCGGTCCCTGGTGATGCTTGTCCGCCGCGTTGGGATAGCTGACGCGAACGGAGAGGTGGTAGTTGCTGCGCGGGTTGAAGAGGTCGAGGGTGTAGAAGCCCTCGGGGACCTGGAGGTCGCCTTCACGGCGCTTGGGACCCAGCTCGCCCGACGCGGCGCAGAAGGGGTAGGTCCGGACCTTCACCAGCGGCCCGTCCTTGGGGCCGGCCCAGACCTCCAGCTCCCGCTCATGTTTGAAGGCGCGGACATAGAGCTGGTCCGTGGGCCACGCTGTCCCGGCGGTGGCGAAGAGGGCGGTGACGTCCTTCATCCGCTGCTTGCGAGCGGTGGCGACGCGGTCCTCCGCGTGGGCGCTCAGGGCGAGCAGGGCTCCAAGAACGACGGCGACACGTGCGCGCGGGATTGTCATGGCGCGTTGGACACGGGTGGGGGCCTCACCGTTCCACGGAGCCGGTGACAGGGGCATGGCGCTCCCGGCGCAGGGGACGCCAGCGGTAGGCGCACTCCGTCAGGTGCAGCACCGAATCCAGACGTGCGCCGGGCGCGAGCGGTCCCTCGTCGAAGTATTCGCAGTACAGCTCCACGGGCGTGCAGAAGCGAGCGTTCCACGGCTCCCGGTCGATGGTGAGCACATAGACGAAGTCACCCGAGACGCCGAGCGCGTCGTAGCACTCCACCAGCGGCTCAGGCAGGTCCTGGAGCCCCGTCCACACGCTGCCGAGGGGTGGTTGTGTTCGGGGCTCCGTGTCGAACACGGCGACCAGCTTGCCCCCTGGAAAGGCCGCCTCCGGGTCCACCGCGACGGTGAGCAGCTTGCCCTCGCGCGCCATCACCATGTTCGCCTCGCCGAAGGTGTGGAAGCGGAACTCGTCCAGGGCATTGCCCACGTGGCGCATCACCGGGTCGTTTGTCTCGCTGCGCACGAAGTATCCGCCGCGCCGCCACTCGCCCCGGGCGTTCTGGTAGCGCACCGCCGCCCGGTAGCTGACCTGGTAGAAGCACACGCCCAACAAGGGGGAGACCCCTTGGGGCCGCATGTCGCGCAGCGACGACATCAGCACTTGGACCCACGCGGTGCCTCGGTGGATTTCGGGAAGCAGCGGAGCGGGGAGCAGGCGCGCGAGTCGCCGGGCGTCCACCGCGTAGTTGATGGACACCGCCTCCACCCAGTGCGTCTGGACTTGGGTGAGCCAGGGGATGGACGGGCATTCGTCCATGCCAGGAGAGCCGGGGCTCGGGTCCTGGCTTCGGGCGAGCAGCCGCGCTGCCTCGCGCAAGGCCTCGTGACCCCGCGGCGTGGGCACTTGACGGCGGCGTTCCTCGCGCACGAGCCCCGCGCCGCGGAGTGCTTTCAACGCCAACATCGGGTCGGAGACACCCGCCTGCATGAGTCGGGCGAGCAGCTCGTGCTCCTCCAGGCCCAGCGGTTCGGCCGCCAGCGCCACCAAGGCCGCGAGGGATTCGGGCGTCATACCAGCCGAGCCATGGGCGCCTGGGCCGCGAGCCGCTTCTTGCGTGCGCGATGGAGCATCAGCCCTCCGCCGAACTGGACCGCGAACCAGAAGGCCCCAAGCAGGTTGAAGGCCTGGTCCGGCACGAAGGGCATCACCAGGGCCGCGCCCGTGAAGAACGTGGCCACCGAGAACCAGATGCGGCCCATGAGCGCCCCCATCATCGAGAACGCGGTGGCGAACAGCACGCAGGCCACGGAGGGCATGAACAGCCGGTCCAGACCCAGGAGCCAGTTGATGAGCGCCACGCAGACCATGCCGGTGATGAAGGTGGTCCAGATGGCCCAGATCTGCCGCTCGACGAAGGAGCGTGCGCCCGCCGTCTGTCCCCGCTTGAGGATGAAGATGGTGACGATGTTGAACGCCAGCACGGTGCCCCAGAGGAGGACGTAAGCGTGTGGCGTCCGATGTGACTGGGACCAGAGCCACTGCGTGGCGACGAAGCCCGCGGCGTTGGTGAATGCGTGGAGCATCCAGATGGTGCCCCAGTTCTGGAGCGCGGAGTCGTCGCGCGCCTGGGTCACCACGCGGCGGATGAGCTCGAGTGCCTGGCTTGCCTCTTCACGGTTCATCGTGACGTGGAGTCTACGCGAACTGCTGCCGCCTGGCTGTACTTGAGTACCACCTCGCGCGCATCACCCGCGTGTCTGGGATGGGACCTTCATGCAATGGTGAGAGGTTCATCGAAGGTATTACATGCCAGGGTACACATGAAAACTCTGGCACTTTCGGATGCGATGTCTCGGTTCGCCCTGGTCGTCCCGTTGCTGGGCCTCTGCGCCTGCGGCGGCGAACCGTCTCTCATTGCCCTCGATGAAGAGGGAACCCAAATCAACCACGATGGCCGCGCCGCCGCGGGAGGCACGGGCCCTCGACAGGAGGAGGTTGGTGCTCAAACGCCACGCGCGGGTGACGCGCAAGTGCTGGCGGCGGGCCTGGGGGAGCGAGGAACGCTCATTGCGGGCACCTTGTCGGGGACGCTGACGTTGACGGGCTCGCCCTATCAGATTGTGGGGGATGCCGACGGCGTGGTGACGGTCCCCAAGGGCCACGTGCTCAAGGTGATGCCGGGCGTCATCCTCGACTTCAGGGGCCGTCCGGACGTGACGGAAGCGGACGTGGACCGCGACTCACCGAACAGCGTGATGAATCACCAGCGGGGGAGGGTGGAGATGCGCGTGTACGGCGGCATCCAGGTGCGCGGCACGGCCAGCCAACCCGTCATCTTCACCTCCACGAATCCCTATGGCTGGTGGGGGATGAACTTCTTCGGCGCCGCCTCGGTGGGGGATGGGCATCCCTACTTCGACTACATGGTCTTCGAGAAGGTTCGGAAGAACGACTACAACGGCCCCCGGGGTTCGACGCGTGGCGGGCTGTGGGCTTACTACCTGGGGCCCGTGACCATCCTGAACTCGGTCTTCCGCAACAACTTCGCCTCGGCCAAGTGCGGCGCCGTGGACTTGATGTTCACGGTGGGCTCGAGGGTCGAGAACTCCTCGTTCGAGTACAACGGCACGTTGGACATCGACCGCTTCGCGCAGCCTGGCTCGTACGCCATGACGGGCGGCGGCGCGATGTGTGTGACCCACGGACGCAACTCGGTGGTGCGCAACAACGTCTTCAAGGGCAATGGCCTGGAGGCGTTTCGAGGATTCACCTGGGGGGAGCTGGTGCACAGGCCCTTGCTCGGCTGGCCCAACCCACAGGGGACCTATGACCTGGGGGGCGGCGGCGCGCTGCACTACTTCCAGCCGGACAACGACCTGATCGAGAACAACCGCTTCGTGGGCAACTTCGTGGCGCAAGGCCCCGCGGCGGCCATCTACGTGGAGCACATCGGGGCGAGGGGCGTCACGTTGCGCGGCAATCGCTTCGAGAACAATCAGTCGGCGGCGGGGGGCGTGGTGGTGTGCAACCGAGGCAACGGCGATGTCAACCTGGTGCTGGCCACCGACAACCTCTTCTCCGGGAACAAGGTGAACGGAGTCCAGGCCCCGCCCGTGACCGGGGACTGCAAAGTGGCCGCGCAGTAGCAACCCGGGTCCATCTGGCCTCGAGTCGGGGGGAGTTGAATCAAAACGCACCCAGGCCGTCAGTCCTCGTGAACACGCAAGCGCACACCGCGCTCACGAGGACCTCTCCCACATGAACGTCATCTCTTCGGCCTTGGTCGCGGGACTTCTCCTTGCAGGAAGCGCTCAGGCGCAGCACCGGCATCCGGAAGGTGAGCGTGCGCAGGACCGGCGCGAGATTCATGAGACCCGCCGCGAGCTCCGCGATGACCGTCGCGACGTGGAGGAGCTCCGGTCCGTGCTGGCCCGCTTCGACAACGCCTGGGCCCGCCGCGACGTGCGCGAGATGAACGCGGTGGAGGACCGGCTCCGCGAGCTGCTGCGGGCGGAGATGCGCGAGAGCCGCCGCGAGCTGTCGTCGGCGAGCTCGGAGGCGCATCGCAGTCAGCGAGAGCTTCGTGCTGAGCAGTGGGAGGCCCGCGATGACGCGGCCTGGGGCCGGAGGAACAACCGGCGCGAGGTCCGGGATGATCGCCGGGACGCCCGGGATGACCGGCGCGACGTGCGGGCGGAGGTCGCCTCGATTCGCTCTCGGCAGGCCATCGCTCGTGAGCTGATGGAGCTGGAGGGCCGCCGCAACGGAGGCGCCCTGCACCGCAAGCGGGACCTCATCCAGGAACTCATCGCGCTGGCCGAGCAGGAGATCCGCCAGGGCCGGCAGGAACTCAAGGAAGACCGGCGCGAGCTGCGCGAGGACCGCCGAGGTGGCTGGCGCGGCTGAGTAGGTGTGCGGCGCAGGGTGTCGGGAATCCGCTCGCCGGGTGACACTTTCGTGAGGGGGATGTCATCCGTGCTTGCGAATGTTCGCGAGTCGTCATTGACTAGGGCCCGTGGGAATCTGGTCGAAGAAGAGCCTCGCGAGGCTCCAGGATGAGGACGGCGGCGGGCACGAGATGCACCGCACCCTCAATGGGCTCCAGCTGACGTTGCTGGGTATTGGCGCCATCATCGGCGCGGGAATCTTCGTCGTGACGGGGACGGCGGCGGCGCAGCATGCGGGGCCCGCCATCGTCCTATCGTTCGTCCTGGCGGGGATAGGGTGTCTCTTCGCGGGGCTGTGTTACGCGGAGTTCGCCTCGATGATTCCCGTTGCGGGCAGCGCGTACACGTACGGCTACGCCACGCTCGGCGAGCTGGTGGCGTGGATCATCGGCTGGGACTTGATGCTGGAGTATCTCTTCGCATCGTCCGCGGTGGCGGTGGGCTGGTCCGGTTACATGACGGCCTTCCTGCGCGACTATGTGGGGATAGCGCTCCCCGCGGCGCTGTCGAACGCACCCTTCGAGACGGCGCCCGGCTCGCTCATCCCTCACGCCACGGGAGCCATCGTCAACCTCCCGGCGGCGCTGCTCGTGGGGGTGCTCACGGTGCTGCTGGTCGTGGGCATGCGGGAGTCGGCGCGGGTCAACAACCTCATCGTGTTCCTGAAGGTCGGCATCGTCCTGCTGGTCATCATCTTCGGGGCGTTCCACATCGAGCGGGAGCACTGGACGCCCTTCATTCCGCCCAACACCGGCCGCTACGGTGAGTTCGGATGGAGCGGCATCCTGGCGGGGGCGGGGGTCATCTTCTTCGCGTTCATCGGCTTCGATGCGGTCTCCACCGCGGCACAGGAGACGAAGAACCCGTCGAAAGACCTGCCGGCCGGAATCCTCGGCTCGCTCGTCGTGTGCACGATTCTCTACGTGTTGATGTCCGGGGTGATGACGGGGATGGCGCCGTACTCCACGCTCGACGTCCCCGAGCCCGTCTACGTGGCCATCTCGCATGGCGGGCCCGCGCTGAACTGGCTCAGGCCCATCGTGGGAGTGGGCGCCATCGCGGGACTGGCGTCGGTGGTGCTCGTGATGCTGATGGGACAGCCGCGCATCTTCTTCGCCATGTCGCGCGACGGGTTGCTGCCGCCGTTCTTCGGCCGCATCCACCCGCGCTTTCGCACGCCCTATGTGTCCACCATCATCACGGGCGTCGTGTCCATGGTGGTGGCGGGGCTGTTTCCCATCGGGCTGCTGGGGCACCTGGTGTCCATCGGGACGCTGTTCGCGTTCGTGGTCGTCTGCGCGGGCATCCTGGTGCTCCGCTACACGCGGCCGGACCTGCCCAGGCCCTTCCGCACGCCATTCGTCCCGGTGGTCCCCGTGCTGGGCATCCTCTGCTGTGGCGCCTTGATGCTGGGCCTGGGGCTGGAGACGTGGCTGCGCCTCATCATCTGGCTCGCGCTGGGGCTCGCCATCTACTTCGGCTACGGCAGGCGGCACTCCCGGGTGGCGAAGGCGGAGGCGCAGGCGGCCTCGGAAGCGCCCTGAGCACTGCGGAGCGTGGCCCTCGTCGGTCATCGAGGGCCACGGGCCTCAGGTGGGCGGGCCGGTGTTGTTGATGACCGCACGTCGGTGGTGACGGAACCCAGGTCGCCGAACGTCCGGCAGCGTGCAGCCCTGCGCTCCTGGCGGGGTGGCCGGGATGTGCCCGGGTCGTTAAAGATGTGGGCATGTCTCCTTCCCGCCATGCTTGTCAGTTCTCTGGGGTGCGACTCGAGCGGGTGCGTGCCTCCCGCCAGTTCGCGGAGGGCCGCTTCCGCAACACCGCGCCCGTGGGGCCCGGCATCCAGGGCAACCCGCTGCCGGTGTTGGGTGAGTTCTTCCTGGGGGCTTCGAAGCGCGTGCCGCCCGGGCCCGTGCCGTTGGTGAGCCCCGTCGAGTCCTGGATGCGCCGGCCCGAGTCCGGGTTCCGGGTGACGTGGCTGGGGCACAGCACGATGCTCCTGGAGCTCGACGGCGCGCGCATCCTGACCGACCCCGTGTTTGGCGAGCGCGCCTCCCCTTTGTCCTTCGCGGGGCCTCGGCGATTCCACGCCGTGCCCGCGCCGCTGGAGGCGCTCCCGGAGCTGGATGCGGTGCTGGTGTCGCACGACCACTACGACCACTTGTGCCGTCCCACGATTGAGGCGCTCGCGAAGCGGCGGGTCCGGTTCGTCACCGCGCTGGGCGTCGGAGCGCACCTGGAGGCCTACGGCGTCGCGCCGGAGCTCATCACCGAACTGGACTGGTGGGAGCGAACCCAGGTGGGGCCCGTGGTGTTCACGGCCACGCCGTCGCAGCACTTCTCGGGTCGTGGTCTGGGGGACCGCAACCGGACCCTTTGGGCGTCGTGGGTGTTGGAGGGCGAGAAGCATCGCGTGTTCTTCAGTGGCGACACGGGGCTGACGGACGAGCTGGTCGAAGTGGGACGCCGGCACGGTCCCTTTGATTTGGTGATGCTGGAGGTCGGCGCTTTCCACCCGAGCTGGGGCGGCATTCACCTGGGCCCGGAGAACGCGCTCAAGGCTCACGCGATGTTGGGTGGTGGAACGCTGATGCCGGTGCACTGGGCTACGTTCAACCTGGGACTGCACCCGTGGGACGAGCCCGCGGAGACGCTCCTCCAACTGGCCACCGAGCAGCAGGTGCGGCTGTTCACCCCTCGCCTGGGCGCCGTGGTGGAGCCGACGCGCTGGGAGTTGGCCACCCCGTGGTGGCGCGAGGTCACGGAGGGCGTGCTGTCTCCTCGCCCCGTCACGGAGGGGTAGGGCGGCGAGGGAGGGTGATAGTCCTGGGCTATCACCCTCATCGAGACGTTGTCTTGGAACGATGAGAGAGGACTGGGCATCTTTTGACTCGCAGGTGAAAGGAGTCATGCCCATGCCATTGATTGCTCTCGCGGGTGTTGGTTCAGGTGCGCTGCATGCGCTGGCGGGGCCGGACCATCTGCTGAGCCTCGCGCCGTTGTCGGTCGGCCGACAGCACGGGGCATGGCGGGTGGGGTTGATGTGGGGGCTGGGCCACGGGCTGGGCACGCTGCTCGCCGCGGGAGTGCTCATGGTGCTCTTGTCCGCGGTGCATCTGGAGTTCGTCGATGTCTGGGCGGAGCGTGTCGCGGGGCTCGCGCTGTTGGGCATGGGCGTCTGGGGATTGGCGCGGCGCCAGGGCGTGGAGGCCGAGGCTCAGCCCACTCGAGGTGTCGTCGCCGTGGGGTTGGTGCACGGCCTGACAGGCGCCTCAGCGCTGTTGTTGCTGCTTCCCGTCACGGTGTCCGGCACGGGGCTCGAGCAGGCCCTCTTCCTGGGTGGGTTCTCGGTGGGCAGCACGCTGGCCATGTCCGCGCTCACGGCGGGCATCGCCGCTGTCTCGAGGGCGCGCCGGCTCTCGGCGAAGGTCGCCACGCACGTGACGCGAGGTGCTTCCACGCTCTCCATCCTGCTGGGCGGTGCGTGGATGGGAGGGCTCCTCTAGCGGGAGGGGTTGGGGCGCGGTTTGCGAGTGCCGCGTGGGGCGGGAGTGTCCTGCGGGTAGCCATCCCGGAGGGTGGCGGCGAGCCTTCGGAGCGCGTCGGCGAGTGGCGTGCTGCGGCGCCAGACGAGCGCGAGGGTTCGATGGGGCACTGGGGGCGCGATGGGGCGCACGACAAGCTCAGCGCGGCGGCTCTCGGTGGGAATGGCCAGCCCAGGCAGCAAGGTGACGCCCGCTCCGCCCGCGACCATCTGTGCGAGCGTCGACAGGCTGGTGGCGCGGAACTCCTGCTCGTGGGCGCGTGCGCGTGTGCAGAACGCGAGTGCCTGCTCTCGCAGACAGTGGCCTTCGTCCAGGAGGAGGACCTTGGCCTCGCGCAGCTCCGCCAGGGACACGGGTGTGTTCCTGGCCGCGAGTGGGTGTCCCTTCGGGGCGACCACGAAGAACGCGTCCTTGGCGATGACGTCGCGCTCCACGTCACCGACATCTGCCTCCAGCGCGAGCAGCGCCGCGTCGAGTGGCCCTGCTTCCAGGCTTCGCGTCAGGGCCTCGGTCTTGTCCTCCACCCAGGCCACCGTCAGGCGGGGATAGTGCTTGCGAAGCACGGGCGTGAGCGCGGGGAGCAGGTACGGGGAGACGGTGGGGATGATGCCGATGCGCAGCGTCCCGTCGAGTGGATCTCCGACGCGCCGTGCCTCGTCCTGAAGGTCATCGGCCTCCAGCAACAACCGCCGGGCCCGCTCCAACAGCCGTTGGCCGGCCGCCGTGGGCAACACCCGCTTGTGGTCGCGTTCGAACAACCGCACGCCGAGCACTTCCTCGAGCTGTGCGAGCTGGGCGCTGAGGGAGGGCTGCGAGACGTGGCACAACGCCGCGGCCTTGCGGAAGCTCAGCGTGTCCGCGACGGCGACTGCGTACTGGAGCTGCCGGAGCGTGAAGGGGTGGGGGTTCAGGTGCACGATGTCCTGTCCCTATCATGGGTGGACCTCAGCCCATGGCGCGCAGCCGTTCATGGACTTCGCGCACGGCGCGCCGGGTGGCGGCATCCTCCGTCACCGGAGGCCAAGGCTGCTCCGCTTCCTCCACGTACCAGTGCGCCTGACCCGGAGGAGACCAGCGCTCCTTGGCGAGGATTCGCGAGAGGCGCTCGGCGCAGACCTCAGGCGTTTCCCATCCCCGTTTCACGAGCGAGAGCACCCAGCCGATGGGGCCCGTGCGGGCTCCCAGGTCCGTGCGCACGACTCCTGGGTGGAGGACCAGCACATCCAGCTCCGGATGAGTGGCGGCCACGTCGCGCATCTCCAGGGCGAAACCCAGCTTGGTGTCGCAGTACGTGCGGAGGCTGGAGAAGTCCTCCCCGATGGGGGTCCGCGCGGCGTCGAACCGACCTTTCACCAACAGTCCCGCGCTCACCAGCAGGATGCGCCGCAGTCGCTTCGCCTCGAGCAGGGCCTGCTGCATCAGCAGCGGCGCGGCGTGATTCACCGCGAAGCCTGTCTCGAATCCATCCACTGTGAGCTCACGCCGGGAGGGCCAGATGCCCGCGTTGTGCACCAGCGTGGCTCCGGGAGTCACTTGTTCCACGAGCCGCTGACCCAGTGCGCGGGCCCCGGAGAGCGTGGACAGATCCCCAGTGACAACGATTGCCTCTCCGCCATCTTTCTGGATGGCGCTGGCCAGGGCCTCCAACCGGGGACGGTCCCTGGCCACGAGGATGAGCCGGTACTCACGTGACTTCGCGAGTGCCCGGGCCAGCGCGGCGCCAATGCCTCGGGACGCACCCGTGAGGATGAGGTCAGTCATGCGCGAAAGCCTGCCAGCCTCTCGGTGAAACTGGAAGAATGTTCCAGTTTCTGGCGGGGCCGATGAGGTGGGGGGACGCACCTGGTGAGAGACGTAGATGAACGCAGCCCAGCCCCACGAGCCTGGAGCGCTGCAAGTGATGCCAGCTTGGGCGGCGATTGGCCCGCCTGGCCCTACAATCTGGACAGGGGACACCGCGATGCGACCTCTTCGATTGACCCCGTCGCACATCTGCCAGCGCACATTGTTGTGGGTGTCGAGGATATACAGGCACGCATCGTCGGTCGCCGTTGGGTCCTTGCTGGTCACGGCGAAGATCTGTGCCCCCCGCAAGTAGTAGTTCCTGCTGGGGGTGTTCTTCCAGGAGGGCCATTGGGTGGCTTGTCTTGAATTGTTACAGACCCCCCATCTTGGTCCGGGGCGGTCTGGATGTAACGTCCCGTGTGGATGTGAGCGTTTGGGGACTGAGCGCGCGTCCGTGTGATGATGAGCCACGGGGGGCCGTCAGTCTTGTCTCGAGTCGTTGCCTTTGTCCGGAACCAATAGTGTTCTGCTCGGTAGGCATCAGCGGTACGCTCTGCCGTCAACGAGGCCAGCCTGGTCTTGGGGAGAACAGTCCGTTGGTGCGCGAGGGGCGAAGGCGGTGATCCACGCAGGGGCAGCGCGTAGGGGAGGGGCATGGGGCCAGCACGACGGGATGGCGTGAAGCGGCGCGACGCGCTGCTGGATGCCGCGCTGCGATGCTTCTCGGAGCAGGGGCTGCTCGGCACGGGCATCGAGGACATCCGCAAGGCCGCGGGGGCGAGCCCTTCGAGCGTCTATCACCTGTTCGATGGGCTCCCGGACCTGACGCTTGCGCTGTTGATTCGCACCTTCGAGCGGC
This sequence comes from Myxococcus stipitatus, assembly GCF_037414475.1. The sequence continues at coordinate 10,209,921 of NZ_CP147913.1, read as the reverse complement.
TCTTCACGCACCTGGTCTCCCGGGTGGTTCCCACGGCCACGGCGGAGGAGGCGGTGGTGGCGCTGGTGGATGGCCATCTCGAGTGGATTCTCTCCCACCGCGACGAGGGCCGCTTCATGTACCAGGCGATGGCCATGGAGTTGGGCGCGGACGCGGCGGAGGTCCTCCTCGCGCGCAAGGCGGAGTTGCTGGCGCCCATCGTCGAACATGTCGCGCGCTTCGTCGCGGAGGGCGCTCTGCCGTCGTGGCCCACGTTGCTTCTGGACGTGGTGCTCCTGGGCCCGAGCCACGAGGCCTGCCGGCGATTCCTCGGGGGCGCGCCATTGGACCCGGCATGGATGCGAAGTCAGCTGCCGAGGTTGGCCTGGCGGAGCGTCAAGCCTCAGGCACGCCGAGGCGCGTGAGTCAGCGCCCCAGCACCCACGCTCGCAGCCACGCGATGAAGGTGCCCATGCCAGGCGTCACCTGGGCCTGCGTCCAGCGCAACCTGCACAGGTGCCGCTTCCCGCGTGCTTCCGCGACCAGCGGCTCCAACAGCGCCAGGGCCTCCTCGCGCTGCTGTTGTCGTGAGAGCTGGAGCGCCAGGTCCAGCTTCACCTCGAACAGCGTCGCATCCAGCGCGAGTGTCTCACGCAAGAGCTGGATGGCTCCGGGCCGCTCGCCGCTTCGTCGGAAGTGGAGCCTGCCGCGCAGCAAGGTCTTCACTCCTTCCGCGCGATGACCTTTCTGCACATGGAGCTGGGACACCTGCCGCCACAGGTCCAAATCGAGCGGGAACAGCTCCGTCGCCTGGGCGTAGACGGCCAGGGCCTTGTCCGCGAAGCCCTTGTCGAGATGGGCCTGCGCCGCGGCGCGGAAGCTCTCGAGCGCCGCTTGCGGCTGACGCGTCCGCGCCAGCAATGGCGCGAGCTTTCCCAGCACGACAGCGTCCTTGGGCTCGAGCTCCAGGGCCTTCCGATAACCGGAGATGGCCTTGTTGAGCCGGCCCTTCGAGCGCGCCAGGTCCGCCTCGGTGATGAGCTCTGAACGAGAGGGGGGAGTCTTGCTTCCGAACAGCATCGCGACTCCGCATTGAAGTCCTCCGAAACCCATCCGGCAACCCCACGCGTGTATTGCCGCTGACACTGCAGATTTCTAATAAGTGGGCCCGGTCAGGGTATCCTCCTGCCGGGCCCGGTTGTGCCGCCATGGATGAGGTCCGCACGTTTAAGTCTTCGCCTCAGGATGATGCCTCGTGTCCTGCGATTGAACGACCGCCGCGCGAGCGGAAGAAAGCGGCGGGCCGGAATTGCACCAGCATCTCGAGGTGATGGGCGAAGACGGTAGATCGGACCTGCGACGGCGAATGCTGAGTCTGGAGTGAGAGTCTGAAGCTGGGGTGCTTCGCGTCACCCGATGTGTCGCGCTTGCCTCTACCGATTGGGCTACCCCGCCACACGGGAGGAGATGGCGGGGGCAGGGTTCGAACCTGCACTGGAGGCGACGCGGGAACGCTCGGCGTCAACTTGCTGCTGAGTTTGAGTTTGGACTCCTGAAACAGTGCGCGCCAGGCCTTGGGGCCTAGCCCAGGAGGTAGCCGAGGATGGAGTCGCCCGACTTCAGCTCCTGGGCCTCCACGCCGTTGGCTTCCTCACGCGCGAACTTGACGGCTTGCTGGAGCTTCTCCACGCGCTCGAGCAGCTCATGAACCCGGAGGGCGGGAAGGGCGCCCGAGTACTTCACCGTCTTCCAGTAACCGACGACGATATCCTCGTAGTACACCTCGACCTGCGCGGGGTGCTTGTCGGTGGCCTCGGCCTTCACGTGGTTGCGAGGGACTCGCTTCGTCTTGGCGGTCTGCACCGGCTCGGTGGCCCACAGTCCCTGCGCCGGGTCTGGAATCCAGGTCTCCGACGGGTCCAGCGTGGGCAGCTTCTTCACGAAGGTGTGCAGGTCCACCAGCTGCTTCTCCAGGAAGAGCAGGTACGTGGCGGGGGCGCCCTTGAGGAGCACCTTGCCGTCGACGCGAACGTCCGCCTTCGCATGGCAGTTGGTGAGGTCCTTGGTGGCGGTGACGTCGAAGAGACGGGTGAGGATCTCCTTCGTCTTCTTCAGCACGTCGTCGGTGCGCACCTGCACGCGCGTGGACTCAGGGGGGAAGCGTTCACCCTCCTCGTCACGGGGCTGGTAGGTGCGGGCGATACCGTTGAGCAGTTGCGGCTTCTGGAGGTCGTGGTGCGCCTGGGTCAGCTCCTGCTGGGAGCGGCTCTTGACGCCCTTCTCGACCGCGATGATCTGGTTGAGCTTGGTCATGTGCTTCTCAGTCTGAATGTTGGATTGGGCCGCAGTGACGGCCCATTCCCTCCAGGCTGACAACCCCGCTCCAACGCCTATCGCCCCTGGAAAGCCGGTGCCCTGCGCGCCGCCGCCGCGGCGAGTCCTTCTCCCAGGTCCGCGCTGCCGTAACTCTCCGCCTGGAGCCGGGCCTCTTCCTCCAACGCACGCTGGAGCGCGGCGCGATCCAACCCCAGGCGTTGCTTGACACCGCGGGTCGCCAGGGGGGCGTTCGCGGCGATGCTCCGCGCGAGCGCGTGCGCCCGAGCGCGGGTCTCCGTGGCGGCGGTCGCCTCCAGCGCGAGCCCGAGCCGCGCGGCCTCCCGGCCGTCGAAGCGGCGTCCGGTGAGCAGCAGCTCCGCGGCGCGCTGGGCCCCCACCCGCATCGGTACGAGCCAGGTGGCCCCCATCCCAGGATGCAGCCCCAACTGGACGAAGTTGAGGGCGAGCTTCGCGTCCTCGGAGACGATGCACACGTCACACGCGAGCGCGACACACAGCCCCGCGCCAATGGCGGCGCCCTCCACCGCGGCCACCGTCGGCACGGGCAGGTCCAGGACGCTGAGATAGCGCGCGTAGAAGTCGAGCATGAAGACGCGCGCCTCCTCGAAGGAGGCCTTGCGCAGCCGCTCCAGCATCTGGAGATCTCCCCCCGCGGAGAAGGTGCCGCCAGCTCCCGTGAGGACGACGGCGCGAACGTCCTCGCGCCCACGCAGCTCGCTCACCCGGGCGCGCAGCGCCTCTCCTAGCTCGGGAGTCATCGCGTTGCGCCGGGGCGCATCGTTCAGCGTGAGGGTGGCGACACCGTCCGCCACCTCGAGGAGCACGCCATGATTCGGGTCGGTCATGCGGCGGACTGTAGCCGCATCCCTCCGTCAGGCCCGGAGAAACGCCCGGAGGCGCCGACTCAGTAGAGCGTCAGCTTGAGCTCATCCCCCGGACTGGCGGTGAGCTCCTGTTCGCTCTCGAAGGTCCGCTCGCTGCCGATCGACTTATGGCCCAGCGTGCCGATGACCTCGACCGCGAACCGGAGGCGCTCCGAGGTCCCCACCAGGTCCGCAGGAATCACGAAGTTGCGCGTCGACATCCCCGGGACCAGCCCTAGCCGCATGCGCCGCGTCCCATTCAACACGAAGAGGTTCACGTCGACCGTCTTGCGGCTGTCCACCTCCACCGTGGTCTTGGGCGGAGGCGGCCGGTTCGGGTCCGAAGCGGCCGCATGGGCCCCGCCACACGAGGCCAGGAAGGAAGCGAGCACGAGCATCAGGACGGGGACGGCTGACCTTGTTCGCATGGGGCCTCGTGGGGCGTGGGGGGACTAGTTTGGATGGGCGGCGGGCGCGGACTTCTCGGTGCGCAGCGACTGGCTGGCCAGCCCCGACATGCTCTCCGCCAGGGATTGCACGGAGCGGGTGGCCTCCTGGGTCTCCTGCACCGTCTTGAGGGTCCGCTGCATCTGTCCGGACAGCTCCTGGATGGCCATGGCCATCTGCTGGGTGCCCGCGTCCTGCGCGCTGACCGCCGCGGTGATCTGCCGCATGCTCGCGCTGGAGTCGCCAATCAGGATGGCGAGCTCCTGGAACTGGGCGCTGGACGTGCGCACCGCGTCCAGGCTCTGCCGGACTCGCTCGTCGCCCTTCTCGCTGAACTGGGCCGCCTCGCGCATGCTGGCGCTCACGCCGTTGAGCACCTCGCGGATGCGGTGCGTGGCGCGGATGGACTGGTCCGCCAACCCGCGCATCTCGCGAGCCACCACGCCGAAGCCGCGGCCGCTCTCACCGCTGCGCGCCGCTTCGATGGCCGCGTTGATGGCCAGCATGTTGGACTGGTCGGCCAGGTCCTTCACGGAGTCGACGATGCCGGAGACTTCCTTGGTGCGGTCATCGAGCGCGAGGATGCGCCGAGCCATCTCCGACACCTCGGAGCGGATGGCGGCCAGGTCCGCCAGCGTGCGCTCCAGCGCGGCGCTGCCTTCGCGTCCCACCTGCTCCGCGCCCTCGGCGGACGCCGCGAGCGAGCTGGCCTTCTCCGCCGTGAGCTGCGAAGAGCGGCGAATCTCCTTCACCGTCTGCTCGGCCTCCTGGAGCGCGGCGGCCTGACGGCTGACGCCCTCGGTCTGCTGGTCGCTGGTGGAGCGAAGCTGCTGCACCACCGTGGCCAACTCACCGGCGCCGGTGCCCATGCGCTCGGCCAGGTTGCGCACCTCGGCCTGACGCTCCTCGAGCTGGCGCGTGTGCGCCTCCAACGAGCGCACCACCTGCATGGAGCGCCGCGCGACGATGCCCAGCAGCGACAGCGTGAGCGACAGATAGCCCCAGTGGGACACGTTGCCGAACAGCTGCGGCAACACGCCGACGACGGGCAGGATGGTCAGCGCGAGAAAGAGCGTCATGCCTCCCAGGCCCGCCACGAAGATGCGAGCGTCCGGGTTGCCGCGCCACGCCTCCCTGACGGAGACGACGAGGACGATGAGCAGGACGCAGAACGACGAGGGCAGGAAGGCCGCCATGATTCGCTGGGCCGTGGCCAGGTCTACCAGGGCGCAGACGGCGAAGAGCGAGCAGAGCGTCGTGTAGGCCAGGGCGCCGATGCGGAACCAGCGGTTGCGGTTCTCGAGCAGGGCGTCCGAGATGAACTCCATCAGACCCGAGAGCACCATGAAGATGCCAATCACCGTGAAGCGCGTGGCGGTGAGCGGCGTGTCCCAGAGGGCATAGGGAAGGCCACTCAAGCCCAACAGCACGCTGCCCGCGCTGCCGGAGAAGATGGCCAGGCCCGCGAGCATCCGCCGCCGCCAGTGCAGGGCGAAGGCGCCTCCCGTGGCGAGCCCCACGGCGAGGAGCAGGACACCCATCACGAACGACGCCTGACCCTCGCGTGTCACCGTGGCGAGCAGCTGGTGCCGCGAGCCGAGCTGCGCGTACTGGGTGATGCCGATGTTCGGATTGCTTGACTGGATGCGCAGCAGGAGGTTGGTCCCCAGCGCCGTCGCGGGCACGGGAATCAAATGCCAGACCATGTTCTCGGACAGCTCGGGCCCGGCCGTGTTGAGGCGGCCGCTCGTGTAGACGCGCTGGCCGTTGGCGTACACCTCGACGGCGGTGTTCACCTCGCCGAGTATCAACGCGGGCTCCGCCCACGGGCCGCGCGGCAGCGGGATGCTCACCCACAGGAACTTGTGCTCGCCGCGGCCCGGAGGCGGCTTGAGCGCCTCCATCGAGCGCCAATCCTCCGTGGCGCTGGTGGCTTGGGCCCACAGCGGGACACCGTCTGTCCCTGGCGGTGAGTCACCCCAGCGGAACTTCCACCCCTCCAGGACGGGAACGGGAGGTTGCTCCGCGGCGCTGGCCACGGGGGCATGCACGAGCGCCGCGAGCAACATGCAACCCAGCAGAGCCAGGCGTGTCGCTCGGTGCGAAGGCGCGTGACGCCTCGCGAAGGTGACTCGCGAGGCAAGGCTGTCGATGGGTGTCGGGGAAGGGTGGTGGGCAGCCATGAGTAACTCCATGCTCAACCGCCGCATGCATGGCTGTAAATAGGTCTGCTTCCCCTGACATGTAGGAATGGTTTGGAGGGGCCCCTGAGGGTGGAGAGATTGAACCTTTCTCGACGCGCCACAGCACTTTAAGGGAGGGGTGAATGTGACCCGGGTGCAAGTGCCACAGGTTGTAACCTGGGCGACGCGCGAGAGCAGTGTTCGTCAGAACTTGCGGAAGACGCCGCGGATCCCCACGGTGAAGAGGGCGTGGAAGCCATCCTTGACGGCGCCGACGGGAGAGGTCTGTGACGCCAGGCCGGCGATGGTGACGGTCTGGTCTCCGGTGCGGACGGTGTAGCTGCCCAGGGACGCGGTGCCGATGGGCCCCACGGCGAGGAAGTCCGTGACGAGGAAGTCCGCGCCGGCGCTGAGTCGCGCGTAGGTGATGCCCCGGTCCGTCACCTTCGTGTCGATGTGAGCGGGCACCGTGCCTCCCAGCGGGGACGGCACCTGTGTGGTGCCCTTCACGTGGCTCTTGAGAATCTCCATGCCCATGGAGACGCCCACCCACGGGTCGAGCTTGGACTCGGGCAGGATCTGCACGCGAAGCTCGGGGCCGAAGCGCCATTGCGAGTTGTTGCAGTCGAAGCCCTCCGGGCACGAGATGTCATTCGTGCGGGAGAAGACCAGCTCCCAGCTGCCCCAGACGCCCACGTAGATGCGGGAGTTGATGCGGTAGCCCAGCTCCACCATGAACGGCAGCGAGGCGTGAGCGCCATCGGTGATCTTGAGGTTCTCATCCTCCCCCGTGCGGGACGTGCCGTGTTTGTAGACATAGCCCGCGCCCAGTCCCAGGTTGACGCTCACCGCGACCTGCGGGCCAGACTTCTCGCGTGCGGCGCGGACGTCCATCTCCACCGCGCGCGACTCGCTCGTCCCTGACTCCTGCGCCATCGCGGACCCCGAGACTCCCAAGGCGGCGATGACGGAAAGCGTCCAGCAGTGCCTCATACCCATTCGTGCGACCCTCCCATTCCTCAGTGGAAGTGGCGCGCCAGGGGGCGCCTCGTGAACCCGACTCGAGGGCCAAGCGTCGACGGCCGACACAACCACCTCCGCGGTGTTGGCCGTCCATCACCCGCATCCACGGATGCTGTCCACGTTTGGCCACAGGCGGATGGCCACACCCCGACGCCCGTCGTGAATCGTTCGACTGGAATTGTTGCAGGATGCGTTTGTCAAAACTTTCCGTGTAGGTTGTTTCATGCCTATGCGGGCGTGCATCGAACAATGTCTTCTGGGATGAGACATGGTTCCTTCGGTGGTCAGACGTGGCTTCTTGAGGCCCTGTTTTTTGAGAACGGCCGGCCTGTCTTGTGTCCTGGGAATCAGGAATGCGGGACAGTTGGGCATTGGATGGCTTCGGTAAAGGCAGGCACCTTCCATGCAAGACGTCCCGTGTCCCTTTTTCTGAACCCCCAAGGGACAGGGAGACAGACGAGATGAATCAGAGATGGTTAGGGCTCCTGTTGGGAGCCTTGATGTGGAGCCCCGTTGTTCAGGCTCACGACTTCCGAGCGGAGAAGCTCGTGAATGGCGTGAAGCAGGCCAGGGTCATCACCTATCCGGCCACGTTGACCTTCACGTTCAGCGCCACGAACATCCATCCGACGCTGGAGTCCATCCTGCTGACGGCGGTGGACCCGTTGTTGACCGCTTGCACGTTGTCTCCCGCGCCTCCGCTGACGGTCCCGGTGGGAGGGAATGTCACATATCAATGCGAGTTCACGGTTCCTTCCTATGAGGCGTGTGTCGCATTGGGTGAGTTGGACACCAATCCATCGTCCCCGAATGAAGAGGTGTCTTTCACGAATGTCTTCGGCATCTCCTGGGACAACGGCTCCGCCCAGGACGGCGTCAACGTGCTCTGCGTCCAGGAGCCCATCCGGGAATGTGATGACACCGTCTATATTTCGACGGCGTCGTCCACCCCGGGAGGGCTGCCGGCCGCGCCGTCCCGCCTCTTCACCTTCGACCCCGTGGCGGGCACCCTGTCTCCCCTGGGGGACGCGGACCTTCCCTACAACGCCCTGGCCTTCAACCACATCGACCGATTCTTGTATGCCATTTCGTCGGATGGGGTGAATCAACCCAGCTTCATCCGAATCGACGCCAATGGTTCGTCGAGTGTCATCGCGCCGCTCGTCACCGGCGCGGCGAACACGGCCATCTGGGCCGCTGGAGCCATCCTGGGGGATGGCATCTATTTGGGATATGAGTCCCAGAGCAATCACCTGGTCCGCGTCAACACCACCACGGGGGCGGTGCTGTCGGATGTCATCGTGGGCACCACGTTGACTTTTCACGTGGCGGACTTCGCGGTGAATCCTCTCAATGGCTTGTTGTATGGGTTCAACAGCGCGACTCAGCGGGTGACCGTCATCGATCCGGTATTGGGGACGTTCGCGGACTTCCTTCTCCCGACGCTCATCAATGGTGTGCCTTCCGTGGGCAATACGATGGTCTCCGCGGTCTTCTCGTCCGCGGGGCAGTTGTTCTTCTACGGCTCCACCAATGCCAACAACAGTCTCGCCAATACCTTCTACTCGGTGAACCTGGTCACCGGGGCGTTGTCCATCGTGTCCGACGGGCCCGCCACGCAGTTCGCGGATGGGGCGACGTGTGCCTTCTCGCCTCCGCCTCCGGAGGTGACCCCGTGGCCTCCCAAGGTGACTCGAGACCACGCCTTCTTCGGCTCCAGCGACGAGGCGCTGGCTGAGTGTCTGGACAAGGGCCCCATCGCGATGGGCAACCTTGGCAAGGTGACGACGAAGGAGGGGGCGTTGGGGGTGTTGTGGGCCAATCCCGTCCTCACGAAGGAGGGGGTTGTCCGCTCGGCGGTTGAGTCCCTCAAGGTGAAGGTTGCCCGCGAGCTGTTGACGGCCACCTGCAATCAGCGCTGCTTCGGCACGGTGGCCCCCGAGGTGGTGGGAGTGGGCGCCTGGCTGGCTCCCAATCGCGTGCTGCTGGAGAAGGCGCTCGGGACGTTGGTGAAACACAATCGCTCGGGCTCGGACAAGGCCGTGCCGCTGAGCAAGGAAGGGTGGAAGTTGGATCCGCTGAAGGGGCAGGAGCGGGCGGTGGAGCCGCAGTACTGAAAGGGGGGTGACATGAAGACGAATACCAAGTGGATGAGCCTGTCCTGGATGTTCCTGGCATTGGCGCTGGGCGGGTGCGCTGGAGATGGCGACGAGGTCGACCCGGTGGGTGAGCCCCCGGGAGACCGTTTCGAGCTGCGGCTGTTGGGACAGGACGCGGAGCTCTACGAGAAGGTGCTCTTGGGGGTGGGGCGCGTCGAGGTGACGACGAAGGGCGTCGCGGTGCCGTTCCGCTACTCACCGGCGGCGCGTTCGATGGACCTGGCTCGGACGGACCATGCGTACCTGCTGGGGTCCTTCTACCTGCCGCCCGATGCGCAGGAGGCGGACATCCGGGTGCTCTTCGATGACATGGGGGCCTTCCGCGAGCCGGGTGCGACGGGGCTCATCAACGCCCGCTCGGGCTCCATCGGCTTCAAGACGCCGCGTTGCGAGCTGGAGAAGCGCAACCACGTGGTCATCCAGCTGCACCTGAAGGACAGCCTCTTCCAGGCGCGAGGTGCCCGGGTCCTGCTCCCTTCGACGTTCGTCGTCCACTGACGACGTGGCGGGGCGGGGGCTTGCGTGGCCCTCGCTCCGCTTGCTGGATGTCACAAACCGGTTACAGCCAGAGCGCGACGCCCACGCCCAGCCCCACCACGGTGGCGCCGACGAACAGCAGGCGCTTTCTCAGGCTGGTGCGGCGGCGGGGAGGGGGGCTCGCCACCGGCTCGGGGGCGGGGTTCTCCACGAGGGTGACAGCCTCGGGCTCGGCTTCGTCTGTCCGGGCCGGGGCCAGGTCCGCCTCCACCTGTGTCGGGGCCGCGACGGCCCAGGGCGCGAGCGCGCGAGCCATCTCCTCGGCGCTGGTGAAGCGCTCGGCGGGGTTCTTGTGCAGCGCCTTCGCGAGCAGCCGGGAGAACTCCTCGGGCACCTCCGGGCGAAGCTCGGTGGCCAGGGGTGGCACACGCTCCACGATGGCGGAGAAGAGGGCCACCGTGTCGGCCACGTCGATGGGCTGACGGCCGGTGACCATCTGATACACACACGCGCCCAGCGAGTAGAGGTCCGCGCGTGCATCGACGGGCAGGCAGCGGACCTGCTCGGGCGCCATGAAGGACGGAGTTCCCACCCAGGCGCCGGCTTCCGCGCCCACCGCCGACGCGTCGTCCTCGTGAACGAGCCGCGCCACGCCGAAGTCCAGCACCTTCACCGTTTCGCCCGCCTCGGTCGAGGTGACGAAGAGGTTGTCGGGCTTGATGTCGCGGTGGATGACCCCGGCGCGGTGCGCGGTGCCCAGCGCGGACAGGGTTTGAAGCGCGAGCGCCGCCGCGCGGGCGACCGGCATGGGGCCTTGCTGCTTCAGCAGCAGCCGCAGCGTCTGTCCGTGGAGCAGCTCCATCACCAGGAATGGAGGCTCGTCCGGGTTGCACTGGAAGTCCTTCACCTGGACCAGGTGAGGGTCGCTCAGACCCTCCGTCGCGTGGGCTTCGCGCTTGAAGCGCGCGAGCACCGCCGGGTCATCCACCAGGTGCTGCTGGAGCACCTTGATGGCCACCGCGTCGCCGCCATCGACTCGCGCCGCCTCGTACACCAGTCCCATGGCGCCCACGCCAATCCGCTGACGCAATTCATACTTCTGCCCCAGCAATGTTCCGAACGAAGCGGACGCGCGGCTCATGACGCAATGGGTATACCCAAGTGGCTGACGTGGCGAAAGGGATCCACCCGATGACGTATGTTTCAGTCATTGATACCGAGAAAGCCAAGATGTGCCGGTTGAACCGTGAGGGTTTCTCTCGCGGAGGTGCTTGAAATGTCTCGGCCCGTGAGTGAACGCGTCTCGGCACGTGAGAGCATCACGTGCTGAGTACCGCGATACTGGAAGTCGCGGGGGGGCCGGGGCCTCACGGCAGCAGCAGGACCTTGCCCGCCCCGCCTCGCTCGGCGAGCTTCTGTCCCTCTCTTGCCTCCGCGAGCGGCATGCGCTTGCCGATGGGGATGACCAGCTCGCCCTTCGCCGCGTCCTCGCCCAATTGCGTGAGGCGCTTGCTGTCGGGATGGGCGAACATGGCGTGGACCTTCAGGCCCTTCTCCTTGGCGCCGGGCGGTTCGCCCACGACGCTGCCGATGGTGCCGCCGGGTTTGACGCGGGCGAGCAGCCGCTGGGTGACGCCTCCGCCGACGGTGTCCGCGATGGCGTCCAGCGTGGGCAGCCTGTCGAGGTCCGCCGGGTCATCCATCGCCACGACACCCTCCACGCCGAGCCTGGCCGCGTCTGCCTTCTGTTTCGCCCGGACTCCCGCCCAGACCTTGACGCCCCGGAGCTTCGCCGCGTGCACGGCCGCGCGACCCACGCCGCCCAGGGCTCCGGTGACGAGCACGATGTCGCCTCGAGAGGGATTCACCCCCTCCTCGAGGAGCTGGGTCCCCGTCAGCGCGACGAGCGGGAGCGCGGCCGCGTCCTTCAGGTCGAGCGAGGAGGGCAGGCGAGCCCATGCGTCGACAGGCGCGACGACCTGCTCCGCATAGCCGCCATTGACCAGCCCCATCACCCGGTCGCCCACCTTGAAGGCGGTGACTCCCGGGCCCACCTCGATGACCTCACCCGAGACGTCCCGCCCGGTCATGGCGGGGAGCTTCAGGGCGAGGACGCTCTTCATGTCGCCCCGGCGAATCTTCCAGTCGACGGGGTTGATGCTCGCCGCGGCGACGCGGACCTTGAGCTCTCCGGCGGCCGGATGGGGCTCGGGCACGTCCCGGAGCTCCAGGCAGTCGACGTCCCCATAGCCAGTCAACACGATGGCCTTCATGTCCGCCTCCCCCGCGCGCCCGAAGTCAGGCACGTCCCCGCCCAAGGTGGCGAGGAGGGGAGGGCGTGGCAACAGGCGAGCTCAGGGGCTGGTACGGCGGCTCGCGCACACGAGGGTGAGGCCAGTGTGCGCGAGTGGATGGGCCCGCGCCGACAGACACCGGGGCCGCGGCGTCCGTCGGGGGCCCGGTGCGGCCTAGAAGTCCTTGATGCGGTCCGCGAGGTCCGAGTGCTCGATGAACTTGTTGGTGTTGCCCTGGATGTTCGCAACCCGGCGGTTGCGCTCGATTTCAGCGGCGTCCACCCCGTCGAGCTTGTTCCACTTCTTGAGGGCGGCTTCCTCGTCGTTGGGGATGGGGCGGTTGTACTGCGACGAGAAGTAGAACATCGCGCGCGCCACGTTGCCCTTGTGGGAGTCGGGCGGCTCGAAGACGGTGTTGCCCTTGGCGTCCGTGCCGAGCTTGGCGCCGTTCTGGCTCCACTTCACGTTGACCACTTCGCCGAACGGGAAGCTGCTGCGCTTCGAGTTGGCCTTGCTGTCCGTGGGGAACAGGTGGTGCAGGTCGCTCTTGGCGGGGCCCGTGGCGCCCTTCGACTGCGGCCACGTGTGCTCCACGTTCATCACCGAGTTGCTGGGAATCTTCCCGCCCTTGGTCTCGAGGCCCGTGTAGACGCACTCGACGTTGCCGTTGTCCTTCACGTCCAGGCTCGTGAAGATGTGCTTGCGGGCGTCGTTGTAGCTGACCACCTTGATGCCGTTGTTCGACTCGCGCACGGCCTTCAGCAGGGCCTCGTCGCGCAGGCCGTCGAACGGGTCATCCGACGGCTCGGGCTCCGGTTCCGGCGCCTTCGTCTCGGGGACGATGTTCAGGCCCCACTGCTTCAGGGTGCCGACGTCGCCCTTGGCCTTGTCCTGGACCTCCAACGTCCAGGTGCCCTTGGTGGACTCTCCCGCGAAGGCGGACAGGTCGAACGAGCCCTTGATGTCATCCGCGCCGCTGCCCTGGCGGTCCGACACCATCACGCTCTTGCCCGACGGCGACGTCAGCTTGACGGTCAGGTCACCGCGGTACGTGTGGGCGATGTCCAGGTCCAGCTTGAGCGACGACACCTTCGCGTCCTGGGTCATCTCCAGCGTGCTGGTGACGGTGGTGTTGTCCTTGATGGCCGCGTTGGGGCTGGTGCTCTGCGTCAGCGGCGTGGCCTGTGCCCCGGCCGCGGCCTTCGCGCCCTGGGCCTCGGACGCGGCGGTCGTCACGGGGACGAACGTCGCTCCGAGCTTCGTCATCGCCGACGAGGCGGTGTTCGAGCGCGCGGGCTGGAAGTCGCTGCGAGCCGTGGTGGACTTCCGGGCACCGGAGGTCTCACGCGCGGTATCAGTTTCAGTCGGACGAGCAAGGGAGGGCGAGCGGCGGGGGCCGACGACACTGGTCATGCCGTCATTATCGGACTCCGCGAAACAAGGTTGTGGCCACCCTGCTTATTTTTCCATGGCGGCAGAATTCCAGGAATTCCGGATCAGTTCCGGGAGCGGACCAGCTCGTGGACGGGCTGGCCGTCGGTGCCCATTCCATCCAGACGGACGAAGTCGACCGAGAAGGGCCAGGAGGTCTTCACGAAGATGTGCTCGAGCTGCGAGACGCTGGCGCCCACCTTGGTCCAGGCCTGCACGACACACTGGCCCTGTGAGCCGCTGGTGGTGATGTCGATGGGGCGCTCAGGGAAAGCCCTGAGGCGGATGCGCACCTTGGCGCCGTCGGCGGTGGCCTCCACCTGCTGCGTGCCGTCCAGCCCGTACACGGGCTGCTCGACGCCCAGGAGATCTTCTACCGCCGATTCGCCGCGCTCCAGCATGCGCCAATAGACAAACACGGGCTGGGGACCGACAGGGCGGCAGGCGTCATCCAGGCGGAGGGCGTAGTGGACCTGGTTCCGGTTCTCGCTCCGGGAGAGGAAGAACGCGGACTGTGTCTGGGCCGAGGCCTCGGTGGCGGCCAGCGCCGAGAAGGCCGTCAGCACGGCGACGACAGCATTCCTGAGCCAAGTCATCGGAAACACAAGGGCCCCCTTCACAGCGGAGTGGCACGGGCGGGTGGATCGCCCGCACCCAAGAGATGAACACCCCGCCCCGACGTTTCTGTCACTCGTCGGATTCATCTCGAGCCGGCGCTGCCTAGCACGGAAACCTGGGGGAGGCCGCAAATTGGCAGTGGGGTGGGCTCGCCACGGGCGGTTGGCGTTGGCCAGGGACAGGTCGCTCCGTTGCGCGTCGAACAGTCCATGGGTCCCCGCGCTAGGGTGGACGCATGAGAACGGTCGATGAATGGAAGGCGGCCCTGCGCGCGGCGCTCAAGGAGGCGATGCGCACGCGCGACACGCAGGCCACGGCGGCGCTTCGCTCGACGATGGCGGCCATCGACAACGCGGAGGCCCCCGACGTGAGCGTGGCCCCGGCGGCGCTCAAGGAGGGCGTGTTCGCTGGCAGCGCGGGCGGCCTGGGAAGCGGTGAAGTGAATCGACTGGTCCTGACTCCCGATGCCGTGCAGGCCGTGGTCGACCGGGAGATTCAGGAACGGCGGGACGCGGTGGCCCTCTACACCCGGCTGGGCAAGGTCGATGAGGCCAGCGCGGTGAAGGCTCAGCTCGAGGTGCTGCTCGCGCTGTGAAAGGGGAGGGTGTCCAGGCCCATGGGGGCGTGGCCCGCGATGCGCTCGACGTCGGGAGTGACTTCCGAGAGCTCTCCCTCCGCGATGGCGGTGTATGTGCTCACCCACGCCTCCACTTGCCATTGTTCGGCCCGGTACTTCTCGCGGGAGCGGTAGGCCTCGTCGATGCTCTCGGCGTAGTAGCGGATGCTCCGGCCCAGCCGCCGGCTCAGCACGGCGGCGATATCGTCGAAGCCCATGGCCTTGGGGCCTGTCAGTGAATACGTCTGGCCTTGGTGGGCGCTCGGGTCGAGCAGCACGGCGGTGGCGACGTCCGCGATGTCATCCTGGGCCACGGCCGCGACCCGGCCGTTTCCCGCGGGGCCTCGGATGAGGTCGTCCTCGCCGACCATCCACGGGAGGAAGTCGAGGTAGAGGTTGTCCCGAAGCATCACCGAGGCGAAGCGCTGCTCGCGGAGCTTCTGCTCGGTGGCCCAGTGGTCCCGGGCGAAGGTGAACGTCGCGTCCGGCGCCGCGCCGTAGAACGACGTGTAGACCAGCGTCTCGATTCCCACCTGGGCCGCCGTCTCGATGAAGGCGAAGTGTTCCTCCAGCCGTCCCGGGGATTCCGTCGCGGAGACGAAGAGCACCGTTCGTGTCCCCTCGAGAGCGCGCGCCATCGCGTCCCGGTCCCGGTAGGTCGCGACACGAATCTCGGAGCCGGGCAGCCGCGGGGCTCGCTTCGCGTCGCGGGCGATGAGCCGAAGGGGGACTCCCCGCGCGCAGAGCCGTCTCGCGATGCGTCCTCCCAACCTTCCCGTGCAGCCGGTGATGGCAATCGGTGAGTCCGCCATGGAGCCTCCAGGGGCGCGGTGATGCGCGTGGGCCATGCCCATGGACTCAAGGGTGTTGGCTCCCTCGCGCCCGAGGAAGGTGGACCGGGGGCGGTATGGAAGGCACGCGTCGGAGCGGTGCTTGCTCGTGACTCCCGGCGGAGCGAGACCCCTGTCGGCGTGAGGACTTCACGCGGCGGTCTTGATGAGTGACACGCCGCTCTTCGTCTCCACATGGAGGACGTCGCGCACGTCGAAGGCTTCCGCAAGAGCTGGGGATGCCGTGCACAGCAGCACCTGACACTGGCCCGCCGTGGCGCGCACGCCCTGGGCTCGGTCCCACACGGCGTTGGCCGGGAGGTCACGGTCCGCTTCCTCGATGAAGCAGAGGGTCACCGGAGCACGAGACAGCTCCGGCTCGCCGCGAATCCCAAGCAGGACACTTCGCATCCAGGCCATCGCGCCATGGAGGACCTGGGCCAGATACTCGCCCTCGGCGTCATCCCGGCTGGAGTCCGGAGAGGTCAATCGCTCGGGCACCTCCAGCGGAAACCCGGACAGCGTCGCCTCGGCTCGAGGGGCGTCCTGGTCGGGATCGACCAGCAGGCTCGACAGGCCCACGAGCAGGTCGACCGACTCAGAAGCCACGCACCACGAACCCTCCGGGTGCGGCTGGAGCTCCACGCCGTAGAGGTTGTCGCGGAAGGTCAGCTCAATGCAGACGGGTTCTTGTCCGTGGGGGGCGCCCAGCACCTGGGTCTCCCGCAGGTGCCGTTGCAGTCCGCCCTCCGCCAGCGCCTTCAGCAGCGCGAGCAGGGCGGCGAGGTCCTTCGTCGCCGTCCCCTGGAGGTCCTCGAGCACGCTGATGCCCTTGAGGCTCAGGTCGACGTCCCGCAGCGAGTGGAAGCACGAGACGCGAAGCCGCGTCAGTTCCGTCGGCATACCCGCAGCTTACGTCAGCGTTGAGTGCTCCCGACACCCCGTGGCGGCGCTCGAACCGTGCCGGGCCGCCTGAGTCATGTGCCCAGGCGGCCACGGGGGGCTTCACGTCAAACCGCGCTGCCCTCGACGTAGATGCGCTTGTGGTCGCGAATCTCCGCGAGCCGGAACGCGCCAGGCGCCGGGGCCTTCGCCTCCGGAGTATCCGAGGGCAGCTTCATCAGCCGCTCGTACTCCTCGATGGACACGCGCTCGCGCCGGGCCAGCACGCCGTCCAGGTCCGCGCGGGCCATGCGCTCCGCCGCCTTGTCGCCGACGACGCCGGAGTAGAACTCCGCCATGCAGCCACTGCCGTAGGACAGCAGGCCGATGCGCTGCGAGGCGAGCTGCGCCCCCTCGCGATGCAGCATCCCCGCCAGGGCCAGATACAGCGACGCGGTGTACACGTTGCCGATGCGCGAGTTCAGCCCCAGCGACGAGGCCACCTGCGCGTCATAGCTGGCCGAGGACTTCGCCACTTCCTCACGCGCCTCGGGGGTGCCGGGGCCCGGGCCCACCGCGTCCTCCAAGTCACAGAGCCGCAGCTGCGTGTGCGCCTTGCGAGCCATCTTGCAGAAGGGGACGTGGTAGGCGATGCGCGCGAGCTGCTCGCCGGGCAGCGTGCCCGACCAGCGCACGAGCCCGTGCTCCAGCGCCTTCTCGCGCCAGCCACGGTAGGCCCCCGACAGCGCCTCCAGGTAGCAGTTGATGGAGTAGTGCCCGTCCACCAGCGCTTCCCGTCGGCCGATGGGCCGCCAGAAATCGTAGACGTCCATGGTGCACGTGCCGTTGAGGCCCACGTCCACCGCGAGCAGGTCCGGCTGCTCGGAGACGAGTAGCGCCACCGCGCCGCCGCCCTGCGTGGGCTCGCCCGCGGTGTTGAGCCCGTAGCGCGCGATGTCCGAGCACACCACGATGGCCACCTTGCCCGCGCCTGCGCCCGAGGCAATCCACTCCGTCGCGGCCATCAGTCCCGCGGTGCCGCCGTAGCACGCGTGCTGCGTGTCGAACGTGCGCATGCTCCGCGGCAGCTTCAGCAGGCCCTGGACATGCGAGGCCACGGGCTTCGAGTGGTCGATGCCCGTCTCGGTGCCCACCACCAGCATGCCGATGCGCGACGTGTCCACCCCTTGCTGCTGGATGAGCCGGGCCGTGGCCGTGGCCGCCAGCGCCACCGTGTCCTCACCCGGGTCCGTGACGGCCATCTCCCGAGCCCCCAGGCCCGAGGTGAACTTCGCCGGGTCCACTCCACGCGCCCGCGCCAGGTCCTCGATGTCCACGTACCGCGACGGCACCGCCACAGCCAGCGCCTCGATTCCAACCCGTCTCTTCATGGGACTCCTCGCTTCCAATTCGTGCGTCAATGCCTGGGTCCGTCGACTCGTCCGCTCACGCCTGCGGGGGCACCAGCACCAGCCGGCCCGCGACCTCGCGGTTCTCCAGCCGGAAGTGCGCCCGCGCCGCCTCCGCCAGCGGCACCTTGTCGGTGACGAACTGGCGCACGCCGCCGGTGGCCGTCAGCCGCAGCGCCTCGTCCAGCTCCGCCTGATTCGTGGCGTACGCACCGATGATCTCCAGCTCCTTCACGATGACGAGCCCGGGGTTCACCTGGACGATGCCCGACTCCAGGTTGCCCACCACCACGAGCCGGCCACCGGGCGTCAGCGACTTCAACGTCTGGTCGAACGTGGCGCTGCCGACGATCTCCACCGCCAGGTCCACGCCCTGTCCCTTCGTGCGCTTGCGCACCTCCGACGCGAAGTCCAAGCCCCGCGAGAGGATGACCTCGTCCGCGCCCGCGTCGCGCAGCGGCTGCACCTTGGCCTCGCCCGACGTCACCGCGATGACCCGCGCGCCATCCAGCTTCGCGAGCTGCACCGCGGACATGCCCACGCCACCGCTGGCGCCGGTGATGAGCACCGTCTCGCCCGCGCGCACCTTGCCCCGCGTGCGCAGCGTGTGCACCGCCGTGCCGGTGGTGCAGCACACCGTGGCCGCCTCTTCCCAGGGCAGCGACGCGGGCACCCGGCCCAGGCCCGCCACCGGCGCCACCATGAACTGCGAATAGCCTCCGGGCAGCTCTTCGCCGAAGAAGCGGTTGTCCGCCTTGCACAGGCTGTTGCGCCCGCTGCGGCACAGCGCGCACGTCCCGCAGGACAGCCGCTGGAGCGTCGCCGCGCGGTCTCCCGTCTTCCAGCCCGGCGTGTCGGGACCCACCGCGACGACCTCGCCCGCGGCCTCGTGGCCCAGGATGGCCGGAACGCTGGTGCGCGGCAGGTTGCCCCGGCGATTGATGACGTCGTGGTAGCAGACGCCACACGCATGCACCCGCAACAGGACTTCACCTCGGCCCGGCGTGGGGACCGGGACATCCTCCATCTTCAGGTTGCCTGCTTCACCGAAACTGCGCAGAACGACGGCCTTCATCTCCGTACCTCCGAGAGAATTCTCAAAAACGTCTGGGATTGAGGGTTCAGCGGCCGACGAGCTGGTCTCGGTAGCCACGAGGGTCCAACGACCGGATGGCCGCGACGGTGCGCGCGTCCGGTAGCGGCGTGACAGCGAGGGACTCATCCACCTCGAAGTCGAAGCCCGTGCGCTCGGCGATGTGGTCGGCCGTGGCCCAGGGGTGTCGCGCCATCAACCGCGCGCCCGAGGCCCCGAGCTCGAAGACGCCCAGGTCCGAGATGAGGCGCACCGTGCGGCGAGGGTCCTGCGTCGTGGCCACCTGGACTTCCGGCACCAGGTTGCGGCGCGACTGCCGAGGCACCAGCAGCACCGGCCGGTGGACCCACTGCCGCAGCGTCGCTGCGCCGGCCACCCCGGGGAACTTCGTCCGAGGCTGCTCCAGGCTCCCGCTGGCCGTCATGTTGGTGCGACCCAGGGCATCGACCTCGGCCGCGCCGAAGAAGACCGTGTCCACCCGGCCGCGCCGCGCATGGTCGAAGAGGTCGGGGATGGTGATCTCCGCCGAGCGCCCCTCCAGGTAGCCCAGGTCCTCGGAGGAGGGGAGCAGCGAGGGAATGTCCGGGTCCAGAGAGCCGACACACGCCAGATACGTCAGGTCCGGTGCGTGCGTGGCCCGCGCGACGGCGATGGCGAGGATGGCCAGCGGCGAGGCGACGCCCGTGGCCACCACCGCGCCATCGTCGATCTGCCGTGCGAGCAAGGAGACCACGGTCTCCGCGGGAGTGATGTCGACCGTGGCGCTCATGCCGCCCTCCGGGGCCGCAACGCATCGAGGAACTCCGCTTCCTGGCCCGCTTCCGCGAGCGACAGGTAGCGCGCCAGCATGGCGTCGTCGTGGGGATACAGCCCCACGCAGCCCGTGGGCAGGGCTCCCCGGGGCGCCAGCGCGATGCGGTCCACCTGGAAGCCAGGAATCGTGACGCGAGGCAGGCGCGACACGCGCTCCTCCACCGTCGCAATCACCCTCCGCGCGGCGCCCGCCACCAGCAGGTCCGTGGTGGGGTCCTCCATGAAGAGATTGCCGCGGTCATCCGCCGCCCTCGCGTGAATCAACGCGACGTCCGGGAAGTAGGCCGGCTCCACCGGGACGCTCTCACCCGTGAACGGGTCCACCACGGTGCGCGGAGGCTCCGCTCGCGCGAGCCCCGACACGTCTGCGTCCGGCGCGGGGATGAAGGGCAACCCCATGGACGCCGCGCGCAGGCGCTGGACGACCCGATAGCCATCATGCTCGCGCCAGGACAGCGTGTTCTTCTCGATGGCCCGCTTGATACAGGGCATGGGCCGCACGCGGCCTTCCAGGCTCAGCGCCCCGAAGGCGATGTCCAGATGGGCCAGACATCCCCCCGCGACGAGGAACTCGGCGGGCAGCGGATTGGGCAGCGAGATGAGCCTCAGCCCGCGTCGCTCCTGTGCGATGAGCTCCATCACCAGCGCCATGGGCGCGCGCCCGAGCATGAATCCGCCCGTGGCCAACGAGGCTCCGTCGGGAATCGATGCGACGGCTTCTTCCAGCGAACACCAACGCGCGGTCTTCACGGCTCCTCCGTGCCCGTGCCCGAGCCCGAAGCGGCGGCGGCCCGAGGCACCACGCGCAACGAGGAGACTCCCGGCTGACCATCCACCGCGGCGGCGACGATGGGCGGGAAGAGGAGGTCCACCATCCCGTCGGCGATCTGCTCGTCCGTCAGCCGGCCGTCGGGCTTGAACCACTTGTAGACCCACAACACCATGCCCAGGAACGAGAACGCGCCAATGGTCGGATCCACCGGACGGATGCGCCCCTGCTGCGCGGCCTGCGCGAAGGCCTCCTCGAGGAAGTCCACGTAGCGCTTCTTGCGGCCGTCGATGAACGCGCGCGCCTCACCGGTGAGCGTGGCGTGCTCGTGGAGGATGATGATGACCTCCTTGCTCCACCCCCGCGTCACCAGCAGGATGTTGTGGCGCATGCACCCACGCAGCCGCTCCACCGGGTCCGCGATGTCCTGCACGCGCGAGAGGACCTGCTCCTCGAACAGGTCCATCCCGTAGTTCATGATGGCGAAGAGCAACTGCTCCTTGTTCTGGATGTGGTGGTAGAGCCCCGCCTTCGTCATCCGGCACGCGGCGGCGATCTCCTGCATCGAGGTGCCTTCGTAGCCGCGCTCGCAGATGAGCCGCGCCGCCGTCTCCAGAATCGCCCGGTAGCGCTCGCCCTCGTCTGGCTTCCGTCCGCCTTGAGTCACGTGTGCCTCGTCTCGATGGACTGTAAATTTTTCAGATCCACGACCTACCGACCGGTAGGTAGCACGGCCCGACGCGAGGTGTCAACGCGCGACGGGCCGAGCCTGGCCCCGTGCTCGCGGAGAAGTCGCTGGAGTTTCAATGAGTTAGCGGAGGACAGGAGCTGGCTGCGCGAAGGCCCTTGGGGCGGGGGGAGCACGGCGGCCAGCCGGGCACCGGGGCCGAGGTCATGCGTACCCTTGGAGCGGTCAGGTCCCAGGTGGCCGTGGCAACGCGGGCCGTGGGGCAGGGGGAGGATGGACATGGCTCCGCGGCGGCAGGCCGACATTGTCGTGGTCGGTGGAATCAGCACGGACTTCCGGGTCCAGGGACCTCGGCTCCCCAAGCCTGGTGAGCGTGTGGAGGGGTACTCGTTCCAGGAGCAGTTGGGTGGGAAGGGGGCCCATGGCGCGGTGGCCGTGGCGCGGCTGGGGGCTCGGGCGACGCTGGTGGGGCGCGTGGGGATGGATGTTCGGGGGATGTCGCTCCTGGAGCAGCTCGAGGAGGAGGGCGTGGAGACTCGCGCCGTCGCTCGGGACCCTGGTGTGAGCACGGGCGTGGCGATGGAGATGGTGGACGAGTCCGGGCGGGCTCAGTGCCTGGGTGTGACGGGGGCGAACCGGCGCTTGAGCGTGCAGGACGTGTCCTCCGCCGAGGAGCGAATCACTCGCGCGGACGTGCTCCTCGCGCAGTTGGGCGTCCCGCTGGAGGCTGTCGTCGCGGCGGTCCACATCGCGCGGGCCGCGGGCGCTCACATCGTCCTGGCTCCCACGTCAGTCACCTCGCTCCCGGAAGAGCTGCTGGAGGCGGTTCATGTCGTGTGCCTGGGAGGCGCGGAGGCGGCGGTGCTGACGGGGCTGGATGTGGGGGACCTCGACTCCGCTCGACAGGCCGCCGAGAACATGGTGCGCCGAGGCGCGGGGGCCGTGGTCGTGGCTGCTCCGCAGGGGCATCTGCTCCTGGGCAACGAGGGAGAGCTGTGGCTGCCGAACCTGCCCGTGGATTGGGTGGACACGGCGGGTGCTCGCGAGGCGTTCTCCGCGGCCGTGGCCGTGGCCCTCGGGGAGAAGCGCTCACTCGTGGACGCGGTGCGCTTTGCTCACGCGACGTCGGCGCTGACCACCATGCGTCTGGGCGCGATGTCGGGACTCCCTGATCGCGACGAAGTGGAGTCCTTCATTGCCCGGCTGGAGAGCCAGGCCCTGTTTGCTCCTCACGCTTCGTGGTGAAGCGCGCGGCGCCGTCAGCCGCGAAGGCTTCGCGCGTGATGCTCCGCCTTCGTGCGCGCCAGCGCGGAGTGTGCGCGCGCGAGCATCTCCCGAGGGTCCTCTTCTCCCTCCACGACCACGGACACGCTGTGGACCCGAAGGGACGGGCTCAGTTCGGCGAGGAACCGCTCGCGCATGGCCTCCGTCGCGGCGGCATCGTGGCCCGGAAGCGCGAGGAGCAGTGTGCCGCCTTCCCATCGCACCGCGAGAGCCCTCGTGGGCGAGCCGAGCGCCTCCAGATGCCGGGCCACGTCTCGCAGCGCGGTGTCTCCCGCGTCGAAGCCATGCCGCAGGTTGAGGTGGCCCAGTCCCATGACATCCACCAGCAACACACCACAGGCCGCGCCGTCCCTGCGGCAGCGGGCAATCTCTCGCAGCAGGTGCTCCTCGCCCACGCGCCGGGGGGCCAACCCCGTCAGCGCGTCCACGCGCAGCATCCGCTCCCGCTCCTCCCGGGGCGAGGCGCCTCCCAACTCAGAGAGGGTCAGGAGCTGGGCGATGCCACCCGGGACGCGGAAGGGCCGCGCCACCCAGCGCACCCGGCGCTGTCGAGGGCGCTCCAGCGTGAGGGTCAGGTGAAGTCCTTGCGAAGACTCCGACGCCAGGTCCAACACCAGCGAGCGCCCCGAGGGGTCGGCCGTCAGCTCCGCGACGTGTTGCCGGAAGGACTCGAACGTCAGGGTGGGGAGGGCCTCCAGCGGAATGCCCAGCATCTCCGCGAGCGCCGTGTTGCCCGCGAAGGGCTGCCGTCCTGGCGCCACCAGCAACGTCGCCACGTCGAGTGCCTGGATGGCGTCGCGAACCTGGGTCAACGCGGTGGCTTGTGACTGCGCGCCCTCGTGACGTGTGCGCCCCAGTTCCCGAGTCTCCATCCGCGCGCGAGACCGCAGCTCCAGGTCTCCGGCCACGCGCCGGGCCAGCTCCCGCAGCGCCGCGATATCCTCGGTGCCGAGCACGAGAGGCCGCGTGTCGATGAGGGACAACGTGCCCAGCACCTCGCCATGAGGCGTCACCAGCGGCGCCCCCGCGTATCCGCCGATGACACCGTCGCGCACCAACGGGTTGTCGCGAAACACCGGATGGCGCGTGGCATCCGGGACGACCAATGACTCGCGGCCCAGCACCACGTGGTGGCAGAAGGCCCAGTCCCGAGGTGTCCCCCGGTCTCGCGCGAGCGCGTGCGGAAGACCCACGTGGGCCTTGAACCATTGCCGGTCTCCGAGCACCAGCGTCAGCAGCGCCACCGGCACCGCGAACGCCTGCGCCACCTCCGAGACCAGCGCCTGGAGCTCCGCCTCGGGAGGGCCATCGTCCACCAGCCGCATCGCATCGACGCGTGCCAGCCGTTGACGCTCTTCGTCCGTCGAGGTGCTCTCCGCCGGTGGTGCCTGCACGGAGCGTTGTCCCGCGAGCGCCGTTCGCACGGTGTCGCGCATGGCCTCGGTGGGCGCGCGGCGGCTCAAGAGCGAGTGGATGCCCAGCGTGTCCTTGAGCTGCCAGGCGCGGACGCGCAGCTCGTCGAACGCCGTCACCACCAC
Source organism: Myxococcus stipitatus (assembly GCF_037414475.1). Next base: position 10,186,188 of record NZ_CP147913.1, on the reverse strand, counting down.
GACTCGAGTCGCCTCGGCGTCCTGCCGCTCGCGCAGCCACGAGAGCAGCTCGAAGCCATCCACGCGCGGGAGCGCCAGGTCCGTGAGGAGCAGGGTGGGGGCGCTGCGCTGGCGCACCAGTTCCTGTGCCTCGGCGCCATCCCGGGCCAGCACCCCTTCGAGCCCCTCCGCCGTGACAAGGGCCAGGAGGCTGGCGGCGCGGTGGGGATCCGGCTCGGCGATGAGGGCGTATCGGGCCATGTGCCTCGAATGCTGCCACGGAAGGCCGCCCTCGGGTTACCGGGGGCGGAGGGGTCAGGTCAGGCCGGCAACGTTCCTACCGAGTGTCGCCACCCGGGGGCACCGCCGTGCTCGGAGAGGCTTGGGGATAGCGAACGAAGAGGCGGCGCAACGCGCCCCGCTGCCTGCCCAGCTCCTCCGCGCGCGCGGCCGAGTCCACCAACAACATCAATCCCAGCCCGAGTGCCCCAGGCACCAGCGGCACCACCCAACCCAGATCCGCGGCGAGCCAGCCCACCAGCGCCACGTGTGTCACCCCGAGCACCAAGGCCGTGCGAATCACCGCCCCCAACGTCCGCGCGCGCCGGCAGCGCCAGCCGAAGAGCCCCAGCAACAACACGGTCTCCAGCACACCCGCCAACGCCACCTTCCCCGAGGAGCGCATCAGCCGGTCCGCGCGAAGGTTGTCCAACGCGAAGGCATGAATCTCCACGCCGGGCACCGCCACCTGGCCCGGCAGCGTGCTCTGGCCATGAAGCCCCGTCGCGGTGACTCCGACGAAGAGCGTCTTGCCTCGCAGCGCCAGATCCAACCCCACCGAGCGAGGATCCACATGGAGCACATCCGCCAGGCTCACGCGGGGAAGCCAGTTGGGCGCGGGCAGACGCATCAACGGCGCGCCGTGGTCCAGGGCCGCCCGCCGCACCAAGGACTCCGCCTGTTCGGGCATCAGCCGCAGCGCCGTCGCCAGGGCCAATGAAGGCCAGGCCTGGCCCTTCACCCCCACGGCATACGGATAGCGCCGGATGACACCGTCGCCGTCCACGAGCATGTTGAGCGTGCCGCTGCCATGCGCCGCCATGCGCAGCGGGGCGATGCTTCCTGCGACCTCCCTCGACTGGAGCAGCAGCGTCTCCACCGGCAGCGGCAACGGCGTCTCCAGTGCCCCATCCTCGAGCGGAGGCATCAGCGACACGTCCTCCGTGAGCGCCGCGGCTCCCAGGATGACGCTCCCGTTCTCCGCGATGGCCTCGGCGAGCCGCGCGTCTCCATCCTGCGCGCGAAGCCGGGCCTCCAGGTCCGCTACCAGCGCCGCGCCCGCGGGTTGGGCCGCGAGCCCCGACTCACGCAGCGCGGTGAGCATGTCCTCACCCAGCTCCAGCGCCTCGCGAGGGCCGGGCTGGTCGAACACCACGTCCACCGCCACCGCCGCGGGACGCTGGGCCGCCAGGGATTGGAAGACTCGCGCCCAGGTCGCACGGGACAGAGGCCACCGTTCACCCAGCGCGGCCAGGGCCCGGTCATCCACTTCCACCAGCACCAGGTCCGCGCTCCGAGGCACCCCCGGGAGCAGCCGGCTCACGGCCTGGTCATACAGCGAACGCTCGAGAAGCCCTGGAGCGCCCCCTGTCACCGCCGTGATGCTCGCCAGGGCAACCCCCACCAGTGCTGCGGCGATGCGGAGCTGACCGGGGGAGGGCCGGGGGAGGCGATAGGGGGGCTTGGGACTCGAGCTCATCTCGGACTTCAGGGCCGCATATCGAAGGCGAATATCTTGGATGGGAAGCCGATGAAGCCATCCGCGTCAACCGCCAGCACGCGCCAGAACCACTTGCCCGTGGCATCCGAGGGCACCGTCAGCTTCACGTCCTGCGCCTCGAGGGTCCGCACACCCGCGGCGAAGTCCGCCGTCCGCGCCAGCTCCACGCGGTACGTCCTGGCTCCTGGCACCGTGAACCACTCGAGCGTCGGCGAGGTGGTGAAGCTCCCGCCCCGAGGCCCGTTCAGCAGCGGCGCGGCGAGCAGCGGACGCGGAGGCTCCGGCGCGGCCCCCGGCTGCACGCGCGAGCCCTGGCCGTGGACCACTTCGACCTCGGCCTTGTCCGAGCCCAGCGCGACCTTGCCCTCGAGCGTCTCGAGCCGGCTGGTCCCGTCCTCCTGTGCGGAGACCCGGAACTGGGTTCCCCGCACGCCGGCCACGGCGCCGCGCGTGCGCACCTCGAACACCGAGCCGTCGCCTCCTGGTGCCGCCAGCGTCTCCACCGAGCCTCGCATCAGCTCCAGCCGGACCAGGCGCTTTCCGTTGGCGCCCAGCTCGATGGCACCCAGCCGCACGAGGCTGTCTGGCGCCACCCGGACGCGGCTTGCGTCCGCCAGCTCCAGCTCCGCGCTCGCGTCCGGGGCCGTGTGGAACAGCTCCTGCGTGTAGAGCGAATCGCCCGTGCCACGCGGGCGCAGCTCGGCGGGGGAAGGGCCCGCGGAGACCTGTCCACTGGCGGCGCGCACCTGGGCCACGCGAGGCTGCGCGGGACGTTCGACATACGCGAGCTGAATCCGGCCCGCCTCACCCGGTACGGCGGGCGGCGCCACCACGGATACTCGCGTGCGCGGGATTCCCGCGGACACCATTACCTCCGCCGCGGCCTTCGCCACCTCGAGGCCCTGGCCATCCAGTCGCTCCGCATCGGGCAGCCTCGCGGCCAGCGTCACGGAGCGGATGGCGGGGCGGGAGACGACGGCTTGCGCCACGTGCTTGAGGCACGCTTCGGTCTCGGGCCCCTTGGGGGCGAGGGGACGTCCCAGCTCCACGCGCCCGTTGACGAAACGCACGCCTCCGCAAGGGTCCGCCGTCTGCTCGGCCCGCGCCGAGAGCGTCACCAACGCCACCATCAACATCCAAGGCGAGGTCCGGGTCATGGCGTGGTCTCCTGCGCCGAGGGCTCCTCGGCGGTCTTCACGACGTTGAACTCGACCCGGCGGTTGTTCTCGCGTCCCTGGGCCGTTGTATTGGTGTCCACCGGCTTCGTCTCGCCGTAGCCCACGGCCTCCAGCCGCTCCGGCGCGATGCCGGCCTTCACCAGGAACACGCGCACGTTGGCCGCGCGGCGCTGAGACAGGTCGAGGTTGCTCGCGTCCGAGCCCTGGTCATCCGTGTGCCCCTCGATGCGCACGCGCTCCATCTGCGGGTTGGCCTTGAGGATGGACGAGACCTGGGCCAGCAGGCCGTAGGACTTGGGCAGGATGACGTCCTTGCCCGTGGCGAAGTAGACCTTGTCGAGGATGACGATGCGCGAGCCCTCCAGGCGCACGCTCGACTTGCCCTTGTCGGGGCAACCGTCTTCGTCCTTCACGCCGTTGATGGTCTCCGCCTCGAGCGGACATGCATCCACGGTGTCGAGCACACCATCGCGGTCATTGTCCGGGTCCGGGCAGCCGTCCGCGTCCTCGAAGCCGTCGACGTCCTCGGGCTCGTTGGGGCAGCGGTCCTCCGTGTCGATGAGGCCATCTCCGTCCGTGTCCACCGGCGCGGGCATGAGCTTCATCGGCTCGCTCGGCGCGGCCTCCGCCGACGTGCCCTGCGTGGCGGGTACTTCATCCGGGCAGCCGTCCTCGTCCTGGTAGTCGTTGAAGGTCTCCGGCTCGCCCGGGCACACGTCGGGGCCGTCGAGGATTCCATCCCCGTCGTCGTCCGGGTCCAGGCAGTCGTCGTGGTCCTGGAAGCCGTCGTAGTCCTCGGGACCCAGGTCGCACTTGGGCGCAGGAGTGGACGCGGGCGGTGAGCCCGTCCACGCAAGGCCTCCCAGCAAGCGAAACCCAGGGGTGCCATAGCCGCGCGTCAACCCTGGCCCCGCGCCCAGGTGCGCCGCGAGCTCCTCCGTGAAGTGGTACTTCACCGCGCCCAGGGCTTCCAGCGGGCGCTCCTCCAAGTTCGACTCCTTCAGCCCCAGCGCCCCCGCCACCGTCGCCGCCACGGACAGCGCCTGTGTGAGCGGCACCTCCGCGCCCACCGAATACGCGAACTCGTTCCCCACGCGCAGGTTGCGCAGCTGCTGCTCGCCGCGCAGGTTGACGCCCACGTTGGCCAGCAGCCTCAGCGAGTCGCCGGCCCACTCGGCCACGAGCCTCGGCTGGAAGGTGAGCCCCTTCGTGCCCAAAAAGCCGGAGCCTCCCGCGGTGGGCAGCGTCACCGGAGTGACCACCGCCAGGTGCACGCCGGAGTCGGTGGACAACAGCAGCAGCTTGGGCACCAGCCGCAGGTCCCCCACGCCCGTGCGAGAGGCGCCATCCGCCAGCGACGGCGCGACTTCGCCCGCGGGCTGGGACGACGTCGTGGAGACGGGGAGCGAGACACCCATCTCCAGCCGGTCGAACAACGCCACCGCGCCCATCAGGTCCAGCGAGAGCTGGCTGTCGACGATGCGGTAGACGAACGCGTCCCTGCGCGGGTCCAACAGGTTGAGCGGGTCCTCGCCGTAGTTGACCGAGAGCCCGACGTTCCATTCCAGGTGCTTGCCCACACGCGCGCCGTGCATCCCCAGCACGTCGTAGGCTCCGGGACCGGGCTTGTACTGTTGGACATCAATGGCCTGCGACGTCTGCGCCTGCGCCCTCGCGACACTTGCTGTCAGCAGCAGGAGGGCCAGCAGCGCCAGGGGGCGGGGTGGGTGGGAACGCACTCGCATGTCTTGACGCTGCCAGAAGGTCACGGCCCACATCAACGTGCCGCCAACAATTGGGAGACGTGTTGGGCCAGGGACGGGAGCGGTTGGGGCTTGGGCAACACAAGGTCCACGCCCAGCTCCCGGGCTCGCTCGGACAACTCGGGCGAGGCGAACGCCGTCAAGAGCAACACCCGCGTCTCGGGGGCGAAACGCCGCACGAAGTCCGCGAGGACCAGGCCCTCCTCGGACTGTGTGCCACTCAACCGAAGGTCGCTGATCACCAGGTCGTACCGGCCCGTCGTCATCAACCCCAGCGCCTCGTCCAGCGCCTGGGCCGAGTCCACCCGGTAGCCCGCGCTCGCGAAGAACTGGCCCAGCACCCAGCACAGGGTGGATTCGTCATCGACGATGAGGAGGTTCTGTGACACGGGCCGGGCCGTGAGCAAGCCCGGGGCCAGTCCGCCTTGGGAGGGGCGTCGCGAGTTTCCCGGCACTTGCGTGGCCTCAAGCCCCCCGGTCCCCGCGCTTTTTCCAGATCATGGATCCGATTTCTGGAATCCGGATCTGTTGATTCCCAAACGTTTCAGCCGCTCATAGAGGGAAGAGCGGGGGATTCCGAGGCGGAGGGCGGCCCGCTCGACGTGGCCGTTCTCCCGGCGGAGGACCCGTTCGATGTGGCGGCGCTCCAGTTCCTCCAGGGTGAGGTTGTCGTCGCCGCTGGGCTCGTCGGTGGAGGACTCGAAGCGCAGGTCGCCTCGGGACAGCGGGCCTCCGCCGGAGAGCAGCACGGCGCGCTCCAGGACGTTGCGCAGCTCGCGGATGTTGCCGGGCCAGGGGTAGCGCATCAGCGCGCTCTCCGCGTCGGCTTGAAGCCCCACGCCCGCCCGGCCTCGCGCGCCGCCCATCTCCGCGAGGAAATGCCGGGCCAGCTCGGGGATGTCCTCCGGGCGCTCGCGCAGCGCGGGCACGTGGAGGATGAGGGTGCTGACGCGGAAGTAGAGGTCGCCTCGGAAGCGCTTCTCGCGGGCCGCGGTGTTCAGGTCCTGATGAGTGGCCGCGATGAGCCGCACGTCGACGCGCCGGTCCCTCACGTCGCCGAGCCTGCGGAAGCGCTTCTCCTCCAGCACCTTGAGGAGCTTGGGCTGGACGGTGAGGTCCATGTCGCCAATCTCGTCCAGGAAGAGCGTGCCCCGGTCGGCGACCTCGAGCAGGCCCTGCTTGGCGGCCACCGCGCCGGTGAAGGCGCCCTTCTCGTGGCCGAAGAGCTCCGAGTCGAGCAGGTCCCTCGACAGCGCGGCGCAGTTGAGGTCCACGAAGGGCGCATCCGCGCGAGGTCCTCCTTCATGAAGCCATCGCGCGAGCACGCTCTTGCCGCTGCCCGTCTCGCCGGTGACGAGGACGGGGCTGTCGCTGTGCTGCATGCGCTCGGCCTCGGCGCGCAGGCCCCGGATGGCGGCGCTGCTTCCGAGGAAGGGATTCGCGCTGGTGCGCGCGGTGCGCGACAGGTCCGCGCGCAGACGCTGCCGCTCCCGCCGCTGCGCCACCAGCCGCTCCAGCACCACCTTGAGCACCGCGAGCTCCACGGGCTTGGTGAGGAATTGCTCCGCGCCTTCCTTCACGGCCTGGACCGCCAGCTCGATGGAGCCATGGCCGGTGAGCACCACCAGCGGCACGGCCGCGTCGATCTCCTTGAGGCGCGGCAACAGCTCCAGCGCGGTGCCATCCGTCAGGCGGTAGTCCACCACCGCCACGTCGGGGCGGTGCGTGCGGAAGACCTCCTGCGCTTCGGCGATGCTCTGGGCCTCGTCCACGTCGAAGCCGTGGGCGGAGAGATAGCCCCTCATTCCCAGCCTGACGCCGGGCTCGTCGTCCACGAGGAGGATGCGGGTTCGTGTCATGAGGCGAGTGGGTCCATCGGGATGCGGAGGGTGGGTGCAGACACCGCTGGTAGCAGCAGTGTGACTTCGGCGCCACCCTCCGGGTGATTTCGCAGACGGATGCGCCCCTGATGCTCCTCCAGGATGCGCTGGACGATGGACAATCCCAGGCCGGTGCCTCCCCGGCGCTTGCTGAAGAACGGCTCGAAGACGTGCGGGAGGTCCTCCTCCTTGAAGCCCGGCCCGCCGTCCCTCACGGTGCAGCTCACCCAGGCGCGGCCCTCCTCCTCGAGCGGAGAGGTGGCCACGCGCACCGTCGTGCCGGCGGGAGAGTGCTGCACCGCGTTCTCCACCACGTTGCGGAAGACATGGAACAGCCGCCGCGAGTCCATGCGCACAGGGGGCAGTGCTTCGGCGAGCAGGGGCGCGACGGTGATGCGCGACTGCTCACTGGTGCGAGTGCACGCGGCCAGGGCCTCCTCCACGACGGGGCGGATGGGGCCCTCCACCCACTCGCCCCGGGTGGGCCGGCCGTACTCGAACAGCTCCTGGGTGAGGTGGTTGAGGCGGCGCACCTCACCGCGCAGCACGTCGACGTACGGCGTCAGCTCCGCGCGCTGGCCGACGGTGGCCTCCACGGCGTCCACCACGGCGGAGATGGAGAACAGGGGGTTGCGGACCTCGTGCGCGACGCCCGCGACGATGGCTCCCATGGCCGCCATCGTCTCGCTGCGGCGCAGGCTGGCCTGGAGCTCCAGCAGGCGGGTGACTTCCGTGGCGACGACGATGATGCGTGAGTCCTCGCCCCCCACCTCGTCGACCCATGCGGCGGACAGCTCCCAGGTCCGATGCGAGTGCGGGTCCGCCACCTCGCGGGTGATGATGCCGTGGGTCCGCCGCAGTTCGTCCACGAGGGGCGGCGTGCTGGACCAGGGCGGCGCGAAGGCGGCGGTGGCCAGGGGCTGGCCCGAGGGGTCCAGGCCTCCGAACAAGATGCAGGCCGCGGCGTTGAGCCGCTGGATGGTGCCATCCGCGCCGAGCACGACCATGGGCGAGGCGACGGCGTCGAACGTGCGGCGCCATTCGTGGGCGGACCGGCGGAAGCTCTCGTGGAGGCGCTGGCGCAGCTCGTCCGCGAGGTAGCGGTCGGTGATGTCGGTGACGACGCAGCCCACGTGCAGCTCGCCCTGGGTGTCTCGCGCGGAGGCCGTCGCGCGGCTTCTCACCCAGCGCACGCGACCGTCGGCGCAGATGAGGCGGTGCTCCAGCTCGACTTCCGAACCGGGCGCGAGGGACTCGATGCGGGTGCGGTAGCGCGCGCGGTCCTCGGGGTGGATCATCTCCGCCCACAGCGGCGGAGGGCCTCCACCCGGGCCGGGCTCGGCGAAGGCGGACGTGGGGTAGCCCGTGGTGCGCTCGATGACGGGGGTGCAGTAGAAGTCCCGCAGCGCGCCCTCGCGCAGCTTGCCGCCCCAGAGGTAGTCGGGCAGCGAGCGCGTCAGCACGTCGAGCCGCCCCTCATGCTCCTGGAGCGTTTGTTCCGCGCGCATGCGCTCGGTGAGCTCCGAGAGCGACGCGATGACGCCCAGCACCTCGCCTCCCGAGCCGCTCACACGTGAGTAGCTGCCGAACCAGAAGCGAGGCTCGCCGGGCGCGGCGGGTGTCTCCACTTCGAGGCACGTATCGGTGACGGGGGCATCCGTCTCCAGGGCGCGCTGGAGACGGGGGGCGAGCAGCCTGCCCAATTCCGGCATCACCTCCGAGACATGGCGGCCCAGGTGCCCACCCGCGGGCAGTCCGTTCATGGCCGCGAGCGCGGCGTTGACGTGGATGTAGCGCAGGTTGCGGTCGAAGAAGGCGAAGCCCACGGGCGTGACATCCATGAGGGCATCGCGAAGGGCGCTGGAGTCGTCGGCGCTGCGTAGGGCCGCGTCGCGCTCTCGTCGAGTGCGCTCCCGGGCGCGTGCGAGCACCAGCGCGGGAGTGCCCGCGCAGATGAACACCAGGGACGCGGTGGTGAGGACGCGGGGCAGGGCGATGGCCGCGCTGGCGTTCGACCAGGTCCACTCGATGAGGGCGGCGAGCGCCGAGGCCGCGACGACGGCCAGCAGCATCTGCCTGCGGGTGGGGAACTCGTGCATGGGCGGTGTTCGCGCGAGCCTAGCCGGAATCCGGGCACGAGCCGTGTCCCGAAGTCCCCGCCCAGGCGCATCTCCGCCGGTGGGAGAGCAGGGGGGCATGGCGGGTCGAGGGTCGCCAAGGACCGCGTGCTCGACCTCAAGCCTGGGGCGCGTGGGGGCCGCTCTCCGCGGCCATCTCCCGGGCTCGCCGCTCCAGGAGCTCCCGCACCTCCGCGTCCGAGGTCTGCTCGAAGTCGCGATACCAGAGGCCCACGGCATAGAAGGGCTCCGGGGTTCGCGCGCACACCACCTCGTCCGCGAGCGCCTCGACCTCTTCGCACGTCTCCAGGGGCGCGACGGGAACGGCGACGACGATGTGGGCGGGGCGCTGCTTGCGGAGCGCGGCGATCGCGGCACGCATGGTGGAGCCCGTGGCGAGCCCGTCATCCACGAGGATGACCTCGCGCCCCTCGACGTCGAGCGGAGGCCGCCCCGAGCGGTAGTTCGACTCGCGGCGCGTCAGCTCTCGCGCTTCACGCTGGGCGACGGCGTCTATCTGCGCGCGGGGGATGTCCAGTTCGCGCAGCACCTCGGGGTTGAGCACGCGCACGCCGCCGGTGGCGATGGCGCCCATCGCGAGTTCCTCGTGGCCCGGGGTGCCCAGCTTGCGAACGACGAAGACGTCGAGTGGCGCACGCAGCGCGCGGGCGACTTCATAGCCCACCGGGACTCCGCCGCGCGGCAGGGCCAGCACCCGTGTCTCGGGGCGGTCCGCGTAGTGCGCGAGGAACCTCGAGAGGACACGGCCGGCCATGAAGCGGTCCTGGAACTCGGGGCCTTGCATGGGTGCCTCCTTGTCGTGCGCTTCGTGGCGCACCTCCTCCTGTTTGAACCTGGACACGCGCGAGGCGGCGGCGTCCATGGGCAGCCGGGCTCGCCCGCCCGACGAGGAGGAGCCGTCCTACGGCGTCGAGGTCCCCGAGCGTCCAACGGGAGGCGGTGGTTCGACGACAGGAGGCTGGCGCCGGTGCGGGCGCTCGGAGGGCGTCGCTGGATTCGGCGGCTCTCCCTGAGGATTGCGCGGGTCGGGCTCCTGCACCGGCACATTGGGCGATGGCTTGCGAGGTGGCGGCAGGGGCGAGGGAAGACCGGGGATCGGCGGTTGCTGTGTGGGCATGCGGTGAGCCTCGTGCCGAGGGGAACGGTCCCCTCATCCGCTCAACCTGTGCATGCGCGGGCAGGCGGACATCTTCCCACCCGGGCAGCCGGAGAGATGGCGAACGCCTGTCTCCGGCCCGTATCGCGGCCGACCTCACGGGCCATGGCCCGGCCGGTCCGTGTCTGCTGCACCGCGGCACGCGCGCCTTCACGTTTCCCCGATAGGGCGTATCGACCATCGGACAGGAGGCACGACATGAAGGCAGCCTTGTGGGGACTGGGTGGACTGGGGCTGGGCGTGGGGATGATGTACTGGAGCGACCCGCGCAGCGGTCGCTGGCGCAGGTCACATCTCCAGGGCAAGGCCGTGCATGCGGCCCACGAAGCGGGGTGCGCGGCGGGAGTGCTGCGGCGGGACCTGGCTCAGCGCTCGCGGGGACTGCTCCTCGAGTCCCTCCACCGTTTCCGGACGGAGCCCGTGGACGACGTGACGCTGGGGGAGCGCGTCCGCTCGGCGCTGGGGCGGGTGTGTTCGCATCCGGGCTCGGTGCGGGTCTCGGTGAGGGACGGCCTGGTGCGGCTCGAGGGCTCCATCGTCGTCGACGAGCTCAAGCGCGTGGTCCCCACGGTCGGCCGCGTGCGGGGCGTGCGCGGTGTGGAGAGCCGGCTGGTGCCCTTCGCGCAAGCGGGGCGTCCGTCCGAGCTGCAAGGTGGAGTGCCTCGCCGGGGTCCACCCCGGGCCTTCGGCTCCTCGCACTGGTCTCCTTCCGCGCGATTCTTCGGCGTGTTGGGTGGCATGTCCCTGGCCTCGTGGGCCTTCCGGCAGCGTGGGGTGTTGGGGCTCGTCCTTGGCGTGGGGGGAGCCGTGCTGGGTGTCCGCGCGCTCAGCAACCTGGAGCTGCGCAGGCTCACGGGCATCGGCGTGGGGCCTCGCGCCATCACATTGCACAAGGACATCACCGTGAATGCCCCCGTGGAGGAGGTCTTCGCGTTCTGGGATGCGATGCAGAACTTCCCGCGCTTCATGACCCACGTGGATGAGATTCGCGTGGACTCGTCGGGTCGCTCGCACTGGAAGGTGAAGGGCCCCGCGGGGCTGCACTTCGAATGGGAAGCGGAGGTCACCCAGCGCGTGCCGGACAAGCTGCTCGCATGGCGAAGCGTGAAGGGCACCTCGGTGGAGAACGCGGGCGTCATCCACTTCGAGCGCACGGCCAAGGGCGGCACCCGGTTGGACATCCGCCTCGCGTACAACCCTCCCGCGGGGGCCATCGGCCACGCCTTCGCGCGGCTGTTGGGCGTGGACCCCAAGCGTCAGATGGATGACGACCTGCTGCGCCTCAAGTCCCTGCTGGAGCGAGGCAAGGCCACCGGCCGCGAGACGGTGACGCGCGAGTCCCTGTCGGTCGGGCGGACAGGACGCCAGACGCTGATGCACTGAGCTTCCCGCCTGGGGCACCGAGCGCCCGACGTGAGGGGGGCAGCTGTTCTGTTGTGTGCAAGATTTGCGCGCCATGGGCCTGGATTCGCCGTGCGCGCACATCTTGCGTGCTCCTGGGTCCGCCAGGCCACCACGTGGCTGGCGTGATGCTTGCTCCAGAGTTCCTCGTCCGATGTGGGGTGAGCGGTTAGTCTTCAGCCCCGAAACCATGGCGGAAACTTTGTTCGAGGAGCTGAAGCGGTACGTGGGGTTTGGAGCGCAGGACGAGCAAGCTCTCGTCGGCCTTCATCCCATCGCGAAGCCGCATTTCCCCCACATCGTTCGTGTCTTCTACGACCGCATCCTGGAGCACGACGGCGCGCGCCAGGCACTGGAGGGAGGCGAGAGCCAGGTCGGCCACCTGAGGGGCACGTTGCAGGTGTGGATGGATCAGCTCCTCCGCGGCCCGTGGGATGAGGCGTACTTCGCGCTGCGCTGCCGCATTGGCCGCATGCACGTGCGGATTTCGTTGCCGCAGCACTACATGTTCGGCGCGATGAACGTGCTGAGGCAGGGGCTCAACGGCGTCATCGACACGGCGTTTCCGGACGACGTGGAGACTCGGCACCGCACGCGGACGGCGCTGGGCCGCATCCTGGACCTGGAGCTGGCCATCATGCTCCACACGTACCGCGAGGACCTCCTGGCTCAGCAGGCGCGAACCGAGCGGCTGGCCACCTTCGGGCAGCTCGTGGGCTCCATCGGGCACGAGCTGCGCAATCCCCTGGGCGTCATCGAGACGTCGCTCTACATCCTGCGCAGCCGCGCCGGCGCGGTGGACGAGCGCACCCACAAGCACCTGGACCGCATCGGCGAGCAGGTCGGCATCGCCAATCACATCGTCTCCGACCTGCTGGACATGATTCGAGACCGTCCCCTGCGACGCCAGGAGGTCTGGCTGGACGAGGTCTGGCAGGAGGCGCTCAAGGCCGTGTCCCGTCCGGATGGAGTGAGCATCCGCACGGAGGGGCTGGTCTCGTTGGCCCCGGTTCAAGGGGACGCGGGCCAGCTGCGTCAGGTGTTCGTCAACCTGTTGCAGAACGCCGTGCAGGCGCTGGAGGAGTCGGGCGGAGAGGTGTCGCTGGTGGCGGCCCCGCGCGAGCCGGGAAAGGTCGAGCTGGTCCTGGAGGACACGGGGCCGGGCGTCAGCGAGAGCGTCCGTGGGCGCCTCTTCGAGCCGTTGATCACCACCAAGGCACGGGGCATCGGCCTGGGCCTGGCGCTCGTGCGGCGCATCCTGGAGCGCCATGGCGGGTCCATCGTGTACGCGCCGCGCACCGGCGCTGGCGCGCGCTTCGTGATTCAGCTTCCCTCGTCCTCGTCCTCGTCGGAGGTGCCTGATGCGACGCTACCTTCTGCTGGATGACAACCAGGCGCTGGCGGAGAACCTCGCGGAGATTCTGCGCGACGAGGGGCACCAGGCCACGGTCGTGGGCACGGGTGACGAGGCCCTGCGCGCGGTGGGGACCACGCGGTTCGATGCCCTGGTGACGGACATGCGCATGCCCGGCATGAGCGGCGCGGACGCGGTGCGGCGCATCCGGCGGTTGGACCCGGGACTCGCGGCCGTCGTCATGACGGCGTATCCCCGTGAGGACGACCTGGAGACGGCCCGGCGCGAGGGGCTGCTCGCGGTGCTCCCGAAGCCCGTGCCCATCTCCACGCTGATGGACCTCCTGGCCAACGCGCGCAGGGACGGGCTGGTGGTGGTGGCCGAGGACGACCCCTCGCTGAGCGACAACTTGGCCGAGGTGCTGCGCGCGCGCGGGTTCTCCTGTGTGACGGTGGCCTCGGTGCTGGACACGGACCTGCTGTCCTGCACCGCGCCCTTCGCCGCGCTGGTGGACCTGCGCATGCCCGGCGGGCCGGATGGAGAGGCCTTCCGCAAGCTGCGCGAGCGCTATCCGAGCCTGCCCACCTTCGTCATGACGGCGTGGCCGGACCTGGCGCCGCGCGGCGTGGGGGTGGACGTGTTCTCCAAGCCCTTTGACACCGGCGCGCTCGTGGGCGCGCTGGAGACGGCGCACGCCGCGCGCCCCGCGGCCCCATCTCAAGCATGAGCGAGCCCATGCCCCTGCCTCCCGCGCGTGTCCTCGTCGTGGATGACAACGCGGCGTTCCTCGACAACCTCGATGAGCTTCTGGGGGACGCGGGTTATGCCGTGCGCGCGGCGTCGACGTGCCGCGCCGCGCGGGAGAAGGCGCGCGAGGGGTTCGACGTGGCGCTGGTGGACCTGCGCCTGCCGGATGGCGATGGGACGGAGCTGGCCGCGGAGCTGAAGGCGGGGGCCCCGGACTCGGAAGTGGTGCTGCTCACGGGCTTCGCCACGTTGGAGACGGCGGTGGCCGCCGTGCGCGCGGGGGCGTGTGCCTATCTCATGAAGCCGTGTGCTCCGCGCGAGCTGCTCCTCACGCTGGAGCAGGCGATGCGGCAGGTGCGGCTGCACGCGGAGAAGCGCGAGCTGGCCCGTCGCGCGCAGGTGACGGAGAAGCTCGCCGCCGTGGGGACGATGACGGCGGGGTTGTCCCACGAGATTCGCAATCCGCTCAACGCGGCGGCCTTGCAGCTCTCCGTGCTGGAGCGCCGCGTGCGCAGACTGCCCGATGGACAGCAGGGCACGTTGTTGGAGCCCTTGCTGCTGGTGCGCGACGAGATTCGCCGGCTGGACCACATCCTGGAGGACTTCCTCCAGTTCGCGCGGCCGCGCGAGTTCCGCCCCGGCTCCGTGGATGTGAAGGCCCTGGTGCGCCGGGTGGTGGACCTGTTGAGCAGTCAGGCCGAGACGCGGAAGGTGGCGCTGACGCAGGTGGTGCCGGAGGCCGCGTTGCCGTCGCTCGCGGGAGAAGAGGAGCGGCTGCGGCAGGTGCTCATCAACCTGTGCCTCAACGCGCTGGAGTCCACGCCCACGGGCGGCCAGGTGACGTTGTCGGTGGGCCTGGAGGACGGGCGCGTGTGGCTCACCGTGGACGACACGGGGCCCGGTGTCCCCGAGGCGGTGAGAGATCGCATCTTCGAGCCTTTCTTCACCACCAAGGCGCAGGGCTCCGGGCTGGGGCTCCCCATTGTCCATGCCATCGTCACCCAGCATGGCGGCACGCTGGAGGTGGGCTCCGCGCCGAGTGGGGGCGCGCGCTTCCTCTTGAAGCTCCCGGTGGCGCGCTAGCGTCGGGACACCGCGCGCCCCCGGAGCCTCGCTTCAGAATCCGATGGGCGGCGCCACGAGGCTGGAGGCGGAGACGCTCGCGCAGAGGACACACCCATTGGGGCTGGAGCCATCCGCGCGAGTCCCAGGAATCTCCGCGCGGGCGAACCGCCGCTGCTCCTCGACACCACCACCGGGCTCGTTCGTGAACCAGATGTCGAAGTCGTAGTGCACGGGGACCGGCTTGCCGTCGAGCATGGCGGGCGCATAGCGCCACGTGGTCAGGGTGCGGATGATGCCGTCCTCCAGACCGGAGAGTCCCTGCAGGGACTTGCAGTCCGTCACGGTGCCGTCGGTGGTGATGGTGCAGCGGGTCACCACGATGCCCTTGGGCACGGCGGAGACACGCGCGCGGATGTTCTGCGTCAGGTCGGCGAAGTTGAGGCGCTGTCCCGAGACGAAGCGGGGCGGGGTGATGCCGGGCCCCAAGGTGAAGACTCCATCCTCGGAGGGCACCTGTGAGGGACGTGGAGGCACCAAGGCAACGGGCTCGACGACCGGCGCGGGAGCGGGCACCGCCGCGACGGCCTCGACGGGCGGCGTGGGCTTGGTTTCCTCCACGGCGACAGCCTGGGCCGGCTCCGCTTCGAGCGGATACGGCGTCCGAGGCAGCTCCGTTCGGGCGATTCCCTCCGTGTCCGGAATGAGCAGCGTCGACGGGGGCGGGGTGCGAGGCTTCTTGGTGGAAGGCTTCGCCGAGAGACGCACCGGAGCCTTGCTCGCGTTGTCGAGCTTGAGCGGGAGCACCTTCGGGAGCGGGGCGACGAGGGGCCGATGCGCAGTGGGCTCGATGCTCTCGAAGGCGCGTGCCAGCTGTGCGGCCGAAGGCGTCGGCAGCGCGAGGACAACCGGCGCGAGGGGGGCTTCGGCCATCGCGGGGAGGGGAACCTGCGAGGCCCCCAGGACCACGACGAGCGCCGCGCCACCGATACCGCTGACCAGCCTCCACGGCCGGCGGGGGGCATGGCTCTCGGGGACCCCCAGCAGACGGCGGATGCGCGATAGCAAGGAACCTCCGTTCGCCCCAAGCGCGGGCATGGGGGAAGGGGATGCGCGAACCTGCTCGATGTGCGCGAGGGCTCGGGCATAGAGGACCGCGTCACCGCAGGAGCGCACGGCCAGGTCATCGGCGCAGTGCTCACGCTCTTCGCGGATGCGATGGGACAACCACCAGACGGCAGGGTGGTAGAACAGGAAGGTCTCGACCAGCGCCTGGAGCAGGTTCACCAGATAGTCGTGGCGCTGGATGTGGGCCAGCTCGTGCGAGAGCACCGCCTCGAGCTGCGCGGGAGTCAGCCCCACGATGGCGCCCGCGGGGACGAGGATGAGCGGACGCCACAAGCCGATGACCTGCGGCACGTCCACGCGAGCCGACGCCAGGAGCCGCACGGGTCGGCTCAACTGCATCCGCGAGAGCGCACGCTCGAAGGCCTCGCGCCAGGCGGCGGCGGGCTCCCGCGTGTGCAACCGCGACAGCCGTTGGGCGCAGTACCAGGAGATGAGCGTCCTCGCCGACAGGAGCAGCACCCCGAAGCACCACGCCGGAAGCAGCCAGTGCGTGGGAAGCTCCAACCAGGAGGGAGACGCCGCCCCCCCCGCGTTCGGCGCCATGTCCACCACGAGCGTCGTGGTGGCGCGCGCGACAGGGAGGACCGGCGCGGATGACAGGCTGCTTGCGGCCGTGGCCCCCAGGCCCTCGAGCACCGCCCCCAGGAACGTGAGGAGGGGGAGCACCGCCATGGTCAACAACCCCAGGCACGCGACGACATAGCGTCCTTGGGCCGCCCGCCGCGATATCAAGGCCAGTGCTCCGGCCGTCACCAGCGCCACCGCCGCTCCCTGCCAGACAAAAGCGAGAAGGGCCCGTTCGAGCGAGTCCAGCACGTCCATCACTTCCCCCGCCTCTCGTGCTCGTCCAGCAGCTTCCGAATCTCCGCCAACTCCTCCGCGGACGCCCGCTTCATCGACAGTGCCTGGGCCACGACACTGGATGCGGAGCCGCCGAAGGCACGGTCCATCAAGTCGCGCAACAAATCGCGCTGCGTGCGCTTCTGACTGAGGGCCGCTTCATAGACGTGGGTGCGCTCGCTCTCGTCCCGCTGAACGAGCCCCTTCTCCGTCATGTTCTGCAGGAGCTTGAGCACCGTCGTGTAACCGGTGTCATTGTCCTGCGTGTCCCGGAGCGACTCATGCACCTGGCGCACGGTGCTGGGGCCCAGCTGCCAGAGGACCCGGAGGATGGCCAGCTCGGCGCGCGTCGGCTGGGGAGGAACGGGCATCATCCGCCGGAGTATTACGACGGGTGTCGTAACTGTCAACGACGGTTGTCGTAGACCTCGTCCGCACGACACTCGCGTGCCGCGCGGAGGTGACCTGTTGGGGTGTCAGGACTCCGCGGCCAGGTCGCTCGTGGGCTCGTCGCCGTCGAGTTTCGCCGGCGCGTTCTCTCCCGAGGAGCCGTACTCCTTGAGTCGGTATTGAATCTTCCGCACGCTGATGCCCAGCACCTCCGCGGCGCGCGAGGTGGAGCCCTGCACCATCTCCAGGGTCCGGAGGATGGCCTCGCGCTCGATGGCCGCGAGCGTGGCGCCGGGGATGAGCGAGCCCTGGCCCGTGCCGATGGGGCGTGGCCCCCGCAGGACGGGCGGCAGGTCATCCGTCGTCAGCTCGTGTCCCTGGGTGAGCACCACCGCGCGCTCGATGGCGTTCTCCAACTCGCGGATGTTGCCCGGCCAGTCGTGTGCGAGCAGGGCCTGGAGCGTGCCCGGTGCCAGGCCGCGCACCTGCTTGCCGTACGCGTCGCCGTACTTCTCCAGGAAGTGGTTCACCAGGGCGGGGATGTCGCTCTTGCGGTCCCGCAATGGCGGCAGTGTCACGCTCACCACGTTGAGGCGATAGTAGAGGTCCTCGCGGAAGCGGCCGGCCTTCACCTCCGCCGCGAGGTCCCGGTGGGTCGCCGCGACGATGCGCACGTCGACCTTGAGGGTCTGCGTGCCGCCCACTCGCTCCAGCTCGCGCTGCTGGAGCACGCGCAGCAGCTTCACCTGAACGGTGGGGGAAATCTCTCCGATTTCATCCAGGAACAGCGTGCCGCCATCGGCCAGCTCGAAGCGTCCTTCCTTGCGCGCCACCGCGCCGGTGAAGGCGCCCTTCTCGTGACCGAACAGCTCGCTCTCCAGGAGGCTCTCGGACAGGGCGGCGCAGTGCACGCGGATGAAGGGCTTCTCGCGGCGCGGGGACTCCTGGTGCAGGGCCTGGGCGATGAGCTCCTTGCCCGTGCCGGATTCACCCAGGATGAGCACCGTGGCGCGGGTGCTCGCGGCGCGGCGGACCACGTCGTAGATGCCCTGGAGCTGGGGCGACTCTCCGATGATGTCGTGGAAGCGCCGCACGCGCGTGCGGACCTGGTCCCTGAGTGCCTCCGCCTCGCGCCGGAGGCTGCGCTTCTCCAGGGCCTTGGACAGCGTGACGAGCACCTGGTCCGCGTCGAGCGGCTTGAGCAGGAAGTTGTCCGCCCCGGACTTCATCGCCTCCACCGCCATCTCCACGCTGGCGAAGGCCGTCATCATCACGAAGGTGGCGTCGCTGCCCTGCTCGCGAGCGGCGCGCAGCAGGCTCAGCCCGTCCATGTTCGGCATGCGCACGTCGGAGAGCACCACCGCGGGCGAGAAGTCCGCCACGCGGGAGAGGGCCTCCGCGCCATCGGCGGCCTCGGCCACCTCGTAGCCTTCCTCGCTCAGGATGGTGGCGATGGCTCGGCGGGCGTTGTCCTCATCGTCGACGACCAGGATGCGCTGTGCGGACATGGATGGGGGCTCGAAGGGTCAGGGGAGTGCGAGGCGCGGCGTGGGCCGCGCGCGGGAAGTATCAGATTGGGTGAGGAGGCTCGTGGCGCGGGAGTGCCACGTCTCCACCACCGGTTCGATGCGGGGAGAAATCTGGATGACGGAGCTGGGGAAGCACTGTGCCGGCAGCTCGGAGAAGATGAGGCGCACCACCTCCGCGTCCGCGTCCGTGGCCACCGCGACGTGGGGGCGGACGATGAGGTCCGTGAGGTGCGGGGCCTGGCCCTGACCCGCGACGACCCGGGCCACGGCGCTGCTTTGATAGAAGAGGATGCGCACGTCGGCTTCACGCGCGCGCTCGAGGAACGCCAGCAGCGTGCGCCCTTCCACCGCGCCGACCAGCAGCGCCTCCGGTGCCCAGCGTCCGCTGTCCGGCGTGCCCTGCTCGACGAGCGGCAGCCCGATGGGAACGGGGGGCGCACGGTCGCTCGTCAGGACGGCACCATGCTCGCCTTGCCAGTACAGACGCGTTTCGTACTCTGTGACGGTAACGGACGTCATGGGCTCTCCCTCCGCCGGGACGTGCTCCGGCATTGCCCTTTCAACCCGTGTGCCGCGAAGGTGCTTCATGTTGGACCCGGGATTCGCCCTGGAGTCCGGGACGGGAAGAGGAGGGTAGCTCATGGCAGGCCAAAGAGACGTAGCACCCACGGTCCAGTGACGCTGACCAGCAGACAACCCACCGCCATGAGGGGCAGCCCCAGCCGCAGGAGCTCCGAAGTGTCGAGCCCCTCGCCCGCGGCCATGGCGTTGGGGGGCGTGCTGATGGCGAAGGGGATGCCGAACGAGCACCCCATGGCGACGAGGATGGGGGTGGACGCGGAGGGCTCCACGCTCAGGGCCAGTGGGAGAAGCAGGGCCGCGGTGCCCGTGTTGCTCATCAGCGCCGACAGCGCGGCCGCGACGACGACCAGCGCCCCCAGCCGCGCCTCGCGGGGCAGGGCCTCCAGCCTCGCGCCGTCGAGCGCATGGGCCACCACCCCGGAGTGCTCCAGGAGCTTGCCCAGCGCGAGCCCTCCCGCGATGAGCAGCAAGGTCGACCAGTCCAACCGGCCCAGGTCCTCGCGCCGCAGCAGCCCGGTGCCGAACAGCAGCGCGGTGGCGCCCAGGGCGACCACCGGTGCGGGCACGCCGTGCAGGGGCTCCGTCAGCCAGGCCACCACACAGGCGGCACTTACTGCGAGCACCCGCCGGCCGGAGGGGCTCAGCGCCCGGGTGGCGGGTGTTGCGGGCAAGGTCAGTGGTCCGCTCACGCGAAAGCGCAGCAGGATGAGGCCGAACCCCAGGAGCAGCATCAGCGCGGTGAGTGGCAGGGCGAAGGCCATCCATCCCGCGAAGGTGACGGGCGCGAAGGTGCTCGCGGCGGACACGGCGAGGGCGTTGGGGCCACTGCCCACGGGGGTCGCCATTCCGCCGAGGTTCGCGCCCAGCGCCACGCTCGCAAGCAGGGCGGGCCGCAGGGGCGCGCCAGGGGGCGCGGCGAGCAGCACGGGCCGGAGCGCCGCCAGCATCATCGCCGCGGCGGCCACGTTGGACATCCACATGGAGAGGAAGGCCACGCCGCCCATCACCAGCAGGAGCAGCAGGCGGGGCCGTCCCCTGGACCACCGCACGACGTGCCGGGCGACCGCGGAGTCGAGGCCATGTCGCATGGCCGCCACTTCCAGCGTGAAGCCGCCGAGGAAGAGGATGAGCACCGGGTCCGCGCACCACGTGAGCACCGAGGACAGCCGGTAGTCCGGCGCCAGAGGGCCCAGCACCACGGGCGTGGCACCGAGCAGGAGCAACGTGGGAACAAAAGGGGGCACCAGCTCCGACAACCACAACACCAGGCAGACGCCCGCCACCAGCACCGCGCGCGACGCCACGTCGCCCTCCACCCCGAAGCCCGCGACTAGCCCCACGGCCGCCAGGCCCAAGGCCGCGAGCGCGGGCCGGAGCCAATGCCGCCGCGACGGCGGGGCGGCGATGGCCTCGATGGGCATGGCGGGGGTGGCCTCGGCGTCGTGCATCGAGGCAAGGGGAGGGGACATGATGGGGAGTCACCGTCGCGAGGACGTGGGGCGAGGCACGGCGCGTGAGGACCCACGCGGGGAGGCGTGGGCCGGGGAGTTTCAGGCGTTGAACTCTCGTGCCAGCTCCCGGCGGTCCTTGTCCTCGATGAGGTGCTGCGCGTAGCGCACGAGGTCCGCCTCCGTGAGGATGCCCACCAGCGTCCCGTCGCCCGACACCACCGGGAGGCAGCCGAACTTGTTGCGCAGCATCATCGCCACGGCCTCGCGCAGCGAGTCGTTGGGCGTCACCGTCGTCACGTCGCGAGTCATGATGTCCGCGGCCCACAGCGGCTGCGCGGCCGGGTCCGATGCGTGAGTGGCCGCGGCCCTCAGCAGGTCACGGTGCGTGACGAGCCCCACGAGCTTGCCCTGCCGCGTGACAGGCAGATGCCGGATGCTGTGCATGCTCAGCAGGTCCTCCGCCTTGCCCAGGTTCTGCGTCTCCTTGAGCGTGACCACCTCGCGTGTCATCAGCTCTCCGACGATTTTCATGTGGGGCGCTCTTTCCGTTCGCTGGTTCTCCGGCGGGCCGTTGCAGGACAAGGGCCAGACCGGCTTCGCTCGGGGAACGGTGATTCCGGCGTCTGGCGCGCGCAAGGATTGCGCCTCCACGGCTGGCCCCGCAGGACTTGCGCGGCGGATGTTCACTGGAGAGCCTTGGGCCCCGCCTCCGGGTGGGTTGAACCCCGCCTGGGTGTGGGCTAGATGCTCACCCAGTCGCTAGGGGTGCCCCTTGTCAGGGGCTGAGACGGCCGCGCGGCGCGGCCAACCCTTGGAACCTGAACCGGGTCATACCGGCGGAGGGAAGCGGCATGGAGCCCTGCTGGGGCTCCGTCTGCCTTCCCGCCCGTCCTCGAGGAGTTGAGTGATGAGCGGAGCATCCAAGAGCCTGAAGGTCGATGGGAAGGTCCTGGAGGGCATCAGCCGAGGCCCCTTGCCGGCCTCGCGCAAGGTGTTCGTGAGCGGGAGCCTGCACCCGGACGTGCGCGTCCCCCTGCGGGAGATCAGCCAGACCTCCACGCGGCACGGCCATGGGCCGGAGGCGCGGGAGACGGCGAATCCCCCCGTGCACGTCTATGACTCCAGCGGTCCGTACACGGACCCCCAGGCGGACATCGACCTGCGCCGGGGCCTGCCCGCCACGCGTGAGCCGTGGATTCTGCGGCGCGGCGACACGGAGGAACTGGCCGGCATCACGTCCAAGTACGGCCAGGAGCGTGAGGCGGACCCGCGGCTGGCGGGGCTTCGCTTCGGGCATCGGCGCAAGCCGCGCGTGGCTCGCGCTGGAAGCAACGTCACCCAGTTGCACTACGCGCGCAAGGGCATCATCACCCCGGAGATGGAGTACGTGGCCCTGCGCGAGAACCTGCGCGTGGAGGCGTCGCTCGCCGCTCAGCACCCGGGGCACTCCTGGGGCGCGTCCATTCCGAAGGTCATCACGCCGGAGTTCGTCCGCGACGAGGTGGCCCGAGGCCGCGCCATCATCCCCGCGAACATCAACCACCCGGAGGTGGAGCCGATGATCATCGGCCGCAACTTCCTGGTGAAGATCAACGCCAACATCGGCAACTCCGCTGTCACCTCCTCCATCGAGGAGGAGGTGGAGAAGATGGTGTGGTCCATCCGCTGGGGCGCGGACACGGTGATGGACCTGTCCACCGGCCGGAACATCCACGAGACGCGCGAGTGGATCCTGCGCAACGCGCCGGTGCCCATCGGCACGGTGCCCATCTACCAGGCGCTGGAGAAGGTCGGCGGCAAGGCGGAGGAGCTCACCTGGGACATCTTCCGCGACACGCTCATCGAGCAGGCCGAGCAGGGCGTGGACTACTTCACCATCCACGCCGGTGTGTTGCTTCGCTACGTCCCGCTCACGGCGAAGCGCCTCACCGGCATCGTCAGCCGAGGCGGCTCCATCCTCGCGAAGTGGTGCCTGGCCCACCACCAGGAGAACTTCCTCTACACGCACTTCGACGAGATCTGCGAGATCATGAAGGCGTACGACGTCAGCTTCAGCCTGGGTGACGGGCTGCGGCCGGGCTCCATCGCCGACGCGAACGACGCGGCGCAGTTCGGCGAGTTGGAGACGCTGGGCGAGCTGACGAAGATCGCCTGGAAGCACGACGTGCAGACCATGATTGAAGGCCCGGGCCATGTGCCCATGCACCTCATCCAGGAGAACATGACCAAGCAGCTCGCCGTGTGCGGCGAGGCGCCGTTCTACACGCTGGGGCCCCTCACCACGGACATCGCGCCGGGATACGACCACTTCACCAGTGGCATCGGCGCGGCGATGATCGGCTGGTTCGGCACCGCGATGCTCTGCTACGTGACGCCGAAGGAGCACCTGGGGCTGCCGGACCGCGACGACGTGAAGGAAGGCGTCATCACGTACAAGATCGCCGCCCACGCCGCGGACCTGGCCAAGGGGCATCCAGGCGCTCAGGCGCGCGACAACGCGCTGTCCAAGGCGCGGTTCGAGTTCCGCTGGGAAGACCAGTTCAACCTCTCCCTGGACCCCGAGCGCGCCCGCGCGTTCCACGACGAGACGCTTCCTGCGGAGGGCGCCAAGGTCGCTCACTTCTGCTCGATGTGTGGCCCGCAGTTCTGCTCGATGAAAATCACGCAGGAGGTGCGCGACTACGCCGCGAAGACGGGTGTCTCGGAGTCCACTGCGCTCGACCAGGGACTGGAGCAGAAGAGCGAGGAATTCAAGAAGTCAGGTGCGCAGTTGTATCAGTGAGCCGTGGCGCCTCGGCCCTGGGTTTCGGGGCCGAGGCCGTCAAACGACTCGGTGACGCGCCTGTCCGAGACGTGACAATTCGAGGGCGTGCGTGCGATGGTATGTGCGCATGGGCGCGGCATTCGCGCCCTCGACGGATATCGGGAGGGAGACTTCATGGAGACTCCACCGCGGGAGCAAATGGGTTCGTACATCACGGGATCGCCGATGGTTTCTCAGGACGACAAGACGATGGGCCTTGTCGCGCATATCGGCACCATCCTCGGCAACTTCGTGGGGCTGGGGTTCGCTGTTCCGCTGGTGCTGATGCTGACGAAGGGCAAGGAGTCCTCCTTCGTCCGCGCGCACGCGGTGGAGTCGCTGAACTTCCAGATCACGTGCTTCATCGCGGCCATCATCGCGGTGGCCACGTCCTGCCTCGGCATTGGCGTGCTGCTGGGGCTCGCGGTCGGCGTCCTGGCGCTGGTGTTCCCCATCCTCGGCGGGCTGAAGGCGAATGAGGGGCAGACGTACAAGTACCCGTTCGCCATCCGGCTGGTGAAGTAGTCAGGCACCGGCTCCCTCGCGGAGCCAGGTTCCCACTCGGGCGGGCCATGCGCGAAGGCGCGGGTCCGCCCGTCGTGTTTCTCGCGTGAGCACGCCGCGGCGGCGCTCAGCCGCCGATGCCCATCATCGACAGCAGCGTGGCGCCGTTGCCCGGCTCGGTGAAGCGGTGTCCCTCGGGCTTGTCGCCCAGGGCCGCGCGGATGGCGCGCGCCAGCTCCACATCCGTGGCTCCTCCCCGGATGAGCTGATGCAGGGGCGCCTGTGCGCGTCCCCCCAGGCAGCTGCGCAGGTCGCCGTTGGAGGCCACACGCACGCGGTTGCACCCGCCACAGAAGTTCTGGGTGAGGGGAGAGATGAACCCCACGCGCCCGCCTGGAGCGCTCCAGTAGCGCGCGGGTCCGGAGGTGACGGAGTCGGCGGGTGCGCTCGAGTCCTCGGGCTCGGGGGAGAGGGGCAGGCCGTCGCTTCGCAGCCGCTCGACGAGTTCGGCGGTGGGGACGGGGACGCCCTGGCCAAAGGGCATCAGCTCGATGAAGCGGGGGGTGATGCCGCGGGCGTGGGCGTAGTCGACCAGCGCGCGGGCCTCGTGGTCGTTCACCCCTCGCATCACCACGACGTTGAGCTTGAGCGCGCCGTAGCCCGCCTCCGCGGCCCGGTCGATGCCTCGCAGAATCGCGTCGAAGTCCCCCTGCTTGGAGATGCGGCGGAAGGTCTCCGCCGACAGCGTGTCCAGGCTGAGGTTGAGCTGGTCGACACCCGCCTCGCGCAGGGGGACGGCGAGCGGCTCCAGGTGGCTTGCGTTGGTGGTGATGGCCAGGTGCCGCACGCCAGGGATGCTGGAGATTCGGCGCGCGATGTCCAGGATGTCGGGCCGGATGAGCGGCTCGCCGCCGGTGAGTCGCACGCGGCGGATGCCCATGGCCGCGAAGAGGGACGCGATGCGCCCCAGCTCCTCCGCGCCCAGGAGGTCCTTCTTGCCACCCCAGGACGCGGGCGAGCAGTACGTGCAGCGGAAGTTGCAGCGGTCCGTGATGCTCAGCCGCAGGTACGTCATGCGGCGCCCCTGCGCGTCCAGCAGAGGCGGCGCGAGCGGGTCGGTGGATGGAGCGGGCGTCATCACGGGCGGGCTGACTTCATAACAGCCGCCGAGGACCCGTTCATCTCATTCCCCTCGGCGACTCAACCCTCGCTGCCGGTGGCGGACCGGATGATGGGCGCCTTCGTCTCCGCCGTCTCGCTCGTGCCAGTGCGTGCAGGCGTGGCGGGGGCGGGCTCGAGCTCATCGTCCAGGTCCGTCAGCCGCGCCAGCTCGGCCTCGGCGTCATTGGCTTCCTGCTCCGCCTGCGGGAGCTGGAGCTTCTTGAGCGCCATCTCCTCCTTGATGCGGATGAGGCCTTCCTCTCCAATGTCCAGGAACGCCCGGACCACTTCCGGGTCGAACTGGGTGTTGGCGCAGCGGCGGATCTCCTGGATGGCGTTCGCGAACGAGGTGCCCTTGCGGTACGGCCGGTCGCTCGTCATCGCGTCCAACGTGTCGGCCACCGCGAAGATGCGCGCGCCGATGTGGATCTCCTGCCGCTGGAGCCCTCGCGGATATCCCGCGCCGTCGAAGCGCTCCTGGTGCGACAACACGATGGCGGACGGCGTGGCGAGGAAGGGGATGGCCTGGATCATCTGGAAGCCGATCTCCGGATGCTTGCGCATCTCCAGCCACTCGTCCGGCGTCAGCTTGCCAGGCTTGAGCAGCACCGCGTCCGGCACGCCAATCTTCCCGATGTCGTGCAGCAGCGCGCCTCGGCCAATCTCCTCCAGCTCCTTGCCCTGGATGCCCATGCGCGTGGCGATGGCGGACGTGTAGCTGACCACGCGTTGGGAGTGGTCGCTCGTCTCGTGCTCGCGCGCGTCGAGCGCGGCCACCAGCGCCAGCAGCGTGTTCTGGTACGTGTTGGCGATGTTGTGCAGCGCGCTTCTGAGCTCCGCCGTGCGGTCCCGGACCTTGCGCTCCAGCTTCTTCTGGTAGCGCTTGCGCGCCATCTCGATGCGACGCTTGGCGAGCGCCCGTTCGATGGCTCGGATGAGGTCGGTGAGCTTGGGTGGCTTGAGCAGGTAGTCCACCGCGCCGCGGCGCAGGCAGTCCACCGCGGACTCCGTGTCGCCATAGCCGGTGAGCATGATGACCGACGTGTCTGGCAGCCGTTCCCGGAGGTTCTCCAGCAACCAGAGGCCGTCCTTGCCCGGCATCTTCATGTCGCTGATGACGAGCGGGGTGTCTTCCTCGCCCGCTACGTCCAGCGCCATCTCGGCGCCGCTTGCGACGACGCAGTTGTAGCCCTCTTCACGCAGGAGGACGGAGATGACGTCTCGGACGGAGTCGTCATCGTCGACGATGAGGATTCGGGGTGGGGCAGGGGGAATGGCTTCCACGGGGGAGATTCTAGAGGTTTCCGGGTTTCAATGGCGAATGAGTCAGGGAAATTACCACCTTCCTCCACTTGCCGGTTGACAGTCCAGTATTCGGGTCCAGAAGAAGACCCTGGAAGTGGGCGGCTGGAGGTGGGTCACCCTCACGCCTGGGCTCTGGGGGCGCGATCATACCGGAACGGCGTCAGGTCCATGCTCGTCCGCTCTCCGAGCAGGGCCTGGGCGACCAGCTTCGCGGTGATGGGGGCCAGGAGGATGCCGTTGCGGAAGTGGCCGGTGGCGAGGAAGAGGCCCGGCATGGGGCCCTCTCCGAGGTAGGGCCGCTTGTCCTCGGTCCACGGGCGGAAGCCGGCCCAGGTCTCGGTGATGGGGGCGTTGCCAAGCTCCGGACACAGCTCCAGCGCCATGTCGAGGATGCGCGCCAGACCCGCCGCCGTCACCTGCTTGTCGAAGCCCACCAGCTCCATGGTGCTCCCGGCGATGACCCGTCCGTCCGCGCGGGGGACGATGTAGCCCTTCTCCGAGGTGAGGATGTGGTCGACGAGGGGCAGGCGCGTCTGGAGTTGGATCATCTGCCCGCGCGCCGGGCGCACGGACTTCGCCTCCACGCCCGCGCCCTGGACCAGCGAGGACCAGGAGCCCGCGGCGAGCACCACCGCGTCGGCGCGCAGCACTTCGCCATCCAGGTCCACGCCCACCGCGCGGCCCGCTTCGTGGACGATGCCGCGCACATAGCCGCTGCGGAACTCGGCGCCCACACGCGCGGCGGCCATGGTCAGCGCGCGCACGAGGAGCCGGTTGTCCACCTGGTGGTCATCCGGGAAGTGCGCCGCGGCCAGCGCCTTCGCGGAGAGTCGCGGCTCCAGCGCCCGGGCCTGGGTGCCATCGAGGAGCTCCGCGCGCAGGCCCATGCCGCGCTGCCAGAGGACGGTGGCCTCGACGTGATGGACCGCGGCCTCGGTGAAGGCCACCTTGAGGACGCCGCTGGGCCGGTAGGCGATGTCGACGCCGGACAGCTCGCGCAGCTCCTCGGCGAAGGCGGGGTACAGGCCGCGGCTTCGCAGGCACAGCTCAAGGAAGGGGCCGGGACCGTCCGCCTCCATCTGGGGCGCGAGCATGCCCGCGGCGGCGCTGCTGGCCTCCGCGCCGGGGATGGAGCGTTCCAGGACCGTGACACGTGCGCCCGCTTGCCGCAGCCGCAGCGCGATGCCACAGCCCATGATGCCCCCGCCCACGATGATGACGTCCGAGACTCGCATGGCCTTGCTTCCTGCTCGCCCCGGCGAGGGTTTGCAAGCGACTTGAACCGGAGGGGCGGGAGGTCGGGTTGACGGCGAGGGGCCTTTGCCGTTACTGATGGTGCCGTGCGTTTCTCTACCGTGCATTCCCATCATGCGCATCATCGGTTCGGCCCCGACGGGACCGTTCGCCATGCGCATGCCTGGGTGAGCCACTAGACGCACCACCCTCCCGGCACCTGCCGCAGCGACCGAAGGCCCGTCCCCCCTGGACGGGCCTTTTTTCGTTTCCGCGCGGCCACCGTTCCCCCGCAGTCCCCCCGCAGGTCCACCCATGCTGCTGAAGATTGCCCTGCCCAACAAAGGCCGTTTGTCCGAAGAGGTTCGTGAGCTGTTCAACGAAGCGGGGCTGGAGGTGCGTGTCCGAGGGGACCGCGCGCTCACCGCGTCGTTGGGCGGTGAGTTCGAGGCCATCTTCGTGCGTGCCCGAGACATCCCGGAGTTCGTCGCGGACGGGGCCGCGCATGCGGGGGTGACGGGGTGGGACCTGGTGAACGAGGCGGGGCGGCATCTCGAGCACCTGATGGACCTGGAGCTGGGCCGATGCCGGCTGGTGGTCGCGGCGCGTGAGGAGAGCGGCATTGGTCAGGTCAGCGACGTGCGGGACGGCATGCGCGTGGCGTCGTGTTTCCCTCGGCTGACGCAGGACTACTTCGCGCGGCGGGGGCAGAGCATCACGGTGGTTCCTGTCTCGGGGGCGACGGAGATCGCCCCCCACCTGGGCATCGCGGACATCGTGGTGGACCTGACCTCCACCGGGTCCACGCTGAAGATGAACGGGCTTCGCGAGGTGGCCACGGTGTTGGAGTCCAGCGCGCGGCTGGTGGCGTGCCAGGCGAACGACGCGCAGGTGCGTGGAACGTTGGACGAGCTGAAGCTCGCGCTGGGTTCGGTGCTCGCGGCGCGGGGCAAGCGCTACGTGATGGCCAACGTGCCGAAGGAGATGCTGCCGCGCGTGCGTGAAGTCCTGCCGGGGCTCAACGGGCCCACGGTGGTGGATGTCCTGGATGGAGGGCGCTTCGTCGCGGTGCACGCGGTGGTGCCCACCAAGGCCATCTACCGCACCGTCAATGCGCTGAAGTCCCTGGGGGGCGAAGGCATCCTCGTCACTCGGATTGAAAGGCTGGTGGCGTGATGGCTCCGCTCCCTTCGTTCCTTCGCTTCCGAGGTCCGCTCTCGAAGTTGTCACCCGGGGACCTGCGCCGGTTGTTGTCTCGCGGTGGGGCCGTCGATTCGCGCATCGCCGCTCGGGTGCGGGAGCTCATCTCCCAGGTGCAGCTCGATGGAGACAGCGCGCTCTTCGAGATGGCGCGTCGCTTCGATGGTGTGTCGTTGGCTTCGCTGGAGGTGCCTCGGGCCCGCTGCGAGGCGGCGCTGGAGACGTTGGACCCGTCCATGGTGCGAGCGCTGACTCGCGCGGTGCGCAACATCTCCCGAGCCCATGAGGTGCAGCGACCTCGGGCGATGGAGGTGGAGACGGAGCCCGGAGTGTTGGTGGGGCGCAGGCCGGATCCACTGGGGCGAGTCGGCGTGTACGCGCCGGGAGGCCGGGCGGTCTACCCCAGCAGCGTGTTGATGGGCGTGGTGCCGGCGAAGGTCGCGGGAGTGGGGGAGGTCATCGTCTGCTCTCCACCGGGGAGCAACGGACTGCCGCACGCGAGTGTGCTGGCCGCCTCGGTGTTGGCGGGGGCGGACCGGGTCTTCGCACTGGGCGGCGCGGGAGCGGTGGCGGCCATGGCGTACGGGACACAGAGCGTGCCTCGGGTGGACCGCATCGTCGGACCGGGGAACGCGTACGTCGCCGAAGCCAAGCTCCAGGTGGTGGGCGCGGTGGCCATCGAAGCGCCCGCGGGCCCGAGTGAAATCCTCGTCGTCGCCGACGACACGGCGAATCCGGGGGCGGTCGCTCGAGAGGTCCTGGCCCAGGCGGAACATGACCCGGAAGCGGCGTGTGTGGTGGTGGCCTTGGGGGAAGGTATCGCGGAGGCCATCGCGGAGCAGGTGATGAGTCTGTCGGTGAGCGCGAAGCGGCGGGAGATCGTGGACGCGGCGTTGGGTTCGCGAGGGGCGGTGTTGAGTGTGGGCTCGATGGAGGAGGCCTGGCCCTTCGTGGCGGACTTCGCGCCGGAGCACCTGCTCCTCGCCACGGCGGCGCCGTCGGCGGACCTCGGGCGGGTGCGCAACGCGGGCACCGTCTTCCTGGGGGAACGCTCGTCCGTGGCGTACGGCGACTACATGACGGGGTCGAATCACGTGTTGCCCACGGCGGGGTTGGCGCGGGCGTACTCGGGACTCAGCCTGCTCGACTTCTACCGGTGGACCACCTACCAGCGCGTGGAGCGTTCGGCGTCGGCCGCGCTGGCGGACGACGTGGGACTGCTCGCGGACAGCGAGGGGCTCTTCGCTCACGCGGAGGCCGCGCGGGCCTGGAGGGGCGCATGATTCCCCTTCGAGCGTCCTACCGGGACATCCCGCTCTACTCGCCGCCGAAGCGGCCGTGTCGCGTGGATTTGAGTGACAACACCAACCTGTTTGGCGTGCCGCCCGCCGCGGCGCGCAAGCTGGGGGAGTTCTCCTCGGAATGGTTGAGGCGTTATCCCCGGAGCTACGCCCCGGACTTGCGGCAGGTGCTGGCGTCGAGGCTCGGCGTGGCCGCGGAATGGGTGACGACGGGGTGTGGCTCCGACGATGTCCTCGACAGTGCGCTGCGTGCGTTCCTGGAGCCGGGGGAGGTGCTCGCCTTCCAGGACCCCACGTTCGTGATGATGCCGCTGTTCGCGAAGGTGAACGGCCTGCGGACCGAGCCGGTGCCACTGTGTGCCGACTTTGATGTGGACCCGGAGGCCCTGCTCGCCACGGGGGCGAAGGTCATCTACCTGTGCACGCCCAACAACCCCACGGGCACGGTGTTGTCGCGAGAGTCCGTGGAGCGTGTGGTGGAGCGGGCGCCTGGGATTGTCATCATCGACGAGGCCTATGCCGACTTCGCACGCGGCCCAGGCTTCCTGGACCTGGCGCTGACGCGGACGAACGTGCTGGTGACGCGCACGTTCTCCAAGGCGTTCGGGCTCGCGAGCATGCGCGTGGGTTGGGGGGTGGGGCACCCTCGACTGGTGGCCGAAGTGGAGAAGGCGCGGGGGCCGTACAAGCTCACCCAGCTCGCGGAGTCGATGGCCGTGGCCACGTTGAACGAGGACTTGGCGTGGGTGCGCGTGTGGGCCGCTGAGGCGGTGGCGAATCGGGAGCGGCTTCGTGAAGCCCTGATGTCGATGGGACTCGCGCCGCTGCCGTCCGAGGGCAACTTCGTGTTGGTGCCGTTGCCTGGAGCACTCGAGGTGGCGGAGCGGATGCGCGAGCGCGATGTGAATGTCCGGGCCTTCCAAGGGCTGACCGGCGTGGGAGATGCGCTCCGGATTGGCAGTGGTCCATGGCCCTTGTTGGAGACGGCGCTCACGGCGCTGCGGGAGTCGCTGCGATGAGAGTCACCCTGTTCGACTATGGCGCGGGCAACCTGCACTCGTTGAGCAAGGCGCTGTCCACGGTGCCGGGTGTCGACGTGCGCGTGGAGGAAGACCCCAGGCGCGCGGTGGACACGGAGGTCCTCGTGTTGCCGGGGGTGGGAGCGTTCGGTGCGGCGGCGGCGCGGCTGTCCCCTGGACTCGATGTGATGCGCACCGCGCTGGAGGGAGGGCTCCCTTGTCTGGGCATCTGCCTGGGGATGCAGCTCCTGTTTGACTCGAGTGAAGAAGGCCCTGGTCAAGGCGTGGGCCACTTCGCGGGACGGGTGACCCGGCTCAACGCGAGGCGTGTTCCTCAGATGGGATGGAACTCAGTGGACGCGGACCGCACGGTGTCCGGCTCGACGATGGCGATGGCCTACTACGCGCACAGCTTCGTCTGTCGCGCCGAGGACTCCTCCGTCGTGACGGCCTGGACGACCCATGAA
This sequence comes from Myxococcus stipitatus, assembly GCF_037414475.1. The sequence goes on along the minus strand of NZ_CP147913.1, from coordinate 10,154,837 downwards.
GGCGACCGTTTTCCCGCGGCGGTGAGGCGGGGCTCGGTGGTCGGCGTGCAGTTCCACCCCGAGAAGTCTTCGTCACAGGGGGTGGCCTTCATCCAGGGCTTCCTCCGCGAGGTGTCATCATGAAGGCGATTGCCGCGATTGATTTGCGCGAAGGCGCCTGTGTGCAGCTCGTCGGAGGTTCGTACGACGCGGAGCGGGTCCGGGTGAATGACCCGCTGGAGGCGCTCCAGCGTTGGCGCGAGCTCGGCTTTCGCCACTTCCATGTCGTCGACCTGGATGCGGCCCTGGGGCGTGGCTCCAACGCGGAGGTCATCACGCGGCTGACGTCGCAAGCGCCGGGGCTCGTGTTCACCGTGGGCGGTGGCGTGAGGGATTCAGCCCGGGTGACGGCACTGCTGGAAGGGGGCGCCTCGGGGGTCGTGGTGGGAACACGCGCCATCGAGGACGCGGCCTGGCTCGCGGACGTGGCGAACCGTCATCCCGGGCGCGTGGTCGTGGCGGCGGACGTGCGAGGTCGCGAAGTGGTGACGCGGGGTTGGACTCTCGGCAGTGGCCGCGCACTCGAGGAGGTGCTCTCGGCGCTGGAGCCATTGCCGCTCGGTGGGCTGTTGGTGACGGCGGTGCACAAGGAGGGGCAGCTCGAAGGCGTGGACCTGTCGCTCATGCGTGACGTGGTGTCTCGCACGCGTCACCGGCTCCTGGCGTCGGGGGGCGTGACGACCTTGGAGGACTTGCGCGGCTTGTCGTCGGTGGGCGCCTCCGGGGCGGTCATCGGCATGGCGCTGTACACGGGCCGGCTGGATGCGCGCGCGGTCGCGCGGGAGTTCTCGGAATGACCACCGTCACTCGGGAGACGAAGGAGACGAAGGTCCGCGTGGAGCTGTCCATGGGTCGCGGCGCCACGGAGGTGGACACGGGGCTCAAGTTCTTCGACCACATGCTCTCCACCTTCGCGCGCTACGCGGGGCTCGACTTGAAGCTGTGGGCGCGAGGCGACCTCACCCACCATGTCATGGAGGACGTGGCCATCACCGTGGGCACCGCGGTTCAACGCGTGATTCCCGCCACGGCGGCGCGCTTCGCGGAGCGGACACTCCCGATGGACGACGCGCTGGTCCAGGCCTGTCTCGACGCGGGTGGGCGCTTCTTCTACGAGGGGCCGCTGAAGAACCGCCTCTATGAGCACTGGATGCGCTCCTTCTGCGAGCACGCGAAGGTGACGCTGCATCTGCGAGTCTTGCGCGGACGGGACAGTCACCACGTCACGGAGGCGGCGTTCAAGGCGCTGGGCCTCTCCTTGAGGGATGCGATGGTGGATACCGGCACCGTGTTCAGCATGAAGGGCGCCGTGGTCCTGGAGGTGAACGAATGCTGACACGACGGCTCATCGTTTGCCTGGACGTGAAGGGCGGCAGGGTGGTGAAGGGCGTTCGCTTCGAGGGCCTCCGAGACATCGGAGACCCGGTGGAGTTGGCGCTTCGCTACGAGCGGGAAGGCGCGGATGAGGTGACGTTCCTCGACATCTCCGCGAGCGTCGAGGAGCGGGAGACCCTGTGGGAGCTCGTGCGGCGCACCGCGGAGCGGCTGTTCATCCCGCTGACCGTGGGAGGCGGCGTTCGCACGGTGGAGGACGTGGGCCGCGCGCTGCGGGCGGGCGCGGACAAGGTGAGCATCAACTCGGCGGCGGTGGCTCGTCCAGAGCTGCTCACGGAGTGCGCGGAGCGATTTGGTGCGCAGTGTGTGGTGGCCAGCATCGACGCGCGGAGGGACGGGCCGGGTTGGCGTGTGCACACTCACGGGGGCCGCAGGCCCACGGACCTGGAGGCCGTGGCCTGGGCCCGGGAGTGTGTGGCACGAGGCGCGGGCGAGGTCCTGCTCACCAGCATCGACCAGGACGGGGCCCGCTCGGGGTATGACCTGGAGCTGACCCGCGCGGTGGCGGACGCGGTGGAAGTGCCCGTGATTGCCTCGGGGGGCGCGGGCTGTGCCGAGCACGTGCGAGAGGGGCTCGTGCGAGGTGGCGCGGACGCCGCGCTGGTGGCGGGCATCCTCCACGATGGGCTCACCACGGTGGGCGCCATCAAGACGCTGCTCGTCGCGAGCGGCCTTCCCATACGGAGCACGACATGACGGACCTGACGAGTATCGAAGGACTGATGCAGGCGGCGGCGGAGGTGGCGCGCAAGTCGGGCGACGTGGCGCTGGGCTTCTTCCGGGATGGCATCGCGGTGGACACCAAGAGCGACGGCACCCCTGTCACCGTGGCGGACCGCACCGCGGAGCAGACGGCGCGCGAGTGGCTGGAGGCTCGCTTCCCCGAGGACGGAATCCTCGGTGAGGAGTTCGGCGAGACGCGCGCAGGGGCCGAACGCCGTTGGATTCTGGACCCCATCGACGGGACGAAGACCTTCATCCGGGGCGTACCGCTGTGGGGCACTCTGGTGGCGCTGGCGAAAGGGGAGCGCATCCTCGTGGGCGCCGCGTACTTCCCCGCGGTGGGCGAGCTGTTGGTGGCCGCGCCGGGGGAGGGGTGCTTCTGGAACGGCAGCCACACGCAGGTGTCGAGGCAGACGGACCTCTCGCGCGCGGTGGTGCTCTGCACGGACGAGCGTTTCCTCACGTATCCCGAGCGAGGCGAGGCCTGGCGGCGGCTCGCGCGTGAAGCGGCGGTGTCACGCACATGGGGCGACTGTTACGGCTACTTGATGGTCGCGACCGGACGCGCGGATGTGATGGTGGACGAACTGCTGTCACCTTGGGACGCGGCCGCCCTCCAGCCGATCATCGAGGAGGCCGGAGGTGTCTTCTCCGACTGGACAGGGCGCAGGACCTCCTTCGGCGGAAGTGGCATCGCCACCAACGGACTCCTGTCACAGGCTGTCCGTGAACGGCTCGGCGCGACGGGGAACCCGTGATGTTGGACCTGGACAGACTCGACTTCACCAAGGGCCAAGGGCTCGTGACGGTGGTGACCCAGGATGTGCGCACCGGCGATGTGTTGATGGTGGCGCACGCGGACCGGGAGGCCCTGGCGCTCACGCTCGCGACGGGCGAGATGCACTACCGCTCCCGCACGCGGGGCCTCTGGCACAAGGGCGCCACCAGCGGGAACACGCAACGCGTGGTGGCCCTCCGCGCGGACTGCGACGGTGACACCGTGCTGGCGCGTGTGGAGAAAGCGGGACCGGCCTGCCACTCCGGAGAAGAGTCCTGCTTCGGCCCGGGGCGATGGGATGGGCTTTCGGCGCTCGATGCCACGCTCGCTGATCGCGCGGCGCGGGGGCCTGCCACCGGTGAGAAGCCCGGCTACACCCATCGCCTGCTGGCGGATCGCAACCTTCGCCTCAAGAAGGTGGGTGAAGAGGCCGCGGAGCTCGTGACGGCCTGTGCGGACGCGGACCCCGCTCGCGCGGTGGAGGAGGCCGCGGACCTCCTCTACCACCTGCTCGTCGCCATCCGACCTCTCGGTCTCGGCCTGGACGATGTGAAGGCGGTCCTCGCTCGCCGTGCAGTGAAGCCATCACTTCCTGGCAATGCTGGATGAAACGGGTTCACAGCGTCTGGTGCCTGTGACTCGGCCCGTGTCGGCGTCGACCCGGATGTATTTGTCCGTCACGACTGAATCCCAGAGATGGGAGGGGCCCCGACGAATTTGAGCGCAGCTATCAGTGACTCACTTCAATGAAAGGAGTGTTCCTGCTACACATCCGGACGCGCGGCGCAGTGGAGAACGCCGGCCGGGCGCTTCTTTTCGATTTGAAACCGTCCGCCTCACCGGAGGCATCGTGAACGGCCCCACCACGTACAAGGCAGAGCTCATCGACCGAGTCATCTTCTCGCGTTGGCTGAATCCTCCAACCAAGGAGGATGTCGCGGCGATATTGGTTCAGATGGAAGAAGCCGCGCAGCGGCTCGGTACGCGCCTCATCTACGTTGGTTCGGTGAGCCCGAAGTCCAAGGTTCCCGACGCGAACGAGCGCACCATCCTCAACAACTTCCTCGTGGACTCGAGGAGGACGTGCATCGAGCAGGCGTGGCTCATCTACGAGGGCACCGACCTTCAGCACAACCTTCAGCGCGTCATCATCTCCGGCGTGCTGATCCTGACCCGCACCTTCGACAACTACCTGTCGGTGGCGAAGTCGGGCGATGCGATCATCAAGGACGTCAGCGCCGTGCTCAAGAAGGACGCGGCGCCCATCTTCCAACTCGCCAAGGAGCGCGGCCTCGTGATGTGAGGCCGCCCCCGTTCACCGCGCGCCGCGAACCTCCAGTTCGTGGAGTCTCCCTTCGTCGCGCGCGGGGAACACGCTGATCGCCTCCACGTCGCTCAGGGGGACCGCGAGCTCGCAGGTCTCCCACTCCCCCTTGCCCTGGTAGTGGCACGCGGTGGGGTTGACGAAGGAGGTGCCCGCTTCCGGGTCCTTCAGTCCCACGCCCTTGGGCGTGAGGACGATGGCTCGGAGCGAGCCCGGGCCCTCGGCCTTGAGGCGCAACGACACCACGGTCTTCAGCGGGGGCGAGTAGCTCGCGCGCAGCGCTCCGTCCGCCGACCAGCGGTGCTGCTGGGGCGCATGCTCCACTGTCACGGCGGACTCCGGGTTGCCATCGAAGGCCCGGAGGGTGGGATGCTCGAAGCCCTGGAACGCGAGCTGTGGCCCGGAGACCTGATCCGGCCTCACCACCCAGGTCCCCGCGGGCTTCGCCGTCTGGGCCAGCGCCGTCAGCGCGGGGGCACGGGCGCCTTGTTGAACCGCGGCGGCGGCCAGGACGGAGGGCGGCAAGAGCCCGGCCTGATGGCAGCGGGGTGACAGTCCCTCGACGAGGGGGAGCACGCCGGCTGGCAGGGTGATCTCCGCCTGCGCGGCGGGGGAGAGCCCCAGTTTGACGACGGAGTCACAGGCCGCGGGAGTCCCCGGTCCGGCGTGCTCGAGGTTCCACTGGAGCTCCTGAATGTTGAGCGGACGACCGATGGCCGCCTCCAGCATCGCTCGGGACACGGTCGCCGCGCAGACGTTGACCGTCGCCGGGCACTGCTCGCACAGGGCTCCGAGCAGTCCTCGCAAGGGGGTATCCGCTCCCTGGGAGAAGGGGGCGCGGGCGGACAGTGCGGGACCCAGCTCGCAGGCGCGGGCGGGCGGTTGAGGACAGGCCTCCAGGCGCTTGCGGGCGTCGGCCACGGCCTGGGTGGCGTCCGGCGCGCGAAGGGAGTTGGCCAGGGCCTGCTCCAGCGCGCGGCAGTCCTGGGAGAGGGCGGCCAGGGGGGCGGTGGCCCGCGAGAGGGCGGACGGGGTACCAGGCGTTTCATCCTGGTGCGTCACGCACCACAGGCGACCGAAGGCGATCAACGCCACGAGCATCAGGAGGAGGGTTCTGAGCGGGTAACGGCGCACGAGCAATCTCCTTGCTTCCAACCGGGAGCGGGGGTTATCAGCCCCACCGGGTTCCATCTGCAAAAATAGACGGAGGCGTGCGTGGCTGAGACGTTCGACGTGGTGATCATCGGTTCGGGCCCTGGCGGCTACGTGGGTGCCATCCGCGCGGGGCAGCTCGGGCTGAAGACGGCCATCATCGAGAAGGACAAGCGTCTGGGCGGTACCTGCCTCCATCGCGGGTGCATCCCCACCAAGTCCCTGCTGTGGACGGCGGAGCTGTTCCACCATGTCCGCGAGGCGAGCGACTTCGGCGTCGACGTGTCGAGCCCGACGGTCAACTGGCCCAACGCGATGAAGCACAAGGACAAGGTCGTCACCAAGGGTGCCAACGGCATCGACTTCTTGATGAAGAAGAACAAGGTGACGGTCATCAAGGGCCACGGCCGCATCGCTGGCAAGGGCAAGGTGGAGGTCACCGCCGAGGACGGCTCCAAGCAGGTCCTCGACGCGAAGAACATCATCATCGCGACGGGCTCGGTGCCCAAGTCCCTGCCGAATGTGCCGGTGGACCACAAGCGCGTGCTGAACAGCGACTCCATCCTGCAGATCGACCGCATCCCCAAGAGCATCATCGTCCTGGGCGCCGGCGCGGTGGGCTGCGAGTTCGCGTCCGTCTTCAACCACGTGGGCAGCAAGACCTCCATCGTGGAGTACATGCCCGCGCTGCTCCCCATCGAGGACGCGGACATCTCCAAGGAGCTGGAGAAGATCTTCCGCCGCCGTGGCATCGACGTGCACACGGGCTCCGCGGTGGAGAAGGTGGAGCACACGGCCGATGGCGTGCGCGTCACCATGAAGGTGGGCAACGAGACGAAGACGCTCGAGGCCGAGATCCTCCTGTCCGCCGTGGGCCGCGCGCCGGTGACGGAGGACGTGGGCCTGGACAAGACGTCCATCAAGACCGACCGCGGCTACATCAAGGTCGACTCGATGCTGCGCACCAGCGAGCCCAACGTCTACGCCGTGGGCGACGTCATCCCCACCCCGATGCTGGCCCACATGGCGAGCGCGGAGTGCGTGGTGGCGGTGGAGCACATCGCCGGGAAGAACCCGCAGCCCATCAACTACGACCTGACGCCGTCCGCTACGTACTGCTACCCGGAGGTCGCCTCGGTGGGCCTCACGGAGAAGAAGGCCAAGGAGCGCGGCTACGACGTGAAGATTGGCAACGCCCCGTTCGGCGCGGTGACCAAGGCGGCCATCACCAACGAGTCGACCGGTCTCATCAAGATCGTCTCGGACAAGAAGTACGACGAGGTGTTGGGCATCCACATCATCGGGCCCCACGCGACGGAGCTGCTGGCCGAGGCGTGTGTCGCGCTGAAGCTGGAGATCACCACCGAGGAACTGGCGGGCACCATCCACGCCCACCCGACGCTCTCGGAGATCGTCCACGAGGGCGCCGAGGCCACGCTGGGCCACCCGCGCCACTTCTAGTCGGCGGATGACGCCCCGGGCTCCCTCACGGGCGCCCACTCAGGCCGTCCCGGAGCGAGTCTCCGAGGACGGCCTTGTCATGTCCGGGGGCAACTCCACGGGAGTGCCCAGCAGCTCCGCGAGGTCGATGGCATCCAGCACGGAGGCCGCCCCTGGGTCGTTGTTGAAGAACACCCACGCGGTGTGGCCGTCCTCCCGCCAGCGCTTCAAGTCCTTGGCCACGGGGCGCAGGGCCTTCTTTCCATAGCGGCCCTGAGCGTGTCCCTGGGGGCCATGGAACCGCAGGTAGCGAAAGCCTCCGGTGGGGTGGGGGGCGGGCTCTGGGAGCAGGTCATGTTCGCAGAGCGCGGTGTGGTGCTGCTCGAGGACCGCGAGCACCTCGGGGTGGTACCAGGCCGCGTGACGGAACTCGACGACCTGCCGGATGCCTCGGGGCTGATGGGTGAGGAAGCGGTGCAGGCGCTCGGGGTCGGGCGTCTTCATGCTGGGCGGGAGCTGCCAGAGGACGGGGCCCAGCTTGTGCCCCAGGCGGCGCACGGGGGCGTAGAAGTGCTCGAGCCCCGGGCCCACGTCGGTGAGGCGCTTGAGGTGGGTGAGGAAGCGGCTGCCCTTGCAGGCGAAGCGGAACCCGGCAGGGACCTGCTCGCGCCAGTGGTCCACCGTCTGGGCCGAGGGCAGGCGGTAGAACGTCGCGTTCAGTTCCACCGAGGTGAAGACGTTCGCGTACCAGGAGAGCCAGCGACGGGCCGGCAGGCCGGGGGGGTAGAAGCGCTGCTTCCAGTCCGCGTAGACGTAGCCGCTGGTACCCAGGTGGATGGGGGCCATGACCTGGACGGTGTTCATCCCGTCGTCACCGTGCCCGCTGCCTAGCGGACGCGGGGGCATTAGAAGGGAGAGGACTTGCGCGAAGGCCCAGCGGGTGCTGACGCCTCGCGTTAGAGGCTTCCCGCTTGAACGTCTTCCGCCCAAACCATAGAAGGCCCGCGACCCATGGCGACTCCTGATCGGTTCCCTCTCCCCCAGGTGCCTGAGACCTCCCGCAAGCCGGAGTGGCTGAAGGTGCGGTTGCCCCACGGCGAAGGGTACGAGCGGGTCAAGGCCATCGTGAAGCGCACGAAGCTGGCGACCGTGTGCGAAGAGGCGCGCTGCCCGAACATCGCCGAGTGCTGGGGCGGCGGCACGGCCACGGTGATGCTGATGGGCGAGGTCTGCACGCGTGCGTGCCGCTTCTGCCACGTGAAGGTGGGCGCTCCTCCGCCGTTGGACCCGATGGAGCCCATCCACCTGGCCCAGGCCGTCAAGGAGATGGACCTGGAGTACATCGTCGTCACGTCGGTGAACCGCGATGACCGGCCGGACGGTGGCGCCAGCCACTTCGCCTCCGCCATCCGCGAGCTGCGCCGGGAGAGCCCTCGCACCATCGTCGAGGTGCTCATCCCCGACTTCAAGGGCGTGGAGAAGGACCTGACGACGGTCGCCGAGGCGAAGCCGCACGTGGTCGCCCACAACGTGGAGACGGTGGAGCGGTTGACGCCGACGGTGAGAGATCGCCGCGCGAACTACCGCCAGTCCCTGCGCGTGCTGGACTACCTCAAGCGCCGCCCCGAGGGGCTCTACACCAAGACGTCGGTGATGGTGGGCCTGGGCGAGACGGACGCGGAGCTGGAGCAGACGTTCAAGGACCTGCGCGAGGTGGGCGTGGATGTGCTCACTCTTGGACAGTACCTCCAGCCGTCGCAGTACCACCTGCGCGTGGAGCGCTTCGTGACGCCCGCGCAGTTCGAGTCGTACAAGAAGCTGGCGGAGTCGTACGGCTTCCTCTACGTGGCTTCGGGGCCGCTGGTCCGCTCCAGCTATCGCGCCGCCGAGTTCTTTATGAAGGGCCTGATGGAGCGCGAGCGCCTCGAGCGGCTCGGCTGACCGGGCCTCGTTTCGTGGCTTGACGCAACCCCTGTTCCTCTCGGAAAGACACCCGCATGGCAACCTTCGAATTCAAGCTCCCCGACCTCGGCGAAGGCGTGATGGAGGGCGAGCTGGTCAAGTGGCACGTCAAGCCCGGCGACGTCGTGAAGGAAGACCAGGTTCTTGCCGAGGTGATGACGGACAAGGCCACCGTCACCGTCCCCAGCCCGAAGGCCGGGCGTGTTGTGCAGACGCACGGCAAGGAAGGGGACATGGCGAAGGTGCACCAGCTCCTCGTCACGCTGGAGATTGAAGGGGCTGCTCCCGCGCAGGCGGGGGGGCACGGCGCGGCGGCTCCGGCGCAGGCCTCCACCGCGGTGGCTTCCGCTCCGGCGGCCGCGGTGGCTCCCGCTCAGGCGTCGAAGGTGTTGGCCACGCCGGTGACCCGGCGCATGGCGCGTGAGCATGGGCTGGACCTGGCGACGATTGCGGGCAGTGGTCCGCAGGGACGGGTGACGAAGGCGGACGTGCTCGCCGCGCTGGAGGGTGGGGAGCAGAAGAACGTGGTGGCCGCGCCCGCGCCCGCTCAGGCGCGTCCGGCGGTGCCGGCCGTTTCGACGGGCCGCGCGGATGAGCGCATTCCTCTGCGAGGCCTGCGCAAGAAGATCGCCGAGAAGATGGTGCGGTCGAAGTTCACCATGCCGCACTTCGCCTTCGTGGAAGAGGTGGACGCGACGGAGCTGGTGGCGCTGCGGGCGCGGCTCAACAAGCAGCTCGCGGCGGCGGGTGACAGCACCAAGCTCAATTACCTGCCGTTCATCATCAAGGCGACCATCGCCGCGCTGAAGAAGTTCCCGCACCTGAACGCCAACTTCGATGAGGCGGCGCAGGAGCTGGTGGTGCGTGGCGAGTTCAACATCGGCATGGCGGTCGCGACGCCCGACGGCCTCACGGTGGCGGTGGTGAAGGACGCGGACCGCCTGACGCTGGCGGAGCTGGCGCAGGAGACGGCGCGCCTGGGCGCCGCGGCGCGCGAGCGGAAGCTGAAGATGGAGGAGCTGACGGGCGGCACCTTCACCATCACCTCGCTGGGCCAGAGTGGCGGTCTGTTCGCCACGCCCATCATCAACCACCCCGAGGTGGGCATCATGGGCGTGCACAAGCTCAAGAAGCGCCCGGCCGTGGTGAATGACCAGGTCGTGATTCGCGACATGATGAACCTGTCGCTCTCGTGCGACCATCGCGTCATCGACGGCTCCGTGGCGGCGGACTTCGTGTACGAAGTCATCAAGTACCTGGAGAAGCCGGACCTGCTGTTCCTGGCGATGGCGTGATGATGCGCGGGCAGGCCCGGGCGTGGGAGTGATGCCTCGGGCCTCGCGCGGAGGAGAACCCGGCCTGCCAGGCTTCGAGCCGGGCAGGCTTTGGCGGATGGGTTGGTTGCTCGCTCGTCGTTGGATCGGCGGTTTGGCCTGATTCGGGACAGGGCGGTGGCGTACCAAGGCGGTTAGGCTCTGTCCGTATGGCCGAGAACCCTCGCGAGCTGATCCGCACCGCGCAGTCCGCCGAGCTGCGGGGAGAAGTCTCCGTCGCCGTGGAGTATCTCCATCGGGCCGCGACTCTGTATCGGCAGGCGGGAAACGCGGCCCGGGCGCTTCAGCTGCTGCGCCACGCGCGCCGGTTGGATGCGAGCCGACACGACCTCATCGAGGAAGTGGGCCAGCTCGAAGGACTGCTCGAGACGGTGGAGTCTCCGGACGCGGCGGCCGCGGGCTCGGCACGCGAGAGTGTTTCGCCCGACGACTGGGGCTCACCCGTCGAGCAGGCGCTCCGGCAGGGGCTCATCGACGATGCGCTGCGTGGGGTGGAGCGCCGCTCCGTCGAGAAGTCTCCCGAGGTCGCCGCGTGGGTTCTCGATGCGGAGGTGAGCGAAGACCTCCAACGGTTGGAGACCCAACTCGCCCGCGTGGCTGCCACCGTGGACCCCGCTGGTGTCGAAACATCTTCACCTGCGTCTCGTGATGAGCCCTCGGTGGATAACGCGCTGATTTCGAGTGCAGCCGAGGAGGAGGCGCCTCCGCGTCGCAGGCGGGAGGCTCGCATCATCGAGCGAGGACCCACTCGCGCCGATGTCTCGCTCGATGCGTGGTGCTCGTTCTGCTGTCGCCCGCGCGCGGAGGTGGGTGACCTCGTGGCGGGACCTGCTGGGGCATTCATCTGCAAGGCGTGTCTGGCAGAGTCGTCGTCGCTCCTCACGGATGTGACTGCCGTGCCGTTGCCCGCGCGTCCTCGCGCATCGTCGCGAACCGGCTCCGCGATGGAGTTCGTGGGACAGCCCGAGCCACGTGCCCGGCTGGAGGCCGCGCTTCAGTCGGGAGTCCGCTGCATCCTCCTCGTGGGCGGTGAAGGCTGTGGCAAGAGCACCCTGCTTCAGATGCTCCAGCGGCAGGGGAGGGGAGCCGTCACGCACGTTGATGCGCTCGCCGATGACACGTCCTTCACCCCGCTGTTCGTCGAGGACGTGGAGCGCCTGGGCGCCGAGCAGTGGAAGACACTCGCGGCCTTCCTCGCGAGGGAGTCACGTCCCACCGTGGTCCTCAGTGCGCGGGGACAGGGGGCCGACTCGGGAGTCCTGACGTTGCGCGGTGGTTCGGAAAGGTTCTCCGTCCCCACCACGGAAGAACTGTCGCGCTCCGTGCACGGCGTCCTCCCGGTGAGCATCCTGGAGCACGTCCAGGTGTTGTCGTGTCTGCGGCAGCCCGAGCGCGCCGAGTACGTGGAGATGGCCCGAGCGCGCCTCGCTCTTCGCGAGCCGGCGACGTCTCTCTCCGACGAAGTCTTGAATGCATTCGCGGCGGAGGCGGAGCGCTCCGCGCGCGCGGGCCATGAGCTGCACGCTCTCCTCAACAGGGTTCCCTCCGGTACGTGGGAGCTCGAGAAAGTGACGAAGCCGCCTTCCACACGGAAGGGGCGGCGGAAGGGAACGTCGTGAATACCATCACCGTCTACCGGCTGGGCCGGGTGGAATACGAAGACGGCCTCAACCTGATGCGCCTCTTCGGCGATGCACGCCGGCAAGGGCTGAGCGGAGACGTCCTGCTCCTCCTGGAGCATCCGCCGGTCCTCACCCTCGGGCGAGGGGCGAAGCGGGAGAACATCACCGCGCCCGACGAGAGTCTCGCCGCCGAGGGCGTGGGGGTCTTCGAGACCAACCGCGGGGGCGACGTCACCTACCACGGCCCGGGGCAGATCGTCGGCTACCCCATCTTCCTGCTCCCCGAGGCGCGCCGGGACGTCCGCCGCTACGTTCGCGACGTCGAGCGCTCCATCATGCAGGTCCTGTCCGAGTGGGGCATCACCGCGGGGCCCATTCCCAAGTGGCCCGGCGTCTGGATTGGAGAGGAGGGCGACCCCGACGCGCGGAAGATCGCCGCCATCGGTGTCCACATCTCCCGCTGGCTCACCACCCACGGCTTCGCGCTCAACGTGAACACGCGGATGGAGCACTTCCGCTTCATCGTCCCGTGCGGCATTCGCGAGGCGGGGGTCACCTCCATGCAGCGTGAGCGAGGGCACCCGCTGGCCTTGCCCGACGTGCAGGACGCGCTGGCTCGAAGCTTCTGCGCCGTGTTCGACAGCGAACGCGTGGACGCCCCCGCGCCCATGCGGACGGTCAGCATCGCCGTCGTGCGAGGCCGTGGACCGGAGGCTCGCGTGTTGCTCGTGCGCCGGCGTCCGGAGCGGGGAGGCTTCTGGCAGATCCTGACGGGCCGCGTGGAGTCCGACGAAGCCCCAGCCCAGGCCGCCGCGCGTGAACTGGAGGAGGAGACGGGGCTGAGGCTGCCTGTCGAGGACCTTGCCTACCGCCATGCCTTCGCGGTGGGAGAGACCCTTCCTCCCGTCCTCGCGGAGGAGAACGGCTTCGGCGTCCAGGCGCCGCCGGATGCCCAGGTCCTCCTGGGGCCCGAGCATGATGCCTTCGAGTGGGTGGACGTCTCCACCGCGCTGGAGCGGCTGCCCTTCGTGGGGCTGCGAGAGACGGTGAAGCGCGCGGTGGCCGTGCGCGGAGGCTGAGCCTCACGCGCGCTCGAGCACGCTACAGCTTGATGACCATCGCTTCCTTGGCGGCGATGGCCTCTGGCCGGTGCTTGCGCACCTGCCGCAGCATCTTGTCCATCGCCGCGTCATCGCGGTTCGGGTCGTGGTGGAAGAGCACCAGCGTCTTCACCTTCGCGGCGTTGGCGGCGCTCACCGCGGCCTGCCACGTCGAGTGACCCCAGCCCGTGCGCGCCGGTCCACCGCGGCCGTGGTACTCGTCCTCGGTGTACATGGAGTCGTAGATGAACAGGTCCGCGCCCCGCGCGAAGTCGAACATCCCCGAGTCCATGTCGCTGCCGTGCTCCACATCCGTGGCGTACACGACGGAGCGCCCGCCGCACTCCACGCGGTAACCCAGGCTTCCACCTGGGTGGTTCAGCTCCAACCACTGGACCTTGGCCGGCCCCAGCTGCAGCGTCCCATCGGGTGGCAGGTCGCGGTAGGTGACCTGCGCGCGGAAGGTCCCCTCCGCCGTCACCGGGAAGTACGGCTGGACCATGTGCCCGCTCAGGAGCTCCCGGGTGGTGCGCCCGTTGCGTGCAGGCCCATTCATCGTCAGCTCACTCGTGGGGACGAAGATGGGCGCGAAGAAGGGGAGACCCTGGAGATGGTCATAGTGGTAGTGCGTGATGAAGATGTTGCCGCGCACCGGTCCGCCCGCGGCCGCGAGCAACGAGTCACCCAGTGCTCGGGCCCCCGAGCCCAGGTCGAAGATCAGCAGCTCCTCTCCGCATCGGATTTCGACGCAAGGGGTGTTGCCGCCGTACCGTTTCGTCTGCGGACCAGGGGCGGGGATGGAACCGCGCACGCCCCAGAAGCGTACCTCGAAGGGTACGCGGGCCTGATTGCGCGCGACGGCATTTCGTCGCCGCGCAGGCGCCTTCTCAACCCGCTTGGGCTTCCGTGTCGTCGTCCTCGGCGAAGAGCTCAATCAGGTGCCCCGTACGCTCGCGCTTCGTCCTCAAATAGTCGACGTTATGCGGATTGTGCTCGGTCCGGGAAGGGATTCGACGCAGGACGGGAATGCCCTCCTCGACCATCCCGGCGATCTTCAGGGGATTGTTGGTGATGAGGTCCACCGAACGCACATCCAGCGAGCGAAGCATCTCCGCGGCGATGTCGTAGCTGCGCAGGTCGTCCGCGAAGCCGAGCTGGCGGTTCGCCTCGTAGGTGTCCAATCCCTTGGACTGGAGGGCATAGGCCTTGATCTTGTTCCCCAGGCCGATGCCACGCCCCTCCTGTCGGAGGTAGAGCACCACCCCCAGGCCCTGCTGGGTGATGAAGTCCAACGCCCGGTCCAACTGCTCCCGGCAGTCGCACTTGAGGCTGCCGAAGACCTCGCTCGTCAAGCACTCTGAGTGAATGCGGACGGGCACTCCCTCCACGCCCGTCACGTCCCCCGCGACCAGGGCCACGTGCTCCCGGCCGTTTCGCCGGTCCCTGAAGACGACGGTCCGCAAGGGACCTCGCTTCGTGGGGATGTCCGCCTCCGAGAACCGCTCCAGATGCTGGGTCGGCTTCCGGGTCGGAAGTGGCTGGGGTGAGCGAGTATCCGACATGATGGTTCATTCTCCAGATGCGAAGCACCCTGTTTGGTGCTCCCACGAGCGATAGTCAAGGCAGACTCTCCGAGGACCCTCGCCCGATGACCGCCGGAAAGATGCGTGATGGCCGGCTTGGGTTTCTCAAGCGCCCCATGAGACGGGAAGCAATTCCACCAGGTCTCCATGAGACAAGCTGCTGGCTCCCCGTGTGAAGTGCAGCAGGTGGGTGGCGGCCGCGGCGGAGCGAAGCGCGCCGGATGTCTGGGTGGACAAGGGACGGGCCCAGAGTGCCCCGTCCTTCCAGGTGGCCGTCACCCGGACGAAGTGGGCCAGGCCCGGGGGCTTGGAGAGCTGGCCGTCCAGCCGGCCGGAGACCCGGACGGGCGCGGTGTCCGCGTGTCCGAGCAGCCTGCGAAGCGTGGGCCTGACGAAGAGCTCGAAGGTGACCAGCGACGAGGTGGGGTTGCCCGGCAGCCCGAAGAACAGCGTGGTGCCTCGTGTGCCCACGACGAGGGGCTTGCCCGGCTTGATGGCCACGCGCCACAGGTGCTGCTCCACGCCGATGGCGGCGAGGACCTCCTTCACGTAGTCGCGCTCGCCCACGGAGACGCCCGCGCTGGTGAGCACCACGTCGAACCCGTGAGCACGGGAGAGGGCCTCCGCCACGCTGTCGCGCGTGTCCCGGGCGATGCCCAGCAACGACGGCAGGCCCCCGGCTCGGCGGACCGCGAGGGCGAGCGACGGCGCGTTGGTGTCGACGATGCGGCCTCGGGGGGGCTCGTCGGCCCGGCACAGTTCGTCGCCCGTGGAGAGGATGGCCACGCGTGGCGCGCGCGGAACGGGCGCCGACAGCATGCCCTGACCCCAGAGCAGCCCCAGCTCGGGGATGCCCAGAGGGGTGCCTCGGGCCAGCAGCAGCTCACCCTCGCGCGCGTCCTCACCTCGAGGCCGCACGAACTGACCGGGTGCCACGGCCTCCAGGACGTCCACTTCGTCCACGCCCCCATCGGGCACCGGCCGCACGCGCTCCCGCATCACCACGGCGTCCGCGCCCGCCGGAAGCGGGGCTCCCGTCATGATGCGCACGCAGGTGCCCGGGCGGACATCTTGACGCGCTGCGCCTCCGGCGAAGACGGTCTCCAGCACGGGCAGCCTCACCGGGAGGGCTCCGGCCAGGTCGGCCGCGCGCACCGCGTAGCCGTCCATCGCCGAGTTGTCCCAAGGGGGCAGGGTGCGCTGGGCCATCACGTCCTCGGCCAGCGTGCGTCCCAGGCCCTCTTCCAGGGCCACCCACTCGGCGGACAGGGGCGCGGCCAGGGCCAGGATTCGGGCTCGGGCTTCGTCTTCTGGAAGCAGCGTCGCGGCGTCGTTCATGCGCGTCCTCTTCGACCTGTTTCGCTGCCAAAGTCCGAGAGAAAATCAAGTGTTAGTTTGACAGCCCTGCTGATCATCGTTACAAGCTCCAATCATCGCGAAGCCTGCCAGTCATCCTGGGGGGTGGCGTGGCAACCCGTTGAAAGTACACGGGAACTCTCAAGGAGACAGCGTCGATGGCCAAGCCCAAGTCCGGGGCCAAGAAGGCGACTCCCGTTGGCAAGACTGGCGCGAAGCCCGCCGCGAAGAAGGACAAATCCTCTCGGCTGGACCTGATCAAGAACGCGTCCAAGCGCGTCGCCACCACGACGACGACGAAGGTGGTGAAGGCGGCTGGGGACGCGCCCGCCAAGAGCGCCAAGTCGGCCGCGAAGAAGGCGGCTGCGGAGGCCGAGCCGAAGGAGAAGGTCTCGGAGAAGGCCGCCGAGAAGGTCTCGGAGAAGGCCTCCACGAAGAAGTCGGCCGCGAAGGCCGCTCCGGCGGCGAAGACCGCGACGGCGAAGGCTGCTCCGGCCGCGAAGGCCGCGACCGGGGCGAAGGCTTCTTCGGGCAAGGGTGGGTCGAAGGCGTCCGCCGTGCCGGCCGCGCCTCCCGTGGAGAAGCCGCGTCCGCGCGCCACCAAGCTTCCGCCTCCAGGCGAACCGCTCACGAAGCGGGAGATGGAGCAGCTCCTCACCGCCGGCGAGGGGCGCGGAGTGATGGGTGAGGGCAGCCTCAAGGGCCGCCTCGTCGTCCTCAACGAGATGCCCAACCTGGTGGTGGTGGGGCGCGACAAGCGTGAGCTCACCTTCTTGCTCCAGGGGCCGGATCAGGAAGTCCTCCCGGCCTACGTGAACCACAAGGTTTCCGTGAGCGGGATGATCCGCAAGACGACCAACCACGGCGGCGTGGTGGACGTGCGCAAGTACTCCGCCAAGAAGCCGGAGGCGGAGGTGGTCGAGGCGCCGCCCGCGGATACCGAGCCGAGGCTGCGCTACCTGTCGCCTGGAGAGGTCTCCATGGTGACGGCGGCCGGCATGGGCGCGGGCATCAAGGGCTTCGCCGCGGTGCGCGGAAACCTGGAGATGACGGGCGAGGAGTTCGTGCTCGTCGTGTCCAACGGCGGCACGCGGCAGCAGGTGTCGTTCCTCCTCGACGGGAAGGCGGCCGCCAAGGGGCTGCGCAAGAACGTGGGCCACACGCTGCAGGTCATGGGCGTGGTGGACAAGACGTCCGGCTGGGGCGGTCGTATCTCCGCGGAGAACGTGGAGCCTCGGCCGTCGGAAGCGCGCGCGGTGTCTCGCGACGAGATGGAGCTGGTCCACATCGAGGGCGAGGTGCCCACGTCCGTGGACGTGAAGCTCAATCACGGCCTCACCGTCCGCCTGCCCGAGCAGCCCGGTCATACCTGGGCCATCGAGCCCACCGTGGCCAAGCGCGTCGGTCTGCGCGAGGCCAACTTCGAGCCGGGTCCCAATGGGGGGCCCGCCACTCGAGAGTTTTTCTTCACCCCCCGCAACCCGGGGACATTCGAGGTGGAGTTCTTCCTGGCCAAGGCGCTGGCGCCGGGCCTGGTTGATCGCTCCTTCAAAATCAACGTCACGGTCAAGCCCTGAACGTCGCTTCCCGGAGAGGACTCCGGGAAGCAGTCGGTCGCCGGGGGGTTCCCGCCCGGCCGCTTCGGGCTTACCCGTTCCCGTAGCGGCCAGGCCGCGATCCCACCGTGAGCATTTCTTCCGACCTTCTCCAACAGATTCTCTCCGACGCAGACCACCCGCTGGGCATCAAGGAGCTCCTGCGGCTCGCGGGCCTGCACCCTGGCCAACAGACCGAGCTCAAGCGCACGCTCCGTGAGCTGGTGCGCGATGGCCACGTCATCAAGGAGGGCAAGCGGTTCCTGCGCCCTCGCCCCCGGCGGGAGAGCGGCGCGCCGGCCCCCACGTCGCAGCCAGCTCATGCCAAGGCCGCGCGCGAGCCGCGCTTCGGTGGAACTTCCTTCGAGCGGGGACGCGGGCAATTCGCGGGACGCGGCCGTGCGCCCGATGCCCGGGGTGGCCGTGAGTTCGACCGGGGCCGTTCGGGCGGAGCGGGCAACAGGCGCCGCGACGAGTGGCGGGAGCGCTCGGGGCCTCGTGGCGGGCGCGGTGGCTTCGACGAGTCTCGCGAGACGGTGGAGGGCATCCTCCATGTCCATCGCGATGGCTTCGGCTTCGTGCATCCGGTGTCGGGGGAGGGGGAGAACATCTTCCTGCCGCCTGGAGAGGCACAGCGGGCGCTCGACAATGACCGGGTGGTGGTCTCGGTGTCCGGCCGTCCGGGGCGGTACGAGGGGCGGGTTCTGCGCGTCGTCAACCGTCGCCGTGAGCTGGCGGTCGGTGTCTACACGGCCCACCGGCACTACGCGCTGGTGCTTCCGACGGACACGAGCCTGCCTGGGCCCATTCGGGTGCCCTACACGCAGATGGCGCAGGAGGGCGACCTCGTGAAGGTGCGCCTCGGTGTCGGGGCGGATCTGCTCGACCCGGGGAAGGACCTCTTCGGCGAGGTGGCGGGCTCTCTCGGCAAGCCGGGCACGCCCAGCGCGGAGGTTCTGGGGATCGCCTTCTCGCAGGGCTTCTCGGATGAGTTCCCTCCGGAGGTGATGGACGAGGCGGACCGCTACGCCGTGAAGGTGTCGGACGAGGAGGCCCGTGGCGAGCAGCGCAAGGACTTGCGCTCGATGCCGCTCGTCACCATCGACGGTGAGGATGCGCGCGACTTCGACGACGCGGTGTACGTCGAGGAGTCCGGCAACGGGTGGCGCTTGGTGGTGGCCATCGCGGATGTGACGCACTACGTGCGGGAGCGCAGCGCGCTGGACGCGGAGGCCCTGCGACGCGCCACGTCGGTGTACCTGCCGGACCGCGTGTTGCCCATGCTTCCGGAGCGGTTGAGCAACGGCATCTGCTCGTTGCGCCCGGACGAGGACCGGCTGTGCATGGTGGCGGACATGACGTTCGACGCCCAGGGACAGCGGCGTGGGTACACGCTCTATCCGGCGGTGATGCGCAGCGCTGCGCGGTGCACGTACAACGAGGTGCAGGACGTCCTGGAAGGCAAGGACGTGCCGCACCGCAATGCGTTCAAGCCGCACTTCGAGCGGATGATGTCGCTGGCGCGTGCGCTGATGCGGATGCGCAAGGAGCGGGGCGCCATCGACTTCGACCTGCCCGAGCACAAGGTGGTGCTGGGCAAGGACGGCTTGCCCGAGCGCATGGACAAGCGCGAGCGCAAGGACAGCCACCGGCTCATCGAGGAGTGCATGCTCGCCGCCAACGAGGCGGTGGCTCGGTTCTTCCAGGACGAGGGCTTGCCGACGGTGTACCGGTTCCACGGTGAGCCGGACCCGGAGAAGCTGGCGACGTTCGCGGCGTTGGCGCAGGCGTATGGCTTCAAGCTGACGTTCGAGGACGGGGTGTCGTCGAAGGAGCTGGATGCGTTCATCAGCCAGCTCTCGGGACATCCGGAGCAGCGGGCACTGAATCAGCTCCTGCTGCGCTCGATGATGCAGGCGGTGTACACGTCCTCGAAGGTGGGGCACTACGGGCTCGCGGCGGAGCACTACCTGCACTTCACCTCGCCCATCCGGCGATATCCGGACCTGCTGGTGCATCGGTTGTTGAAGGCGCACTGGGCGCGGCAGGGGCGCAAGCCTTCCGCGGCGATGTTGGAGCGGGAGGAGGAGCGACTCGAGGACATGGCGATGCAGTGCTCGGATCGCGAGCGCGCCGCCATGCAGGTGGAGCGGGAGGTGGTGTCCTTCTACGCGGCCTTGATGATGAAGGCGCGGGTTGGAGAGGAGTTCGCCGCGACGGTGGCGGCCATCACGGACTTCGGGTTCTTCGTCGAACTGGACGTCGAGCACGTCGAGGGGCTGGTGAAGGCGGAGACGCTGGGGCCGGGCTCGAAGCTGGACAAGCAGACGCACGCGCTGGTGTACCCGAACGGGCGTCGTGTGCGCGTGGGGCAGAAGCTGCGGGTGCGGTTGCTGTCGTCGAACCCGACGGCGCGGAAGATAGATTTCGAGGCGCTTCAGTTCGACGGGGAGGCGCCGCTGGCGCGTCGCGAGGGTGGGGCGCATGTCCGCCGCCGGCAGGACTGGCGGGAGGATGCGGCGGCTCACGGCAAGCAGCGTGCGGGCAGACCTGGGCGTGGGGAGCGCGAGGCGGCGAAGAAGGAAGGGCTGGTGCGCTCGTGGGCCGCGCGCGAGGAGCCGTCGCGTCCGCGCGGGCGCTTCGTGCGAGAGGGTCGGCGCGAGGATTCCGCGCCTCCGCAGCAAGGTGACGGCCATTTCAAGCAGCCGTGGTCGGGTGGCAAGGAGACGAAGCCGCACCGCGAACACGCGGGGGCTCGGTCGGAGGGGGAGACCCACGGACCGAAGCGCCGCATGTTCATCCGGCCTGAGTCGAGTCCCGATGCGGAGGTTCGTGAGGCGCCTGCTCAGGAGCAGGAGTCGCGTGATTTCTCCACGCCTACGGCCTGGCAGGAGCCCGCGGCTGGAGAGAGTGGGAGCGCGTCACCGCACCCTGGGTTTGATCGGTTGAGGGCACTGGCCGCGCAAAGTCCGCAGGGTGGGAAGGCGAGCCGGGGTGCACCGCCTCGGCCTGGGTTCGGAGGGAAGCCGCCGGCCAAGGAGGGGCGGGCCCATGGGGCCACGCCGAAGTTCATGCCTCCGAAGCCGAGGGAGGCGCAGGAGGACGCGTACGCACCGGAGTCGTGGCAGCCATCCGTGCGGCCCGAGCCTCCCGCGAAGCCACCGGTACGTGAACAGGTGGAACCACCGACGCGCGTGAGTGGTGACATGGAGAGGGTTGCTACGGCGGAGGTTGCCGCGCCCAGGGCGCCGGAGCAGGTGTCGGCTCCGTCGAGTGGCGAGGCTGCTGAGACCGTGACGACTCGCGAGGCGACGTCGGGGCCTGTTGTCGAAGCTCAGAGTCCGGCTGCTCGCGTGGAGCAGGCATCCGCCGAGAAGGCGGAACACGCAGTTCCTGTCGCGACGAAGCGTGCTGCTCCTGGCAGGAAGTCGGCTTCGAAGGGCACGGACCGAAAGGCGGCCACGAAGAAGTCCGCGACCTCGCAAGCCGCCGACGCGAAGAAGCTGGCCGCGCCGAAGAAGTCGGAACGCTTGGAGCTTCCCAAGAAGGCTCAAGGCGTGAAGTCCAAGGCGAAACAGGCCAAGGTCCAGGCTGCTCAAGAACCGAAGGCGAAGGCGCAGCCGGCCAAGGCTCTGGCTACGCAGGGCAAGAAGCCCAAGGCGAAGCTGACCAAGGCCCAGGTGACGCAGGGCAAGCAGTCCAAGGCGAAGCTGACCAAGGCCCAGACTTCTCAAGGGCTGAAGCCCAAAGTGAAGTCTGCGAAGGCCACGCCGCCTAAGTAGGTAGCCAGAAGTTCGGAGACAAATTCGGGCTGGATGGACAGATTCCTGCTCATGCGACCGGTGAGGAGTCCTGCCGAGCTTGGGCTGACAGCATCCGACAGACGTCGGCTGGAGCGGGCGTTGCGCGAGGCTCGCGACGCCCGCTACTTCCAGCGATTGTTGGCTGTGAAGCTCGTGGCCGAGGGGAAGTCGGTGGGAGAGGTCGCGCGCCTGTGCGCCCTGAGCCGGCCCATCGTCTATCGCTGGCTGGAGCGATACCTGCAGTCGCGCGAGCCCCAGGCGCTGCTGGATTGCCCACGCGCAGGGCGTCCCCGCAGCGCCCCGAGCTTGAGCGATGCACGACTGCGCAGTCTGGTCCAACAGAGCCCGCAAGAGGCTGGCTGGGCGACCCACGGCTGGACGGTGCCGCTGCTGTGCACACACCTTCATCAGCAGGGCATCGACGTGTCGCCGCGCACCTTGCGTCGCCGGTTGCATGAGGCGGGCTTGCGCTGGAAGCGGCCCCGGTACGTCTACGTGACGCGTGCACCCCACCTGGGGCAGAAAAAGGGGGCCTTGTCCGCCGTCTGAAGTGTCTGAAAGCCCAATCACCTCGGGCGGTCCTCCTCATCCTGGACAGCACGGTGCTGCGCTGGTTTCCACCCCTGCGCGCGGCGTGGGCTCCGGTAGGCAAACAAGCCGAAGTGCTCATCACCGGCGAAAATGCCAAACGCACCTTGTGGGGAGCCATCAATCCACGGACTGGCCACCGCGTCGTAGCCACCAGCCAGCGGGGGCAGCAAGAGGACTTCATGGCCTTCCTGCGCCAACTTCGCCTTGCTTACCCGGGCCGCCCGGTGCTGCTGCTCCTGGACCAGGCCAGTTGCCACACCGCTCAGCGGTCGCAAGCGCTCGCAGCGCGACTGGACATCCACCTGCTCTGGTTGCCCAAACAACGTCCCGAGCTCAACGCCATGGACCATGTTTGGAGAGCGCTGAAGCTGCACATCTCGGCCAATCGCCAGTACCCCAGCGTCGATGACCACATCGACGCCGCCGTCCTGTGGGTGCTCTCGCTCACTCCCATACAGGCCCTCCGCAAGGCGGGTATTCTCGCGGAGGGTTTCTGGCTGTGGGATTTGTTAGAGAACTTCTGGCTACCTACTTAGGAGTGAGAAGAAGGGCGTGGCGGCGAAAGCGGCCTCGCCTCGAACGACGGGCGGTAAGGCTCGTGGCTCGAAGTCACCCGCGCGAAAGCGCTGACGAGGACGGGGCACTGCGAGAAGAAGTGCGCGGCGGCGCAAGCAGCCTCGGCTCGAGCGACGGGCGGCAAGGCTCGCGGCCCGAAGCCGCCCGCGCGAAAGCGCTGACGAGGACGGGGCACCACGAGAAGAAGGGCGTGGCGGCGAAAGCGGCCATGCCTTGCTCGAGGGGATGCAAGGTCCGTGGTTCGAAGCTGGCGAGGCGTGTAGCCCACGCGATGAAGGGCACGACTGCGAAAGTGGCCTCGCCTCTCCCGAGAGGCTGCAAGGCTCGTGGCTCGAAGTCGGCGGCGCGAAAGCGCTGATGGGGATGAGCACCCTCGCGGGGGGATGCGAGGTCGCCTCATGCGCCCGATGCTTCTCTGTCCATGGTGCTGCGAGTCCCACCTCGGACCGGAAGCCATCGCAGGCCGTGATTCAATGCTCTTCCCGGAGCCATCGCGTGGCGGGTCTACCCGAGACAGGGGGCACGGACGCCATCAGCAGCCGCCCATGGCCGACTTGGAATGTGCCCTCCAGCGCGTTGCGGACTCCCGCGCCTCTGTTTCACCGTAACGTCTCGCCCGGCGCTATAACGTTCCCGTTCATTTCGAGGAGAGCACTTGGGAATCATTCGACTCGTGGGAGTGATGCTCGCGGTCGCGGGCGGCGTGGTGTTGTGGACCGGGCTCAACGCCCGTGAGTCGCTGACCGAGCGCGCGAGCCATGCCCTCACCGGCAAGTACACCGAGAACACCACGATGCACCTCGCGGGCGGTGGCGCCGCACTCGCGGGTGGCATCCTCCTCGCGCTCTTCGGCGGCTCGCGCAAGCGGCGTTGACCCTCCCCGCGAAGCCCTCGCCCACGGCGCTCAGGCCGTAGGGCCAGGCACCTCGTGTGTGGAGTCTCCGACGACACGCAACCGCGACCATCCACGTGTCCGCAGGAGCCGCTGGGTGTGCTCGCGCAGGGACTCCTGCAGTCGCGTCCCCGTGTCCTCCTCGCTCGCGGCCAGGTGCCACACGGCCCCGTCTCCGAGCGGTGCCACCTCCCCCTCCAGCACCAGCCGAACCACGAGCGGCGGAGGCCCTCGCGTGTCGACCGCGCACAGGGGCCCATCCACAGTCCCACGTGCGGACTCCGGCGCGGCCAGGCCGTTGAAGACCGCGGCGGCCTTCTCGGCCACGGAGGGCCGTGAGCACTGGAAGATGACGCTCCAGGGGAGTGGGGCGGCCTGCTTGGTGGCCGGCGCCATCAGCCATCGGAACAGACACACGGCCAGGGCCGCTCCCAGCATCTGCGCCGCGATGAAGGACTCCACATCCAGCGGATGCAGCGCACTGGTCCGGGTACTCGCAGCGCGAGCAAGGATGAGCGCCGGATTGGCGAGTGAACGGGACTCCGTGAACCACACCGTGGCCGCGACATAGCCCGCGACCACCAGAGGCGTCGCGGAGGGGCGGACGCGCACGCACCCTCGCACCACGATCAACAGTCCGAACGTGGCGACCAGCTCCGATAGGAACTGCGCCGAACTGGCCGACGGCGTATGCGTCGCGATGAGCAGCGGCTCACCACACATGAGGTGCGCCACCCAGCGACCCGCGAGCCCTCCCGCCAACTGCGCGAGCACATACCGAGGCACATCCCGCCACGGCGTGCCGTCCTCCAACGCGTCCGCGAACGTCAGCGCGGGATTGAAGTGAGCCCCCGACAGCGGCTGGAGCACCAGCGTGAGGCAGGCGAGCACGGCGCCGGCGGCCAGGGACATGAAGAGGCGCCCATCCGTGGCGCTCACGCCCAGATGCTCGGCGCCGTGGTGCGCACCTTCCAACGCCACGACCAACAAGCCGCACCCGAGAGCCTCGACCGCGAGGCGCCGGGGGCGGTTCAGTCCCCCCGTCTCGGCGGATGTCGTGGATGGATGTGCGCTCAGCATCGCATGGCCCTCCAGAGCGGCTCTCCCACCCTATGCCTCGAGGGCAGGGGCGTCAAAGCCAGCCCGCGAGGGCATGTGATGTCTACTCGAAGGAGAGCGTGGAGCCTCCCGAGAGGTCCCTTTCGAGGACCTCGGGGTGTCCGATGATCTGCAACCGGCCACCCCCCGAGGCGCTGACCCGAAGGGCCCTCGACACCTTCACCACCACATTTCCACCGCCACTCGTGTTCAGCGTGGCCTCTCGAGAGGCCAGCTCGCTCCCGCTCAGCCTGCTCGCACCCGAGAGCGAGGCCTTCACCTGGGACGCCTCACCCTCCAGGACGATGCTGGAGCTTCCGCTGAGAGACACCTCCAGCACGTCGGTCCTCAACCCCCGGAGGCGGACGTATCCACCGCCACTCGCGGACAGCGAGAACACCTCCGCGTCCACCTTGCCCCTGACGTCCACGAGTGCGCCGCCGCCCGAGCGCTCGAGTGCCTCGAGCCTGGGCACCACGATGTCCACACGCAGCGCGTTCGGAGAGTCCCAGCTGTCCACCTCGTTGTCCGCGAAGTGGACCTTGAGCCTGGAGCCCGAGTGCTCCGTGCGCATCAGCGCCACGAGGTTGTCATCGCCGACGATGCGCACGGAGTGGGGCTTGTCCGGGTCCACCTCGATGGAGGCCCCGATTCCATCCTCGAGCTCGAGCCGGTCGAAGACGGGCGTCGGCCGCACCACCTCCACCTGCCGGCCGCTGCCGCTGACGTGGGGGCCTTCACACCCAGCCACCGACGCGGCCAGCAACACGAGGCCTACCTGAGCCCCGATTCTCACGGACTCTCCCCCCCAGGTTCTTGATTTCATATTCGCGCGAGGGGGGAACACCGAGGGGGCCGGAATGTGTCACCCGACCCCCGTCGATTTCGCGACGACTACGCGTTCAGCGCCGCGGCATGGTGCCGCAGGTGGTCCTCCATGAACGTGGAGACGAAGTAGTATCCATGGTCATACCCCTCATGGATGCGCAG
This sequence comes from Myxococcus stipitatus, assembly GCF_037414475.1. The sequence continues at coordinate 10,129,484 of NZ_CP147913.1, read as the reverse complement.
CGTGAGCGGTTGTCCCGTGGCCGCACACGCCTCGCGCAGCAGCTCGGGCTTGAGCTGCTCCTGGAGGAACTTGTCGGCCGTCCCCTGGTCCACCAGCAGCGGCGGCAGGTGGCCCTTCGCCGCTCGAATCAACTCCGAGGCGTCGTAGGCGCGCCAGCTCTCCGTGTCCTCGCCCAGATAGCCCTTGAAGGCCTTGAGCCCCCACGGCACGCGCATGGGCGCGACGATGGGTGCGAACGCCGACACGGAGCGATATCGCCCCGGGTTCCGCAGCGCGCACACGAGCGCGCCATGCCCGCCCATCGAGTGGCCGAAGATGCCTTCGCGGTCTTCCCGTACGGGGAAGTGTTCGGCGAGCAACGCGGGCAGCTCGCGGGTGACATACGTGCCCATCCGGTACCGCGCGGACCACGGCGCCTGTGTGGCATCCAGATAGAAGCCCGCACCCACGCCAAAGTCCCAGGAAGCCTCCTCACCGGGGTACCCCGCGCCACGAGGGCTCGTGTCGGGAGCCACCAGCATCACCCCCAGCTCCGCGGCGACGCGCTGCGCACCGCCCTTCATGAGGAAGGTCTCCTCCGTGCACGTGAGCCCCGCCAGGTAGTAGAGCACCGGCACCTTGCGCGTCCGTGCCTGGGGCGGAACGTAGACGCCGAAGCGCATCTCGCCGCCGCACGCCTCGGACACGTGCTTGTAGAAGCCCACGGTGCCGTCGAAGCACCGGTGCTGGCTCACCAGGGTGGGGGCCGCCGTCATGAGTACTTCACCACGCTGCGGATGGACTCGCCCCGGTGCATCAGCTCGAAGCCCCGGTTGATGTCCTCCAGCTTCAGCGTGTGCGTGATGAGGTCATCGACGTTGATCTTCCCCTCCATGTACCAGTCGACGATCTTCGGCACGTCCGTGCGCCCGCGCGCGCCACCGAACGCGCTGCCCTTCCACACCCGCCCCGTGACGAGTTGGAACGGGCGCGTCTTGATCTCCTGCCCCGCGCCCGCGACACCGATGACGATGCTCTCGCCCCAGCCCCGATGGCAGCACTCCAGCGCCTGGCGCATGGTGTTCACGTTGCCGATGCACTCGAAGCTGTAGTCCGCGCCACCGTTCGTCAGGTTGACGAGGTAGGGCACCAGTTCGTCGCCGACCTCCTTCGGGTTGACGAAGTGGGTGAGCCCGAACTTCTCCGCCATGGCCTTGCGCGCCGGGTTGATGTCCACGCCGACAATCTGGTCCGCGCCCACCATCCGCGCCGCCTGCACCACGTTGAGGCCGATGCCGCCCAGCCCGAACACCACGACGCGTGCTCCCGCCTCGACCTTGGCCGTGTACACCACCGCGCCAATGCCTGTCGTCACACCGCAACCGATGTAACAGACCTTGTCGAACGGAGCGTCCTCGCGAATCTTCGCCACGGCGATCTCCGGCAGCACCGTGTACTGCGCGAAGGTGGACGTCCCCATGTAGTGATGCACGGCCTGCTTCCCCAGACGGAAGCGGCTGGTGCCGTCCGGCATCAACCCCTTGCCCTGCGTGGCGCGGATGGCCGTACACAGGTTCGTCTTGCGCGACAGGCACGACTTACATTGCCGGCACTCCGGCGTGTACAGCGGGATGACATGGTCGCCCTTGCGAACCGACGTCACCCCGGGCCCCACGTCCACCACCACGCCCGCGCCCTCGTGCCCCAGGATGGAAGGGAACAGCCCCTCGGGGTCCTGCCCGGAGAGCGTGAAGTCATCGGTGTGGCAGAGGCCCGTGGCCTTGAGCTCGACGAGCACCTCTCCCGCCTTGGGCCCTTCGAGGTGAACCGTCTCGATGCTCAACGGCTTTCCTGCCTCGAGCGCCACCGCCGCGCGCACGTCCATACACGAGCCTCCCTGTGAAGAGTGAGGCGCGCAGCGTAGTTCGCGCGGGGCCTGCGTGGGTGGACGGATTCAGCGCGTGACGCCCAGCGGACGCTTGGACGCGCGGGCGAAAACAGAAGGGCCTGGAACCCGCTCGAAGCGGAGGTTCCAGGCCCTTGGGACGGCAGGGGACGCGTCCGGTTACTTCTGGTCCGCGGCCTGGGCCTTGGCGGCCTTCTGCGCGTCGCTGAACTTCTTCGTCATGTCAGCGAACTGGCTGTTGTAGGCCTCCATCTGCTTCAGGTGCTCGGCGGCGCGGGCGTTGGCCTCCTCGACGATCTTGGGGTCCTTCGCGTTCTCCACCGCCTCCGACTTCGCCATCTCCATCTGCTGGCGCTCGTACTCCATGAGGCGGCCCATCACGACGCGCTTGTTGAGGTACGTGTTGGCGGAGTTGGGGTTGAGGGCGATGACCTGGTCGTAATAGTTCAGGGCCTTCTCCAGGTCGGCCTTGACGATGGGGGCCGCCATGGAGCGCGCGCCGCCGCGCTGCGCGTAGATCTCCGCGATCCAACCCAGCGAGGCCTCGTCCTTCGGCTCGATCTTCAGGGCCTCGTTGAAGTACTTCTCGGCGTCCTCCAGCGTGCCGCCCTTCATGTAGATGCTGGCGAGCGTCCGGTAGACCTCCGCCTTCTCGGCGGGCGTGGTCTTGAACTCGAGGATCTTCAGGACGGCCTCGGAGGCCTTGTCGATTTCGCCCAGCTCGAGGTGCGCGAAGGCCTTCTTCTCCCAGACCTTCTCCTGCTTCGGGTCCGCCTGGAGCGACAGGGCATAGGCCTCGGCGGCCTCCTTGTACTCCTTCTTGACCATGTGGTTGGAGGCCTTGATGCGGTGCTGCTTGGCCGCCTCGTTCTCCTTCTCGGCACAGCCCACCGTGCCGCCGAGGGCCAGAACTCCGAACACCAGACCGACTCGAGCCAGTCGCTTCATGTGCATGAACCTTTCGAGCAGGCCCGGGGAGTCGACCCCGGCCCGTCTTGTGTGTCTTCTCACCGTAGGGGACCCGCCCTCACGCAGGTCCGAAATCAGGGCGAGCATACCCGAAGTCGAGCCCATTCCACCCTGTCCGAGCGCGCCTGCCTCCCAGCCTTTCGGGCGCGGAACACTCCCCGCGGGACCGGCGGTGGCGGCTCGCGCCTCGCCCGGGGTCCTTCCGTGGCGGGCACTCGGGGTACGAGTGCCTTCCATGCACCCGCGCGAGCCTCGTGAGTTTCCACGACGCCTCTTGATTCGAGGGAGAAGCAAAGGCCGCTGCTAGTGTGCGGCCCACCTCCGGAGCCCTCCCGCCCATGACCTTCCTCACTCGACGTACCGTGCTCCAGGGGCTCGCCCTCACCGCGGCGGGCTGTGCCTCGACGCGGCCCATGCCCGCGCCGCGCCCCGGCCCGTCGCTCCCCCTGGGGGCTCAGCTTGGAGACGTGCGCACGGGCGCGGTCACCGTCTGGGGCAAGGCGGACCGCGCCTCGCGCCTCGTGGTGGAGTGGAGCGAGGACGCCCGGCTCCAGAAGGGCGTGCATCGCGTGGAGGGGGGACTGCTCACGGCGGCGACGGACTTCTCGGGCGTGGTGGACCTCATGGGCCTGCCGGCCGGACGCGAGCTCTTCGTGCGAGTGCTCGCCGAGGACGGAGGCCTCAGCGGGGAGGAGTGGCGGGGCCGCTTCCTCACCGCGTCCGAGCAGGCCCGGGACGTGTGCTTCGCGTGGAGCGCCGACGTGTGCGGCCAAGGGTGGGGCATCAACCGGGAGTGGGGTGGTTACCGAGGCTTCGCCGCCCTGCGGGACCTGCACCCCGACTTCTTCCTTCATGTAGGAGATGTCATCTACGCGGACAACCCGCTGCTGCCGGAGGTCGTCGTCCCGGACGGGCGGGTGTGGCGCAACCTGGTGACGCCCGCGAAGGCGAAGGTGGCCGAGACGCTCGAGGAGTTCCGCGGGAACTTCGCCTACAACTTCCTCGACGACTCGCTGCGGGCCTTCGCGCGCGAGGTGCCCATCGCCTACCAGTGGGATGACCACGAGGTCCGCAACAACTGGTTCCACAGCCGAAGCGTCGCGGAGGATCCCCGGTACACCCAGGTGTCGGACGACGGAGTCCTGGCGGCGCGAGCGCGTCAGGCCTTCTTCGAGTTCTCACCCGTGGGCGGCGCCGCGCGCGCGGAGGGGCGCATCCACCGGCAGCTCTCGCAGGGCCCGCTGCTGGACGTGTTCATTCCCGACGTGCGGGCCTTCCGAGGCCCCAACACGCACAATCGCCAGGAGCAACCAGGGACGGACACGGCGTTCCTGGGCCGTGCGCAGTTGGATGGACTCAAGCACGCGCTGGCGTCGTCGCGGGCCACGTGGAAGGTGATTGCGACCAGCATGCCGCTGGGGCTCGTCGTTCCGGCGGAGAAGCTTCCGGAGGGGGGCTTCCGGATGGAGGCCTGGGCCAATGGCCCGGGGGCGCCCATGGGGCGGGAGCTGGAATTGGCGGAGCTGCTCTCCTTCCTGAAGGAGCGGAAGGTGCGCAACGTGGTGTTCCTCACGGCGGACGTCCATTACCCGGCCATGCACCAGTACCACCCGGACCGCGCGCGCTTCCGCGACTTCGACCCGTTCTGGGAGTTCGTCGCGGGGCCGCTCAACGCGGGGACTTTCGGAGCCTTGCCGCTGGATGAAACGTTCGGTCCGGAGGTGCGGTGGCAGAAGCCCGCCACGATGATGAACGCGGCGCCTTGGGAAGGTCAGCAGTACTTCGGCAGCGTGCGCATCCAGGGGAACAGCGGAGTGATGACCGTGGCCATCCACGACCTCACGGGCAAGGCGCTGCACCAGGTGGAGCTGGAACCCATCCGGTGAGCGGTGGCTCAGGACGTGAGCACGAGCTTGACCAGCTCGGGAGGGCTGCCCACGCGCATGGGTGGGCCCCAGAAGCCGCAGCCTCGGCTCACGTAGATGTGTGAGTCCTGATGACGGTAGAGGCCCACCGCGTGCTCCCACGCGTAGTCGATGAAGAACGTCATCGGGGGCAACTGTCCGCCGTGGGTGTGGCCTGAAATCTGGAGGTCCATCCCGCGCTCCGCCGCCTGCTTGAAGTTGGCGGGTTGATGCGCGAGCAACACCGCCGCGCGCTCTGGCTCTCGCCCCGCGAGGGCCCGGTCCAGGTCATAGCCTTGCTGGCCCGTGCGCCTCCATCCGCTCCAATCATCCACGCCGACCAGGTCCAGGGAGGCACCCGCATCCCCGACGCGGACATGCCGATTGCGCAGCGTCTGGATGTCGAGCGACTGGAGGAACTCCACCCACGCCACGTCTCCGGCGTAGTACTCGTGATTGCCGGTGACGAAGTAACTGCCGTAGCGAGAACGCAGGTTCCGGAGTGCGGCGACGGCGTCCCCCAGGACGGGAACCTCCCCGTCCACCAAGTCACCCGTGATGGCGACGAGGTCGGGCTTGAGCGCGTTCGCGTGACGGACCAACTCGTCCATGAAGCGGCGCCGGATGAAGGGGCCCACATGAACGTCGGTGAGCTGGACGATGGTGAAGCCATCCAGCGCCCGAGGGAGCTTGGGAATCTTGATGGCCAGCTCCGTCACCATCGGCGGTGCGAGGAAGGCTCGCCAGTGGCCATAGGTCGCGAGGCCGCCCCCCGCGAGCAGCGCGCCGCCCGCCACCGCTCGCCCGAGGAGCTTCCTTCGCTCTTCGTCGACAAGAGGAGTGGCTGAAGGAACGGGCTGGGTAGGAGCGCTGACCGCACGGCGCTGCCGAATCCTCCGCGCCACCGCGATGAGCCCTCGCGAGAGGTCCATGAGGCCCAGGGCAATCACGAGGCACAGGGCCACGCCCATCCACGAATAGGTGGCCACCTTGAAGAGGCGGTCTGTCTCCTCGGGCAGGACTCCGAGGAGGGCCCGCCTCATGCCCATCAACAGTCCCATCGCGACCAGGAAGACGATGGCGAGCAAGCGCGCCACACGGCCGTGCACCAGCTCGCGCACGAGCCGCCGATAGATGTACAGGTGGCCCAGCACCGCGCCGAGCCCGATGAGCATGGAGAAGGAGAAGAGGCGGGGCGGCATCCGTGGAGACTCGAGTTGGAGGGGAGGGGAAGGGTAACACGGTGCTCAGGTGATACCGGGCGCGGTGCGGGACTGGCGATGCGTGTCTCGAAGGCCCCTGGGTGTCGATGCCAAGGAGATAGAGTCACTGTCGATTGGCTGGAGAGCGTCGCGAGGGAGACACATGGACAAGGTCATCGTCATCACGGGGGCTAGTGGGGGAATCGGGGCGGCGCTCGCGCACGCGGCGGGGGCACGAGGGGCGAAGCTCGTGCTGGCTGCTCGTCGCCGGGTGGAGCTGGAGGCGGTTGCTGCTCGCTCCGCTCCGGATGCGCTCGCGGTGGTCACCGACGTGACATCTCGCGCGGAGGTGGAGCGGCTTCGCGACGCGGCGCTGGCGCGCTTCGGCCGCATCGACGTCTGGGTGAACAACGCGGGACGAGGTATCACCCGGGGCGTCGCCGAGCTCACCGACGAGGACCTCGCGTCGATGTGGCGCGACAACGTCAACAGCGCGCTCTACGGAATGCAGGCGGTGCTGCCTCACTTCCAGGCGCGCGACGCCGGTCAGATTCTCAATGTCTCCAGCGCGCTCGGCCGGCTTCCCGTCGTTCCTCATCGCTCGGCATACAGCGCGGCCAAACATGCGTTGAACGCGCTGAGCGCCTGTCTGCGTCTGGAGCTGCGTGAGACACATCCGGGCATCTCGGTCACCGTGGTGATGCCGGGGGTGGTCGCGACGGAGTTCGGCTCGAATGCGCTGGGCGGCGGGCCGGACTCCCGCGTGATTCCAGGCGCGCAGTCCGTTGAGGAGGCCGCGGACGTCATCCTCGACGCCATCGTCCATCCGCGGCCGGAGGTCTATACCCGCGCGCACACGCAGGAGGATGTCGAGCGCTACTACCACGACGTCGCCGCCTTCGAGCGAGCGCCCGGGCCTGGACCCGGGCGCTGACCATCCAGCTGCGCCGTCACTCGTAGCGAAGCGACTCGATAGGGGCCAGGCTCGCGGCGCGACGGGCGGGCCAGATGCCGAAGAACACACCCACGGTGGCCGAGAAGGCGATGGCCACCACGATGGCCTCGGGTGCGACCACCATGGTCCACCCCATGACTCGCTGGAGCATCGCGGCGCCGCCAATCCCCAGGATGAGCCCCAGCGTGCCGCCGGCCAGGCACAGCACGAGCGACTCCACGAGGAACTGGAGCAGGATGTCCATGCCCGTGGCGCCCAGGGCCTTGCGCAGGCCGATCTCCCGCGTCCGCTCCGTCACCGACACCAGCATGATGTTCATGATGCCGATGCCTCCCACCAGCAGCGAGATGGCGGCGATTCCCGCCAGCAGCAGCGAGAAGGTCTGGGTCGTCTCCTGCACCGTCGAGAGCAGCGTCGCCTGGTTCCGGATGTTGAAGTCCGCCTGCTGCTCGGGGCGGAGGCGGTGCTCGCGCCGCAGCTTCAAATCAATCTCCGCCATGGCATCGTCCATGGACTTCTCATCCACGGCCTGCACCGCGATGGAGCGGATGCGGTTGCTGCCCATCACCCGGAACTGCGCGGTGGACAGCGGGATGTAGAGGCTCTCGTCCGGATTCGAGAAGCCTTGCGAGCCCTTCTCAGCGAGGACCCCGATGACCTCGAAGGGGATGCCCCGGATGCGCACCGTCTCGCCCACGAGCGCCGATGAGTCCCTCAAGCCGAGCTGCGCGCCCGCCAACGCGCCCAGGACCACCACGCGGCGGCGTCCCCGGTCCTCCGCATCGGTGAACAGCCGGCCCGCGGTGAGATGGGATTCGTTGATGCCGAAGTACGCCGGCCACGTTCCCACCACCGAGAGGTTGGCGTTGCTCGCGCCGTACTCCACCTGGAAGCGGGACTCGATTTCGGGTGCCACGGCTTGGATGTGCTTGGGTTGAGCCCGCAGCGCCTCCGCGTCGTCAATCGTCATCGACGCCTGACCCCGTCCGAGCCCTCCCGAGAAGCTCTGCCCGGGACGCACGGTCAGCACGTTGGTCCCCAGCGTCTTGAGCCGCTGCTCGACGGAGCGCTGCGCCCCTTCGCCCAGCGCCACCATGGTGATGACCGCCGCGATGCCGATGACGATGCCGAGCATCGTCAGCAGCGACCGCAGCTTGTTGGCGAGGACCGCGTCGAACGCGACCCGGATGATTTCACCCATGACCTGGCCTCCTCATCCCGCCGGCTAACGCCCGCCGCGCATGCCACCGCCAGCGCCGGGGAACATGCCTCCAGCGGCCCTCTTCATCCGCTCGGAGTTCTGCTGCTGTTGCTGCTGGAGTTGCGCCACGGAGACGAGCAACACCTGCTCACCGGGCTCGAGGCCGCTCAGCACCTCGGAGCTCTCCCAGTCGCTGAGCCCCAACATCACCTTGCGCGGCTCCGGGCCATTCGCGCCCTGGACGAAGACAATCCCCGGACGCGTGTCACCCGAACCCTGCCTGCCTCCACCTCCACCCCCGCGCTGCCGTCGCCCCCCGCCCGAGCCTTCCGAAGGACCGCCCGCCACCGCGACTCCCTTGCCCTGTGATTCCGTGCCGCTCGCGGCGACGGTGCCCGGGGGATTCGCGGGCGCCGAAGGGTCCCGGCTCGGACCCTTGTTCTCGGGCGGCCCGGCCGTGGCTTCGCCCGTGGACGGCGCGTCGGTGTTCTCGGCGGGAGTGCTACCTCCGGAACCACCGCGGCCTCGGCCTTCGCCCCGTGCTCCTGGCGGACGCAGCAGCGAGCGCACCGCGTCCTCCGTGAGACCCACCGCCATCGCGGCGGCTCGGGCATCTCGCATTCCGACCACCGCCGAGTTGGGCACGGTGATGGCGTCGCGCCGGCGTGAGATTTCAATCGCGACCTCGGCGTTCATTCCCGGGCGCAACAGTCCCTCGGGATTGTCCAGGCGCACGAGGACGGGGAAGAGGGTGACGTTCTGCTCCACCAGCGCCTGGGGTTCGATCTTCACGACCTCGCCCACGAAGGTCCGGCCGGGGTAGGCCTCCATGGTGATGCGGGCCTTGAGCCCCGCGCGAATCTGCCCCACGTCCGTCTCATCGACCTTGGCGCGCACTTGCATGGTGGACAGGTCCGCCATCTTGAACAGCGTGCTGCCGCCCGACACGTTGGACGTGGCCGACGCGATGATCTGCCCGGGCTGGATCTGACGCTCCAGCAGGGTGCCGGAGCTGGGGGCGCGGATGGTGACGTCCCGGCTGCGCTCCCTGGCGAGCTGGAGGTTCGTCTCCGCGCGCACCTTGGCGGCCCTCGCGGTGGCGAAGGCGTCCACCGAGGTCTCGTACTCCTGCTGCGTGACGTAGCCCGACTGGCGCAGTGACTCCATGCGCTGGCGCTGGGCCTCTGTCGTGTTCAACCGCACGCGCGCGGACTCCAGGTCCGCCTGGGCCTGGGCCAGCGCGTTCTGCACATCGCGCGGGTCGATCTCCGCGAGCAGGGCGTCCTTCTCCACCTTGTCGCCGGTGTCGAACAGGACGCGCAGCACTTCACCGGACGCCTTGGACTTCACCTCCACCACGCGCAGGGGCTCCACCAATCCGGCGGACTCCGCGACGACCTCCATGTCCCGGCGCTCCACCACGGCCAGCGCCGCCGAGCGCTCGGGTGTCTTGGGCTGTGTTCCCTGCCGGGTGGCGTAGACGCCCCCACCGAGCAAGACCGCCGCGACACCCGTGATGACCCACTTCTTCGCCTTGCTCACGACGTCCTCCAGGTCTTCGTGGCCACGCTGTGCGCGGTCCCACTCAAATCCGCTTCTGCTCGTCCCGCTCGATGACGCCGTCCTTCAAGAACAGCACCCGCAGTGCATGCGCCGCGATGTCCGACTCGTGTGTGACGAGCATCAAGGTCTGCCCCTGGGCGTGCAGCTCTCCGAAGAGGGCCATGATCTCCTCGCCCGTGCGGCTGTCGAGTGCTCCCGTGGGCTCGTCCGCCAGGAGGAGCGCGGGATGGGTCACCAGCGCTCGCGCGATGGCGACACGCTGCCGCTGGCCACCGGAGAGCTCGTTGGGGCGGTGGTCCTTGCGCTCGCCCAGTCCCACCTTCTCCAGCATGGCCGCGGCGCGCTCCAGACGGACCCTCCTGGGCACGCGCGCGTACACCAAGGGGAGCGCCACGTTGTCGAGCGCGGACGCTCGCGGCAGCAGGTTGAAGCTCTGGAACACGAACCCCAGCTCCCGGTTGCGGATGCGCGCGAGCGCGTTCTCCGACATGCCCGCGACGGGCTGGCCGTTGAGCCAGTACTGGCCCTCGCTGGGGACATCCAGGCAGCCGATGAGGTTCATGAACGTGGACTTGCCCGAGCCCGAGGGGCCCATGACGGCGACGTACTCGTTGCGGCGGATGGTCAGGTCCACGCCCCGCAGCGCCCGGACGACCTCCGAGCCCATCGTGTAGTCCTTGCGCAGCCCCTCCACGCGGATGACCACGTCCGCGATGTCTCGGGCCTCGACATTCTCCGTGGCCGTGCTCACAGGGGCCTCCCGGCGAGTGCCTCCAGCTCCGCGCGCGCGATGCGGTAGTCGAAGCGGGAGGACACGAGATTGATTTCCGCCTGCACCAGGTTCTCCTGCGACGTCAGCAGCTCGAGGATGGTGGTGGCGCCCAGGCGGTAGCGTTCCTGCTGCACCTTGAGGTCCTCGCGAGCCACCTCCACGGACTGGACGGAGAACGTGATGCGGTCCTCCGCGAGCCGGAGCTGCGCAATCGCCTGGCCGGCTCCGCTGCGGACCGCGCGTCGCGTGTCGGCGAGCTGGGCCTGGGACACCACCTCCTGCGTTCGCGCGCGCTGCACCCGCTCCTCGCGCAGGAAGCCATCGAAGATGGGATAGGAGACCCCCAGCCGCACGGACCAGCTCGTCCGGCCTCCGGTGAAGCTCGGGTCCTGGTTGAACCAGTCATAGCCCGCGGACAGCCGCACGGTGGGGAGGTACGTCGCCTTCGCGACATTCACTCCCGCCTGGGAGGCGCTCAACGTGGACGCGGCGGCGAGCACCGCGGGAGCGTTGGCCTCGAGCTCCGCGACCAGCGCGGCGTCCGTGAGCGTGAGGGGTTTGAGGGCGATGTCCTCCTCGGGGCTGGCCTCCGCGGGGCCCTCCTCTCCGATGAGGCGTCCCAGCGACAGCGCCGCAGACGTGCGTTGGGTCTGCGCGGTGCGCAGGGCTTCGCGCGCGGTGGTGTGGTCGAGCTGCGCGCGGAGCAGGTCCGAGCGCGTCGCCGAGCCCACGGAGAGCCGTCGCTCGGCGGCGTCTTCGTTCTGCTTGGCCCGCTCGATGCGAGCATTCGCCACCTCCTCGAGTCCCGTCGCGCGGAGGACCTCATAGAAGGCGCGCTCCACGTCGAGCACCGCGGTGGCTTGCTGCGCGGTGAGCTGGGCCTGTGCCGCGCCGGACTGCGCGCGGGTCTGCTTGCGCGTGGCGCTTCGCTGTCCTCCGGTGAAGACGTTCCATGAAGCGGCCAGGCCCGCGCTGTACGTGTCATTGGAACCCGTGACGACGGCGCCCGTCACGGGCTCGATGCGCTCGCTGCTCGCGAGTGACCCCGATGCACTCGCGGAGAGCGAGGGGATATAGGCCCCCACGGCGCTGAGCTCCGCGGCCTCCGCGTTGGTGATGTTGCCCTTCGCCTGCGCTACTTGCGGATTCGCCTTGAGCGCGCGTGCGATGGCTTCCTCGAGGGTGACGCGCAGCACCTTGGGCTCGGCTTCCTGCGTGCTGGCGAGAGCCTGGGCAGGGGGCTCGGGGGTGGTGTCCGGTGGTAGCGCGGTCTGGACCGGCGCATCGGCTTGGAACCGCGCCGTGACCTGTTCGGCGCGGGCCGTGTTCGAAACGGGCGCCGTCACCATGCCCACGAGGCCGAGCGTCAGCAGGGGCATCCGGTGGGGCCGTCTCTTGAGCCACGCTCTCTGGAGCATCGTCATCGCAGCCTTGTCCCGTTGAAGTCCGGTGCGCCCGTGGCGCCCGGTGGTCCCGGGATGGGCGATTGCATGAGCCTTGCCAGTGCTCAACCCCTCGGAATCGCACGAAAACTCCGAGCGGGGACTGCGAAGGCCGCCCAGGTGCTGCGGATTTCGCATGAGGGGCCCCGTCCCCGGGCCCGCGTCTCGAGGGGGCGGGGGACGTGGAGGCATGGGCCTCGTGCTTGCACAGGGATGGAGGGACACGGCGGCAAAGGTGCCGTTCCAACCCCTGGAGAGAGGCAAATGGGCTCGACAGCAACCAGGCCATGGGGCGCTCGCGCGGTGAGGGGGCATGACAGAAGGGAGTGCGGATTCCGCATCGTGCATGCAGAGTTCGCAGCGAGCGGAGGAACCTCATGGAGTGGGAGACACCTCGGGAGAGGTCACGGCCGATGAGCATCGTGACCCGATGGAGGAGGCCGTTGGGGCCGTGGATGCCCTGGGCCCTGGTGGGGCTGATGTGCGCCGTGTTGCTGTCCACGGTGCTCTTCATCCGCCGGTCCGCCGTGGAGGCGTCGTCGCTGGTCGTGCGGGGCATGGCGAACGTCCTGATGCATGCCGGGCTGGATGCCTTTCGTGAGGGCACGGGCCCGCCGACCCAGCAGGCGCTGCAGGCCTTCCTGGAGACGCACCAGGAGGGCGGCCTTCGGTACGTGGCCATCATCGAGGACGGGCGCGTGCTCACGTCGGTCGGTGAGGGCTCGCTCGGTGACATCCAGGATGGCTCACAGCTGCGAATCGAGAAGGGCAAGGGCCGGTTCATCCATCGGCTGCGCAAGCCTCGGCTGGAGCCTCAGGCCTCGGCGAGCGGCGGGAGTGAGCCCATGCCACCGCCACCGCCACCGTCGGAGCCCCGCCGCAACCTGCGCATCGGCTACGAGTACGAACCTGTCACGGCGCTCGAGTTGACGGACCGCTCTCAGCAGTTGCTCGTCATCGCGGTGGTGTCGGTGATGGGCATCCTGGGGTTGACCTTCGCCTTCACGCGCTCGCTGGCGCAGCGGGAGGCGTTGTCGACGGAGCTGGAGCGAGGCCGCCGGCTCGCGGCGTTGGGCACCATGTCCGCGGTGCTGGCGCATGAGCTGCGCAATCCGCTGGCCTCGCTCAAGGGCCATGCGCAGCTGCTGGCCGAGCGCGTGGAGCGCGACGAGGTGCTGCGCCCCAAGGCGGATCGCATCGTGGGAGACGCGGTGCGGTTGGAGCAGTTGATGAATGACCTGCTGGTCTTCGTGCGCAGCGGCGAGCTTCGTCGCACGGGCACGGACCCCAACGAGGTGTTGCGCGCGGCGGTGGAGGCCACGGGGGAGGCGCGGGTGGAGGCGCACTACCTCCCGGGGCGCGAGCGTTGGGAGCTGGACGCGGGGCGTTTCCAGCAGGCGTTGGAGAACGTGCTGCGCAACGCGGTGCAGGTGAGCCCGGATGGGCGCCGCGTGGAGGTGGGCGTGGAGCGCGAGGGCTCATCGCTCATCTTCACGGTGAGGGACCACGGCCCGGGGATTCCCAAGGGAGACGAGGAGCGCATCTTCGAGCCCTTCGTCACGGGGCGCCTGCGCGGCGTGGGGCTGGGGCTGGCGATTACCCGCCGCATCGTCGAGCTGCATGGCGGTTCGGTGATTGCGAGGACCCATGCGGGGGGCGGCGCGGAGTTCCGCCTCACGGTTCCTGCGAGGGGAGTCTGAGCCATGGCGCGTATTCTCGTGGCGGACGATGAGGAGGGCGTGCGTTCGTTCATCGCGGAGGCGCTCGAGGTCGAGGGCCACGTGGTGACGACGGCGGCCGATGGAGACGAGGCCGCGCGGCTTCTGGCGAAGCAGGGCGTGGACTTGTTGGTGACGGACCTGCGCATGCCGGGCATGGATGGGCTGACCCTGCTGCGCAAGGTGCGCGAGGAGCAGCCGGACGTGGAGGTCGTTGTCCTCACCGCGGTGGGCTCGGTGGAGAGCGCGGTGTCGGCGATGAAGGCCGGGGCGTTCGAGTATCTGCTCAAGCCCGTGGGGAGCCCGGCCGAGTTGCGGTTGACGGTGGCTCGCGCGCTGGAGCGCCGCGCGCTGTTGAACTTCCGAGCGCAAGCGCGGCAGTCCACCGGAGCGGTGGTGTTGAGCTGGGGCGCGCCGTCGATGGGGCCCGTGGTGGAGGCGCTGCGCAAGGTGGCGCCCACGCAGGCCACGGTGCTGTTGGTGGGCGAGAGCGGCACGGGCAAGGAGGTCGCCGCGAGGGCGCTTCATCAGTGGAGCGAGCGCTCCGAGGGACCGTTCGTCGCGGTCAACTGCGCGGCGCTGACGGAGACGCTGCTGGAGAGCGAGCTGTTCGGCCACGAGAAGGGCGCCTTCACTGGCGCGGTGGCGCAGCGGCGCGGGCGAATCGAGCTGGCCCAAGGCGGGACGTTCTTCCTGGATGAGGTGGGGGAGCTGAAGGCGGAGCTTCAGGCCAAGCTGCTTCGCGTGCTTCAGGAGCGGCGCTTCGAGCGCGTGGGTGGCACGCGGACGCTCGAGGCGGACGTGCGTTGGGTGGCGGCGACGAACCGCGACCTCAAGGCGATGATGGCGCGTGGTGAGTTCCGCGAGGACCTCTACCACCGGCTGGCGGTGTTCCCCATCCGGCTGCCCTCGCTGCGCGAGAGGCCCGAGGACCTGGGACCCCTGGCGGAGCTGCTGCTGCGGCGCATTGGTGATGAGCTGGGACGTCCGGGATTGAAGCTGTCCTCCGATGCATCGGCGCGGCTCCAGACCTTCCCGTGGCCGGGCAACGTGCGCGAGCTGCGCAATGCCTTGGAGCGGGCGGCCATCCTCGCGGACGGCACGGTGGTGGAGGCGCGCCACCTCTGGTTGGACGCGACCAGTGCCCCCGAGCCGACGCCCGCCGCCAACATGGGGACGCGGCTGCCGGACAAGACGCTGGAGGAGCTGGAGCGGATGGCCATCGAACAGGCCATCGCCGCCGAGGGTGGCAACCGCAAGCGGGCCGCACAGCGGCTGGGCATCGGCTTGCGGACGCTCTACGACAAGCTACGGCGCTACGGAATGCAGTGAGCGGTGGGGCGCGGGATGAACGCGCCCCTCGCTCCGGGGCTGCTCACGGAGGGCCGTAGCCCTGGACGCGCGAGTTGAGCTCCACCGCCGTGGCGTAGATCTGCGCCCACGTGCGGTACTTCAGCTTGGCGCCGAAGCCCTTCTGGTCATTGGCGAAGTGGAACAGGTCCTCGCGGAAGAGCGCGTCGGCGGCCTTGCGCGCGTCGCCGCTGAGGGGCGTGCCCTTGCGGTCGTAGTAGCGCAGCAGGTCGTAGCCGTAGTCGTGCGTCTTGGCGGCGGGGTCGAACTCCTTGTCCGGGCCAATCTTGCCGGGAGCGGAGGCGGAGCCGAGCGGGTCCTGCATGCGCTGACCGTGCTTCGTCTGGATGGAGTAGGGCTTGTAGCCCATCACCTGCTCGAAATCCGCGGGCGGCGGACGGGCACCGGTGAGGTACTCCTTCATCAGCTTGCCGTGGTCACCCGCCGGGGCAGCGCCCACGCGTGCCGTGGCGCTGGTGGCCTTGGTGAACGTGTCTTTCTCGTGCGGACGCACCGTCGCCGTGTTGGCGCGCTCGGCGGTCGGAGACTCGGCGCTGGAGGAGAGAGGACGGCGGGCCGTGGCTGGGGGCGTGCGGACGATCATGATGGGTTCCCGAGAGAGCCTTCTCTTGTTTTGTCGCACTTTGTAGGGTGGAAGTTGCGTGGATGTGATTGACGCATCGCGTGACGCGAAGGAGCTGTCGTGGGCAAGGACCTGTATCGCGACGGAATGGTTCGGCTGGAGGCGGGGGATACCCAGGAGGCGAGGCGGTTGTTGGAGGCCGCGCTTCACGAGTCGCCGGGGGACGTGAAGGTGATGCACGGGCTGTCGCGGGTGCTGGACGAGGCGGGGGAGCGCGCGCGGGCCGTGGAGTTGTTGGAGCTCGCGCACGCGAAGTCGCCCTCCGAGCCTGGCCCTGCGTGTGACCTGGCGCTGGCGTTGCTGGAGCGCGGTGAAGATGCGCGCGCGGCGCGAGTGGTGGAGCCCGTGGTGGCAGCGCATCCCGAGCACTCCGGCGCGAACCTCGTCTTGGCCCTGTCGTTGGCGAAGACGGAACCGAAGCGGGCTCGGGTCCATGCTCGCAACGCGGGTCGGAGCTCCAACCCGGATGAGCGTGAGCAGGCCGCGGCGCTGGAGCGCGTGTTGTCGGGGCAGTCGCCTGTGTAAGGCGAGGGGCGAAACGCAAGACGGGCGGCCTCCCGAAGGACGCCGCCCGCCGTGCACCTCAAGCCAAGGTCAGGCTCAGGGCTTCGTGTACTGGATGTTCAGGTTGTACGTCGCCGTCTGGCTGCCGGCGCCGCGCACCATGACGTACGCCGAGGACTGGCCGGAGGGGACCGTCAAAGTGCACGTCTCGGACGCCCCCGACGTGTTCGGGCGGCAGTCGTAGGTGGTGGTGGTGGGGGCCGCGCCGAACCGGACATAGAGGTTCGGGTTGCGCGTGCCCGTCATCGTCACGGTGAAGGTGGTGCCCGGCACCACGCTGTACGGACCGAAGTTGTCGTTCTCGTTGCGCGTCACCGTGCCCGTCGCGGTCTCCGTGGTGGGCGTGCCCGTGCCGCCTCCGCCCGAGTGCGTGCCCGTCAGCGTCAGGCCCGAGTAGGCCGTGTACGCATTGACCATGACGTACCAGGTGCCGGCCTGCGGGTTGTTGAAGGAGCACGTCTCCGAGTTGCCGCTCGCGTACGGACGGCAGTCGTAGGTGCCGGAGTTCGGAACGGCGCCGAAGCGCACGTAGAGGTCCGCGTCACCGGTGCCGCCGTTCGTGGTGAAGCTCAGGGTGGAGGCGCCCGCGGGGACCTCGAGCGTGTAGTACTTCTTGTTGCCGGAGCTGCCAGAAAGCCCCGTCACTGGCACGCCGTTGGTCAGCGGGTTCGTCACGGGAGGCGGAGGCGGCACACCCACGGCCAGCCACGCGTTCGTCACGGCCTGCACCGTCGCCGCGTCGTAGCCGAGCTCCTGCGCCGCCTGCACGGTGTACGCCTTGGCCTGCTCGAAGGTGGTGCTGGGGGTGAACAGGTCGGTGTTGGCCTTGTAGAAGATGCGGCCGGCCTTCTCCGGGCCGATGGCGGCCACGGCCTGGGTGGTCTTCCCGCGGGGGTGCGTCCCTCCCTTGGAGAGCAGGGCGAAGACCAGGTTGCTGATGCCGGAGCTGTAGTGCACGTCCACGCCGGACGAGTAGTCGCCGTAGAAGTCGAGCGAGGCGTTGTCCTTGGCCGGGTCGTCCATGTAGCGCAGGGCGTCGTTGGCGATGGCCGGCGTCCAGATGTCCTCGCCCACCATGAACACGTCGGCGTCCGTGGCCCAGTTGCGCGTCCAGCTCTCGCACACGCCCGCGAAGATGTCGGACATGGACTCGTTGAGGCCGCCGGACTCACCCGAGTAGATGAGGTCCGACTCGGTGTCCGTCACGGCGTGGGTCAGCTCATGGACGGTGACGTCCAGGTCCTTGCCCAGCTCGATGGAGTCGACGCCGTCGCCGTCGCCGTACACCATCTGCGTGCCGTCCCAGTAGGCATTCACGTAGTTGCTGCCGTAGTGGACGGTGCTGACCAGCTTGGCGCCCGCGTTGTCGTACGAGTCGCGGTTGAAGAGCGTCTTGTAGCAGTTGTACGTGTTGCCGAGCTGGTCGTAGTTCATGTCCACGTGCGCGTCGCCCGTGGGAGCCTGGCCCTCGGAGCGCTTGAGCGTTCCGGGCGTGGTGCTGCCGTTGTTGGCGCTGTACACCGCGCGGTTGAGCGCCTCGTGAATCTGCGGGTGGGTGGCCAGCACGCCGCCGCGCTGGGCGTCGACGTAGACCAGGTCATCCGCCTTCATGCCGTCGCGAGTGCCCACCAGCCGCACCTGCCACGCGAGCCGGAGTTCATCGGTGCCCTCGGTGCGGATGTAGACGAGCGTCGACTCTCCCTCGGGATTCGCGCGAGGAATCGAGGTGCTCGCCAGCGCCGCCGAACGCGCGGCCTCGGAGGCCACCGTCGGCTCCGTGGCGGAGGCCAGTCCGCCGCGAGCCGAGCCGTTGGCCGCGTAGATGACGCCTTCCGAGTTGGCGTGCAGCACCAGTTCACCGCCGACCACGGGCCGGCCCATGTGCAGCTGGCGGAAGCGCAGGTGCTTGCGGCCTTCGGCGTCCACACTGGACCGGCGGAACACGAGGTCGTCATTGCGCAGACGGAAGGCCGCGGCGATGTCCGTCAGGGCCTCCCGCGCCTCGCCACCGGAGTCCGCGCGGGCTCGCTGCGCGGAGACACCGCCGCTCAGCCGGCCCAACTCCCCACGAATGAGGAACGGAACACCTTCCTGCTGCCGCCCGAGCACCTCGGCTCCAGGCAACCGCGCCAGCGCGGCCTGGACATCCGCGTCCTTGGCTCCCTCGCTGGGGGCTTCTCCTTCCTGCGGCGCCGAACTGCAAGCCACCAGACCGGCACCCACCCACGCCAAGCAGAACGTCCTCCAGATGCTGTTTCTCAAGCGCACGACCTTTCTGAAGAAGGGGCTCTTTTGTTGCACATGATAAAATCTAGTTTCAAGCGGATAGCTTGTTTTTCTCGTTTCGACTTATTTCCACCGACATGGGGGCACTCCGGTGTCCACTTCCACACGCTGAACGGGAGACAGTCATGTCCAAACCGTGTCTTCGGAGTCTGGTGGTGTTGCTGCTCTTGGGGCTCGTTGCACCGGCGATGCCAGCCTTTGCGCGGGGGCGGTACTACAATCATTCTGGAAGTATTGAGACAAACCATCCGTCATGGATGCGCTGGATTCCCAGCTCGACGAGCCTGGCGATGCTCTCGCTGCCAGGGACACACGACACCATGGCGTATCAATCCTATGGTGGAGATCTGACACAGACGCAGTCCCTGGATTTGCGTGCGCAGTTGGAAGCGGGAATCCGGGCGGTGGATATCCGGTGCCGGCACATCGGTGATCGGTTCACGATCCACCATGGGGTGGTCTACCTGCACGTCAACTTCGACGACGTGCTCCAGACCACCATCCAGTTCCTGCAGGCGAATCCCACCGAGACGGTGGTGATGCGCGTGAAGAAGGAGCATACGGAGGAGGACATCACCCGGAGCTTCGCGCAGACGTTCGAGTGGTATCGCGACCAGCCTGCGTACAGTCCCTATCTCTGGCGGGGTTCGCACGTTCCCACGTTGGGAGAGGTGAGGGGGCGGATTGTCGTCCTGGATGACTTTGGAGGAGGGACGTATGGCATTCCCTGGGGAGCGTTGGACCTCCAGGATGATTGGACGGTGTCGCAGCTCGCGGACATCGACGACAAGTGGAACAAGGTCCGGGCGCATCTGGACAGGACCCAGGGCGGCGCGCCGTCGAAGTTGTTCGTGAACTTCCTGAGTGGTTCTTCGGCGATGGCCTATCCCAGACATGTCGCGGGGGGTATCAACATCCTGGGGATCGACTATCGCGGGGTGAATGACTATGCGATTGACCACCTGGTGGGAGGGTGGGCTCAGCGCGCTGGAATCATGATGATGGACTTTCCAGGGGCGGGCCTGGTTGACGCCATCCTGGCGCTCAACGTCCGGTTGTTGCCGTCAACCGCGCAGCTACCGTCGGACTTCAGTCTCATCTTCAAGAACACGGCGTATACGATTGGCGGGGATGCGGAGGCGCGGTGGTATGGGATTCAGGCGTTCTTGTCGAACGCCGCGCCGGGACGGTCCTGGCACTTCATGGCGTTGAAGCGCGAGTGGGCCGGATGGATGCACCACGAGGGGGCCTTCTACCAATCCGATTCGATGGATGACTTCACGCACATCGCCTTCCCGTCGAGGACGGTGACGAGTGTGGTGGGCCCTGGCTACCTGGCGGGATTCGTGAACGGGCAGCTTGGGAGTCTCTCGGGTGGTTCAGGGGACAGGGCGCAGCAACTCCACGGCCGGTTGAGCTCGCGCTTCCCGTTCCAGCTCTGGTCCGTGGTGGTGAAGCGCTCTCCGGGAGGGCTCGGCAACTGGGCGTACTCGGACTACGGCCGGGGCTACAAGGTCTCGTCGGGGGACTACATCTACGCGGTCCAGGGGTACTCGGCCGCGGATGGCGTGTATCTGCACGAGCACAGCCAGCAGGAGGGGAACGTGGTGCAGCTCACGTCCTCCGTGGGTTTCCTGGGGGACTTGGGCTTCAATGACCTGTTGAGCTCCGTGACGATTCTGGGGCCCTACCAGGCGACGCTGTGCGAGCACGCGTACCAGTCGGGCCGGTGTTTCACCACGTCTCGGAGCGTGACGGATATCAACAGCGTGGCTGGCGGGCCGTGGAATGATGTCATCTCCTCGGTCACCGTCAGCCGTACTGGAGTCCGTTGAGGTGACGCGGGGAAGGTGGCGTCAGAAGGTCATCGCCTCGATGGCCGCGACCATCTTCCCCACGTCGTAGGCATAGAAGCCGGCGGAGTTGAGGGTGTTGATCTCCCCGACGTAGGGCCGGTGCTGGTGCATGAAGATGTCCAGCGCGTAGGCCCGGTCTGGCCCCCAGCGGTCCGCCATTCGCTGGCCGAAGGTCCACACTTCCGGCTCGACCTCCGGAGAGGAGAAGACCCGCGTCCCCAGCTTGTATCGCGTCCCGGTGATGACCTGGCCGTCGACGACCACCATCCGGTACTCACTCTGGATATGCCGGGGCTCGCTGACGGCCACCCAGGTCTCAGCGGTGACCTGCGTGGTGTCCTCGGTCGCGAGGACTCCCTCGCGCCAGCGGTGGAAGTCCTCCCACTGCGTGACCATGCCCGAGAACGACTTGTCATCCAGACAGGGGCGGATGAAGAACGGTCCCTCCCGCGAGGGCACGTCGCCGAAGCGGCAGACGTGTGCGTCGGCGTTCAACAGGTGCTCGCCGAGATGCTCGCGCCAGATGCGAAAGTCGAACTGGTCATTGACGAATGCGCCGGGAGCCCAGCCTCGCGCCCGCGCATGTCGCACGAGAGAGAGTGAGCCCATCACGATGATGGGGCCCGCGACATCGACGGTGGGCTCCACGCCCCCATCGAAGGGAATCACCTTCACCAACGTGTGGGGAATGCCACCGCGCTCCAGGACCCGCATGAGGTCGTGGAAGCCGCGCTCATTGAACAGGTTGTCCTGAACGACCCAGTGCATGTGTGTCCCTCGGGGCGAGTGCGCGAGCCGGGACGCGCGCTCCGTGCTGGGGCTGACCGAGGGATGATGTTGGCACTGGGTTGAAAAGGGGAGGGCCCGGAGCGCCTGGGATGTCCCATGCGTCCGGGCCCTCTTTGTCCCTCAGCGTCTTGGGCTCAGGAGCGCAGCGCCACCACGGTGACGCCGTCGCCGCCCTCGTGGCTCTCGCCCGGGCGATACATGCGGATGTACGGCGAGTTCGCCAGGTAGTCCCGCAGGGCCTGCTTGAGTGCCCCCGTCCCATGTCCGTGGACGATGAGCGCGGCTTCCTCTCCGCTGCGCATGCCCCGGTCCAGGAAAGACTCCACCTCCGCGAGTGCGTCGTCCGCGCGCATGCCGCGCACGTCGCAGCGGAAGTTCGTCGCTTCCACCTGCGAGGGGGCCGCCGTCGCCGCGCGCTTCAAGGCCGCATCCTGCTTCTGCCGCTCCGGGAACTTCGACTGCTGCGGCTTGCGCGAACGTGAGCCCGAGAGCTCCGTGCTGGGCACGCGCATCTTCATGGCCCCACCCGCGGACACCACCGCGAACCCATCCGCCAGCTCCAGGATCTCCACGTCCCGGCCCAGCCCGGAGTGGTGGACCCAGGCCCCGACCTTCAGGTTCGCTGGCCCCGGGGCCTCCACCTGGAACAGCTCCGCCTTCGCGGCCTGCGCACGCTTCTGCGCATCCTCCGCCCGCTGCAACAACTGCAGCCGCGCCTCCGACAGCGCCTTCTCGTTCTGCTCGGCGCGCAGCTTCGTCAACAGCTCGCGCACCTCCGAGGCCGCGTGCTCGCTCGCCGCGTGCACGTCCTCGTTGAACTGCATCATCTTCGCGCGGCGCTCGCGCTCGAAGGTCTGCTTCTGCTTCTCCAACTCCGCGCGCAGCGCCTCGGCTTCCTTCGAAGCTTCTCGTGCCCGCTCCAGCTCCTCGGAGAGCTTGCGACGCTCCTCCTCGGCCGCGGCCAGCGCCTGGGCCAGCGGGCCACCCGCGTTCAACGTCAGCGACCGCGCCCGCTCACACACGCGCTCCGGCAGGCCCACTCGCGCCGCCACCTCGATGGCGGAGGACTGACCCGCGGCGCCCATCTGCAGCCGATACGTCGGCGCCATCCGCTTCGAGTCGAAGCCCACCCGCGCGTTCAGGAAGCGCGGATCCATGTGCGCCAGGGCCTTGAGTTCCTCCAGGTGCGTGGTCACCAGCGCCACCGCTCCCTTCGCCAGCAGGTCCTCGAGCACCGCGATGGCGATGGCCGCACCCTCGCGAGGGTCCGTGTCGGCGGCGATTTCATCAATCATCACCAGTGAGCCTTCGCCGGCCACCGCGATGATGTCCCGCAGCATCACGACGTGAGCGCTGAACGTGGACAGTCCCTGCGCCAGGTCCTGTGAGTCGCCCACCGTGGAGTGCACGGAGCGGTACAGCGGCATCTTCGAGCCTTCCGCCACCGGAATCGGCAGGCCCGCGCGCAGCATCAGCGCGCACAGCCCCACGCCCGTCAGCGTCACCGTCTTGCCGCCCGCGTTGGGGCCCGACACCACCAACGCCTTCGCGCCGCCATTGAGCGTCACGTCGTTGGCCACCACCTCCGTGCCCTTCAGCACGAGGCGAGGATGGCGCAGCAGCCGCAGCTCCAGGTCCGTCACCCCCTCGAACGCGGGTGTGTTCGCCGCCAGGTCCGCGGAGAGGATGGCCACCGCCTCCGCCTCGTCCAACTCGGCGACGGCATCGAGCCCCTCGAGGATGCGGTCCGACTCCCGGCCGAGCTGCTCGCTCAGCTCCTGGAGCACCCGCCGCTCCTCCTCCAGCACCACCGACTGCGCGATGGCCAGGTCGTTGCCCAGGCCCACCATGGCCTGCGGCTCCATGAAGAGCGTCTGGCCCGTCTGGCTCGCGTTGTGGACGATGCCGTCGATCTCCGCGCGGTAGTTCGACACCACCGGCACCACGTACCGCCCGTTGCGGAGCGTGTAGTAGTTCTCGCGGAGCTTCGAGACGAAGTTCGTGTCGTGGAGCATCTCGTCCAGACGCGTCTTGATGCGCCGATGCAGGCCCCTCGCGCGGTCTCGGGCCTCGCGCAACTCCGGACTGGCCCGGTCGGAGATCTCACCGTCCGGCTCGAAGCACTGGTCGATTCGCCGTGCCAGGGACTCGAGGATGGGGAGCCTGCGGGCGATGTCCATCAGGCGGGGGACTCGCTCCCGGCGGTCGTCCAGCGCCTCACGTGTGCGGACGAACGCGAACAGGAGCTGCGCGGCGTCGATGAGCTGCCGGGGTTCTAACGTTCCCCCCTTGGCCGCATGCCCCACGGGGATGCGCAGGTCCACCACGCCACCGAGGGGGAGGGAGAACTGCTCTTGGGAGAGGGCCCGCGACTCGGCCACCAGGGCCAGTGCCTCCGAGACCTGCTCCGCCGTGTCGAGGAACGGACGGGCGAGCACTCGCTCCCGTCCTGGCTCCGTCCGACAGCGCTGCGTGAGTGCCCGAAGGACATCCGCGAAACCGAGGTCTTCCAGCGTCTTTTCGGATATCTGCACGGTCATGGGTTTCATGCGAGGCCGTCCGGCCGTCAAGAGGATCTATTGAGGAGCCGGGCTTGGCTCTGCTATCTGCCGCGCATGCACTGGGTTTTCCTGGTGGCTTGCCTGGCGGGCGCCTCCGACGCCGCGCAGCCTTCCACCCTGACGCTGGCGCAGTCCCAGCCCTCGTCCCCCTCGCCCGCGTCGCTCTCCGACGCCCTGGCGCTGGAGGCGGGAGGGGATGACACCGGCGCACTCCAAGCCGTCGAGTCCCTGGTCCGGGCAAAACCCCAGTGGGAATTGCCTCGACTGGAGGCGGCCCGGCTGCTGCTGAAGCTGGGCGGCTCCCTCGACCAGGCCCAGGCCCATCTGGATGTCGCGACCCAGGTGGCTCCCTCCAACCCCCGCGCCTGGTACCTCCAGGGCCTCTTGTGGGAGGAGCGCGGGCAGCACGTCCAGGCCGCGCGGGCGTACGAGACGGCGGTGCAACACCGCGCGTCCTACGAGGAAGCCCGCTTCCGGCTCGGTGGCTTGTGGGCCGCGCAGGGAGACCTGCTCAAGGCGGAGCTCCACTATCGCTACCTGGCCCGGCTGAAGCCTGAGTGGGTGCAGGTGCGCCTGCAGCTGGCGGAGGTTCTCGAGAAGCAGGAGCGACTCTTGGATGCTGAGACTGAGCTTCTCGCGGCCCGGGGCTTTCAGCCCGACAGCCCGTTGGTGCTCCGCCGGCTCGCCGACTTCTACGAGCGGACCGACCGCCCCCAACTGGCGGCGAAGGTGCGCAAATCCATGGAGCCGCAAGAGAAGCGGCGCATGCGAGCGCTCAAGCCGTCGCGTCGCTGACGGTCGTCATCGCGCCGCGTCGTTGCGATTGCACCTCGGAGCGTGGCGCATAGACTGCGCGCGCTTTGAAGACCGCCAACCTCGCCATCGTCTTCACCGACATCAAGGGCTTCACCGAGCGGACCAGTCGGCAGACGCTGGAGGAGAACCAGCGCCTGCTGCACGTCCACGGTGCCCTGCTGCAGCCGCTCTTCAAGGCGTTTGGTGGCCGCATCGTCAAATCCATCGGTGATGCGTTCCTTGTCACGTTCGAGTCGCCCACCCAGGCGGTCCTCAGCGGCGTCGCCATCCAGGACCGGCTGTGGCACCACAACCGGGGAGCGCCCGAGTCGGAGCAGATCCAGGTCCGCGTCGCCATCAACGTCGGCGAGGTGCGGCTGGAGGGCAATGACGTCTTCGGTGAGCCGGTGAACATCGCCGCCCGAGTGGAGGGGCTCGCCGAGGCGGGCGAGGTCTACTTCACCGAGGCCGTCTACCTGGCGATGAACAAGGCGGAGGTGCCTTCGCGCGAGGTGGGCGCCTTCGAGCTCAAGGGCATCCCGGGCCGCATCCGAGTCTTCCACGTCCCGCGCGCGCCCTACCGGGTCGAGGCGCCGCAGCCGGGCGCCGTCGCGGAGGCTCCGGGCTCCGAGTCGATTCCGCCCTATGGAAACCTGGGCCTGTCGCGAGTGCCGGAGTCCGCGCTGGGCATGCCGTCGGGAGACCTGGCGCAGTTCGGCCAGATGGCCGCGGCCCTGGGCCAGCGCGCCGCGGCGGGCGCCGTCGTGTTGGGCCAACAGGCCTCGGTGCTGGGCCGTCAGGCTCGGACCGCGGGGGGCTCGCTCCTCACGAGGTTGGAACAGTCGCTGCCTCCGGGAGGGCGGTTGGCGGGCGTGATGCGCTCGCTGGCACCGCATGGTCGGGCCTTCTTGATTGCGGGCGTGCTCGCGGTGTTCGCGGGAGTGGGCGTGGTGGTGCTGGGCGGCGGGGCCGCGATGCGGGCCATCTCCGCGGTGGAGAAGGCTCCCAAGAACGAGCGGGACCCGCTGGTGAAGGAAGCGCGGAGGCTCATCGCCGAGGAGAACGACCAGGGCCGCCGACTCTACCTGCAAGGGCGGCTGGACGAGGCGATGGAGAACACCCGCCGGGCGCTCGACGACTACGCGCGCGCGGTGCGGGCGGGCAGCGGCGACGCGGAGGACCGCATCATCGACCTGCTCTCCCACTCTTCATGCGGCGTGCGGGTTGCCGCGGTGGATGCCGTGCGCTCGCTCAAGTTGGCGAGTGCGCTGGGGGAGTTGGAGGACCTCGCCGACGATGGCGGGGCCGATGACGGTTCGGGAGGCTTCCTGGGGATGGGGAAGTGCGACTCGAAGACCCATGCGCAGAACGCGCTCAAGAGCTTCAAGGACTGACCGAGGGGCCCGCCCTCGAGCGCCTCACGAGGAAGGACGCAACGTGACGAAGGTGAAGACGGGACTGGACGTGTGGGCGGAGCAGGGCTTCTCCGCGCTGAAGGGCAAGCGCGTGGGGGCCATCGTCAATCCGACCAGCGTGGACTCGCGCTTCCGGCATCTGGCGGACCTGCTGGCCCAGGCGCCGGGCGTGACGTTGAGCGCGCTGTTCGGCCCGGAGCACGGCATCCGCGGCGAGGCGCAGTACATGGTGGCCGTCGACGAGGCGAGGGACCGGCGCACGAACGTTCCCGTGTACAGCCTCTACGGCTCCACCTTCGAGTCGCTGTCCCCGCGCGCCGAGTGGCTGAAGGGCCTGGACGCGCTCGTCTTCGACATCCAGGACGTGGGCTCCCGCTACTACACCTACGTCTACACGATGGCGCTGGCGATGAAGGTGGCCGCGAAGGCGGGCGTGCCGTTCTACGTGTTGGATCGCCCCAATCCCCTCAACGGGCAGGCCATGGAAGGCAATCTGGTGGGGGAGGGCTTCCGCTCCTTCGTCGGGCTCTACGCGCTGCCCAACCGCCACGGCATGACGGCGGGGGAGCTCGCGCGGCTGTTCAATACGCAGGAGGGCTTTGGCTGCGAGCTGACGGTGGTGCCTTGTGAAGGCTGGCGCCGCGAGCACTTCTGGTCCGACACGGGCCTGCCCTTCATCTCGCCGTCCCCCAACATGCCCACGCCGGACACCGCGTTGGTCTATCCAGGGATGTGCCTGGGCGAAGGCACCAACGTCTCCGAGGGACGGGGCACCTGCCGTCCCTTCGAGCAGTTCGGCGCGCCCTGGGTGGATTCGGACGCGCTGCTGGCTCGACTCGCGAAGGAGGACCTGCCGGGTGTGGCGTTCCGCGCGGTGGGCTTCACTCCAACGTTCGACAAGTACCGGGGCGAGTCCTGCACGGGCGCCTTCATCCACGTCACGGACCGGCGGGTGTACCAACCGCTGCGCACGGGCATCGCCATCTTCCAGGCGCTCCACGACATCGGGCCGGGGAAGTTCGGCTGGCGCGCGGACGCCTATGAGTTCGTCGAGGACGTGCCGGCGTTCGACCTGTTGTGCGGGACGGACCAGGTGCGTCGGGGCATCGAAGAGGGCTGGAGCCTGGAGCGACTCATGGAGGGGTTCTCCGCCCACGCCGAGCGCTTCGCCAAGCAACGGGAGCCCTACCTGCTGTACGCTTGAACGTGGGACCTTCCACGTGATTGGCGTCTTCTCCGACAGCCACGGCGACCTTCAAGCCTTCGATGCGGCCTACGAGCTGCTGCGCTCCCTGGGGGCGCGGCGCTTCCTCTTCACGGGCGCGCGCTACACGGACCTGGATGAGTGGCTGCTCTGGCGGCGGCAGAAGAGCCGGGGCGGGCGCGAATACTCCGACGCGGACTTCCTCGCGGACGTGAGCCAGTGGCTGGGCAGCCAGGACGCGCTGCCTCGCACTCCCGCGCGGGCGGCGGCGCCGGCGGACGTGGTCTCGGAAGAGGACCGGCGCCTGGTGATGGAGCGCTTCGTGCGCGTGCCGGAGCGCGAGTCACTCCAGTACCGGGACCCCACCATCAGCAACAAGGCGATGGACCTGCTGGGCGACACGTTGTGCTGCGTGGTGCACGACAAGAACGACCTGACGCGTGAGGACCTGTTGAACGCGTTGGTCTTCATCCACGGCAAGGACCCGGAGCCCAAGGTCGTCCAGATTGGCCCTCGCTACTTCCTCACGCCGGGACGATTGGTGGGCGCCGCCGAGCAGACCTGTGCATTGTTGGAGAAGGGGGACAGGGACCTGCGCTTCTCCGCGTACCGGTTGGATGGGCACAGGGTGCTGGAGCCGCAGGCCCTGGTGTTGGATAAGAAGTCCCCGAAGCTGACTTTGAAGTGACGTGAGGCCCTGACGTGCAGGTCGCGCTGCTTGGAGGTTCGTTCAACCCGCCGCACGTGGGGCATCTGATGGCCGCCTCCTATGTGCATGCCACGCAACAGGTCGACGAGGTCTGGCTCATGCCGTCCTCGCAGCACCCGTTCGGCAAGCAGATGGAGCCCTTCGAGCACCGGGTCGCCATGTGCGACGCCATGTGCCGCGAGACCTCGGGCTGGCTGAAGACGACCCAGATTGAGCGCGAGCCGGGATTGACGGGCCGCACGGTGGATACGCTCTCGCTGCTGGTCGAGCGGTATCCAGACGTGAAGTGGTCCATCATCATCGGCAGCGACATCCTGAGGGACTTGCCGCACTGGAAGGACTTTCACCGCATCGAGGAGATGGCGCGCGTCATCGTGCTGTATCGCGCGGGCTATCCCGCGCCGAACACGGTGGGGCCGCCCCTGGCGGAGGTGTCCTCCACCGTGATTCGTGAGCTGTTGGCGCGAGGCTCCGAGCCGACGGACCTGGTGCCTTCCGGTGTCCTGGCCCATGCCCGCGCGGCCGGGCTGTATGGGCTCGGCCGCGCGCGATAGGACGACGCGGGGGCAAGGCGGTTACAGCCCGAGCCCCACGAGGTGCAGATCTCCCAAGCCGTCCTTCGTCGGGAAGCGGCGGGCGAACTGGTAGAAGATCGAGAAGGGGACGGTCTGCCCCATGGTGAATTGAATCGCCACGTTGGCTCCGAACGCACCGTGGTTCTCTCGGGTGTCCGTGCGAGCCAGCGTCCCGAAGACCTCCAACTGGAGATTGCTCACGAAGAGCGAGGGGAACAGCCAGAGCGTGGAGGCCCAGCCGTAGTCGACGATGATGCGATTGCGGTACGTGGCTCCGCCGATGAGCACGTTCTTGGCTCGAATCGTGTGGTCTTCGTAGCCGCGCAGATACTCGCTGAAGGCGATGCCGGGCTGGAGCCGTAGCGGGAGCGGCGCTGTCTCCGTCGAGCGGCGGCTGCTGTACCAGGTCTGCCCCGCGTTCAGTCCGCCCACCTCCAGCAGACCTTCGGGCGCACCTGGCAGGTAGCGGCCCACGGCGGAGAGCTGGATGTGATCCATTCCCTGCATCCAACCACTGAAGAATCCATCCAGACCCAGCCGCACGTCGCCCACCGTCTTGTCGCTGGCGAATGCGCGAGGATAGATGGCGCCGCTCATCGAGACTCCCAGGCCTCGCTGAATGCCACCGTACGACGTGGCGTCGCCCGCGAAGTACGACGCGGCGACCTCGGGTCCAATCAGTCGCGTGACGATTCGAGGGAACTGGTCATCGGCGTCGAACTCGCGGTTCAGGGCCAGCAGTCCGATGCTCACGGGCGTCGTCCAGAACGTGCGCGACGCGACCGCCACGGCCTGGAGGTCCGTCCGGTCCTTCCGCCGCACTCGAGAGAACGAGGCCTGCAGGTACCACGGCGCGAGCTGCGCGTTGCCGTACGCGAGTGACAGCGTGGGCACTTCGTCCTGCGCGGTGTAGTCGACGGCCAGGGCATAGGAATGGAATCCCAACCGGTCCTTCCCCGAGAGCACCACGCCGCCGTAGATCAGCAGGTCATCGTCCTCGGTGGTGTCCGTGTTCGTGGCCGCCCACAGATAGGGGACACGCAGCTCGGGGATGAGCAGTCCCTCCAGCGGCGAATACGGCTCGTCGGAGAGCAGCTCCACGGCCTTGCCAGGGTCGGGCGGTGGGGCGACGACAGGGCCTTCGAGTCCACCTGTGTCCGGGGGGCGTGTTGGCTGTGAAGTCGCCAGCGGGTGCTCGGAGGGCAGCACGGGGGCGTCCGCGGGCGCGGCCGGGAAGGGCTCGAACTCTCCAGCGGGTGGCTCGGCGGGGGAGGTGCCCGGTGCGGGCGTGCTGGGGGCGGTTCCCATCTCGGGGCCCGGGGGGGGCGGAGTCCCGGGGAAGGCCACGAGCTCTTCGGGCGCGAGCGGCGCGGGAGCCGGTTCCGAGGTCGGCGCCGTCTGCGCTGTCGTGGCCGGAACCTGCAAGAGGGGAGGCGGGCTCACGGGTTGTTCCGCCGCGCTGTTGGCCAGCGGAGGGGCGCTGATGTCGGTCGGCGTGCTCACGGCGGCCGGGGATTCGCTTGGCGCCATCTCGGGGATGGGAATCAAGGGCGCGCGGTCGATGGTGAACGACGCGCCATCGCGATTCAGGAAGGCCACTTCGCCTCCGCCCACGGGGCTCACGTCCAGCGCCAGGAAGGGCGCGTCGGTGATGCGCGACATCTCTCGCGTGGAGACGGTCATCATGTGCACCTGGAGCCGTCCCAGGTGCTCGCGCAGGAACACGATGTGCTCGGCGTCCAGCCACCGCGGCGAGTAGTTGAACAACCCATCTCGCGTCAGCCATCGCAGGCTTCCATCCGCCTCGCGCTCGGCCAGGTCCCAGCCCTGAGGCCCGGCCACTGGGAAGACCATCTTCGAGCCATCTGGAGAGATCGCCGGAGGACCCACGGACGCGCTGGCATCGAAGTGGGTGAGGGGCTCCTGCCGCCCGGACTCCAGCTCCAACCGCATGAGGTTCGCCGTGTCCCCGTCGACGTGAACGTAGACGTACGCCGAGCCGTCGGGAGTGATGCTCCCGCCCAGGCCCTTCACATCGTCCCAGACACGCACGACGTCGCCGGTGCGGGCATCCACGCGCCACAGCTTCGCGTCATAGGCGCCCACCGCGTTCACGTCCGCCATCACCAGGTACAGCCACATCCCATCCGAGCTGAAGGACATGCCGCTGACCAGGGTGGGGGAGCCCAGCACCCATCGGCGGAAGGGCAGCAGCTCCACCAACGGACGCTCGAAGCGCACGCGTCCATCCGCCTCGCGAACCGTCAGCCGCGAGTACGTCTTTCGCCCGACGCTCACCAGCGCCGTCACGCCCGACTCGGGATGCGAGGTGAGGCGCGAGAAGTAACCCGCGTCGGGAATCCACTTCTGCTGGGTGACCGGACGCGCCCGGGGAATCAGCTGCTCACGCAAGTCCTTGGTGAACTCGGCGAAGAGCGAGCCGATGTCCTTCCCGTACACGCTCTTGAACCGCAGGGTGACGGCGAGCGGAGGGACGACGCTGGTGCCCTGGTTGTCCACCAGCTTCCACAGCTTCGCCTCGCCGTACTTCGTGGACAGGTACTCCACGAAGTGCATGCCCGTGAGGTAGTTCCCTCCAAATGGATCCAACGCCCGGTTCTCGGGCGACAGGAACCCGGGGTCCATCCGTCCGTCCTGCATCTGCACCACCGAGTCGAACCAGCCCCGCCACACCGGACTGTGCGGACGGCCGGTGTCCTTGTTGAAGCGGCCCTCGTAGTACGTGGCCAGTCCTTCCAGGAACCAGGACTCGGTGAACACGTTGGGTTGGAACAGGCCCCCCGTGAAGGTGTTGAGGAAACCCCAGAGCCCGTTGGTCTGCTGGAGCTGCACGTAGTGCACGGCCTCGTGACAGGCCACGTCGCCGACGTCCACCTCGCCCAGCCCGAAGAAGTGGAACAACTCCAGCGTCATGTGCGCCGGCATCACCATCTGCTGGGGTGTGCTCGCGAAGTCCGGCACCACGTAGGCGTTGTTGAAGTCCGCGCTCGTCAAATAGACGAGGAGCTTGTCCCGGGGCGTCTTGCGCCAGGTGTCCTCGCGCAGCCGCTCGACGCATCCCTCCAGCCGGGCCGCCATCCTCAGCGCGGGGCCTCGGAGGTGCTCCGGGTAGTAGAGCTCCAGCGACTCCGTGGTCATCTTCCGCATGGAGTCGCGGGCGAAGGATGTCTGGATGTCCTGGGGAAAACGGGGTGCGACCGACGCGCACCCCAAGGTTGTCAGCAGAAGACAGGCGATCCACGCATGCCAGCGAAGAAGCCGGCGGGAAGCAGGCATACGGGCCATCCTACTGGCCACAATTCATAGCCACGAACGCGTTTTTCACGGTAAGGGGAGGGCCTTCGCTTCCCCCTTGATTTTGGATTCCTTCATGTCCCAACCGGATCCCCAGGCACATCCTGTTCCCCAGCACGTCCACCAGGCGCAGCTCCAGGTCGCCGCGGCCCTCGAGAAGGCCGAAGGCAAGCCCGTTGACCTGCTCAAGGCCCCGTGGGCGGACGTGGAGAAGTCCGTGGTCAAGGTGCTGGGCGGCCCCTTCCAGGTGAACAACCCCGAGCACCAGACGGTGGCCCTGGGCGTGGCGGGCGCGTTCGCCATGCGCCTCATCATGGAGCACCAGGCCTTCTGGTTCCCCAACCGGGACTCCCCCGAGGGCGCGACGCTGGGCTTCCCCGAGGCCATCATCATGCTGTCGCCCTTTGGCGCGGCCATGGATGCACTGAGTCAAGCCAAGCTGGGCCGGCTGGAGGACCTGGCCGCGGACATCCGCCGCTCGCTGGGACAGGCGCGCTTCGGGACGAATCCGGCGCAGGCCCTGGGTGGCCAGTCGCAGAAGCTGACGCCGGTGGACTATCAGCGGCTGTTCGATCCGGGCTTCCTCCAGTTCGTCGTGGTGGACCCGAAGAAGGCGACCACCACGCTCGAGACAAAGCCGGACGTGCTGGCTCGCGACGTGCGCAACGCCTTGAACCGCGCGCAGGAGCTGCCCGCCGAGGCGCGTCAGCAGTTCGAGGGTCAGATTGTGCAGTCCCTCCAGCGCCTGGACCCGAGCAAGTCGCTCATCGAGCAGGCCGAGCGCGCCCCGCGCCTGGCGGAGCTGATGGTCCACCTGTTCGCCACGGTGAACGGCACGGGCTCCGCGCCCGAGGACTTCTGGCACGACATCGTGTTGCCGCTGCTCTTCATCGGCACGCCGACGTCGTTCCCGCCGCTGGATGAAGAGGAGTTGGAGCTCTACCGCCAGGGCGCGGATCCGCTGCCCCTGTTCGTGGACGTGGTGCCGCACGCGCACCAGGCTCCGGACGAGGGCCTGTTGGGCGCGTTCGAGATGGGCGAGATCGGCCTGCTGCACCCGGGCTTCGCTCGGGTGGGCGCGCTGCGGCTCATCCGCATCGACTCCACGCGCATCAAGCCGATCCTCGCGGGCTTCGACGCGAACAAGCTCGGTGGGGCCGTCAAGGCGTTCGGCGACGCTGTCGCCAAGGCCGCGGGCAAGGAGCCCAACGAGACGCCGCAGGGCAAGGAGATGCTGCACGCCTCGCTCACGCTGCTGTCGGACCTCCAGCGTGGCGTGGCCACCGGTCAGGGCGAGCTGTGCCTGCGCCGGCTCACGGAGGCGGAGGCCGCTTCCGAGCGTGCGCTCGGCGCCGTGCGCAAGGGCCTCCAGGGCTCGCTCATCATCACCTGAGCCGCTCTTCCAGCGCGGCCCGCGCCTCGGGGCTCAACCGCTCCGAGGCCAGCTTCAGCGCGCGCTGTGACAACAGGCGGTAGAGGGGCGCGACGTCGTCGGGGAGCGCATCGAGGTGTGCCCCCACGACGCCTGTGTCGCCTCTGACGATGGGGCCCGTGAGTCCTCCCGAGAGTCCCCGGGCCTCGACGCCACGCAAGGCCGAGCGCATCAAGGGCAGCAGCGCTGGCAACGCATCCTCGGGCTCGACGCCCGCGGCTCCCAGCGCGGCCACGGCCGCATCCGCCAGGGCCACCATGAGTCCCGCGCTCATCACCGCACCCGCGTGGTAGGCGGCGCGGTGGCCCTCGGGGACCTCCAGCACGTCCAGCTTCACGTCGGCCGCCATGTGACGGAGCACGTCGCGCAGCGGGCGCGAGCGCGTGCTGATGGCCACCGTGTGGCCCGCGAGTGAGTCCCGCGGGGATGACACCGCGCAGAGCGGATGGAATGAACCCACGGCGCGTCCTCGCGGAGGGCCGAGCGCCGCGAGCGGCAGCGCGCCCGCGGTGTGCACGAGCGCGGCGGAGCGGGGCAGGGTGCTGGAGAGCTCCTCCGCGATGCGGGGCACCTCCGCGTCCGGGACACACAGCAGGACGACGTCCGCGCTCCACAGCTCTTCCGACATCACGGCCTTGAGGCCCAGAGCCTTGGCGCGCCTCCGCCCCGCTTCGCCTCGCGAGAGGAGCTTCACGGGCCAGCCCTTCGTCTTCAGCGCGAGCCCCAGCGCGCCACCCAGCCGGCCCGCGCCGACGATGACGACAGAGGGCAGGTCCGGGAAGGGAGGACGGGGGCGGAACACGGGCTTGCCCTTGCGGGTCGCTCGCGCGGGAGCGGTCTTCGCCGCGCCCACTTCGGCTCGCTTCCGTGGGGCCCGGGCGCTCATCGCTCTCGCTGGAACGCGAGCTGACCGGCCTTGAGTGCCACTCGCACCCGGTCGCCCGCGCCAAACTCGCCGGAGAGGATTCGCTCCGCGAGCGGACCCTCCACCAGCCGTTGCACCATCTGCCGCATGGGCCGCGCACCCAGCAGAGGGTCGAAGCCGCCCGACTTCAGCAGGTGACCCACGACATCCTCGCCCGCCACGTACTCGATGCCGCGCTCCGTGGACAGCCGCTTGCTGCTCTCCTCCAGCAGCAGGGTCGCGATGCGGGCGACCTCTTCCTCCTCGAGGGGGCGGAATGGGAGCCGCTCGTCGATGCGGTTCCACAGCTCCGGAGGCAGGGCCTTGCGCGCGGCGGACGCGGCGAACTCCAGGGCGTTGGCGGCGCCGGAGCTCTCGGCGCCGAAGCCCATGGGCCGCCCCGTGCGAGAGAAGGCCTCCGCGCCCAGGTTGGTCGTCATCACGATGACCGTGTTGGAGAAGTCGATGTGCCGGCCCTTGCCGTCCGTCAGCCGCCCCTCTTCCAGCACCTGGAGCAGGAGCATCTGCACCTCGCGGTGCGCCTTCTCGATTTCATCCAACACCACCACCGACGAAGGGCGGCGGCGCACGGGCTCGGTGAGCTGGCCACCCTCGCCAAAGCCCACGTAGCCCGCGGGAGAGCCGATGAGCCGCGATACACCATGGGCCTCGGACATCTCGCTCATGTCCAGCCGCACCAGCGCGTCGCGGTTGCCGAACAGCACCTCCGCGAGTCCGCGCGCCATCTCCGTCTTGCCCACGCCCGTGGGGCCCAGGAAGAGGAAGCTGCCCATGGGCCGCCGCGACGCGAAGCCCGCGTAGTTGCGGCGGATGACGCGAGCGATGCGGGCAATCGCCTCTTCGTGGCCGATGACCCGCTCGCCCAGGTCCTGCTCCAACCGCAGCAGGCGCGCCGAGTCGTTCATCAAGAGCCGCTCCTCGGGAACACCCGCGAGCTTCGCCACCACCCGGGCCACGTCGGAGGGCTCCACCACGTCGCGTCCCTCGCGGTGGCACCGGCTCCCCGCCAGGTCCACCACGGAGATGGCCTTGTCCGGCATGAACCGGTCCGTCACGTAACGGCTGGCCAGCGAGGCCGCGGCCTCCAGCGCCTCCGGCCGGTAGCGCAGCGCGTGGTGCTCTTCGTACCGGCCGATGATGCCGCGCAGGATTTCCACCGTCTCCGCGACGGACGGCTCATGCACCACCACCGGCGTGAAGCGCCGCTCCAGCGCTGGGTCCGCGCTGATGAACTTGCGGAACTCGTCGTGGGTCGTCGCGCCGATGCAGGGGAACTCGCCCCGCGCCATGGCCGTCTTCAGCTCGTTGGCCGCGTCCTGCGGGCCATCACCCGTGGAGCCCGCGCCCACCAGCGTGTGAATCTCG
The DNA here is from genome assembly GCF_037414475.1 of Myxococcus stipitatus. The sequence goes on along the minus strand of NZ_CP147913.1, from coordinate 10,094,088 downwards.
TCGATGAACACCATCACGCGCCCATCGGCCCGGCGGACCTCCTCCTTGAGCGCGTTGAGCTTCTCGGAGAACGAGCCGCGCAGCTGGGTGCCCGCGACCAGCGAAGCCATGTCCAGCTCCACCAGCACCTTCTCCGAAAGCCCTCCACGAAGGCCGAGGAGCCGCTGGGCCACACCCTCCACCACCGCCGTCTTGCCCACGCCCGCCTCACCCAGGAGGCAGGGGTTGTTGGTGCGCCGCTTGCCAAGGACGTCGATGACCTCCTCGATTTCGCGCGCGCGCCCCACCACGGGGTCCAGCCGGCCTTCACGCGCCGCCTGGCTCAGGTTGCGTCCCATGGACGTCAGCAGCGGAAACGCCTTGGGGTCCAGCGCCAGCGAGGCGCCTCGCGCCGCGGTGGAGGGCGCCGGGGCCGGACGCGAAACGGGTGCGGGCGCCGGTGCCGCGCGAGCCACGGCAGGCGGAGCGGCCTGGGGGGCGGGGGGCGGCGCGGCCTGGGCCACGGGCGGTGGGGTCACCTGCGGCGCGGGCGGAGGAAGAGGGGGCGCGGCGGCCACCGTGGGCTCCGGCTCATCCACGTCGATGAGGTCGCGCGGAGACAGGGCCGGCGTCGTGACACGAGGGGGCGCGGAGGGGAACACAGGAGGCGTCGGCGGCGCGCCCGGCACCGGACGCGGCAGGCTCACCGCGACGGCGGAGAAGGGGAGCGGAGACGGGGGCGCGCCCAGCGGCCGGTTGGGGGCGGGGCGCGAGCCCAGCGCGTGAGACCGGTTGGGTTGGAGCTTGCGGGGCATCCGCCCGCTCACGAAGTAGGACACCGCCGTGGTGCGCAGCGTCGCGAGGTCCAGCCCCGCGTGCACCAGCAGCTCCTGGGCGACACACCGCACCCGCGTCACCGCGATGAGCAGGTGCAGGCAGTCGGCCTCTTGGGAGCCACAGCTGGTGGCGATTTCGCGCGCCTTCTCCCTCAGCTCTCGGACCGGCCCGTCCTGCTCGGCGGGCGCCGCGGTGAGCAACTGGAGGAGGGCATCCTCGTCCACGCCCCGCTCCTTGAGCAGCAACTGCGCGCGGTTCTCCACCGTGAAGAGCGCCAGCAGCACATGCGCCGACGTGAGCCGCTGGGCCACGCTCCGGGCAATGTCGTTGGCTTCTTGGAGGACCTGGGCGAGATCCGTGCTTTCGACCATTCGAGCTCCGGCAGGCGTGCAGCCGAGCGGAATACACCCTCTCGATCCCGACAGCAAAATTTCCGCAACAGGCTGCTACAGGTCTGCGGAATCCTTGGAGTAGAAGGGGGCCGGGCCTTCCACGAGGATTGGAATTCGGTTGGCCGGCTGCCCGTTCTGCGCGTCAATTTCGACTGGCCGAGCAATTGCCTGAGGGGCTGTGCCGTACTTCCCTCCGAGACCATCCACCCTATGACCTCTCTCGTCCAACCCGTGCGCGTCTTCATCGACCCTGTCGAGGGGACGCCCGCAGCCGTCGAAGCCCGCCGTTGGGTCTGGCCGCTTCTCATCCTCGCCCTTTGCGTGTCCGCCTCTGGGACGCTGTTTTCCCTTCGTTGGGACGCGGCCCCGGATGTCATCCGTGAGCTCCAGGCGTCCGGCGAGATGGCGACCATCTCCGAGGCCGACCTGACCGACAAGATCCAGACCACCACGCGCAAGGCGCTGGTGGGCGGCATCGCCAAGGGCGTCTTCGTGATGCCCATGACGGCGCTGCTCCTGGCCGCCATCCTCTGGCTCGTGTCGTGGTTGTTTGATCGCCCCACGCACTTCGAGAAGTTGATGTCCGTGGCGGCGCTCAGCCTCCTGCCCATCGCGCTGTACCACGCGGTCCTCGCTCTCTGTATCTCCGCGCAGCACACGTTGTCCGTCGCGCGGCTCGCGCAGTTGGTGCCGTCACACCTGGGCGCGCTGTTGGGGGATTTGACTCCCAAGATGGCGCGCGTGGCGTCCACCGTGGACTTCTTCAACCTCTGGAGCACTGTGATTCTGGGATTGGGCTTCTCCGCCGCCACGGGCATGAGCCGCGGCCGCGCGTTGCTGCTGGCGGTGGTGCTCTACGCGATGTTCGCGGGAGTGATGATGGTCGGGCTTCCGGGTGTGCAGATGGCGGGAGGTGGCCGATGAACCCCTTCGTCTTCGCCGCCGCGCTGTTCGCCGCCGCTCCCACCCCCGTCACCCTGGAGGATGCCCGCACGCAGGGGCGCAGCAGCACCACCGCGCTCCAGTCCTTGCTCGACCTGGAGGTCGCGGAGGAGGACGTGCGCGTCGCCCGGTCCTCGCTGCTGCCGCAGGTGTCGGTCGGTGCCTCCGCGGGCAAGCAGTGGTTTGGCCGCCGCAGCTCCTTCAACCTGGTGCCGGACCCCAACAACCCGGGGCAGTTCGTGCAGATCCCCGTGGAGACGCAGCCAACGTCCACGCCGGCCTACGACCTGGGCTTCACCATCCGGCAGAGCATCTATGACCGGGCGCTCTGGAAGCAGTTCGAGCAGAGCGGCGTGCTGCGCGATGCCCAGAAGAGCCAGACGAAGGAAGACTCGGACACCGCGGAGCTGGAGGCCATCCGCCGCTTCTTCACGCTCTTCCGCACCCAGGCGAGCCGTCAGGTGCTGGCGGCCAACGTCCAGCGCAGCGAGGAGCAACTCGAGCGCGCGCGCTCGCTGTTCCAGGCTGGCCGCGTGGGCAAGGTCGAGGAGATCACCGCGCAGGTGAACCTGGGCAATGACCGCATCACCCTGACCCAGTCCCTGACGCAGCTGGCGACGGACCAGACGCAGCTGGCGGTCTGGCTGACGCGCCCGGGCACCGAGGCCTTGGAGGCCGTGGACCCGGGAGTGCTTCAGCAGGAGCCCGCGCCCGCGCCCAGCCTCGATGAGGCGGTCAAGGTGGCCCGCGAGCAGCGCCCGCTGCTCAAGGCCCGGTCGCTCCAGGTCCGCTCGGCGGAGGTCGCGCGCGCCATCGTCCGCGCGGACTACATTCCGACGTTGTCGGCGCGGGGCACCTATACCCGCCAGGGGCCGGACGCGGAGCAGGTGTTCACCGAGCCCCGCCTCCAGAACAACTTCATTGGCAGCATCGACCTCAACTGGAACGTCTTCAACGGGTTCCGGACCCCCGCGCAGACGCGGCGCGCCGACGCGGGCATCCGCAAGGCGCAGCTCGCGCTGGAGCAGGCGGCGCGGGAGATCGAAGCCGAGGTCCGCACCGCGCACCAGTCGCTGGAGGCGCAGATTGTCGCCGCGCAGCAGGCCGCCGAGAACAAGGAAGCCGCCATCCAGGGGCTCCGGTTGGCGGAGGAGCGCTTCCGCGCGGGTGCGGGCTCCACGCTGGAGGTCCGCGACGCGCAGATCAGCCTGACGCGCTCCGAGCTCAGCCTTTTGCAGAACAGAATCGATGTCGAAATCGCTCGCTTCAGCTTGATGCGAGCCATGGGCGCCCTGAGCCCGGGAGAGACGAAATGAAGTGGTGGAAGGGTGCGATCGCGGGTGCGTTGTTCCTCGGTGCAGCGGCCATCACGGTCGGGGGGCTGAAGGAGCGTCCTCCTCCGTCACAGGAGGTGCAGATCGCCAAGGCTCGCAAGGGCAGCATCACCCGCACCATCACCGGTGCGGGAAAGGTGCAGGCGGCAACGACGGTGAAGATCTCCTCCAGCCTCTCCGGCGACCTGGTGGAGCTGCTGGTCAAGGACGGCGACCCGGTGAAGAAGGGCCAGGTGCTGGGCCGCATCGACAAGCGCATCTACGAGGCCTCGCTGAAGCAGGCGGTGGCGTCGCAGAACGCCGCCCGCGCGGACTCTCAAGTGGCGGAGGTGGAGGTCAACCGCACCACGCAGGAGCTGGCGCGCGTGGAGGGCCTCGCGGCCAAGGGCCTCTCGTCCGCCTCCGAGGTGGATATCGCGAAGGCCTCGAAGAACTCGGCGGATGCGCGTCTGGCCTCCGCGCGGCAGTTGCTGGCGCGCACGGTCGCCGTCGTGGAGCAGCAGCAGACGGACCTGTCCAAGACGACGCTCCTGTCGCCCATCGACGGCAACGTCATCGAGCTGTCGCGCGAGGTGGGTGAGCGCGTGCGTGGCTCGGAGTTGGCCGAGGACGTGGTGATGACCATCGCCGCGCTCTCCGCCATGGAGGTGAAGTTCGAGGTGGGTGAGCACGAGGTGGTCCACCTCAAGCCGGGCCAGCCCGCGGACGTGACGCTGGACGCGCTCGAGGGCCAGACGTTCCAGGGCTCCGTGGTGGAGATCGCCCAGAAGGCGCTCATCAAGAACGCGGGGACGGAGGCGGAGGTGACCAGCTTCCCTGTCACCGTGGCGTTGGACATGCGTCCGCCGGGCGTGCTTCCGGGCATGAGCGCGGAGGCTCGCATCTCCGCGGAGACCCATGGCGACGTCGTGCTGGTCCCCATCCAGGCGGTGACGGTCCGTGCGGAGCGCACGCTGCCGGATTACAAGGAGTCGGTGGAGGGCGGGGCCCTCAAGGCCAAGCGCACGGAGACGCTCGCCAAGGTGGTCTTCGTGGTGGACTCGGCGAACAAGGCGCAGGTGCGGCGGGTCCAGACGGGGATTGCCTCCGACACGGAGCTGGAGATTCTCTCCGGGCTGAGCGACGGGGACCGCGTGGTGGAAGGCCCCTACCGCACGCTGTCGAAGGAACTCAACCACGGTGACAACGTCCAAGAGCCTCAGCAGGGCGAGGGGCCGGGCGCGATGAAGGGCGGGCGTAAGTCGTGAGTGACGGAAGCGGCGCCGGCGCGGGCCGGCTCATCCATGTGGAAGACATCACCCGCGTGTTCCATGTCGGTGGCGAGGAGGTGCGTGCGCTGCGCGGCGTCAGCTTCGGCATCAATCGCGGAGAGTGGGTGGCCATCATTGGCCAGTCGGGCTCCGGCAAGAGCACGATGATGAACGTGCTGGGCTGCCTGGATACGCCCACCAGCGGCCGCTACATGCTCAACGGCAAGGACGTGTCGCGCATGAGCGACGACGAACTGGCCGTCATCCGCAACGTGGAGATTGGCTTCATCTTCCAGACGTTCCAGCTGCTCCCCAAGGAGACGGCGTTGGCCAACGTGGAGCTGCCCCTGGTGTACCGGGGTGTCTCCGCGAAGGAGCGGCGGGCGAAGGCGATGGCGGCGTTGGACAAGGTCCAGCTCACGCACCGCATGCACCACCGGCCCAATGAGTTGTCCGGTGGTCAGCGCCAGCGCGTGGCCATTGCCCGCGCGCTGGTGTCGGAGCCGTCCATGCTGCTGGCGGACGAGCCCACGGGAAACCTGGACTCGGCCACGGGCGAGGAGATCGTCCGGCTCTTCGAGCAGCTCCACCAGGCGGGCCACACGCTGGTGCTCGTCACGCACGAGCCGAAGCTGGCGGCGCGCTGCCCTCGGGCCATCCGGTTGAGCGACGGTGAGATTGTCGCCGACGGTCCGGGGCGTGAGGTGGCGCTGGGCAACGTCGCGGCCATGGCGGCGGGGGGCGCATGAAGTCACGGACAGGCCTTCGGGTGGATGTCCTGGAGGGGGCGCGCATCGCGGTGTTCTCGCTGCGGGCCAACCGTCTGCGCACGGTGCTGACCACGCTGGGCATTGGCATCGGGGTGGCCACGCTGCTGGCCATCATCGGCATCATCCAGGGGCTCAACACGTCCTTCCACCGGCAGTTGGCCACGTTCGGCGCCAACACGCTCTACGTGTCCAAGTTCCCGTGGATCATCAAGGGCGACTGGTGGAAGTACCGCAACCGGAAGAACTTCACCCTGGAGCAGCTACCGCGCCTGCGCGCCATGGCGCCCTTCATCACCGCGATGTCGCCTTCGGTGTCGCGGATGTCGGACGTGTCGTACGGCAGCGAGCAGGTATCGACCGTGCGAATCCAGGGCGTCAACCACGAGTACCTGACCATCGCGGGCTACGACATCACCTCGGGCCGCTTCCTCACGGAGGCGGACGAGGAGGTGACGCGGCCCGTGGCGGTCATTGGCGCGGACGTGGCGGACCGGCTCTTCCCGGGCATCAGCCCGCTGGGGAGGAGCATCCGCGTGGACAACCGCTCCTTCCAGGTGGTGGGCACGCTCAGCCGCAAGGGGAAGATGGTCAACGAGAGCATGGACCTGCTCGTGCTCATCCCCTTCAAGACGTTCTACGCCAGCTTCGGCAAGGGCCGTCCGTTCGAGATAGCCATGGCCGTGTCGGATGCGTCCCAGGTGGGGATGGCGGAGGACCAGCTCATCGGCATCCTGCGGCGTCTGCGTGGGACGGAGCCCGGGCAACCGGATGACTTCAACATCAACCGGCCATCGATGATGGCGCAGACCTACGCGCAGCTCACGGGCGCGCTGTATGGCGTGGCGGTGGGCGTGGGCCTCATCACCCTGTTGGTGGGTGGCATCGGCATCATGAACATCATGTTGGTGTCGGTGCGCGAACGGACGCGGGAGATAGGTGTGAGGCGCGCGTTGGGCGCACGCAAGCGCACCATCGTCATCCAGTTCTTGATGGAGGCGGCCAGCGTGTCCGCGGTGGGCGGGCTGCTGGGGACGACGGTGGGGTTGGGCACGGCCAAGGTGGTGTCACTCATCACACCGCTGGCGGCGGACGTCCAGGCGAGCACCATCCTGGGCGGGGTGTTCTTCGCGGCCATGGTGGGGTTGCTCTTCGGCATCTGGCCGGCGGCGCGCGCGGCGAACCTGGACCCGGTCGAAGCCCTCCGGTACGAGTGAGCCGATGCGAGCCTTCCTGGACAATCTGCGGCTGGCGCTCGGGACGTTCCTGGGCAACCCGCTGCGCTCCCTGCTGACGCTGCTGGGCATCGTGATTGGCGTGGCCACCGTCATCACGATGATGGGGCTCATCGAGGGACTGCGGACGAAGGTGAACCGGGACCTGGGGCAGTTGGGGGCGCACACCTTCCAGCTGACCAAGTGGCCCTCGGGTGGGTTCGGGCGCTTCAACTGGGCGAAGTTCGCCAAGCGCAAGGACTTCGGCATGGACGACGTGCGCGCCATCGAGGAGTTCTGCCCGTCGGTGGGCGTGGTGGCGCCCATGGATGACCAGGGCGGCCAGAAGGTGGGCTCGGCGAGCGCGGAGACGCGTCCGTCCGTGCGCATCATCGGCGCGTCCACCAAGTACCCCATCTCGAGCGGCGTGTCGGTGCAGTCTGGCCGCTTCTTCAACGAGGTGGAGGGGCTGGACGGCCGCAACGTCGTGTTGCTGGGCGTGGACGTGGCGGACGCGCTGTTTCCCGGCATCGACCCGGTGGGCTTCGAGGTGCGGCTGAAGGGCCGGCCGTTCCGGGTGATTGGCGTGCTCCAGCGGCGCGGCAGCTTCCTGGGCATGGTGAGCATGGACAACCAGGCCATCATCCCGCTGCGTGTCTTCCAGCAGCTCTACGGCAAGCAGCGCTCGCTCGACATCGACATCCAGGCGAAGGACCCGTCCCTGTTCCGGAAGGCGCAGGACGAGGTGACCATGCTGATGCGCCGGCACCGCGGTGTCGGGGGGACCGAGCCCAACGACTTCGAAATCCACACCAACGAGTCGGTGACGGCGTCCTTCAACCAGCTCTCGCAGGTCATCACCATCGCGGGCATTGGTGTCTGCCTGTTGTCGCTGGTGGTGGGCGGCATCGGCATCCTCAACATCATGCTGGTGTCGGTGATGGAGCGGACGCGGGAGATTGGCGTGCGCAAGGCGCTGGGGGCCAAGCGGCGGCGCATCCTGGGACAGTTCGCCACGGAGGCTGTGTTGCTGGCGCTCCTGGGCGGCGCGCTGGGGGTGGGCCTGGGCTTCGGTCTGGTGTTCCTGGGGGACTGGATGGTGGGCTTCCCCATGTCCGTGCCTCCCTGGGCGGTGGCGCTGGCCCTGTCGATGAGCTGCGGGGTGGGGCTGCTGTTCGGCATCTACCCGGCGGCGCGTGCTTCGAAGCTCGACCCCGTCGAGGCCATGCGCAACGAGTAGTTCCATCCGGACCCAGGTTGCCTCCCTCCCCGGACTCCATTAGGGGAGGGGGCGCACGCGACGAGGGACGGATACACATGGCGCCACGCATTGGCTCGCTCTGGGACTCGGTGGGCAACACGCCGCTGCTTCGCATCAGCTCGCTCAGTCAGCTCACCGGCTGCGAGATTCTGGGCAAGGCGGAGTTCATGAACCCTGGCGGGAGCATCAAGGACCGCGCCGCCAAGGGGATGATTCGACGCGCGGAGGAGGAAGGGCTGCTCACGCCAGGGGGCACCATCGTCGAGGGCACCGCAGGCAACACGGGCATCGGCCTGGGGCTGCTGGGCCGCGAGCGGGGCTACCGCGTGGTGGTGACGATGCCGGACAACCAGGCGCGCGAGAAGTACGAGTACCTGGAGGCGATGGGCGTGGAGGTCCGCAAGGTGCCGCCCGTGCCGTTCGCCAACCCCAACCACTTCTTCCATCAGGCGCGCTTGCTGTCGGAGCAGCATGGCTGGTTCTGGGCGAACCAGTTCGAGAACACGGCCAACGGCGACTTCCACTACGAGACCACGGGGCCCGAAATCTGGGAGCAGTGCGAGGGGAAGGTGGACGTGCTCGTCGCCTCGGTGGGCAGCGGCGGGACGATGTCGGGCGTCAGCCGCTTCCTCAAGGAGAAGAACCCCTCGCTGCGAGTCGTGCTGGTGGACCCGCCGGGCTCGGGGCTCTACAGCTTCGTGCGTGAGGGCAAGCTGGCGTCGACGGGCTCCTCCATCACGGAGGGCATCGGCATCATGCGGCTGACCGCCAACTTCAAGGCGGCGCGCGTGGACGAGGCCATGCGCCTGGATGACGCGGCGATGCTCGACATGCTCTATCACCTGGCTCGCGAGGACGCGCTGGTGGTGGGCACCTCCGCGGCGCTCAACGCGCGCGCGGCCTACGAGCTGGCCCGGCAGAACCTGGGCCGGGGCCTGCGCATCGTCACCTTCCTGTGTGACCACGGCAGCCGCTACGCCTCCAAGGTCTTCAACGCGGACTTCCTCGCGAGCAAGCAGCTCCAGGCGAAGCCGCTGCCGACGGGACGTGCTTCGCGCTGAGCCGCGAGGGCCCGGCCGCAGCCCGTCCCGTCAGTGGGGACGGGAGAAGCGGCTGGGCTCCTGGAGTGACGGGTCCGCGAACATCTTCCGGAACACATAGTAGTCGGCGCAGCGCGTCCACTCCGTGCGCCGAGGCGCCTCTGCCGCACCCGGAGGGAGCGCCGGCTTCGAGGGGACCAGGTACGTGTCGAGCGACTGGTCATCGAGGGTGAACGTCCCTTGCGCCTCGTTCACCACGGCGATGAGCTCCAACGTCTCCTCGGTGGCGGCCTCGGCGGCGTCGCCATGGTGGTCGTTCGTCACCAGCAGGCCGCCGACCTTCAAGTACTTGCCGCACGTGCGGGAGATGCCGCCGGCATACAGCGCCAGGAGCAGGTCGAAGCTCTCCTCGAGCACGGGGATGGGCTGCGTGTAGTCCTGCGAGACGAAGCGCACCTGCGGCCGCTGTGTGTATTTCTGACGCGAGCCAATCTTGCTCAACACGCCATCCCGGTTGGCGAAGAAGCCTCGCGCCAGGTCATTGCGGTCCACGTAGACCACGTCCTGGAAGAAGAACGACGGGGTGATGTGCACGAAACACCCCGGATACAACACCGTGTTCACGGCGACGAAGCGTTCACGGAGCAGCTCGAAGAGACCCGCGCGCTCGAGCTGATGCTCCACCACGAAGCCTTGATAGATCTCCTCGACTCTCTCCATTTGCTTGATTTGAGCCGGTTTCTGGAGCGACGTACAACTTTGCACCGGCCGGGTGAAACAGCGGTGCTCTTGAGCGGAAAGTCACAACCGGGGCGGCATCAGTTGCCTGGGTCAACTTTGTCGCGTTGAGAAGAGTGGGGGTGTTCCGAGCCCCACCCAGGTCTGCACCAAATCCGCACAAACATTCCTTGAGAGGTGCACGGGCGAGCCATTCGCGGTGCACATCGCGGGCGCAGTCTGAGGCCATGAACACTCAGGTCTCCACGCCACGTCCTTCCCGGACGTCCGAGGGCCCCATCCGCCGCGTCTTCGGGTGGCTGGTGGCCCATCATGTCTTTGGTGGTCTTCTCATCGTGGTCTTCGCCACGGCGGTGATTGCAGGTCAGGTGGCGGACCGGACGGACTTCGCGAACTCGGAATTGGCCGCGGGGGTGGAGGACCGGTGGGGTGCACCCGTCGTGCAGCCCGCGCCGTCGCTGCGCTACGTGCACAGTGGCACCATCTTCACGGAGCTCAAGCCGCTGCCGTTCGACCGTCAGCACGTCGAGGTGCTGGCGAAGATGAACTATCGCAAGCGGGGCCTGCGCTACTTCTCGGGGTTCGACTTCAACCTCGGAGCGGAGTACGCGGTCGTCAATCGCGAGGGCCGCGACATCGACGTGGCGTTCATCTTCCCCATGGAGATGAACAAGTCGCAGGTGCTGTTGTCGGAGCTCCAGTTCCTGGTGGATGGCCAGGAGGCCAGCCTGGACCTGGGCGAGTCCGGCAACCGGCTGGTGTGGACGGGGCGCATCGCGAAGGGCGCGACGGCTCGCTTCGTCATCCGCTACCGCGCGCGAGGGCTCGACTCCTTCGTCTACCGGTTGGACCCGGCGCTCTCCGCGCGCGACGTGCGTCTGCATTTCGCCGTGGAGGGAGGAGACAACTACGACTATCCGGCGGGGGTGTTGTCCGCGTCGTCCGTGCAGGCGGGAAGCGACGCCGTCACGCTGGACTGGGCCTTCCAGTCGCTCGAGTCGGGGGTGAATCTGGGCGTCATCCTGCCGTCGGAGAAGACGTTCGACTCGATGGTCTCTCGCATGGCGAAGCGCGCCTGGGTGCCGTTCCTGGTGCTCGTGGCGCTGCTGGCGGCGCTGGGCTTGAGGCACAAGCGGAAGCTCGCCGTGCATGAGGCGTATCTGCTGGCCGCCACGTATGGCTTCTTCTTCGTGCTGCTGGCGTACCTGGCTGCGTTCATGAATTTCTATCTGGCCTATGTCATCAGCGCGGTGGGGCTGGGCGCGGCGGTGGTCGCATATGCGCGGTGGTTGTTCCCCAAGGAGCGTGCCGCCGTGCTGGCGGGGCTCTGGGGCGCCACGCTGCTGGTGCCCACGGGCGCGGTCATCCTTGAGGGATACACCGGCCTCATCTACACGCTGGAGATTCTCGCGGGTCTGCTCGGGTTGATGGTGCTCTCCACGCGGGCCGGCGTGCGGGCCTTCCTCTCGGACCTGTCGACCGCGAGCGCGTCACCTCGCGTGGCCACGGCGCCCGCCGTGGCCTCCGTTCCCCCCGTCACCCCGGAAGCGAGCTGAGCCCATCATGCGGACCCTTTCCCTCGTTGTTGGATTGCTGCTGTTGGCTCCGAAGGCGCTGGCCGACGATGCACCCCAGCGCAAGCCCGCGCGCTCCGGTACCGCCACCGTGCCGCTGGAGGAGCTCATCCCCCTCTACGCGGGACGAGAGACTCCCGCCCCCGCGCCGCCCACCGACGCCGTGGTGACGAGCACGCTGAAGGGGCGTCTGTCCTCGGATGCCCTGCAAGTGGAGGCCGGCTTCCAGGTGGAGGTGCTCGCCGATGAGCGCTGGACGCAGGTGCGTCTGCTTCAGCTCGATTCGGACACGTTCACCACGACGCTCCCCACGCTGGATGACGCGATGGTGGGCGTGGTGGATGGCTACTTGTGTCTGCTGACGCGCAAGGCGGGACGCCATGTCTTCGACGTGGGCCTCACTGTTCGCTCGCAGGGCGCCGGCCCGGAGCGGCGCGCGCAATTGCGCTTCGGTCCTCACGCGTCACCCGTGCCGCTCGCGCTGGAGGCGGACACGTCTGTCTTCACCTTGACGGAGTCGCTGCCCACGTCGCGGGAGGGCTACACCGTGTATCCCTCGCAAGGCGCGCTGCGCGTGGGGTGGCGTGCGCTCTCCCCGGTGGCTCGCGAGGCGAAGCCCCAGGTGCGTCCGCCGCTCGAGCCGCGCATCTCCGAGGCCGTCGCATCGTGGGTGTCTACCCTCGAAGGCCGCGCCACGCTGCGTGTTCGCTACGACCTGAGTCTGGACCGCGAGCAATCGCTGGAGCTCTCTGTGCCGGAGGGGCTCTCATTGGAGCGACTCACGCTCAATTCCATCCCGGTGCCAGTGGAGGGCGCGGAGGCGGGCGTGTTGAAGCTCAAGGTGGCGCCGCCGAGGTTGGGTGAGACGGAGGGCGTGCTGGAAGTGGTCCTGGCGCAGGAGCTGGGCGTGTTCCACCTGTCGGGCCGGCTCAAGCTGGCGCTGCCTCGTGTCTCGTGGCCGGTGGCGGAGCTGCGAGCCCGCGCGCACTTCCCCTCGGTGTTCAACTATCGGCGCGAGGGTGGAAGTCTCGAACAGCTCGAGGCCGCGGATGTCGCGGCGGAGCCCGCGGGTGAGTCGCTGCCGGGCAAGGTGCTGCACTTCCGTCAGTACCTGGTGGCGGCGTCGGCTCCCACGCTCGAATTGGGCTACTCCGTGGACATCTCCAGCAGCTACTTCCGCTGAGTCGATGCGGCGGGCGTCGCCACGGCGAAGGCGGCGCCCGTGAGCGGCGGCTGGACTGGGAGCAGCTCCAGGCTCGCGCCGAAGGCGCGCAGCATGGATTGGGAGATGGTGAGGCCCAGGCCCGTACCACCGCGCGCGCGTGCGGTCGTGAAGAAGGCGTCGAAGATGCGCGCCCGGTTCGCCTCGGAGATTCCGGGGCCGTTGTCGCGAACGACGACACGTGTGGGGCCCGTGCCCGCTGTCTCCACCGACAGGGAGATGTGGACGTCCGCTCCTGCGTGTTGCCCGGCGTTGGTGATGAGCTGCCAGAGGACGTCGTCCATCACCTCGGCGGGCAGGGCCACCGTGAGGCCCTCGGGGACGGGGCCCAGCTCGACCTTGGCGAGCCCCGCGGCGTCGCTCCTCGATGCGAGGGCTTTCAGCAGGGGACCCAGCTCCACGCTCGCGGGGGTGGCGGTCATCGAGTCCGCGCGAGCCAGCTCCAGGAGCCGCTGCACCAGCCGCGTGAGGCGCTTCGCGTCGGCGTCCACGTTGGACAGGAAGCGCGTGCGTTGCTCGGGTGTCATCGCGTCCGCGCTGTCTCGCAGCAGCTCCACCGCGCCCTGGATGGAGGCGAGGGGGGTCTTGAACTCATGTGAGACATTGGCGGCGAACGAGCGGATGTATTGATTCCGGTCTCGCAGCGCGGTGGCCATGCCCGCCAGGGATTCGGACAGCTCGGCGAGCTCCGCGACGACGGGGCTGGATACAGGCTCGAAGCCTTCTGGCGCGCTCGCGGCGATGGCGCGTGTCTGCCGCACGAGTGCTCGCACTGGACGGCCCAGCAGCGTCGCGGCCGCGAGAGACATCAGCGTCAACGCCCCCAGCAGCACGAGCCCCGTCGCGGTCAGGTTCCACCGGTCCGAGTAGAGGGCCTTGGTGAACGTCATGGGCGTGCGCGCGAGCACCACGGCGCCCCAGACGCGATCTCCCTCGACGATGGGCAGCGCCACCGAGACGCGGATGCCCGTGTTCCGGCTGAGTGATGCCAGGGGCGTATCCTCGGGCTCGGAGTGGCGGAGCCGCAGGACGCTGGTGGGCAGGCCGTGGAGGGCCTGTTGCACTTCGGGCCTGTCTGCGAGCGTCACGCCCAGCACCTCCGCGCTGCTGCTGGACACCACCACGCCCCCCGCGTCGACGACTCGGATGCCCGCGAGCGTCGCGGCCCTCACGTTCTCCAGCAGGGGACCCAGTCGCTGACCCACGTCTTGCGCGAGGGGCTCGCCTGGCACGAGCGAGCGAGGCGGTTGCTCATCCGGGGGCAGGGGCTCATCCGAGGCTCGCAGCGAGGGGAGGATGGGCCGCAGGCTCTTGTCATCGGGGATGGGGAAGGGCCACTTCGCGGTGCGCGGCTTGCCGTAGTCCCGAGTGCCGACGCGCTCGGCCAGCATGGCCCGGTAGACCTCGGTGATGACGGCGCCCTGGGTGAGCAGCTCCATCTCCGTCTGCCGGATGAGCTGGTTGTCATAGACGCGCACGAAGGCCAGCCCACCCAATGTGAGCACGAAGCCCGCGAGCCCCACCGCTGCGAAGACCATCCACAGCCTGGGCCGAGGCCTACGGGATGGCGAGCCGATAGCCGAGCCCATGCACTGTCTCGATGACCTCGCCGCCAGCCGCGGCGAACTTCTGGCGCACCCGGCGCACGTGACTGTCGATGGTGCGCTCGCTCACCACGCCGTCGTCGTAGACGCGCGTCATCATCTCGTCCCGGGTGAAGACCTTGCCCGGCACCCGCAACAGCGCGGCGAGGAGATGAAACTCGGTGACCGTCAGCACGACCTCCTTCTCCGCCCACCAGGCCCGGAAGAGCTCTTCGTCCAGCTTCAAGGGGCCGCGCAAGAGCGGCCGGCTTTCCGTCGCGGACGGGGCGGAGGGCTTCGGGGCGGCGCGCGCGCGGCGAAGGACGGCCTTCACTCGCGCCACCAACTCGCGCGGGCTGAAGGGCTTGGTGAGGTAATCATCTCCGCCGAGCTCGAGCCCGAGGATGCGGTCCACCTCGTCGTCCCGCGAGGAGAGGAAGACGATGGGGAGCTCGTGCGAGCGGCGGACCTCGCGGCACACCTCGAGCCCATCCATCTCCGGCATCATGATGTCCAGGACGATGAGCGCGGGGGACACGCGGCGGACCTGCTCGACCGCGGCCTGCCCATCCGCGGCCTCTTCCACGCGGAAGCCGCCTTGCTCCAACGCGAAGCGGACGATGTCCCGCAGGTGGGGATCATCGTCGACGATCAGGATGGTGGGACGTTCGGCCACAGTGGGCGAAGTCTATCCCAGGGCCTCGCCGTGGCGGGCTCCTCGAACAGCCCGTCGCTCAGACTGGGACTTCGGGGGGAAGGGAGGGACGAGCAACCTCGCGAGGAGGCGCTCGTCCCGGGGCGCCAGGACTGTGTCCTGGCTCAGCCCATCACTTGGGGCGAGGAGTACGGCGGATACTCCTCGCGGACCTTGATTCGTCGCGTCCGCCGACGCGGGCGCCGGATGGTCACCGCCGCGACGAGCGCGAGCACCACCGGCACGAACACCAACAACGATTGAGTCGTCACCATCTCCCTCCTTCAGGAACTATGGCGGAGGGGTCTGACGTGTCGTCCCGGTAAAACCTGAAATAGCCCCGTACCTTGAGTGTGGGTTCGGGTGAGACAGGGCTGGTCAGTTCTTCACGACGGAGGTGATGGTCAGCGCGAACGGGGGGCCGATGAAGTTGTTGTCCGACGTACAGGGGCGCTGGGCGATGTCGCGCAGGTCGGCGGAGTAGTAGCCCCAGGCGGAGTCATTGCCCTTCTCGTAGAGCACGGTGCCGTCGGGGAGGACGGCCTTCCAGACGTAGTTGAAGTGCTCGTACCACTTGGGTGAGCTGCGGGTGGAGATGGTCTTCCTCAGCGTCACGGCCCAGGTCCACGGCGCGGACGCGGGGACGTCGAGCGTCTGGGTGTCATCCCAGTCGAAGGCGACCCCGTTGTTGAATCCTCCCCACCCGTGGATGAGATAGACGGACGTGCCCCAGGGCAGCGTGAGGTTCCGATAGGACATCCGGACCTCGGCCTCGTAGGAGCTGGCGTAGAGACACGAGTGAAGCACCGCGCGTCCGTCTGCCCATTGCTCGATGGCGAACGACGTCGACGAGGTGAGAAAGAGGGCAAGGGCAAGGAGTCGTCCAGCGGGCGCGGTCATGTCGTGAGTCCTGTCGCGAGGTCTGGATTCCTCTCTAGCATGGGTGGAGAGGTGTTCACTTCGTGTGTGTCTGCCTATTCAGGCCAGGGGGAGGCTTCAGCGGATGACGGTCGTGGACCGCTCCGAGCCGGTCCTGGAGACGCGGCGGGTGTCCTGGCCGTTGAAGTCCTCGGCTTCGTCTTCGCCCACCAGGGTGCGCAGGGTGATGCGGCAGACCCATTGGCCGCCATCCAGGGTGTGCGCCACCACGTAGCGAGGAACGCTGGTGGTGGACTCTCCCAAGCGGAGGCGGATCTCCCGAAGCGAGTCGACGTACGCGGCGAGGGGCTCCATCTGCGTCAGGGCCCGGCGCAGCACCTTGTCCGCGCGCCTGTTCATCACCCGGTCCCAGAAGAGATATCCCGCGCCGAGCGTGGCGGAGCTGGTGAAGTAGATGACGAAGTTGAGCATGCCGCCCAGGTAGCGGTTGCGCGTGAAGCCCTGAGCGCCCGTCGCCTCGGTGAGGATGTCTTTCAGGAGTTCCACCGCGCCCTGATGGGCCATCGCGAGCCACTCGCGCGACTCCTTGGGCATGCCGAGCAGCAGACGGCACATCGCCACGTAGAGCGCGAGCAGCGAGACGCGCGCGGTGTCCCGTTCGGCACTCAACGCTCGGGTGAAGCAGAGGCTGGCGGACTTGAGTCGCTCCAGCCGTTCCTCTCGCGGGCACTGAGGCTTCGTCGCGGCTTCCAGGTGGTCGCGGCCTTCATGGAAGGCTCCGCCCCGTGGCAATTGGGGCTCGCGCTGCAGGTGGCTGAGTAGGACCCGTTGCTCCCCCTCGGTCCCCAGCAGCGCCTCCAGCAGCGCCACGGGCCCTTCATCCAGCAGCTTTCCACCCACATGCCGGGGCGTCGCGAGGATGAGGTCATTCCACGTCGCCATGTGTGGACTCCCGTGCGCCGCGGCGCCCTCTGCAACCCCCAGGAGTGCCAAGTCTGCCACAGCCTCACGGTTTCACGAGCGGGCAGCGCCGCTTCCGTCTTCCTTCGCGCGCTCCCGGTCTCCACTGAAGGTCCACGCTTTCAGAGCCGGTAGAAAAAGGTGCTGGCGCGCCGTGCGAGTCTCGCGGCCCAGTCCAGACAGTTCCGGGGGCGCTGTGAAGCGCGGCTTGGGACTCAGCTCATGCCAGGCGCGGGGGCGCTGTAGATGAGGAAGCGCGTCACGGGGCGGTAGCCGAGGCGGAGATAGAGGGGGAAGCCGGCTTCCGTGGCGTGGAGCACACTGCGCTCGATGCCCCAGGCGTCGCGGGCTTCGTGCAGCGCGCGCCGCATGGCGGCCTCCGCCGCGCCGATGCGGCGATGTTCGGGCCGGGTGGCGACCAGGGCGATGTACGCGATGTCGTCCACGCGGAGCACCACCGAGCTGCTCGCGGCGGCATCCCCCTGGCACGCGACGAAGCCACGGGCCTCGGTGCCGAAGAAGCTCTCCACGTCCATGGCCTCGCGCCCCAGTTCCTTGGGCATGTCGTAGGAGAGGGCGTTGATGTCAGCCACGGCCTGGCGTCCCCAGGCGTTCACGACCGGGCGGACCTCCAGAGGGGAAGGAGGACGGGTGGGGGCGGCGAGCTTCTCGCACACCATGCCGGTGACGCTGGTGAGGGGCTTGAGCTTGTACCAGGCGAGAATGGACGCGGCCTGGGCGCGCACCTGCGGCGCGAGCCAGTCTTCCGAGACGATGAAGGACCAGGGGTGCTTGCCCATGGAGAAGTAGCGCGCCGCGGAGGCAGCCGCCGCGGCGAGTCCTTGCTCCGACTCCACGGGGGCGCGAAGGAACGCCCCGTTCATCATGTCCCACGCGACATTGCAGGCGGCGAGATAGACCTCCGGGCGCTCCACCACCTCGCCCGCGCGACTTCCCAGCGCCATCCTCCGCCACGCGCCTCGAAATTGCGCATGGGACTCGTCGATCTCGGCCTGGGTGGCGGAGTGCATCGGAGGGCTCCGGGGAATGGGTGGAGGGCGGAGTGTACCTCATGGGCTCCGCTTCCAAGCCGTGGAGCGGGGAAGGGGATGCGTTTCTGTTCAGCGCGCGGCCACGCCTCGCATCAGGGGGCGAGCCCGCTCCAACAGCGTGAGGAACTCCTCACGTTCCGCGTTGCCCCTGGGCGTCGCGGCGCGTGCAATCTCGAGCACTGTCTCCAGGCTCCACTGCTCCGCGTGAGGGCTTCGCCGGAGCAGCTCCGCCGCGCCCATCACCGCGACCGCGAAGCGCAGGTCGGTGCTGGCGGACTTGAACGTCTTCGCGAGGGCACCGGCCTGGAACCGGTATTCGCGCTCGGATGCACTCTCGCCCCGAGGCTTCTTCGCGCGCACTCGCACCGTGGCCAGTCCCTGGCCCGCGCCGGGGGCGAGCTCCAGTTCATACAGCGCGGTGACGGTGTGGCCCGCGCCCAGTTCACCCGCGTCGACGCGATCATCGCGGAAGCTCTGGTCCGCGATGGCCCGGTTCTCGTAGCCGATGAGCCGGTAGCGAGCGACCTGCTTCGGGTCGAACTCCACCTGGAGCTTCACGTCCTGCGCGATGACCTCCAGCGTTCCTCCGAGCTGCTCCTGGAAGACTCGGCGCGCGGCCATGAGGGAATCCACGTAGAAGTTGTTGCCATTCCCCTGGTTCGCGAGCTGCTCCATCATCGTGTCCTTGTAGTTGTTCATCCCGAAGCCGACGGTGGTGAGGGTGATGCCCTCCTTCACGTAGCCACGGATGGACTTGAGGATGTCCTCGTGTGAGGTCTTCCCGACGTTGGCATCGCCATCCGAGAGGATGATGACGCGCGACAAGGAGGTTCCATCGAGCGTCTTCATCGCCTCCTGGTAGGCCAGCTCGATGCCGGAGCCCATCGCGGTGGAGCCCTCCGCGACCAGGTCTTCGATGGCGGCGTGGATGAGCGCCTTGCGCTCCATGCCCGTGGGGGGCAGCACGCGCCGGACCGCACCCGCGTACGTGACGAGCGCGACGGTGTCGCCGTCACGCAGGTTGTCCACCAGCATCCGCAGGGCGCGCTTGGCCAACGGCAGCCGGTCTGGTGACTGCATCGAGCCGGAGACATCCACGAGGAAGGTGAGGTGTGCGGGCTTGCGCTCGGCGAGGCTCAGTTGCTTGCCCTGGACCCCCACGCGCAGCAGGTGCCGTCCCTCCGTGAAGGGCGAGGGCGCGGCATCCAGGTGCACGGTGAGCGGCCCTTCGGCGGGGGCCGGTTCGGGATACGTGTAGCGGAAGTAGTTGAGCATCTCCTCCACGCGCACGGCCTCGCGTGGAGGGAGGCTGCCCTCGATCAGAATGCGGCGCGTGAGTGTGTAGGACGCCGTGTCCACGTCCACCGCGAAGGTGGAGAGACGGTCCTCTCGCGTCGACACGAAGGCGTTCACGCCGTAGTCCTTGAAGGACGCGGCGCTGGGAGTAGAGGAGGTGTCTGCGCCCCCGCGCGGGGCGGCGCCCCAGGTGGACGCGCCGTACCGTTCGACGGCGCGCTTCCCCGCGAGGACGCCGATTCCCGCGGCGTACTTGTTGGACACGCCAGAGGGGCCTTTCATCGCGAGCCCTCCGCCCCCAGCCCCCGTGCCCACGGCCCCCAGCCCCATGGAAGAGGCGCCCTTGCCTCGGGGCGCAGGGGAATGGAAGGCCCGCTCCATGATTTCGCGCTGGGCTTTCGGGTCGGAGGGGAACACCGCGCCCGAGGGGGCGGGGACGGCCGCGCGGACCTCGGGCTTCTGCGCCTGGGGGGGCGTGGGCTGATTGCCCGTCTTGAGTCTGTCGAGAGAGGAGGGCGCATCCCCGATGCCCTTCGACCCCATCCGGGTCTCTGGCGCCGGGGGACTCATAGGCTCGTTGGGGCGGCAGGCGGACAACGTGCCGCCCAACGCGAACGCACACACGACACCCGCGACGGCCAAGGGGTTCCGTCTCATCCACTGCCTCCATGTTCAGGAACGATTCGCGGGGAGTCGGACAGCCATCCGCTGCGAAAGGTTCCCGAGCTTTCGCCTCATCGCGAGGAGGAGCGCGATGCGGCGTCGGCGTATTGGCCGGACGCAAGCGCGTCACGGCGGGACGCCGTCTCAGATGCCTTGGGGGGTGTGCCTCCTTGGGACTGGCATGTCGGTATGAGGCTTGCTCTGCGCGTCGTGTTGGAAGGAGCGACGCGACGCCATGCTGATTTTCTTGAGGTCCAGCGCGGTTACGAACGCAGTCATCACGACGGCCCTCGATGAGGTCACTGTCGCGAGCTACACCACCCAGTACCCGAAGCTCGGTGATGGCGTGAGGACCATCGTCCCTTGGTATTCGCTCGACGCGGACCCGATGGATTTCGGAAGGCGGCTGCTTCGCGTGGCTGCGGCGGACAAGGTGTGTCTGGCGCTCATCGCCCGTGCGACGACGACGTGGGGCGTCGACTTCTCGATTCGGGACGACGCCTTCGTCACGGCCGACGTCCAGAAGCACTATGTGAAGCAGCTGAAGATCTGGCTGAGTCCCCTGTCGGGAAACCTCAACAGCCGCGACGCGCACCGCGCCACGGTGGATGAACAGTATGCGAGGCTTTGGAACGGTTACGGGCTCAGTCAAGCCACGCTGCGCCTGCTGGCGGCGTCTGACTTCTTCAAGGATTTGAACGTCGCGGGCCGGCGCGACCGGATTCAGATCTATCGCAATGTGACGGAGGCGGCTCGCGCCCTCGTGGGCGAGGTCACCTCGTGGCCCTCGCGCACCATCGAGAAGATCGCGGTGCTGTCGCTGCTGCGCAGTCCTGGACTGGCCGCGTTTCAACTCCAGATGTTGGAGGCCGTGGCGAATGCCTTCACGGCCAACACCATCGTGCCCACCCATAGGATGTGGGAGTACCTGCCGTACTACCTGCGGGGCGCGCCGTTGGAGGCGGTGGCCGAGGACGTCGCGAGGCCTCGTGTCCTGGGGGCCATTCATGATGCCCTCGACGACTCCGCCGCCACGCGCGCGAGCGTGAACCGAGGCGCGGTCGATACGTTCAAGGGGCTCGCGGGCGGGGCGGAGTATCGCCGGTGGAGGTTGTTGCCTCCGGTGGTGCGGTATCAGGTTCTCATCAGCGACCTGGCGCGCATCCTTCCCGGTGGCAAGCACGCAAGCAACCACTGGCGCGTCTCGTTCGGGGCGCCTCAGCTCAACGGGCTGCCAGACAACATCGGGGGATACGGCGGCTGGGCCACGGCGATGAGCCAACACGACAGCGCGACGCCTCATGACCCAGGCAAGGCGTTCCCCTTCGCCGCGGGCTGGTCGCGCAACGAGCTGTGTCCCAACGTGGTCTCGTCCAGGTTGATGCTCGCGCCGCTCTACGCGGGGACCTCGGGTCACAATCAGGGCCGCATCCTGGCCTGGCTCAATCTGGTCGGGACGTTGCCCGCGCTCGCCAACGTCCCCTTGGGGTTGGTCATCTCCGCGGGGTACTCGGTGCTCTGGCGGCTGTATTACGACAAGCGGGTGAGTGGCTTTCACACCTTGTTCGAGACGTTCCAGGGGACGTACGCGGATGCCACGGTGAGGAACCTGGGCGCTATTGCTCGACCCGCGGAGGATGCCGCGTGGAGTGCGATTCTCGCCTCCTCACTCACCGGGCAGACGAATGTGCGGACCTTCTGGTCGGAGTGCATCCGGCTCTTCGGGAAGCGAGGCCCGTCGTTCCATCGGGAGCTCAAAGCGGCGACCGCGAGCGCACGTCAGGCCGCGCTCGAGGCGTGTCCTGGCGCCGTGATTCCTCGGTGGAACACGACGGGTGACGTGGACCGCACGGCTCCCGAGGTGGATGTGTGGACCCCCGAGCAGAACGCCGCGGTGCTTCGCGAATATGCGGAATGGCGGCGGCTCGCCGAGAATCCCCCCGTCCCTCAGCCCGTGTCTGGGTCGGTGATGAACTCCCTCGTGCTCTTCAAGCCGGAAGAAGTCCCCTCGCTGTCGCTCAAGGACCGCATGCAGTTCCAGGTCGACATCGCGGCCATCCTGGGCGTGGACCAGTACATGGGTGACCCCGCGATGAAGAAGCTGTTCAATAAATGGCTGGTGAAGAACGCGAGTGACAAGACGACGGACTTGGAGGAGCGCGCGGAGCGTGATGAGCGCATCAAACACATCCGCTGGATGTTCGATAAGCTGGCGAGTGATGGGGGCGGGCCTCAAAAGATGCTCATGGGACCGATGGTCCAGGCCGCGTCTTCCAGCGCGCTGAACCCCGATGAAGTGGATTGAGGAGCACGTGCTCGTTCCGCCGCTGGCCGCCGATGCGACATCCGCCCCGCTCGTGCTCGACGATGATGGGGCCGAGGCCCGCCAGTTCCGGTCGACGACGCAGCTCCCGGACATGGGCGGGTTGGACACTCGGGGACTGGAGGGCTTGCGTTGCTCGGGGAGCGCGCAGCTCTCGGTCGCCGGGTATCGAGATGTCCTGCGGCGGCTCGCGGACGTGCCACGCGAGCGGCTCCACGTCGTGGACCTCCGTCAGGAGTCACATGGATTCTTGAATGGAGCGGCGGTGAGCTGGTACGCCGAATCCAACTGGGGCGCGGCGGGGTTGTCCGACGAAGAGGCGCTGTCGCTCGAGCATGAGCGGCTGTTGCTGCTGTCTCGGTCCCAGCGTGCGAGGGTGAGTGATGTGGCGGGCGTGAAGCGCCGCGCGCCCGCGTCGTCGAGCGATTGGGAATGCCGCACGGTGATGGACGAAGCGTGTGCCTTCGAGCTTCCTCCAGGCCGCTATGTCCGCTTCCTCGTCACGGACCACTCGCGGCCCCGGGATGCCACCGTGGATGACTTCATCCAGTGGATTCGCGGGCTGGACGAGCGGGCCCATCTCCACCTGCATTGCCGAGGGGGCAAGGGACGGACCGCCACGTTCATGTGTCTGCTCGACCTGCTTCACAACGCGGGGCACCTCTCGTTGGACGCCGTGCTCGAACGCCAGACCCGCCTGGGCGGCTACGACCTGCGCAAGGAGGCGGACCCCTCCAGCCCCAAGGCCCCCTATATCGCCGAGCGGCGGGCCTTCCTGGCCCGGTTCCACGAGTACGCCCGGGAGAACCCCGGGGGCGCGCCACTGGGGTGGGGGGAGTGGCTTGCTCGGCGGCTCACCAACTCCGAGCCAAAGGCGGGAGCGGTGGATTAGGTTCCGCCGCATGACGCAGGCTGTTTCGGACGCATGGACGTTGCCCTGGCGAGGACTGGGGCTGAGCAGCAACCTGAGCACCTCGGATGTGCCGCAGCCGTACCGGCTGCTCGACTCCTCTCCGGGCCTCTTCGATTTCGTCGAGTACAGCGCGCCGCTCTCCCTCGACGAAGCGCGCGCCCAGGCGACGCTGTTCCCCGAGATGTGGAGCCGGCGCTCCGACGTCCCCGTGCTCTTCCATCCCGTGCACCTCAACCTCTGGGGGCCGGAGCTGGAGCCTGTCGCGGTGCTCGAGGCGCTGGATGCCCATGCCCGCGCCGTGGGCAGCCCGTGGGTGGGCAATGACGTGGGGTGGTGGCACTCGGGAGGGCAGCCCTTCCCGGGCTACCTCTACATCTCGCCCCCGTTCAACGAGGCTGGACTGACGGACTGCGTAGCGCATGCGCTCCATGTCCAGTCACAGCTCTCCATGCCGCTGGTGCTGGAGAATCCCGCCGTGCTGGCGCGGCGGGGCCAGTGGCACGTGCTCGACTTCATGGCGAAGCTGCACGCTCGCACGGGCCTGCCGCTGCTCCTGGACCTGGGGCATCTGTTCAGCCACCAGCTCTCGTCTGGATTGCCGCTGGAGGCGGGGCTCGATGGCTTCCCGCTGGAGCAGGTGGTCGAGATTCACATCGCCGGCGGCGTCGTGTCGCGGCGAGGCACTCGGGCCTTCTACGTCGACGACCACACTCAGCCCGTGCGCGAGGAGCTGTTCAATCTATTGGAATCGTTGTTGCCGCGTTGTCCCGCGCTCCGGGCCGTCACCTTCGAGGGCGATGGCCATCCCGCGGAGATGGCGCGGCTCTCGCTGAAGCGGCTGCGCCGGATGATTCCCTCGGGAGCCCGTCCGCCGCTGAGCCTGCGTCCACCCGAGTCTCTCGCCTTGCCTCCGCTCGCCGGGGACAGCCATCCGTGGGAGCTCTTCGATGCGGGCCACGGTGTGGTGTCCGCAACGGAGGCCGAGGACCCGGAGGGGACCCTGGCGGACCAGGACTTCCGGCTGGCGGTGGTGGCGGAGACGCTGGACAAGGACTGGCCGCTGTCCCGGCTGTTGCTCGCGGGCACTCGGGAGCAGCTGGTCGACTTCACGGCCTCGAAGGAGTACCGGAAGCTCTTTGAAGGGGGAGGGCGCTCGCTGTCGCAGGTCTTCTCTGCCTGGGCGATGCGGCGGTTGCGGGAGCGGCCGGATGAGGGGGCCTCCGCGGCCTTGAGTCTGGAGATGCTCGCGCCCACCGCCTTCATGAAGGCCTCGCCCCCTCCAGGGCCCGGCCAGGTGGGGCTGATGGACGACGTCCGCCCCGCCAGCTTCCCCGTGAACCTCTCCGAGCTCGTGTTCGCCGCGCGCACTGTACGCCGGCATCTCACCGCCCGTGCGTGGGCCTGTGGCTCCCTGGACCTGTCGGGCCTGGAGGCCCTGGGGCAGGTGGCGAGACGCCCCGGCGCCGAACCCTGGAGCTTCGCGGTCCGGAGGAAGGCTCCGGGCCATGAGGTGGTGGATGTTTCGAGGGGGCTGGCGGAGCTGCTTCGGGAGCTGGGGGCGCGGCCTCGGGCGGTGGAGTCGGTGCCTCCGGAGGTGCTCGCGGAGGGGCTGAAGCACCGGCTGATCCGCCTGGGTGATACATCCGGAGTGGAGCGCCCCCTTGCACAGGTTCGTCCGGTAGGGTAGGTCGCGCCGCAATGACGTCGTCACCCCTCGTTATCGGAATCGCGGGTGGCACCGCGTCCGGCAAGACCACCGTCGCCCGAAAGGTCCGTGAGGCACTTGCCGATTGCCGCGTGGCCTTCATTGATCAGGACTCGTACTACCGGGACCTGAAGGACCTCCCGCTCGCCGACCGCCGGGAGGTCAACTTCGACCATCCCGATGCGTTCGACATCGAGTTGCTGGTGCGACACCTCCGGGAGCTGAAGGCCGGACGTCCCATCCAGAAGCCCGTCTACGACTTCGTCACCTCGTCGCGTCAGCCCCGCACCATGGGCGTGGACCCCGGTGACATCATCCTCATCGAGGGCATCCTCGTCCTTCACATGAAGGAAGTCCGCGATGAGATGGACGTGAAGATCTACGTAGACGCGGACGATGACCTGCGCATCCTCCGGCGCCTCACGCGCGACATCAAGGACCGGGGCCGCGACTTCGACCACGTCGTCAGCCAGTACCTGCGCCACGTGCGCCCCATGCACATGGGCTTCGTGGAGCCGTCCAAGCACTTCGCGGACATCATCATCCCGCACGGTGGCAACAACGAGATTGCCATCAGCATGCTGGTGGGCGCGCTTCGCGGGAAGCTCTCCGCGCCGCAGCCCCGCGAGTAACCCTCGCGCCTCAGCCCACGCGCCGCAGGAAGTCTCCCAGCGGCGCCCGCAGTCGCTCTGTCTCCGCCAGCAGCGCGCCGTGGTCCCCCGGACCCGGAAGCTCCACCATCCGAGCGCTCACTCCCGCGGCGCTGAGCAGATGGTACGTGTCTCGCACCCGGTTCACTGGCGCCAGCACGTCCGAGCTCCCCGCCACCAGCAGCACCCGCGCGCGAATCTGCGCGAAGCACTCCGCCACGTCGCAGCCCGCATAGGCCGAGCACAGCGTCGCCCAGGAGGAGGCATCGAAGGTCTCCGAGAACGCCTCGGCCTCCGCCTCGAGCGCGGTGCGCGCCGCCTCCGCATCCGCGTGGCGCCGCGACAGGTACTCCCGTCCGTACAGCAGCTTGTGGAAGTCCAGCCGCAGCCTCCGCAGGGTCTTCCGCGGCATGGCGGCGGGCTCGTAGAGCCCCTCTCGGAAGTCCGGATCCGCGCGCAGCAGCTGCCACGCCAGTCCCAACTTCTCGCGCACGCCCTCGGGGAGCGCGCGCGCCGCGCCGATGGCGACCACCGCGTCCGACAAGTCGGGGAAGAGGGCCGCGAGCCGCAGCGCCACCTGTGCGCCCAGTCCCACGCCGACCAGGGCTCGCACGTGGTTCAGTCCTCGGGCCCTCAAGAGCGCGGACACGCCCCGCGCCATGTCGAGCACCGTGAGCGGCGGCAGGCTCAGGCCCAGCCGCTCACCCGTGACGGGGTCCATCGTCGCGGGAGACGTGCTACCGAACGGGCTGCCCAAAAGCCCGGGGGCGATGACGGGCATGATGTCCGGGTCCAGCGGCAACCCCGGCCCCACCAGCTCACGTGCCCAACCGGACGGCTGATACGCGGAGTCCTCCACGGGCCCCACAGCCCGGTGCGAATGGGACAGGTCGTGCAGCAACACCACTGCTTTGCCGTCGCACGGTTCTCCGTAGGACTGCCAGGCCACCTGGGGGTTGCGAAGGAGCTCGCCCTCCTCCAGAGGGAGGAGTGAGGTGAACAGGTGGGTGCCGGTGGCCTGGATCACGTTGGGGAATTTTCATATCACTGCCTGCTCCACCGCACAGGGAGACTGCCGCTTGAAGCGCTATTTCGGAGTCATTGTCCTCGTCGCTGGTGTGCTGCTGGGCGCCATCATGAGCTACCGCAGCGCCAGTGCCCGCACCAAGGAGGCGCAGCGCGAGGCGGACATCCAGCGCATCCACGCCGACTATCTCGAGCGCGTGGGCTGGATGCGCGCCAATCCGGACGAGAACACGTATCGCGAGGAGCTCAAGCCGTTCTTCAAGAACTACTTCGAGCAGGTGGATGACCACCTGAAGGCGTTCAACGGCAACAAGAACTTCGACAACTATCTCCAGGAGCTGGAGAAGCGCGCGGAGAGCGGCAAGGACGAGCGCGCGGGCGACCGCAAGGCGTTCTACGACTACACGCGCAAGCTCTTCGACAGCCTGCGCGAGGGCCGTTACCGCCCGATGTGGACGTCGACGGACAAGGGCATGCGGTTGGATATCGTGTCGTCCGACGTCGTCATGGTGATGGGCAAGCCGCAGGTTCGGCTGCAACTGGTCCTGTGGGGCGCGCAGCGTCAGCTCAAGGACGAGGGGAAGATCCGCAAGATGATGACCAGCGCATCGTTCGACACGATGTGGCGGTTGCTCGATGCGAAGGGGAAGCTGCTGGGTGAGATGCGCGGGAGCGACCCGTCGATGAAGGTGGACCACCCGGAGCGCTTCATCGCGGAGTTCCCGCCGCAGATGGTGCTGGGCCACTACGACCTGGACCTGATGCCCAACGAGGTGGCGCGGATGGAGATGACGACGAACATCACCTCGCGCGCGGCCTCGGGTGGGGACGCAACCGCCAGCTACGTGTGGAAGTTGGACATCCCCTCCGAGTGGAAGCTCGGTGCGGGTGAGACGTGGGAGGGCGCCACGCAGGAGGAGCGGCCCGAGGATGAGATCGACCCGACGAAGAAGGCCGCGGCGAACTAGTTCGGATGGGGTGTGAGGAGAGGCGGGGTTCGCTCGCGCTCTCCTCACTCCACGACGGTGAAGTGGGTGCCCAGCCGGTACGCGGACAGCATCCCGGTGTCGTCGAGGAAGTAGAGGTTGAGGCGGACATCCGCCTGGAGCGCGACGAGCCCCAGCCCCGCGTGCACCTCCGCCAGCACCTGGCCCCCTCGGGGGTCCACCGCGCGCACCCGCTCGCCGGGCACCAACGTCACGCCTCGGGCGGTGCGGGCCGGAAGCGCGCCGATGAGAGGCTCGCCCGCGGCCCCCACGCGCCAGTCGATGGTGCCCGAGGCTGCGACGCGCGCCGCGGCGCCCGAGGCGCTCGTCACCACCACCGCGCGCGGCAGCGGTGCCAGCGCATAGGGGCCTGGGCCCAGGTTCAGCGGCCGCTCCCAGACGGGCTGTCCCTTCTTGTCCAGGCACAGCAGGACGCCCTCTCGTTCGCGCTCTCCGGCGAGGAACACTCGCGAGCCCACGGGCAGCGGCGCGGAGGGGTGTGTGAGGTCTGGCTCGTGGGTCCACGCGGCTTCACCCGTGTGGGCGTCCGCGAGCAGCAGGGCCCAGCGAGAGCCTCGGCCCAGCAGCGCGAGGAAGCGCCGGCCCCACGGCACGGGTTGGCCGTGGAAGGGCAGGGGCGCGCGCATCCGGAAGCGCACCTGTCCATCCTCCAGGTCCAGGCCGTAGACGTAGCCGGAGTCCGTCGTCACCAGGGCCCGATGGCCTTGGGTCGTGAGCCAGCTTCGCTGCGTGCGGGGAGGGGCCAGTCGCCAGACCTCCCGTCCGGTGGCCGCCGCGAAGGCGACGACGGTGCGGTCCTCGGAGAGCGTGAGCAGGAGTCCGTCCTTGCGCAGCAGCAGCGGACCCAGCGGGATTCCATCGTGGTCATGCAGCCAGCGCGCGCCGTCGCCCCGGCCGGTGAAGCCGCACACGCGCGATACATCCGCGGTGACCGCATGCCCATCCGCCGCCGCGGCCACGCCCAGTGGCGCCGCTCGCTTCCAGAGCCGGGCTCCATCCTTGCGTGAGAAGGCCACCGCCAGGTGGGGCGCGCAGCAGACGGGGCCATGACGTCCCAGCAGGAGGCGCGACTCATCGGCGTCCTCCAGTCCCCGCTGTTGCCACAGCTTCTCGAAGCGAAGCCTCCGCAGCCGGCCGGGGACCTTGAGCGGCTTCGAGGCGTTCTCCGCCGACCGCGAGCGCTTCTCCCGGGCCGCGCCGGTGCGCTCGGGAGGCTCCACGGCTCCACGCAGGTGGGAGAGCCCCTCGCGGCAGCGCTCCGCCAGCTCCACCAGGTAGGGGTTGCTCACCAGCGCGCGGTCTTCCTCCGCGAAGGCCGCGGCGAGCGCCTCGCCCAGGTGGAAGAGGGCGGCGGCCAGGCCGGTGCCGCTGAGCATGAAGGCGGTTCCCGTGCGCCCCGTCTTCGCCTTGCCGTCCTTGAGGTCCAGCAGCAGCGGCGCCCGAGCCCCCGCGGGCGCCAGCTCGAAGCGCGCCTCACCCAGCTCCACCGCGCGCGCCAGCTCCACGGCCTGTCGCGAAAGCTCCAACACGGTAAGGAATGGTGGGGCCAGCACCTTCCAGGCCTCGGGCCGGCCAGGGAGCGCGAGCCATGTCTCCCCGGCGGTCAGCAGGGGGGCGAGCGTTCCGGCCGTGCCCTTCTTGCCGCCGTCCCGGCCAGCACGTGGGGTGGTGCCTCGCAGTTCGAAGCCGAATCCCATGGGGGCAGGGGGCTCCACCCGCTTCACGACGGGGCGAGTGGGTTCCTCATCTGGGGGCCTGGCGGGGCGGCCGAGCTGCTTGAGGGGGTCGGCGAGGGCCTGGGCCAGGGGGGCGGAGAGGGTTCGTGGGGCCACCTTGGTGACGTCCGCCAGGAACCGGGCTCCGGTGGCTCGGACGGCTTGCACCAGCTCGTCCACGTCCACCTTCACGGGGGGACGCATGAGCCGGGCGGGACGGGCCAGGTTGGCCACCAGCAGCTCCACCTGGGGTCCGACCCGCCTCAAGACCAGCTCCAGATGGGCCTCCGACAAGGAAACCTGGGCCATTCCCTGGCCTCCCGTGTAAACGGAGGCCACGGCGCGCACCAAAGCGGGCACTACTTCTGCTAAGGACTCCTCAACCGCTCCGGACAGAAGGTCCACTCCATCCAGTTCCAGTGCGATGGAATCCAGCGGGGAGGCCGAGGGTTCGCGTTTCCAGCGATGTCCGATGCGTATGCGGGTCATCTTCCGTTCGTTGACAAGCCAGTTTAGCGATGGCTAGCATCCGCCGCCCATACGGACCTACATTTTTGTAACCGTTCGGAATTCTTGGGGAATACTCGATGACATTCTACGAGGCCGCGCTCCGAGTCCTGGAGAGCGAAGGTCGTCCCCTCCACTTCCTTGAAATCACAGAGAAGTCCATCCAGCAGAGCCTGCTCTCCCACGTCGGCAAGACGCCCGAGGTGACGATGCTCTCGCGCCTGGCCGCCATGGCGCGCCGCACGAGGGATCGCAAGGTGATTGTGACGGCGAAGGACACCTTCGCGCTGGTGGATTGGTCGATTCCCGAGGATGTGGAGGCCCTGGCGCAGACTGGCGTAATCGAGCCGAATCCGGAAGAGGACCTGCCGCCCCTGAGGCCGGCGGAGCGTCATCCGGAGCCGCGCACGGACAACGTGCGGGCGGCGGGTCGAGGCAGTGAGCGCAAGCGCCGGAGGGACGAAGACGAGGAGCGGGGTGGAAAGCGCAAGCGCTTCCCGCCGCTGCCCGAGGTGGTGTTCGAAATCCTCAGCGACGCGGAGGCAGGGCTTCGCACCGAGGTGCTCATCGAGCGGGCTCGGAGCAAGGAGCTGTGCGCCGAGGACCTCACGGTGGAGGCGGTGCTCACGGCGCTCCTGGAGGACAACCAGCGCCGCATCGACGCGGGCCGCCGGCCGCAGTACGCGTTCAACAAGGACACGGGAGAGGTGACGCTGGAGCGCGCGGGCTCTCCGAGCGAGGCGCCGTCGCTGGAGCTTCAGGCCGCGTTCGCGCAGGCGCTGGGGATTCCGCTGGAGGCGGGGCGTCCGGTGCTGGCTCGAGCGGGGGCCGTCGCGGCCGCGAGCGAGCCGGTGGTGGATGCCGC
Source organism: Myxococcus stipitatus (assembly GCF_037414475.1). The sequence goes on along the minus strand of NZ_CP147913.1, from coordinate 10,063,700 downwards.
GCTCCTGGCCACGCTGCGCACGTCGCTCAAGGACGCGCGCCGCGCGGTGGCGCGTGGGCTGCGCAAGCGCCTGGGCGACGCGGACGTGGGGACGTTCGAGAAGTCCGTCGTGAAGATGATGCACGCGCTGGGCTTCCGCGAGCTGAAGGTGGCCAAGCGTTCCAAGGAAGGCCCCTTGCTGACGGCGCGCAAGCGTGAGGGCAGCGTGGAGCTGCGCTACGCGGTGCGGATGCTCAAGGGCTCTCCGGCCATTGATCGCAAGAGCGTGCAGGAGCTGCGTCGCGACCTGAGCCACTACTCGGCGCAGGTCGGCTTGCTGGTGAGCGCGGGGGATGTGCGCGGGGACGCGCGCACCGAGGCGCAGGCCAGCGGCTCGCTGGTGATGCTGTGGTGCGGCGATGCGCTGGGCGAGAAGTTCCTGGAGGCCGAGACGGCCGTCACCGTCACCCGCGTCGAGCTGTACGAGGTGGACGAGCGCTTCTTCGAGGCCGCGAAGCTGGATGCCGAGGAGGCCCAGAAGCGCCGCGAGGAGCGTCAGCGCGAGAAGCAGTCGCGTGAGGACGAAGGCGGCGAGGTCTCCGCCGCGGCGCCGACGGAGCGTCCGCCGCGCGAGAAGCGGCGTCGCGACCGGGATCGGCGCGAGGCGCGTGCGTCGGGTGACGAGGTCGAGGTCTCCGCCGATGGCGCGGAGGCGCGCGAGGGTGGTGCGGCGGTGGAGTCTCGCGAAGGGATTCCGGCCGCGGCCGTGCCGGCCCCGCAGTCGACGGGGGCGGAGGACGAGGAGGGCGACGACGGGGATGACGAGGGCGAGGACGATGACCTGGAGGCCGCGAGCGCCTTCGTGGGTGCGCGTCCGGACGGGACTCCCGCCGAGGGTGGTGCGGACGCCGCGCAGGGTGACCGCAAGCGCCGTCGCCGTCGTCGCCGTGGGCGCCGGGGGCGTGGCAACCGGGGCGCGGAGGCTGGCGCAGCGCCAGCGGGAGCGCCGCAGCAGGGTGACGCCGCAGCGCCCGGAGCGGGGACCGAAGGGGCCGTGACGGCTCCGGAAGCCGCGCCCGGGACGGCGGCTGCTCAGCCCGAAGGGGTCAGCGCCTCGGGTGGTGAGTCCCAGGGTGTGGCGTCTGGAGCCGAGGCCGCGACGGGAGTCGAATCCGGCGCGGTGGCTCCGGCGGAGCCCTCGCCTGTGTCCGAGCAGGTGGACGTCGTCGCGCAGCCGGCTGTTCAGGTGACTGAGTTGGCGGCGGATGCAGCCGGAGCGGAGCAGGCTCCTCAGGAAGAGGTTGCCCCTGCTGCGGTGGTCGCGACGGGGGCAGAGGGTGAATCCTCCGAGCCTCGACGGGATGAGGTCACTCCACCGAAGGCGCCCGCCGAAGGCAGCGAGGGCTGACTGACGCTTCCGCGTCGGTGGTCATGAAGAGTGGGCGCGGTGGCTCGCACCAGATGCGAGAGGCCGCGTCCACTCGACGCAGGCGACTCCTCCGAGCCTCGCTTGGGGGAGTCCACTTCACTCAGCAGTCGCGGGCTGAAGACAGCGGGGCTTGACGCTTCCACGTCGGTGGCTGTGAAGAGTGGCTCGCCACGAGATGCGAAGGGCTTGGCCGACTCCCTACAGGTTGAAGTCTCTGCGCCTCGCCCGGATGAGGTCGCTCACTGAGGGCCACGAGGTTGATGCTTCCGTGCCGGTGGCCATTGAGGGGAACTCGCACCAGATGCGAGGGGCTGGGCCCACTCCTCACCTTCGTCTCGTGGCGCAGACGCTCCCTCGTTGAGGCAGGGGGCGGACCCGGGTCTCGAGATCGTGCTCCGTGGTTGAGGGGATCCGGCGAACAGTTCGGCGCACGTATCCGGTGCGAGGCGCGTGTCGTCGATGAATCCCCAGTCACTCGAGAAATTTCGTGGGGCGCACGAGAGTGTGAGCGCCCGCGGCATTCCTCCCCCGAAGCCTCCAAAGAGGGCACCTGAGTTCTCCAGGCTGGCCACGAGAGGCCCACGGCGTTTTGAGGCAGGTCGCACGAGGTGCGAGAGACCGTGTTCCCCCAGCAGAGGCCCCTGGAAAAGGGCAAGAGGTGACACCCTTCGTGTCGATGGGGCGGGAATGACCGGCACGCGCCTCCTTCGGGTGTTACCCTGAGCGGGCGATGAAGCCGGCCCTGATGCTCGCCTTCTGCGTCGTCCTCCTTGGTGCCTGCCGCTCGCAGGCGCCACGCCATCCCGTGGCTCCGGTGGACGTGTCCGGTGCCACGGTGCGAGACAATGCTCTGCTGGGGATTGCTCCGGAGGGTGTCGCGACGCTGTTCTCTCACGCACTGAAGTCCTCCGGCCGCTTCGAGCTGAAGGGCGAGGACACCTCTCGCGAAGTGCGCCCCTGGCGGCTGACGCTGGAGATTCCGTTCACCCGCGAGGTGCTCAAGGACGGAGATCCGCGCAGCTTCGCGGAAGTCGGCGCCAACCTGGTCCTGGAGCGCTTCGGAGGAGACCTCCCTCAGCGCTACGAGGTCGTCGGGCTGGGCGAGGCCCCCGTCCAGGAAGACACCCCCGAAGGCCGTCAGTCCGCCATGCGCACCGCGTTGGAGGCCGTGCTCCGCCAGGTGACGGACTCCTCGGTGTTGCAGCTCGCCGCCCTGGAGCGCAGCGACGAGGCCCTGGTCCAGGAACTGCGTGCCGACGATGCCCGCATCCGCGAGTTCGCCCTGCGCACCTTGGCCGAACGTCAGCACCCCGCGGCGGCCCCGCTGCTCATCGAGCGCCTCAAGGAATCCTCCGACGGAGACGCCCTGCGCAAGACGATTGGCGCCCTGGTCGAGATGAAGGCCCGCGTCGCCGTGCCGGCGCTCATCGACCTGGGGCGGGGCCGGGACAACACCTTCGTGCAGGAGCTGCTCTTCGCCGTGGGCGAGATTGGTGGCCCCGAGGCGGAGGCCTACCTGTATACCGTGGCCCAGGGGCATGACGCGCCAGCCGTGCAGGCCGCGGCGCAGCAGGCCCTGGAGACGCTCTACGCATCACGCAAGCACATCACCGCGGAGGCGCGTGGCCGGGACCACGCGGATTGACATCGAGATGACGCGTTCGTTCGGAGTGGGTGGTCTTGTCCTGCTGGGCGCCATGATGCTGGGGAGCGGCTGCGCCAAGCGCGTGGAAGCCGAGCCCGAGACGCAGTCCACCTCCGGGAACGTGGCGGACTACTACCCGCTCGCGGTGGGCAACAAGTGGACGTACCGGGTCAACGGCCGCGCCGACCGGCCCGTCACCGTGGAGATCCTCAAGCAGGAGGACGGTTACTTTCTCGACAATCAGGGCGGCCAGCTCTCCGTGGATGCCTACGGTTTGAGAGACCCCAAGCGCTACCTCCTCCGAGCCCCCCTGCGCACCGGCCAGTCGTGGACGAACGTGGTGTCGGTGTCCTCGACGGAGCGCTACCAGATTGTCCAGGCAGGCGGCTCCTGCGACACCCCCGCCGGCACCTTCCCGTCGTGCATCGAGGTGGAAGGCCGCAACCGCGTCGATGCCCAGGCCACGCTCATCAACACGATGACGTTTGCCCCAGGCGTGGGCATGGTCCGGCTGGAGACCGCCGTGGAGACCGCCAACCAGCAGCGCATCCCCCAGGCGCGCCTGGAGCTGACGTCCTACGAGCTGAAGGGCGGCGCCGCTTCGTCGGCCCGCTGAATCCCGGGGCGGTGAACAGGGCGCCTCGGGTGGCGGACCTGGCGGGTTGAAAGCCCCGGCGCCGCTCCATACCCTTGCGCCTCTCGCGAGGTGTCGCCGTGGCCGTGGAAACAACAGAGCAGACGCAAGAGGAGCTCATCCTCGGGTTCCTCTCGGAGAGCGGTGACGACTACACCTCCGGCGAGGCCCTGTCGGGCAAGCTGGGGCTCTCCCGCACGGCCGTCTGGAAGCGGGTGGAGGCCCTGCGCACCAAGGGCTACCGCATCGAGGCCGTCCCCGCACGGGGCTACCGGCTGGTGGAGGTGCCGGACCGCCTCACGTCGCTGGAGGTCTCTCCGCTCCTGGGCACCCACGACCTGGGCCGGACCCTCCACCACCACGCCGTGGTGGGCTCCACCAACGAGGTGGCTTTCCGGCTGGCGCAGGACGGCGCCGCGCACGGCGAGGTCGTGATCGCCGAGCAGCAGACCTCGGGCAAGGGCCGCCGCGGACGGGCCTGGGTGTCTCCCCCCGGGCTCAACCTGTACTTCTCCGCCATCCTCCGCCCGGAGCTGCCGCCGCAGCGCGCCCCCGAGCTGACCCTGGTGGCGGCCGTGGCCCTGGCGGAGAACCTGCGCGAGTTCGGCGCCGACGCGGCCATCAAGTGGCCCAACGACGTCCAGATTGGGGGCCGCAAGGTCGCGGGCATCCTCACCGAGCTCTCGGCCGAACCCGAGCGGGTCCACTTCGTCATCGTCGGGGTGGGGGTCAACCTCAACTGCCAGGCGGAGCACTTCCCCGAGGAGCTGCGGGAGACGGCCACCTCCGTGGCGTTGGCGCGAGGGGAGCGGGTGCACCGGGCCCACTTCGCCGCCCGCCTCTGGACGCGCATGGAGGAGTGGCTGGAGCTGTATCTGGAGACGGGCTTCGACGTGGTGCGTGCCCGCTGGAAGGAGCTGTCCTCGACCCTGGGCCAGGACGTCCTGGTCCGCACGGACCGCAGCGAGCTGCGAGGCCTGGCGGTGGATATCGACCCGTCGGGGGCGCTGCTGGTGCGCACCGAGGCGGGGCAGGTGGAGCGGGTGCTCGCGGGCGACGTGGAGCAGCTGCGCCCCCGGCAGCCGCAGAGCGCGCGGTAGGGCCCCGGCAAGTCGGTCCGCGAAGAGGCCCTTCGGGGTAGAGTGCGCGGCGTGATGCTCCTGGCCATCGACGTTGGCAATACCAACACCGTCCTCGGGGTGTTCGAGGGCCGGAAGCTGCTCGACCACTGGCGCGTGGAGACGAGCACGCGGCGCACCTCCGACGAGTACGGCATCCTGGTTCGCCAGCTCTTCTCCCACAGCGGCATCGACGCGGCGAAGGTGCGCGCGGTGGCCGTGTCCAGCGTGGTGCCGCCGCTCCAGTTCAGCCTGGAGAAGATGAGCGAGCGCTACTTCCGCATGCGGCCCATGTTCGTGGGGCCCGGCGTGAAGACGGGCATGCCCATCCTCTACGACAACCCTCGCGAGGTGGGCGCCGACCGCATCGTCAACGCGGTGGCCGCGTTCGAGAAGCACCGCTCGGCGCTCATCGTCGTGGACTTCGGCACCGCGACCACCTTCGACGCGGTGTCCGCGCGAGGTGAGTACCTGGGCGGCTGCATCTGCCCGGGCATCAACATCTCCATGGAGGCCTTGTTCCAGAATGCCTCCAAGCTGCCGCGCGTGGAGTTCGTGCGGCCTCCGCATGTCATCGGGCGCAACACGGTGCACTCGATGCAGTCGGGGCTCTTCTACGGTTACGTCGGGATGGTGGACGGCATCTGCGCGAGCATGCAGGCCGACCTGGGCCAGCCCGTGAAAGTGGTGGCCACCGGGGGGCTCGCGCCGCTGGTGGCCAGTGGGTCCAAGGCCATCCACGAAGTGGACGAGTTCCTCACGCTCGAGGGCCTGCGCATCATCTACGGAAGGAATCACGCGACATGACGACCGCCGCCCCCAGCAACATTCCGGCGCCGCCCCCCGGCTGCCCCTTCAACGCGGAGTTCCTGCCGCCCAACCTGCGCAAGCACGTGGACCCCGCGGCGCCGGTGCCGCTGCGGATGATGGCCGCCAAGTCCCTGGTGCCGCTCAGCCCATCCGACATGCTGGGCGCGCTCTTCATGCTGACGTTCGACGCGGACACGGCGGTGCGCGAGACGGCGGCGAAGACGTCCTCGGGACTGCCGGACAAGATTCTCGGCTCCGCGCTGCGCGACGAGGAGGTGCAGCCCGAGGTACTGGGCTACTTCCTGGGGTTGTTGAAGGAGAAGGACGCCTACGCGGAGATGCTCGTCCTCAACGCCAGCACCCCCGACGACGCCGTCGCGGTGGTGGCCCGGGAGTGCGGCCCGAAGCTGGCGGAGATCATCGGCCAGAACCAGCTCCGCCTGCTGCGCCACGAGGACATCCTTCGCAACCTCTGCTCCAACGCGCAGGCGCCGGTGTCGCTCATCGACAACGTCTGTGACTTCGCGGTGCGCAGTGGGATGCAGTTGCTGGACGTGCCGCAGATGAAGGCCGCGCGCGTGCGCCTCTTCGGCCCCGAGGCCGCGGAGACGCCGCCGGACCCGGGCCCCACCGCCGAGCAGGTCCTCCAGGAGATGGGGGGCGAGGTGGCGGACGAGAACGCCGCGCCGCTCGAGGAAGGCAAGCGGCTGACGCTGGCGCAGCGGCTGATGAAGATGTCCATCTCGGAGAAGATCAAGCTGGCGACGCTGGGCAACAAGGAGGCTCGCAGCGCGCTCATCCGGGATACGAACAAGCTGGTGGCCGTGGCCGTCATCCGCAGCCCGCGCATCACCGACGGAGAGGTGCTGTCGTGCGCGGCCAACCGCGCGATGATGGAGGACGTCCTTCGCGTCATCTACAACAACCGCGAGTGGACGAAGAACATGAAGGTGAAGCTGGCCCTGGTGAAGAACCCGAAGGTGCCGCTCACCGTCACCATGAAGTTCCTGAACGCGCTGCGCGACAACGAGCTCAAGGACCTGAGCCGGGACAAGAACGTGCCCGCGGCCGTGCAGCAGTTCGCCAAGAAGATGCTGGAGAAGAAGACCGCGCCCAAGCGGACCGACGACAAGTAGGCGCGGGGGCGGGGAGCCTCCCGCGGGAAGGGGAGGCTCGACCCAGGTGCTCCTCCCTCCTCGGCCCGGTGCGGCCGCCGGGGAGGGAAGGGCGGGAACTTCAGGCGGCGGCTTCGTCGCTGTCGGCGACAGCGGAGGCCGGCTCTTCCAGGAGCTGCTGGGCGATGACGAGCGCCTTCTTCGTCTTCTCGCGCAGCTTCTCCTCGCTCTTGATGCGTGCGTAGAGCTTCGTCACGCGCTCGTCGTTGCGGACCGCGGTGGCCTCCAGCTCGGCGATGCGCTTGCGCAGCTCATCCGCCTCGTCGGCCGCGCGAGTGGCCTGCTCGGACAGCTCCGCCTGGGCCTGCTCGAGCTGGCCGCGCAGTTCTTCCGTTTCGCTCTGCGCCGTCTCCACCTGGGCGCGAAGGCCGTCGGACTCCTCGCGAGCGGTCTGCACGTCCATCTCGAGCTGACCGGTGCGGTTGCGCAGCTCCTCGAGCTCCGCGTTGAGGCCCGCCGTCTGGGCGTTCTGCTGCTCCAACTCCTCCTGGAGGGTGGTCAGCCGCGCGGTGGCGCCACGAGCCTCGTCCTTGGCGGCCGCGAGCTGCTGGTCCACGCGCTTGCGCTCGGCGGTGAGCGAGTCCGCGCGGGTGGTGAGCGTCTTGATCTGCGCGTCGCGCCGGGCAATCTCGGACTCGGCCGAGCTGGCCTTCTGCTCCAGCTCCAGGTGCTGGTCCTTGAGCTCGACAATCTCCTGGTCCTTCTGGTTCAGCTCCGACTTGAGCCGCAGGATCTCCTTGTCGCGCTTGTTGACGGCATCGCGCAGGGCGAAGGTGTCTTTGTCGTTCTTCCCCGCGGAGGCGCGCGCCGTCTCCAACTCGGTGGACCTCGACTCGAGCTCGGCCTCCAGCTCGCGCACCCGGTCCTCGGCCAGGGACGCCGCGCCGCGCGAGTCTTCGAGCGTGGCCTGCAGCTCGGCGACCTTCGCGCGCAGGTTGCGCAGCTCGGCCGCGTCCGCGGCGGAAGTGACGGGGGCGGCCGGAGCCACGGTGGCCACGGGCGCGCTGACGGGAGGAGGACGGGTGGGGGTGGGCGGCGGCGTGCGCGCGGGAGGCGGGGGCGCGGCCTTCGCGGGCTCGATGACCTTCAGCGGGGGCGGAGGCGCCGCGGGGACCACAGGCATGAAGCCCACCACCGTCTTCTCGGAGTCCTCCAGCGCGTCGAGCGCGTCGTCCGCGTCCGAGGAGCCGAGCGAGTCCAGCGTGGAGAAGTCCTCCTCCACTCCGATGCCTTCCACCACGGCCTCGGGCGGTGCCTCGACGGGCTCCTCGACGAGCGAGACGGGCTCGGACTCCAGCTCCGGCTCGGGCGAGGACATGTCGTTGAAGGCCGCGTCCAGGTCCAGCTCTTCACCGGCGACGGCGGGCTCCTCGCCCGTATCCACGGAGATCTCCTCGCCGAAGTCCGCGGTCATCGGCTCATCGCCGAGCGCATCCAGGGTGAGGCTCTCGTCCACCACGTCCTCGGAGACGGGCGGCTCGGGGAAACCAATCAGCGCCCCCACGCGCTCCGTCAGGAGCTGCGCGTCCACGGGCATCGCCACGTACTCGTCGGCGTGGGCCTTCAGCTTGCGGTGCTGCGCGAAGCCATCCGGGTTGCCGACGATGACGATGGGGACGTTCTTGAGGTCGTCGTCCTTCTTCAGCTTGCCGCAGATGAGGTAGCCGTTCTGTCCCGCGGACAGCTCCACCGCGAGCACGACGAGCTGCGGCCGGTCCCGGCGAATCTGCTCCACGCTGCCCTTGCCGTCCGCGGTGTCTTCAACCGTGAAGCCTCGTCCTTCCAGGACGGGACGCAGGGTGGCGGCGAGGGCGGTGTCGCTCTTTTCGACGATCAGGATTTTCTTGGACATGTAGGAACGGCCCGACCTGGGTGCGGCGCGCGCGGGCGCCACGAGTGACGGTGGCGCGCGAGGAAAGAAGCACCGTCGAGGCTATCGGCCATGTCAGGGACCGTCAAATGTTCGGGCCACACCGGACACCCCCAGCGCACGCTCCGCCTGGCACTCGCGGCACAGCCTGGAACATCCCCTGAAACAGCGCCGGCGCCCGACGTGAATGGGCACAGGCGCCCCTCTTCGAGAGTGTCGAGTACGTGTCATGCCCGTCCGTGGACGGGGCCCGGCCAAGGCCTGTTGTGCCTGGCTGGAGAGCAGCCTGACGGCGCGGGGGAAGGCTCAGGGATACGACGCGGGCTCGAAGGAGACCGCGGGGCGGACGCGCTGAGGCCGGGGGAGCGTCTGATACGAATACTCGCCGTCGGCGGACTCCATTGGCGGCGGGTTGCTGGCCACCGTGGCCCCGCGCTCGCGCTCATCGAGCATGCGGAGGATGTCTCGCTCATCCATGTCGGTGACCATCTCGTAGACGACCTCGTGGTCCCGCCAGGTGACGATGTTGAAGCCCTGCGCGGAGTCCACCTCCACCGCGGGCAGCGCCTGGGGCTTGGGGCCATCCTCGTCGGGGACGACGAAGACGCCGAGCCGCCGGCTGGGCTCTCCCTCGGAGGGGAACGTCTCGTAGCTGATGTACGCGACTTCGCGGCCGTTGAGGATGGAGATGCGGCCACCCAGCGGCTTGGCCTTGGGGAGCTGGGGCAGGGCGACGCGAGGGTCCACCTTGCCCTTGAACCACGTCTCCAACTGGTCCGGCGCGGACGAGGCGATTTCGAACGGAAGCCCCCGCGAATGCCGGCGGACGATTTCATCCCGAGCCATCCGCTGCCGCTGAGCCTCCCGGAGCATCAGCCAGCCACTGCCCACCGTCATCACCACCAGGGCGACCGCGCCCGCGCGCAGCCAGACGCCGTACTGCGCACGGCGGTGTTCCTCGTGGAGTCCCTGGGCGATGCCCGCGCGCAACGTGGCCGGAGCACGCATCTGCTGCACCGAGTGACGCGCGGCCCGGCGCAGGGCCAATCGCATGTTCCGCTCGTCCTCCACGCGGCGCCGGCAAGGGGGACACGCGGCGAGGTGGGATTCGAGGTCGACCCGCTCCTCTGGCTGAAATTCGCCGTCGAGGTACGGATACAAAAGCCGTTCGAGTTCCTGGCAGGTCATGGGCGCGCGGTAGGAACCTGTTTCTAGCCCGTCTTCTTCCTTTGACGATACTCTTCGAGGTTCGCCGGTGCGTCCGCCGAGTCACCCTCGTGCCGGAAGACACCCTGGCCCACCGCGTACTCACGCAGCGTCTTCTGCAGCAGCTTGCGGCCACGGAACAGCCGGCTCATCACCGTGCCCACGGGGCACTCGAGAATCTCGGCGATCTCCTTGTAGGAGAACTCCTGGAGGTCCGCGAGGATGACCACCAGCCGGAAGTCGATGGGCAACGAGTCGATGGCGCGCAGCACGTCGTCCGACAGGAGCCGGTCGAAGAAGTACTGCTCCGGGTTGGCCGCGAAGTCCGTCGCGTCCCGGCTCACGAATCGCTCGTGCACCGCCTCGCGCTCCACGCCCTCCACCACCGTGCGCTCCTTCACCTTGCGCCGGTAGCGGTTGATGAAGGTGTTGGTGAGGATCTTGAAGAGCCAGGCCTTGATGTTGGTGCCCCGCTCGAACTTGTCGAAGAAGCGGTAGGCCCTCATGCAGGTGTCCTGCACCAGGTCCTCGGCGTCCCGCTCGTTCTTCGTCAGTCGCAAGGCCGCCGAGTACAGCGGGTCCAGGTGGGCCAGCGCCAGTTCCTCGAATTCCTGCTTCGTCCGGTTGGGTTGTCTGAAATCCAACATGTCCCGCCTTCCAAAGGCCCGAAACAAATGGGGAATGAGTTGTCGCTTGCCCATCAATGTATGCATGGGAACAGAGCCAGCAACAACGGCTCCCCAGTCATACCCGCCCGTACGCTTGCTTCGGAAACGCCGTACACCGGGCCCGGGCGCTTATTCCCGGCCTCTTTCAATAACGAAGGGGAGGCCGGATTGGCGTCATCCGAGCCTCCCCTCCAGATGGGGCCTTGGCTGTCAGGCCGGGGGCCGGCCTACTTGCGGCTCATGGCGTCGGAGATGGGCATGTAGGGGTAGCCCATGTCCTTCGCGACGGCCTCGTAGGTGACGTGGCCGTTGTAGGTGTTCATCGCACGCGCCAGCGCCGGGTCCGACTTCACGGCCTCCACCAGGCCCATGTCGGCGATCTTCCGCGAGTAGGGACGGGTGGTGTTGGTGAGGGCGTAGGTGGACGTCTGGGGAACGGCGCCCGGCATGTTGGCCACGCAGTAGTGGACCACGCCGTGGACGACGAAGGTCGGGTTGTCGTGGGTGGTGGGCTTGCAGGTCTCGATGCAGCCACCCTGGTCCACGGCCACGTCGACGACGACGGAGCCCGGGGACATCTCCGCGATGAGGGCCTCGGAGACGAGCTTGGGCGCCTTGCCGCCGGGGATGAGCACCGCGCCGACGACGAGGTCCGCCTCGCGCACCGACTTGGCGATGTTCTCCGAGTCGGAGGCCAGCACGGTGACGCGGCCGAGGAACACGTCGTCCAGGTAGGTGAGGCGCTCCAGGTTGACGTCGAGGATGGTGACCTCGGCGCCCATGCCCACCGCCACCTTCGCGGCGCAGAGGCCGACGACACCACCGCCGATGATGACCACGCGGCCGCGGCGCACGCCGGGCACGCCACCCAGCAGGATGCCCTTGCCACCGTGGGCCTTCTCCAGGCTCGCGGCGCCGACCTGGATGGCCATCTTGCCGGCCACTTCGCTCATGGGCTTGAGCAGGGGCAGACTGCCGTCATCCAGCTGCAGCGTCTCGTACGCGACGGCCGCCGCCTTCTTCTTCACCAGCGTCTTGGTCAGCTCGGGGTCGACGCCGGCCAGGTGGAAGTAGGTGTAGATGATCTGGTTGGGCTGGATGCGCTCGTACTCGGGCGCAATGGGCTCCTTCACCTTGACGATCATCTCCGCGCGCTTCCAGACCTCGTCCGCGCTGGTGACAATCTGCGCACCGACCCGCTGGTATTCAGAGTCGGGGATGCCGGAGCCGACACCAGCGTTCGTCTCGACCAACACCGTGTGGCCAGCGCTCGTGAGCGCGCGCACGCCCGCGGGCACCATGCCGACGCGGTACTCACGGGTTTTGATCTCCTTGGGAACTCCGACGATCACGACTGCCTCCAGAGAGGGGACTCAAAAAAGCGCGCGGACCCTAACGAGGGGGCCCGAGGGAATCAAGGTATCCGCCATGGCGCCGTACATGTCTCCGGTGAGCCTGGGTTACCCCTGAGGGATGACGCGAGGCGTTCAACGCAATGCGTCTCCTCTCGCTTCGACATCGAAAGAAACGAGGGCGTGGTGGTAGTTAGCGTCCGCATGACGTCCTCGTTGAAGCTGCTGTTCGCCGACCCCAAGGGGCGGGTGATGGAGCATCCCTACCTGCTGGCCACGCTGCGCAGCGGCGAGGAGCTCGTTCCGCCGCAAGACAAGCCCATCCCCCTGCCGTCCGCGGGGAAGCTGGTCCACCTGCCAGGCAGGCTCCCCGTGGGCCTCAACCCCAAGACGGGAGAGCTGGAGTTGGTGCGCGAGATGAACGTGGGGGGCAAGACGTTCATCCCCAACGCGGTGGGGGCGCTGCTGCCGCCCGGCTACACGCGGACGTTCCTGCCGGGCGAGGTGAAGGGTGACGGGCCGGTGTTGCCACAGTGGGCGTACACGGCGGCGGCGTGGGGCAAGGACGGGCCGGTGGCGTGGGCCATCCACACGGACCGCCGCTCGCATTGGGATCCGGAGCGCTACTCCACGCCAGACATGAAGGCGTTGGTGAGCGAGCACATGGGGCGCTTTCCGGACAACCGCGTGCTCAAGCAGCTCAAGACGTGCGCGCTCCTGTACCGCTGCTTCACGTCGCAGAACACCTTCTACGTCCGCGACGAGGCGGCCATCCCCGCGTCGGTGATGTGCAACGCGCGCTGCGTGGGCTGCATCTCCGACCAGCCTGCGGATGGGCCTCCGGCGTCACACGAGCGCATGGATGACGGGCCCACCGGCGAGGAGATGGGCGCCATCGGCCTGTACCACCTGGAGAACGCGCCGGGCCGCACCATGGTGAGCTTTGGCCAGGGCTGTGAGGGTGAGCCGCTCACGCGCTGGAAGCAGATCGCGGAGGCCATCCGCTACATGCGCGCGCACACGCAGAAGGGCTCCATCAATATCAACACCAACGCGAGCCTCACGAAGGGCTTGGAGGCGCTGCTCGACGCGGGCCTGGACGCGGTGCGTGTGTCGCTCAACGCGGCGTCGAAGGGGCTCTACGAGGCGTACTACAAGCCGGTGAAGTACGGCTGGGAGGACGTCGAGGCCTCCATCGCGCTCGCGCGGGAGCGAGGCGCGTACCTGGCGCTCAATCTGCTCCTGTTCCCCGGCGTCACGGACCGCGAGGGCGAGGTGAAGGCCCTGGAGCGGCTGGTGAAGAAGTACAAGGTGGACCAGGTGCAGACGCGCTCGCTGGCCATTGATCCGCTCCAGTACCTGGAGGCCGCCCGGGACGTGGGCGCGGGAGGAGAGCCGGTGGGCGTGCGCACGCTGCTCAACCGCCTCAAGGCCGCCCGGCCCGGCATCATCATCGGCAACTTCGCGCGGGGCCTGGAGGAGCGGGAGAACGCGGCCGGGCGCGGGTAGAGTGGGTCGGCGGGGCCAGGACATCGGCCCCGCTTGAAGCGGGACGCGGGGGCTACTCGTTCCCCGTGGGCATCAGCTCCTTGGCCACCAGGTTGCCCATGACGGCGTCCTTGGGGATGTAGCCATCGGCGCCCGCCTCGCGGCAGATGCGCTGGAGCTCCTCGACGTTCTCGCCGGAGCACAAGAGCACCTTGATGCCCTTGAAGAGGCTGTTGCTCTTGATGAAGCGGCAGAACTGCTCGCCGTTCACGTTGGGCATCCGCACGTCGAGCAGGACCAGGTCCGGACGCGTCTGCTTCTTGAGGATGATCTTCGTGGCCTTGTCGGCGGTGTCCGCGACGTGCACCTCGAAGCCCTTGGCGACCAGGTCCGCCTCGATGATCCGCGCGGTCATCTCACTGTCATCCACGATGAGGATGCGCGGCTTGCGCCCACCCGTGGTCGGCGCGGGCTTGAGCCCCGCGGCGGCGGCGGGAGCGGGGGCCGGTGCGGGCGCGGCGGCCGTAACGGGCGGGGGAGGGACGGCGGCGGGAACTCCCAGGGCGGGCGCCCCGATGAGACCCATGACTCCGCCGAGCACGGCCTCCAGGCCTCCGCTCTTGAGGATGTAGCCATCCGCGCCGGACGCCTTCGTCTTGCCGGCCAGCTCCGCCTCCGAGATGTCGGAGTAGAGCACCAGCTTCGCGGTGACCTTCTTCTGGCGCCGCAGGTATTCGACGACATCGTCGCCAAACATCTCCGGCATGTTCACGTCCATGAGGATGAGCGCGAACGGACCTTCGGAGAGCTTCTGGTCGAGGCTCGCCAGGTCCTGAGCCCCGCTCGCCTGGTAACCGGCGGCGGTGAGGGCCCGAACAGTGAGCTCCACCAGCATCGGGCTGTCGTCAATGACCAGTACGCGCGACATCGTCCTCCTCAAGGATACAGGGTGCAACCCTACACCTTTGGTGCAGCGCGGACCATCGAAACGGCGAGCGGCCGGCCTGTATGCGGCCTCCACTTGACCGGTTTTCGTCCCCTCCGGATACTCCGTCGCCTTGACCACGACCTCGACTCCCCTCCAGCGAGCACTCCGGATGGCTCCGGACCGCGCCGTGGCCGCGCAGGCCCGGCCGGAGCAGGAGTTCTTCTGCTTCCGGGTGGGAGACCTGCGGCTCGGGGTGCCCAGCGAGAACGTCCTCGAGGTGTTCCGCGCGGGCTTGCTCACCCCCCTGCCGAGGACTCCCTCCTTCATCATGGGCGTCACCGGCCACCGCGGTGAGGTGCTCCCGGTCGTCGACCTCCTGCGCTTCCTCTCCAAGGGAGAGGCACGCATCGGCCCCCGCACGCGCCTGTTCGTCGGCATCACCGGCAGCATCGTGGCCGGGGTCGTGGCGGACACGGTGCTGGGGCTGCGCCGCATCCCCGTCGCGGACATCCTCCCGCCGCCGCTGGGCGGAGATGCCGCCGCTGAGCACCTGCTGGGCGTGGTGCAGGGCGCCACGCCCCAGGACAGCATCAACCTCTTGAACTTCTCCAAGCTGCTGCAGACGGCGCGGCAGCGGGCGGTGGCTCGATGAACGACGAGTCGCTGGGCATCGAGGAGACGTTCGAGGAGGTGGACATCCTCTTCTTCGAGGTGGGTGGCGGCGTGTTTGGCGCGGATGCGTCGCAGGTGCTGCGCATCGACCGCTCGCTCCCGGAGGACATCACCCTGCCGGAGCTGGGGCGCCTGCACCGAGGCAACCGCGCGCTCGTCTTCGATACGCCCGAGGGCGAGGGGCACCTCAAGGTGGACGCCGTCACCGGCGTGCGCTCCATCCCCGTCACGCAGCTTCGCCGGATGCCGCCCACCGCGGGCGCGGCCCCGTATGCCGTCGGGGTGTGTCTGGAAGAAGCCCGCACCGTTTTGCTGATTGACCTGGTGCAGACCGCCAGGCCCCAAGGAACTCAAGGAAGGCACTGACCGCAATGTCCCTGGACACCCCGAACGAGAAGCCCGCGTCCAAGGCCCGTTCCGCCAAGAAGGCTCCTGCCTCCAAGGCGGCGGCTGCCGCCGCTCCCGCGGCCCCCCTCAAGGCCTTCACCGACACGCTGCTGACGGTGCTGGCCGGCAACCTCCAGGCCCGCGTCCCCAAGGAGCTGGTGGGCGAGGGCGGCGAGGAGATGGCGCACCTGCTCAACCAGGTGCTCGACAACTTCGCCAGCTCCGAGCACCGCAAGCACGTGGCCGCTCAGGAGATCGACCAGGCCCTGGACGCGCTCATCAGCCTGGTGCGCGAGGGTGACCTGTCCCGGTGGAACACCACCACCGAGGACCCCCAATTGGGGCCCCTGCTCGAGGGCTTCGGCAAGGTCATCGAGACGCTGCGCACCTTCGTGCGAGAGATCAACGAGGCGGCGCTGAGGCTGTCCTCGTCCGCCAACCAGGTGCTGGCGGCGTCCACCCAGCACGAGACGTCCTCCACGGAGCAGGCCGCCGCCATCCACGAGACGACGGCGACCATGGAGGAGCTCAAGCACGCCTCCGCGCAGATCGCCGAGAACGCGGGCAGCGTGGCGCGCGTGGCCGAGGAGACGCTCGGCGCGGCTCGCGCGGGCCGGGGCGCCATTGGCGAGTTCATCCAGGCGATGCAGCAGATCCGCAGCGACGGCGTCGCGGTGGCGGACTCCATCGCCAAGCTGTCCAAGCGCGTGGAGCGCATCGGCACGGTGGTGGAGGTCATCGACGAGATCGCCGACCGCTCGGACCTGCTCGCGCTGAACGCGGCGCTGGAAGGCAGCCGCGCGGGTGAGGCGGGCAAGGGCTTCTCCATCGTCGCGGCGGAGATGCGCCGCCTGGCGGAGAACGTCCTGGACTCCACCAAGGAGATCAAGAACCTCATCACCGAGATTCGCGAGGCCACGGCCGCCGCCGCGGGCGCCGCCGAGGCGTCCAAGTCCGCCACCGAGTCCGGTGAGAAGCTGGGCGCCGTCGCCGCGCAGGCCGTCGAGGGCATCCTCGCGGGCGTGCAGGAGACGAGCGACGCGGCGCGTGTCATCAACCTCGCCACGCAGCAGCAGCGCACGGCCACCGAGCAGGTGGTGGCGTCCATGGCGGAGATCGAGGACGTGACGCGCCAGACGACGCAGGCGTCGAAGCAGGCGACGGGAGCGGCCGCGGAGCTCACGCAGCTTGCCGCTCGACTCGCGGAGCTCATCAAGCGCTTCAAGGCCGACTAGCACTTCCGGGAAGGGGAGGGTGCGCAGCACTCACCGCCCATGGACACCGAGGCACTCAAGAAATCCCTCCTGAAGAAGTTCCAGGAGGTCACCGCCGACCGCCTCCAGAAGATCCAGCTAGGTGTGTTGGACCTGGAGAAGGAAACCGCGGATCAGGCCGCGGACGACGTCGCGCGCGAGCTGCACACGATGAAGGGAGAGGCCCGCATGTTGGGCCTGGCCGCCATCGGACAGCTCGCGCACGCGGCGGAGGACGTCCTGCGCGCCGAGCGCGAGGGCCGCACCGCCACGGAGATCGCCACGGACGTCATGCTCCGGGCGTGCGACGTGCTCTCCGACCTCATCGAGGACCTGTCGGGAGCGAACACCGGCACGTCCTCCAGCGAGGAGATGGTGCGTGCGATGGAGGAGGTCTCGGGGCAGGCCGCGCCCGCGCTTCCTGGCGCACGCCCCGCTCCGACGCCCCCACCGGCTCCGGCGCCCGTCTTGGCCGCGCCGCCTCCCGTGGCCGCCGCGCCCGTGGTTCACGTCCCGGCGCCCGTGGTAGCGGCTCCGGTGGCTCAGCCCGTGGCGCCGCCTCCTCCCGCCACCCATGCTCCAGGCAAGGGCGAGGAAGAGGCTCCCAGCGCGGCGAAGTCGGTCATCGCGGACCGCACCATCCGGGTGAACGTGGAGGTGCTCGACTCGCTGGGCCTGCTCGCGGGTGACCTGCTCGTGGAGAGCGCCCGGGGACGGCTGCGAAGCTCGGAGACAGAGGCGCTGTTCGAGCGCTTCAGCCGCCTGGGAGACCGCTTCATGCGGCTGGCGGAGCATCTGGAGCTGCCCACGGAGGTGCGCACGCTGCTGGACCGCGTGGAGAGCGACCTCCACATGCTGCGCGACGACGCGTTCCGCTTCGTGCGCCGCAACGACGACGGCATCAACACGCTGCATGGCAATTTGTCGAAGATGGCGGACCACGTGGCCGAGGCCCGTCTGGTTCCGCTGTCCACCGTGTTCGACGCCTTCCCGCGCGCGGTGCGGGACATGGCGCGCACGCAGTCGAAGGAGGTGGACCTCCTCATCGAGAACGCCGACATCGGCGTGGACCGGTCCATGCTGGGCGACGTGCGCGACGCGCTGGTGCACCTGCTGCGCAACGCGGTGGACCACGGCCTGGAGTCTCCCGAGACGCGCCAGGCGCTCGGCAAGCCCCTCACGGGGCGCATCCGCATCCGCGTCCGCGTGGACGGCGACATGCTCCACATCGAGGTGGAGGACGACGGGCGCGGCATCGACCCGGAGCGCCTGCGCCAGGTCGCCATCAACAAGCGCCTCATCACCGCGGTGCAGGCCGCCGCGCTGTCGGAGCGCGAGGCCATCGAGCTCATCTTCCGTCCCGGCTTCTCCACCCGCGAGCAGGTCAGCGAGCTGTCCGGCCGCGGCGTGGGCATGGACGTGGTGAAGCGCAAGGTCGAGACGCTCGGCGGCTCCGTGGGTGTCAACAGCCGCATCGGCCGTGGCACCACCATCACCCTGCGGCTGCCCCAGTCGCTCGCGTTGATGAAGGTGCTGCTGGTGCGCCTGGGCGACGACGTCTACGGCATGCCCGCCGCGGACGTGGAAGCCGTGATGCGCGTCAAGCCGGAGGACCGGCTGGAGATCTTCGGCACCCTGGCGGTGCGTCACCGGGGCAAGCCCACGGCGCTCGTCGCGCTGGGGCCGCTGCTCGGGCTCAACGGCGGCAACCGGTTCGACCGGCCTCCCGCGGTGGTGGTCCGCCATGGCGAGGACCACGCGGCGCTCGTCGTCGATGGTTTCGTCGATGAGCGCGAGGTGGCCGTGAAGCCGTGTGGCGGCGAGTTCCTCAAGGGCGCGCCCTTCATCGCGGGCACCGCCGCGCTGGAGGACGGCCGCATCGCCGTGCTGCTGCACGTCCCGGACATCATGGCGGAGGTCCGCCGCATGGCGCGTCCCGTCACCCAGGCGCCCGCGGCCAAGCGGCTCCGCGTGCTGCTGGTGGACGACTCGCCCATTGCTCGGGCCACGGAAGGCGCGCTCGTCAAGGCGCTGGGCCACATGGTGGAAGAGGCCCAGGATGGCGAGGAGGCCTACGGCAAGGTGCAGAACAACAGCTACGACCTCATCCTCACCGACGTGCAGATGCCGAAGATGGATGGCTTCTCGCTGGCGCGCAGGCTGAAGTCGACGCCGGCCGTGGCTCGCATCCCCGTCATCATCCTGTCGTCGCTCGCCTCTCCCGAGGACAAGCGGCGCGGGCTGGACGCTGGCGCGGATGCCTATCTCGTCAAGGGAGAGCTGGGCGTGGAAGTGCTCGCGCAGGCCATTGATCGGCTGACCTGAGGAGTGACACTTGGGCGGCACGGCTGCGGGGATGGCATTCAGGGTGCTCATGGTGGGCAAGGGGCTGCGCGCGCTCGCGGCCCGGGGCCTGTTCGATGGCGAGTCGCTGGTCCCAGTGGGGCCCGCGGAGGTGGACTTCCCGGGCGCGCTCGTCGCCGTGCAGCGTCACTTCCCGGACGTGCTGCTGGTGGACCTCACGGGGCTGGACGCCCTGGAGGCCATCGAGCAGGTCATGGCGGGGCGGCCCGTGCCGGTGCTGGCGCTGCACCCCGGAATCCTCACGGGCCAGGAGGCCTTCCAGGCCGTGGCCCTGGGGGCGTTGGACGTGGCGGAGCGTCCGGCCGTGCCCGGCGCGGACTTCTGGGCCCACATCGCGCGCAAGCTGGTGCTCCTGGCGCAGGTGAAGGCCGTGCGCCAGACGCGAGGCGCGGCGAAGGTGCCTCGGGAGGAGTTGCCTCCGCCTCCGTTTCCCCTGGTGGCCATCGCCGCGTCGCTGGGCGGGCCCAAGGCGGTCGCACAGGTACTGCGGAAGATTCCACGAGACTTTCCCGCGCCCATCGCCTACTGCCAGCACATCAGTGAGGGCTTCACGGAGGGCCTCGCGCACTGGCTGACCATGGAGACGGCGCTGGCAGTGAGGGAGGCGGAGCACGGCATGTCGATGGCGCCGGGGACGGTGTACATCGCTCCGTCGGGCAGTCACCTCTTGGTGAGACCCGAGGGCAGGCTGGAGTTGGACTCGGGGCCCGCGCTCCGGGGATTCCGGCCTTCGTGTGACATGCTGCTCACTTCGGCCGCGGAGTCCTTCGGCTCGCGCTGTGTCGGCGTCATTCTCACGGGAATGGGGCGTGATGGTGCGCGGGGAATGAAGGAAATCCGAGAGCGGGGAGGGCGGACCATCGCTCAGGATGAGGGGACGTCCGCGGTGTGGGGCATGCCTCGCGAGGCGGTGCTGCTCGGGGCGGCGCAGGAAGTGCTGCCGCTGGAGCGCATTGGCCCCACGTTGTTGCAGTGGGTGGATGCGTGCTGAATGTGAGCAACAAAGTGCTTCAACAGCTCGCCGCGCTCTTGCTGG
Organism: Myxococcus stipitatus; assembly: GCF_037414475.1. The sequence continues at coordinate 10,043,686 of NZ_CP147913.1, read as the reverse complement.
AGCGCGCGGGGTTGAAGATCACTCCGGATGGTTTCCACAGCCTGCGGCTGGCGCTCTCCACGCGCATGCCCGTGCTGGGCGTGGAGGAGCCGGAGCGTTATCTCCAGCGGCTGAACGGACCCGGGGGCGAGGAGGAGCTGCGCTCGCTGTTGCCCCTGGTGACGGTGGGGCACACGGAGTTCTTCCGCGACGGCAAGCAGTTCCGCGCGCTGGAGAAGAGCGTGCTGCCGGACCTGCTGGCGCGTGCGCGGCGGGAGATGCGCAAGGTCTCCGTCTGGTCCGCGGGCTGCGCGACGGGCGAGGAGCCCTACAGCGTGGCGATGGTGCTCGCGGAGCTGGGCGCGCTCTCCGTCGAGGTGGACCTGTGGGCCACCGACCTGAACCTGGCGGCCGTGGAGGCCGCGCGCCAGGGGCGCTTCTCGCAGCGGCGCGCCATCAGCATCAGCCCGGAGCGGCTGGGCCGCTTCTTTCGTCCCGTCGAGGACGGCTACGAGGCGCTGCCCACCTTGCGTGAGTACATCCGCTTCGACGGGCAGAACCTGGCGGCGCCGGTCTTCGACAAGGTGGCGCTCGGCTCGCTGGACCTCATCCTCTGCCGCAACGTCATCATCTACTTCGACCTGCCCACCATCCGCGGGTTGATGGACCGTTTCCTCGCGGCGCTGCGGCCCGGGGGACTGCTCTTCCTGGGGTACTCGGAGAGCCTCTTCAAGGTCTATGACCGCTTCGAGATGATCGAAGTGGATGGTGCGTTCGTGTATCGGCGCCCGCCGAGCGACCGCGGCGCGCGTCCTCCACCCTTGCGCATCCATCCGTACCCTGGAACCGCGGCTCAAGAGGCCCGCGCTCCGGAGCCGGAGCCGTTCTCTCCGGCCGTCTACGCGCGTCCTCCGGTGGATGGGGCTCCAGGTGTCCGGCCTCGAGCCGCGCCGGTGGACACCAGCGTCCGGGGCTCGGGGGCGTTGTCCGGGACGTTCTCCTCCGTGGGGACATCGACGCAGTCCACGGTGCCTGGCGTCTCCGCTCCAGCAGCAGTGCCCTCCACGGGCCGGAGCAACGACCTGGGCCGTCCTCGCATCACCGTCGAACTGCCCGCGGTGGGCGCTTCAGACTCGGGCCGCACGCGGCCGACGGTGGAGTTGCCCGCGGTGCACGTGGCGCCTCGCGCGGCACCGGGGGTGGAGCCGTCCGTGCCCACCGCCTGGCCCAAGCTGCTGCCTCCCGCGGAGCGGTTGGCGATGGCGGTGCGGAAGATGACGCAGGGGGATTTCCCGGCGGCCATCGCGGGAGTGGAGCGCTTGCTGGTGGATGAACCCAGCGACCTGGATGCGCTCCTGACGCTGGGCAATCTCTACTCGCTCACGGGCCGCATCCCGGAGGCGAGGGAGGCCTTCGCTCAGGCCATCCTGCGCGAGCCGCTGTGCGTGGAGGCTCGGGTGTTCGGAGGCGTGGCGGCGTTGCAGGCGGGGGAGTTGAAGGAAGCGCGCTCGGAGCTGGGCAAGGCGCTGTTCCTGGAGCCCACGCTGGCCATCGGACACTACCTGCTGGCGCAGGTGCAGGAGCGCAGCCACGAGTCGGATTCCGCGCGCCGGAGCTACCGCAACGCGATTGCCCAGCTTCGCTTCCCTCAGCGCACCCTGGCCGGGCACTACCCGGAGATGCCCGACTCGGCGGAGGCCATCTCCCGCGCGGCGCGATATGCACTCGCCGCGCTGGAAGAACAGCCTCCGCACTGACGGCCGGCGCCCGCTCAGCCCAGGGCGCTCTTCACCTGGTCCAGCGACTTGCCCGGGTCCAGCACGGAGCTGAACTTCTCCTTGAGGTACTTCGTGGCCTGGCCACGCAGCAGCATGCCGGGGTCCGTGCCTTCACCCTCGACGGCCTTGTCGGTGATGACGAAGGACGCATCCAGCTTGATGCCCATCACCTTGCCGACAATCTTGGCGCCCTCGCCCGTCCAGTCCGCCTTCACTCCGTACTTGCCTCCCCAGTACTGAAGGAGCTGCTCGACGCGCTTCTTGACCTCCTCCTTCGGGAGGGAGTGGGGAATATCGAACTTCATCATGCCCATGGCACGGCTCCTGAGGTCGGTGTCCTGCCCAAGCGTTTACTGACGCCTGGGCCGGAAGGGAATTGCCGTGTCACTTTTGGCCGAGCCGTTGTCAACAGCCTTGCTCACCGGCTTGCACCTCCACGAGAGCGCTTGAGTTTCACGGGCGGGTCGTCCGGCCGCCCCCAGCGCGCCATGTACGGCGCCAGGTCGTACTTCTCCGCCGTGCGCGGCGAACTCATGGGCCGCACCTTGCCCAGCACCTTGCGCTCCTGGAAGGGCCTGTCGTGCAGCCCCAGGACCCACATGAAGTTGGCCACGCTCGCCGGATCTCTCCCGTCCACCGCGTACTTGTCGTTGAGATGGGCGATGCGCCGCAGGCCTTCCTCGGGCGTCGGACTCCACTCGAGGACCTTCTTCCCCCACAGCATGCGCAGGTAGTTGTGGATGCGGCCTCGCTCCCGCAGCTCGCGCTGGGCCGCGTTCCACAAGCCGTCCGCCGTATGCGCGTGCTCCAATTGCTCCAGTGAGTACAGATGCTCGCGCGCGTCCTTCTGGTGGGTCCTCAGCGTCTCGCGAGCCCAGCCCGGCAGCGACTCGGTGGAGAGCTGTCGCGCTTCGGGCGTGTGGAAACAGAAGTTGAAGCCCAGTTCACGCCGCACCAGCAGCTCCTCCAGGAAGCTGCGCACGGCGGGGTCGTCTGTTCCTCGTGCGCGGAGCGCCGCTCGAGCCGCTTCACCCGCGAAGAGGTTCCCCCAGTGGAGATACGGCGACAGGCCGGACTGGTGCGAGCGCCCCGGGTCGTTGCGTTCGGTGTCGTAGCCCTCGAGCTTCTCGTGGAGGAAGGCATCCAGCGCCTTGATTCCCGCCTTGCGTCCACCGCGCTCGTCGAGCGGTGGAACTGAGTGGTCGATGTGGAAGCTCGCCAGGGTGCGGCGGGCCTCTCGTGCGTCGGCCAGGTCGAAGCCCGGAGACAGCGTGTGCGCGCGGACCTTGAGATGGCGAGGGCGCAGCATGCGGCCCAGGTACTCCGGCCACAGCTTCTGGAGCTTCGGCCGCAGCGTGTACGCGCCGGCCTGGAGCGTGGCGATGCGCTGCATGGGCACCACACATGAGGCGTCCACCGCGAACAGCGGGACCTCCAGCGTCCTGGCCGCGCCACGGAGGTGCCCTGGGATGATGTACGTGGGGAAGAAATCGGATACGACGGCGGCGGCGCGGCGGCCCAATTCCGCGATGCGTGGCACGTGCTCGCGCGGATGGCGGGGAAGCTCCAACCAGTAGGCGATTCCTCGCGACGCGAGGGCTTGAGTCAGGTCCGCCATTCCCTCCAGGGCCCACGCGTGCAGCCGGTCCGAGGCGTAGGGGTAGTCGGGTCGCAGCGCGTGATACACCACCACGGGGAGACCCAGGTGATTGCCCAGCGCCATGGCTGTGTCGAGCGCGTGATTCTCCTCGGCGCGATGGTTGACCATGCACCAGTACAGGACGAAGTCTCGCCCAGGGGAGGGAAGGGGCACATCCTTGACGACCACGACGCGAGCGGAATCGACGGCGAGCTCGGACCACGAGAACCCGTTGGGCATGATGCGCAGGGATGCGCGAAGCAGGCAGGCGTCGCGAAGAAATTGAAGCACGCGTGCAGGAATGCCGTGCGTGTGACGGTTGGCTTGCGCCGAGCGTGGCGGGGGTGACAAGACGCATCCAAAAAACACCACGGAGGCGAGGGTTGTGGTCTCCTGGCGAGCGGACCCAAGGAGTCCTTGCGTGTCATTTCTGAGAATCTGGATCTGCTTTCCCGTTGTCCTGACGCTCGCGCTCGCATCACCCGAGGCCGCGCACGCACAGGCCGGCGCGTCGTACCCCTCCACGGAGCCTTCCCAAGCTCAGCCCGCGTATCCGCCCGAGGAGCCGGCGCCCTCGCGAATGGAGGAGTCGCAGCCGCTCCCTCCGGACGAGCAACCCGCGGTGCCCACCTCGGCGCAGCCCTCCGTCGAGTCCCCGCCGCAGGGCGGATTCGAGCCGCCGGTCTCCGCGCAGCCGGAGCCGCGGACGGCCCCCGCACCGGTCGTGGAGGGGGCCTTCCCCACGCGGGACGAGCCCCTGCCGATGGATGCACCCAAGGCCGAGCCCCTTCCGACGGTGATGCAGGAGTCGACGCGTCCGACGTTGACGCCGACGGCGACGTCGGCACTTCCTCCGCCGCGCGTGGATGGCGGCATGCTGCTGGATGGCCAGCCGCGCATCGGGCCCTTCCTGTCCGGACCGGGCAGCTTCCGTTTCATCGCCCACCACACCACGCTGGGCGCGCTGGGTGGCTTCTTCACCCAGGCGTTCGCCAATGATTTCAGCTTCGACAAGAGCTCCCGCGAGGCGATGCTGGCCGGCACCTTGATTGGCGCGGGCCTGGGCTTCGGGGCATCGGCCTGGTGGCAGTTCAACAACTGGGTGGACCGGCCGATGGCGAACTTCGGCGTCCACAACTCGGTGGTGGGTGGCATGTTCATGGCGGGCTTCATGGACCTCTTCACCCAGGACCCGGGGGTGTTGACCTGGTCGGCGTTCCTCGGCGCGGAGCTGGGGGCGTGGCTCACCGCGGGCCTTGGCAGCGGGCAGTTGCCGCTGAACGACGGTCTCCTGATGGCGTCCGGCGCGGGCTGGGGCGCGGCCTATACGGCGCTGCTGCTGGCGGTCATCCACTTCTCCGGGTCGGACATCTCCGGCAAGACGTGGCGGGACGCGCTGCTGCTCGCGCCAGGAATCGGCGCGGGTGCGTTGGCGCTGGCCACCATGCGCTACAACCCGACGCCGTCACAGATTCTCCGCGCGGACCTCTTCGGCTCGGGCGTGGGCGCGGCCGTGTTGCTGCTCTCGGGGCTGGTGCTGGGTGGATTCGACCAGTCCACGCCCTACGTGCTGTCGTTCCTCGGGTCCGCGGGCGCCATCACCACGGTGAGCCTCTTGTGGGAGGAGAGCGTGGACCCCACGTCGCTGAAGTCCTCGAGCCGCTCGGGGAAGAACCAGCCGTACCGAAGCGTCTGGTGGTAGACGGGATGTAGGGCGGACAAGCGGGCGTCCTGGCAGGGTGGCGGAGACGACACCACCTTCCCGGCGACATGGCGCGCGTCCATCCCTTCCCGGCCCTGCTGCCCTCGTTGGCTCGTTCCCTCGAGCCCAGCGGTTTTGTGCCGCGTGGAAACGCGGCGCCCCAGCCGTCGCATGTGCGGCCATTGCTGGAGGCGGCGAACCCCTCCGCGGAGCTTCGCCGCCAGCGTGACTCAGGCGCGCTGCTGAGAGACCCTCGGCCCTCGCTGTACGTGGTGGAGGTCCACAGCCCCGCGGGCAAGCTGGGCGGCCCGCCGGTGCGCTACCTCCTCTGCGCGCTGCGGCCCGACGGGGGCGTTCCCCTGGAGGATGACCCGTATCGCCCTCGGGCCTGGGAGGCCGAGCCCGCCGTCACGCTCACCGCGGATGACCACGGTGTCTTCCGAGGGCTGCTGGCGGAGGCGAGCGAGCGAGCGGTCCTCGTCTGGGAAGGGGACTACGACGGACGCATGCTCGCGCTTCGTCGCATCGAGCCGTCCCCCGTCTCCAAGCGCATCCAGGCGGTGTTGGACGAGGCGCCCATGCGTCCGCTCACCGCGCTCGCGGACGCGGGGCCGACGCTGGCCGCGGTGGTTCCGCTGTCGGACCCGGGCCTGGAGTTGTTGCCCGTGCACCGGGCGCTCAAGGGGGTGGAGACCTTCCGGGAGGAGACGTTCCTCACGCTGGTGACGGCGTACGCGCGGGTCTACGAACTGGACGAGCCCCTCGACACACCGCGAGGACTGGTGGCCGCGCGAGAGCGGCTGGCGACGTTGATCAGCGGCCACCACGCGGTGCTGCTCGTGTTGCCCGGTGGCCGTGGACGCATCCTGCGATTCCGGCAGGGCCTGGACCTGGCGCACTTGAAGGGGGCGCCTCGCAATCCGACGTTGCGGAGCCTGGACCTGGCGCTGCTCAATGCCCTGGTGTTGCGGACGGTGCTCGGCATCCAGGAGCCCGAGTCACCCGGGCATCCGCAGGTGTTCCCTGTCGAGGGATTGCAGCCGCTGGTGACAGGCGTGGAGGCGGGGACGTTCCAGGTGGGCTTCGCCCTCAATCCTCCGCCCGTCTGGGAAGTGCGCGCCGTGATGGAGGCACAGGCCACATTGCCGCCGAGAACGCTGCGAGTGGAGCCGATGCCGCCCGCGGGCCTGTTGTATCTGGACACGGATGCGTGACGACTCGATGCACGCTGCACATCGAGTTCGTCACCACGTCAGGGCATGGGCTCGGTGGCCACGACGGGCGGCGGGTCCCCTCTCGAACCGGGCAGGGGGCTGGCACCCGGTGTGTTTCCAGGCGAGGGATTCGCCTCGCCGTGCGGTGAGCCATGCAGGAACACGGGAGGCGCCTGCGCGAGGAGCTTCTCCAGCTCGCGTTCCGCCTGCTTCGCCGACGGGTGTCCGTGCTGTGTGTAGCACTGGTAGCGCGCATGCAACTGAGCGCTGTCCCACGCGGTATGGGGTTCGATGGGCTCGAGCGCCGCGACACACAGGCCCAGCCAGTCGACGGCGAGCGCGATGTCCACCCGGGTCTCTTGTCGCGCGACGGTGAAGGCATCCGCGGCGAAGGGCAGGGCGAGCGCATCGAAGAGCCTCTTGCCCAGGGCCTTGTCGGCGCGTGCGATGCCGACGAACTCTGGGATGACGCCGCGAGGGACCTCCAACGCGGTCCAGGGGGTCTTCCGCATCGCGACGAGGCCCCGCTCGAAGAGCATCGTGGCGAGCTCCAGCTGGCCTTTCCGCAGCCGGTAGAGCCCCTCCAGCAGGTCCATCTCCACGGGCAGCGTCGGTCGCAACGGCTCCAGGAAGCGCAAGACGTCGGCGTCACCCGCGTTCGCGAGCACACTCGCGATGGCCACCTGCTCCCGAGGACCCCGAGGCTCCCAGGGCGTCTTGCGCCAGAGGGCAAGGGCCTGGGGGAGCTGGCTCTTGGCGTACGCGTCGATGAACGTGAGGCGGGCCTGCGTCGCGGGCTGGATGGTGTCGCTCCTCCGTGCGAGCGGGACGTGATTCCAGGCGCGATGTTGCGCGACCCGTTCCCAGTCCACCGTGCCTTGAATCGCGGGGCGGCTGGTGCCCGCGGCGTGGGATTCATTCCAGAGCGTGTCCAGGGAGAATCCCGCCTGCCGTCCCAGGCTCCGCGCGAAGGCGAACTCCATGAAGGACACGTCGTCGGTGTTGATGAACTCCTCGCTCATCTCCGCGACCTTGGCGGTGAAGGCCGGTGTGGCCACGAAGCGTGCGAGCACCCCTTCAACCTCATCCGTGCGCCACGTGAAGCGCAGGGCGGAGCGGTAGGGCTCCTCGGTGATGCGTGCTCGCAAGCTCGCGATGTCGAGGACGCGGGGCTGACGGGTCGCCACCAACAACAAGTCACCGTGGTGGACCTGCCAGGTCTCCACGAACTCGAACTCCGAGGCCAGTGTCGCGTAGGCGCTTTGGACGGTGAGGGCGTCCACTTCATAGGCCTGGAGCCACTGCACGAAGACACCCCCCTCGGCGAGGCGCTGTTTCACGGCTCGATAGAAGTCGCGGGTGAAGAGGCTGGAGATGCCCGCGCGGTATGGATTGGAGGGCTCCGAGAAGATGACGTCGTAGTTCCGCCGGCTGGTCAGCAGCACTTCGCGCGCATCCGCGATGAAGGTATGGACCTTCGGGTTGTCCATCACGTCGGCGTTGACCGCGTGGCACCGGCGGGCGACCTCGAGGATGGCGGGTTCAATCTCCACCACGTCCACCCGCTCCATCCGAGGAACCGCGCCGAGCCACCCCGCGGTGCTGCCCGTGCCCAGCCCGATGATGAGTGAAGTCCTCGGGTCTGGATGCAGCAGCGCGCTGAGCAATCCACTCATCACCTGAGTGGGCGCATCGCCGATGGCGTTGCCGTCCACCTTTCCATTGACGATGAAGGCCAGTCCATTGGCCGAGCTGAGCGCGACGCTGCTCTCGACGCCGTCCTTCTCCCAGACGATGTCCCGCGACTTCTCACGCAACCAGGCGCTGATGTGATTGATGCTCGCTTGATTCATGTTGGAGCGGCCCGCGCCAATGCTTCCATGCCGCCACGCCGCCGACGGTCCCCGCGCGGACAAGAACACCAGCGCGAGCACCGCGACGGACACGGGGACGAGCAGCGCGCTTCGGATTCGCTCCACACGCAGGGACAGTCCCGCCGACACCAGTCCCAGCACGGCGAGGATTCCCGCGACGAGCTGCCACGTCACGGGCGCCGTCATGAGGGGAATCACACCGAAGCCCCCCGCGAGTGAGCCCACGATGGAGCCCACGGTGTTCCATGCGTACACCTGGCCCACCTGCGTGCCCACGTCCTGGCGGCCCTTGCCGACGAGCGCCAGGAGCAATGGGAACTGGATGCCGGAGATGAACGCCGCGGGCAGGATGACGACGGCGGAGACCAGGGCCCAGCTCAGCATCATCCCCCCGAAGCCCAGCGCTCCCAGTGGACGGAGCAGGGAGGCGGCGACGGCGAGTTGGTCGCCGAGCGCGAAGGGCAGGGCGATGAAGAGGGCCTCCGCCGCGCAGGTGAGGGCGAAGCCAGACAGCGTGGCCGCACGGTGGCGGAAGGCGATGGAGTAGGCCGCTCCACCCAGGCCAATGCCAAGCAGGGCCATCGCGAGGATGAGCCCGAAGGTGAAGGTCGTCCCTCCGAGGATGGGCCCGAGCATCCGGTACCAGACCAGCTCCATCAGCAGGAACGCGAAGCCGACCACCAGCGCGGCCACCCGCGCGAAGTGTGGAGACGTGCGTGAGTCAGAGGCCGCGATGGCTGTTGCCGGAGCAGGCGGCGCGGTGACGGCGGGAGCGGGTGTTGCCTGCGTTCCCGGCGGTGCCATGGGGGCACTCTCCATCGACCGGCTCACGCTCCGCGCGGCGATGGCCACGGCGGCGTTGAGGAGGCACGCGAGCCACAGCGTGGTGCGATTGCCGTACACCTCCAACAAGAGGAAGGTGGAGAGCGCCGCGCCCGTGACGGCTCCCAGTGTGTTCACGCCGTAGAGGATGGCGAGGTGACGGCGGTGCGGGTCGTCGTCCAGTTGCACGGACCGCGCGGCGGCGGGAAGGGTGCCTCCCATCAGCACGGTCGGGACGGCGAGCACGAGCGCGGAGAGCAGCAGTCTGACCACCGTGCCCAACACGAGCCCCAGGCTGGTCGTGCCACCCACGCCGATGTACCCGGCGCGCGCCAGCTCGACGAGGAAGGGGCTCACGGCCGCGCTGGCGGCGATGAGCAGCTCCAGGTTGGCGTAGAAGTTCAGCGGGCGGGGATTCCGGTCCGCGCGAGCCCCCAGGAGGACTCCACCCAACCCGAGCCCCGCCATGAAAATGGCCAGCACGGCCGCGGATGCCGCGGTGCTTGCGCCGAAGATGAGCCGGAACTCTCGAAGCCAAACCGTCTGATAGACGAGGGCGCACAACCCCGAGCCGAACAACAACGGGGCGACCCTCGACACTCGCGAAGTCATCACGTGATTCTCTGGCGGGAGGGACGGCCTCTCCGAATGAGGCCGTCCTGCCAGGGAGTTTCGCAGAGATGCCCGCGTGACTTCCACACCGGGCCCGCCTGCCCCAAGCGCTCCTCGTGAAAGGGCCGGGCGGCATGCCGGAATTCACACGGCCTTGGTCAGGGCTGCACCAGTGGGGCCGAGCCGACCCCTTCCGCTGGACGTCCTTCTTGCGCGGGAGGCTCAGCAGAGGCGCGCCGCTCCTCGCGGCAGAAGGCCAGGCGCTCCTTGATGACAGACAGGGGCACGGCCATCTCCAACGTGAAGGAGCTGCCATTGGGCTTCACCTTGGCGAAGTCGAGCAACTGCGCGAACTCCTTCTCGCCCTGCGTCTGCGCCTGGATGCGCGCCAGGGACAGTGCCGCGCCCAGGGACTTGCCCAGGTCCGTCACGTCATCCGCGTTGGCGCCCTGAATCTCGGCCACCAGCGCCACATCCGAGGTCGCGTCCAGGTGCAGCTCCACGTTCTGCGCCACGGAGCGCAGCCGCTGCGCCAGCGCCGCCTGCTCCGGAGGAAACAGCCGGGAGATCATCTCCACGGACAACACGCCGTACATCTCGCCGTAGGTGCTGTTCTCGGAGATGGCGGGGGGCTCATCCGGGCCGCGTCCCTCGACGCGGTCGATGGTGGCCTTCACCTCGTCCGGCGACTGACCCAGCACGATGAGCTGGTTGTTCCACGTCCCGATGGAAGACGAGTCCCGCCGCTTCATCGTCGTTCCATCGGGGCTGGTGACGGTCGACTCGCCTGGCTCATACACCCGGGCGTTCTGGCCGTAGTCCGAGGACACGCCGTCCTTCAGCAAATCCTGGAACCGGGCCTTGGAGAAATCGCCCGACAACATCAGCCCGTCATCCGTGATGACCATCCGGTCCAGGTCCTGGAGCGGGTCCACGCCGCTCTTCTCGCGAAACTCCTCCAGCCGCTTTCCCCCGTCGCGCATCATGCAGTCCAGGAGCAGCTCGCCCACGGGCGAGTGCCGCAACGCATTGGCCTCGATGACCACCGCCGTCTTGCCCACGCCCCGAGGAAGCGCGGCGAGCACGGGGTCCTTGGGGCGGAAGTGTTCGGCCGGAGTGCCGGAGTCCGGCACGGCCGCCACCGGCATCACATGGGTCCTGCGCCGCTCGGCGCGCTCACGCTCGGCGGTGCGCATCCGACGTGGGAAGTCCACCTTGAGGGGCTCAATCTCGGGAGTCTCGCCCTGTCCCAGGAACATCAACAGCGCGGCGAGGGTGAGCAGCGCCGCCGCCGCCACCAGCCACACCCGCCGCTTCTGACGCTTCTCCATGTCAGTAATCCTTCCCTTCGAACCGCCAGAACCCCACCGTGAGCACTCCCAGGCCGAACACGAACACCCCCGCCAGCAGCGTCCCCAGCGAGCGGACCTCCAGGGGCGTGGACGCGGCCATGTCTCCCGCCGCCTCCGCCAGCGTGGACAGACGGGGCAGCACCAGCGTCACCCCACGGAAGGCGGCCCGGCTCACACCCGACTCGAAGAAGTTGGAGATGGTGTTCCGGTGCCCGGCGATGATTCCGCCCACCAGGCACAGGAACCCGGCCGCCGCGCACAGCGCCGCGCTGCGCACCAGCGTGGCGGTGGTCAACATCACCGCGTAGACCGCCGCGAAGCCCACACACGCCAGCAGCCCCGCCACCAGCGGGCCCACCGTCCAGTACCCCGCCTTGACGCCGAAGATGAGCACCAGCCCCGTGGTGCCATAGAGCGTGCCGCCGAGCGCGAGTGTCATCACTCCCAGGAACGTCCCCGCCAGCAGGTGCCAGCGCTGGATGGGCAACGCGAGCAGGTGTTCGATTCGCCCCGGTGACATCAGCCCCGGCGCGAAGTCCGAGCACGCGACGATGCCGAACAGGATGCCTCCATAGAACACGATGAACGCCGCCGCCTGGTACACGGGCCTCAGCGCCATGTCGATGGATTGGATGTTCGTCTTGATGTCCTCGCCGAACAACCGCGAGGCCGCCAGCGCTCCGTCGATGACCTCCAGGCGCAGGCTCATCGCGACCACCGCCAGCGCCAGGGTGATTCCCGCCAGGAACGCCAGGATGAACTTGCGGGACGCGGCCTCTCTCAGCACGTACCCCGCGATACCCAACACCGGCTTCATGCCGCCACCTCTGACCGCGCCGGCTCGGCGCCCACGGTTCCCAGCAACACCGATTCCAGATCCATTCCGTCCCGCCGCAGCTCCACGAGCAACGCCCCCGCGGCCCGCGCCCGGTCCAGCGCCGCGTTGAGCACCGCCGGGTCAGGGGCCTCCACGTGGTACAGGCCATCCGCCCGGGCCGGCACGAAGCCCGCCCCCGTCAGCACCTCCGGGTTGGTCCCTGGCGCGAAGCGCGCGCTCCACCGCGACTCCCCCCGCACCAGCTCATCCAGCCGGCCCTCCCGCACCACGCGCCCCTGCGCGAGGATGGCGACCCGGTCGCAGACGCGCTCGGTCTCCGCCAGCAGGTGCGAGTTGAGGAAGAGGGTGGTGCCCCGCTGGACCTCTTCCTGGAGGATGCGGCGCACCTCCATGCGGCCCATCGGGTCGATGCCGTCCGTGGGCTCATCCAGCACCAGCAGCTCCGGCTTGCCGATGAGCGCCGCGGCGAGCCCCAGTCGCTGCCGCATCCCCTTGGAGTAGCCGCCAATCTTGCGCGTCACCGCGTCGGAGAGCCCCACGCGCTCCAACAGGCGCAGGTCCCCCGAGGCGTCGGGAGGCAGGCCCTTGAGCCGGCCCACCATCGCGAGGAACGCGGTGGGCGTCCACGCGCCGGGCAGGTGCAGCCGCTCCGGGAGATAGCCGATGCGCGCGCGGATGCGGGGGTCCTCGGGGGAGCCTCCCAGCACGCGCACCGTGCCCTCGGTGGGTTGGACGATGCCCAGGATGCTCTTGATGAAGGTCGTCTTGCCGGCGCCGTTGGGCCCGATGAGACCAAAGGCGCTGCCTCGGGGAACCACCAGGTCCATGCCCCGCAGGGCGATGCTGCCGGTCTTCCTGAAGGCGCGGCGATACGTCTTCCGCAAGTTGCTGACTTCGATGGCTGGCGCGCTGTTTGTCACGTTCACGACTGTAGACGAGCGGCCCTGCCGGCGATTGCCGTCGTCGCGCGCCGAGGAGAGGAGCGGTGCGCGAACCCCAGGGGTGCGGGCCCGCGGCCACGGTTTCGCGGCCCTGGGTAATGTGTTTCGCACGCCAGCGGTGCCTGCCGCGGCGCGACACCTCGTCGTTTCGAGCCCTTGCGAGACGCGGCCTCCTTGGTCCGGGCCGTGCAATCCGCGGGGCACACCCCACTTCTGGAGGACACGGATGACGTACGAGGAACGCATCGAGCAGCAGCGAGACGAAGCCCGCCGCGAACTGGCCGCCGCGGAGCAGGAGCTCGCGTCGGGGACCGAGGCCGCGCGCGTGCGCTATGCCCGGGCACTGCACGAAGCGGACCTCGCGGAGGCACGGGCGCAGCGGCAGGCCCGCGAGCGTCAGCGCCATCAGTTGAGCTGGCGGCTCGCCGCAGGGTGAGCAGCCGGGCGGCCGCACGGAAACGATGAAGGCTGGACGCCGGCGGTTTATATCGGCGTCCATCATGGCCCATCCCGTCCACCGCCCCCGCCGCCTGCGCCGTTCTCCCGTCCTGCGAGAGATGGTGCGCGAAACGCGGCTCGACCCGGGGGACTTCATCTACCCCCTCTTCGTCGTGGAAGGCCGGGACGTGCGCCGTCCCATCGCCTCCATGCCGGGCATCTTCAACCTGTCGCTCGAGCACGCGGTCGCGGAGGCCCGCCTGGCCTGGTCCCTGGGCGTGCCGTCCGTCATCCTCTTCGGGATTCCCGACCACAAGGATGCCCGGGGCACGCAGGCCTACGCGCGCGACGGAATCGTCCAGCGCGCCATCCGCGAGATCAAGGCCGCCGAGCCGGACCTCCAGGTCATCGCCGACGTGTGTCTGTGCGAGTACACGGACCACGGCCACTGCGGCGTGCTGGAGGAGGGCCACGTCGTCAATGACGCCACGCTGCCCCTGCTCGCGCAGATGTCCATCACGTGCGCGCAGGCGGGCGCGGACATCATCGCCCCCTCGGACATGATGGACGGCCGGGTGGGCGCCATCCGCCGCGCGCTCGACGAGGTGCGCCTGACGGACATCCCCATCCTCTCCTACGCCGCCAAGTACGCCTCCGGCTACTACGGGCCTTTCCGCGAGGCCGCCCAGAGCACCCCCAAGTCCGGCGACCGCCGCGGCTACCAGATGGACCCGGGCAACGTGCGCGAGGCGCTCAAGGAAGTGGCGCTGGACGTGGAGGAGGGCGCCGACATGCTCATGGTCAAGCCCGCGCTGGCCTACCTGGACGTCATCCGCGCGGTGCGCGAGCGCTTCGACCTTCCCCTGGCCGCCTACAACGTCTCCGGCGAGTACGCCATGCTCAAGGCCGCCGGACAGAATGGTTGGATTGACTACGAACGGGTGATGCTGGAGACGCTCACCGGCATCAAGCGGGCGGGGGCCGACCTCATCATCACCTACCACGCGCTGGAAGCCGCGAAGCTCCTGTAGGCAACAGCACGAGCGCCCGCGCGCGGGTTGCCGCTTGATCCGCCGCGGGCGTTGCGTCCAAATAGCTCGCGCACGATGCCCACCAAGAAGAAGCGTCCCAGACGCAGGCCGGAGAAGCCCCCGCCCCAACGCCGGCGCGGGTCGGCTCGGCGCCCCCGCACCACCGGGCGCACTCCCGCGGTTCGTACTCCGGTATCGTTGCAGTACAAAGTGGTAGAGCTGTCCACGGTGGACGAGGGCGCGATGGAGCGGGCCCTGAACGAGTGGACGGCGAAGGGCTGGAACCTGGACGGCGTGCAGTTCGCGATGCGCGAGTCCTCCAAGCGGCCGGCCATGGCGTTCATCTTCTTCACGCGCGAGGGTGCCGCGGCCGAGCCCGATGAGGAGTCGGCGCGCTCGAAGCTCTTGCGGCTGTCGGAGTCGGGCTCCACGGCGAGGATGGCGTGGGCGTCCGAGCCGGAGTCGGAGTCGGAGAATCGGCCGCCGTTCCATCCGTTGAGCGCGCACGAGCGGCTGGCGCGGCTGGCGGGCCTGGACGAGCCGGAGCCGCGCGAAGAGGGCCTCACGCTGGAGCCCGAGGAGTGAGCGCGCCCCGCGAGCGAGTCTTCATGGCGGCCAGCCGGGGCGGTGGGCGTGCGTTGCGGCTGGTGGTGGAGGACGCCGAGCCGGGCTCGCCCTATCCGAAGGCTTCGCTGTGGTTGCGGCTGGGCGCGCGCATCGTCGACGTGGCGGTGGCGTGGGGACTGTACGTGGTGTGTGGCGCGGCGGGTTCGGTCGTCGCGCTGCTGTTCCTGCTGCTCGCGGACGGGATGATTCAAGGGCAGAGCGTGGGCAAGCGCATCTTCGGCGTGAAGGTGATGCACCTGCCCACGCGCTCGGCGGCGCGGCACCGCGACAGCACGCTTCGCAACGCGCCGCTGGCGCTCATCGTGCTGCTGGGAATGATGCCGGCGCCGCTGGGCGCGGTGGCGGCGGCCGCGGGGCTCGTGGTGATTGGCGGCATCGAGGCGTGGCGCGTGGTGAGGGACCCGCTTGGTTGGCGGCTCGGCGACACGTGGGCGCAGACGCAAGTCGTGGATGGGAAGGTTGTGGCCGGCGCAACCGTTGCAGCTCGCGACCCCGTGGCGCACCAACGTGCTCCGGGGCGGCTCATGTCCGCGGCGAAGGTCCGCCGCGGTCGTTCGTTGAAGAAGAGAAGGGGGCTCTCGTGCGCATCGCGCTGACCCACAATCTCAGGTTGTCTGATTCGGAAGAGGAAGCGGAGTTCGACACCCAGGAGACCGTCAACGCGCTGGCCGCGGCCATCGAGCGGCTGGGGCACCGGCTGGAGCGCTTCGAAGTCAGCGGCCCCGCGTCGCGCACGGTGGCGCGGCTGGAGGCCTACAGCCCGGACCTCATCTTCAACACGGCCGAGGGCCGCCGGGGCCGCTTCCGCGAGGCGTTCTATCCCGCGCTCTTCGACGAGCTGGGCTTCCCGTACACCGGCTCGGACCCGTACGCGTTGGCGGTGACGTTGGACAAGCAGCTCACCAAGCTGGTGCTGTCCAAGCAGGGCATCCGCACGCCGGGCTGGCAGTACGTGGAGAAGCTCAGCGAGCTGACCGCGGAGAACCTGCGCTTCCCCGTCATCGTGAAGCCCAACTTCGAGGGCTCCTCCAAGGGCATCACCCAGGACTCCATCGCGGAGACGCTGGACGAGGTGCGCCTCAAGGTGGCGTCCGCGCTGGAGAAGTACCCCTCGGGGGTGCTGGTCGAGGAGTTCATCCCCGGGCGTGACCTGACGGTGCCGTTCCTGGCGGCCGTGGACAACGACTACGACGGCGTGCTCACGCCGGTGGAGTACGTGGTGGACCCGGCCGTCACCGCGGGCCGCCGCTACGCCATCTACGACTACGAGCTGAAGACGAAGAAGGAGAACGCCGTCTCGGTGCTCGCGCCCGCCCGGATTCCCGCCCGCACGGCGGAGGACGTCCGGAAGATGGCGCAGAAGATCTACAAGGCGCTCGACTGCAGGGACTTGGGCCGCATCGACTTCCGGCTCAGCGACGCGGGCGTGCCGTACTTCCTGGAGATCAACGCACTGCCCAGCCTGGAGCCGGGCGCGGGCATCTACGCGTCGGCGGAGCTGGATGGGCTGCACCTGGACGGGGTCCTCAACTCCATCATCCAGAGCGCGGCCCGGCGCTACAAAATCAAGGACTCCGCCCGGCGCCAGGGCAAGCCCGCGCGCAAGACGGGGCCCCTGCGGGTGGGCTTCACGTACAACGTGAAGCGCGTGAAGCCCAGCGCCCATGGGGAGTCGGTGGAGGACAGCGAGGCGGAGTACGACTCGCCCAACACGCTCCAGGCCATCCGCGAGGCGATTGCCTCCTGGGGCCACGAGGTCATCGACCTGGAGGCCACCGCGGAGCTGCCCACGGTGTTGTCCAGCACGCCGCTGGACATCGTCTTCAACATCGCCGAGGGCTTCAAGGGCCGCAACCGCGAGAGCCAGGTGCCGGCGATGCTGGAGCTCCTGGACATCCCCTACACGGGGAGCGACCCGGCCACGCTCTCGATCGCCTTGGACAAGGCGCTGGCGAAGAAGATTGTCCGCCAGGCGGGAATCCTCACGCCCAACTTCCAGCTCATGGCCACGGGCAAGGAGCGGCTCAACAAGGAGTTCACCTCCTTCCCGCTCATCGTGAAGCCGGTGGCGGAGGGCAGCTCGAAGGGGGTCGTCACCAAGAGCGTCTGCCACAGCGAGGCGGAGCTGCGTGAGGTGGTGCGCGAAATCGCGAGCAAGTACCAGCAGCCCGCGCTCATCGAGGAGTACATCGGCGGGCGTGAGTTCACCGTGGGCCTGCTGGGCGAGCGCCGTCCGCGAGTGCTGCCGCCCATGGAGATTGTGTTCCTGGACAAGGCGGAGAAGAACCCCGTCTACAGCTTCCAGCACAAGCTCGATTGGACGGACCGCATCCGCTACGACGCGCCCGCCAAGTTGGAGCCCGCGCTGCTGGAGAAGCTGCGCACGGCCGCGCGCAGCTCGTTCATGGCGTTGGGGTGCCGCGACGTCGCGCGCATCGACTTCCGCATGGATGACAAGGGGCGCATCTACTTCATCGAGTGCAACCCTCTGCCGGGCCTCACGCCGGGCTGGAGCGACCTGGTGCTCATCGCCCAGGGCGCGGGCATGGACTACCGCGCGCTCATCGGCGAAATCATGGCCCCCGCCATCCGCCGCTACAAGGAGCGCGTCGCACGTCGCGCCGCCACCGAGCACGCCTCCACCGTGCTGCACAAGGTGGCCTCGATGGAGGAGCCGGGTGGGCTGACCGCGCCCGCTCCGTCGCCCAGCGCATCGCCCGGCGAGAGCCCCCACGGCAACGGCAATGTCAGCACCAGCGCGGGGGCTTCCTCCTCCGAGGCCGCTCCGCGCATCGAGGCCAAGGCCTGAGCCCGCTCCAGGTGGCCCCGGACTCCTCGGGGCCGCTTGGAATCTCACGCGCCGTGCGGACAGGCCGGCGCCGTTCGGCTGCCCGAAGATATTACGCGCTCGGAGTGGTTGACGGTGGGTGATGGTCCGCTAGTGTGGCCGGCATGGTGCACATCCCCGAGTACAACGGACCGCGGGTTCGCGCCCGCGAGCTGGGACTTCCCCTCGGCCGCTTCAAGCCAGGCAAGTACAACGCCATCACCGACGTGGAAGGCATCCTCGTCGGCCACTGCACGCTCATCAAAGGCGATGGCCCCTTGCGGCCAGGGCATGGGCCGGTGCGCACGGGTGTGACGGCCATCCTGCCGAACAACGGCAACATCTTCATGGAGCGGATGACGGGAGGCGGCTTCGTGCTCAACGGCGCGGGCGAGGTCTCCGGCATGACGCAGCTCATGGAGTGGGGGCTCATCGAGACGCCCATCCTTCTGACGAACACCATGGCGGTGGGCGCGGTGTCGGACGGCGTGGCCCGCCACCTGGTGGAGCGCTACCCGGGCATCGGCGATGAGCACGACGTCATCATCCCCATCGTCGGCGAGTGCGACGACTCATGGCTCAACGACATCTCCGGCCGGCACGTGCGCGAGGAGCATGTCTACGAGGCCATCCGCAACGCGGCCTCGGGCCCGGTGGCGGAGGGCAACGTGGGCGGCGGCACCGGCATGGTGACGTGTGACTTCAAGGGCGGTATCGGCACCGCGTCCCGCAAGCTGCCGGAGGTCCTGGGGGGCTACACCCTGGGCGTCCTGGTGATGTCCAACTTCGGGAAGATGCACAACCTGCGCGTGGGCGGGCTCCCCGTGGGGGAGGTGCTGGCCGAGAAGTTCAAGGGCGCGCCCAAGCGCGGCACCACCTATGGCTCCATCATCGCGGTGGTGGCCACGGACGCGCCGCTCTTGAGCCATCAAATCAACCGCCTGTGCAAGCGCGTGGGCCTGGGCATCGGCCGGGTGGGCAGCTACGCGGCGCACGGCTCGGGGGAAATCGTGGTGGGCTTCTCCACCGCGAACATCATCCCGCGTCGCACCCAGAAGATGGTCTACAAGCTGAAGCTCCTCCTGGACCAGCGATTGGACCCCCTTTACGAGGCGGTGATGGAGGCCACCGAGGAGGCCATCCTCAACGCCATGTGCATGGCCACCTCCATGACGGGCGCCAACGGCAACCACTGCCCGGCGCTCCCCCTGGACGAGGTCCGCAACTTCGTGGACGCCTGCAAGCCCATCTTCGCCTCGGTGAAGAAGCGGCCCCACCAGAGCAGCGCCCCGGCCTCCCGGGAGAAGCCCACCGACGAGGACCGGGAGGGGGAAGTCACGGTGTCCACCGCCCGACCCACCCAGGTCCGCGGGGCGGAGGGGATTCCCTTCCCGACACGTCCCGCCCCAGAGGTGGAACCCGGGGGGGAGCCTGGGGCCGAGCAGGCCTCTTCCACACCTTTGGAGGGTTCCTCTTCCGGGAGCCCTTCGGGTTCTGATAGTTAAGCGCCTCTTTTCACGTCTCCGTCATGGAGCACAGGAGTCAGCGATGGCCCGCAGCAAGAGCAAGCACCGCCGCGTGCAGATGAAGATCAAGCAGGCCTGGAAGAAGCGGGCCAAGAAGCAGAAGGCGGAGGCCAAGGCCGCCGAGGCCAAGAAGAAGTAATTGGCCCGTCCCGTTGGCGGCCCGAGGTGTTACTCCCGGGTCGCCGAAAACGGGACGACGATGCCGCACCGCTGGGGCGCGTTCGTGCTCGGGCGGGAGAAGTTGCCGGTGAAGGTCCCATCGAGTCGCGCCGTGCCGCCGTCCCCCTCGGGGGGCGTGTAGCGACCGGCGAGGCTCAAGCTCACTGAGGTTCCACCGTCGGGCGGCCCCGCCTGTGTTCCCGCCAGCGTGAAGGAGCCCTCGGCGGAGACGTTGCCGGACAGGCCCACACCCTCCAGTTTACCGGTGAGGCTGGCTCCCACACGGGTGATGTCCAGGGGCTGTCCTCGAGGGAGGTCCACTCCAATCAAGACGCAGTCGGCGGGAACTCCGCCGTCGCCGAAGTCCATTCGGTAGCGCCCCTCCATGGCCGGGCAGTTGTCGCAGGGGATGGTGTCATCCGAGCAGCCTTGGCTGGCCAGGGTGGCGGAGATGGCCAGGGCCGCGACGCCCGTCAGCGCGAAACGTCCAGTAGTCATGGAGGAGGTCCTCTTGTGCGGGAAGTCGGACTTCCGGTCGGGAAGCGCGATTCCTAGGTTGGTGATGGTCGGTGGGCTCGTCGGGCAGGGCGAGGTGGGGCGGTGGCTGATTCGCGGCGGTGGTCGAACTACGGGTTCGCGGCGCTGTTTGCGCTCGTGCTGATGCTGTTCTCCAGGATTCTGTTGCCGTTCCTGATGCCGGTATTGCTGGGCGGCTTCCTGGTGGTCCTCTTCATGCCGGTGCAGGACTACCTGTGTCAGAAGTCGCGGGGCCGCAAGGCCTTGTGCGCGGGGGTGTCCACCCTCACGGTGTTCCTGCTCATCCTCGCGCCGCTGGCCCTGGTGGGGTGGCTGGTGGCGCGTGAGGTTCTCCACGTCGTGGGCCGCGCGCAGGAGCTGTTGGAGCACGTGGACGTGTTCCACTGGGTCGGCTCCAGCCTGCCGAGGGGCCTGGGCCGCTATGTCCGCTTCGACCTCGAGGGCAGCCACGCGGAGCGTTCGCTGATGGCGGTCGTGGCGGAAGGCGCGTCGCTGGTGCGGGACGTGGTGGGGGCGGGCACCGAGTTGGCCATCAACATGTTCCTGATGATGGTGGCCATGTACTACTTCTTCCTCGATGGCCGCCGGCTGGTGTCGGAGGTCACGGGCCTGATTCCGCTGGAGCGCCGCTACCTGGACGCCTTCGCGCGGGAGTTCACCGACGTCGCGTACGCCATGGTCTATGGCAACACCATCACCGCGCTCATCCAGGGGGCGGTGGGGTTCGTGGGGTTGCTCATCTCCGGGGTTCCACACGCCGGGGTCTGGGGTGCCGCCATGGTGTTGGTGGCCCTGGTACCGGTGGGGGGCACGGCCCTGGTCTGGGGGCCCATTGGCGTGGTGCTCCTGGCGCTGGGGCGGGTGAGCGAGGGGGTCTTCCTCCTGGCCTGGGGAACCCTCCTCGTGGGGAGCATCGACAACATCATCCGTCCCCGCTTGTGCGGCTCGCGCATGGCGTTGCATCCACTGCTGGTCTTCCTCTCCATGTTCGGCGGGCTGGCGGTGTTCGGGATGATGGGCCTGTTGGTGGGGCCGCTCATCGCGTCCCTCTTCATGGCGATGGTGCGCATCTACCGCCGTGACTTCCTGGGAAGGGGCCGCTTGGAGGGCGAGTCACCCGTGGCGGTGAGGCTGGAGGCCCCCCTGGCGAACGCCCCGCCAGTGGTGGCGGCCTCGGCGCCCGCGAACGCGTGACCCGATAGCCGGGCAAGTCTGGACTTCGCATGCGGGGTGGGTGAACCTTCCATCCCTCCATGATGAACACCCAACACGCGATGGTTCGCTGGGGCCTGGTGCTGTTCGTGGCGTTGACGCTGGCGTCTCCCGAGGCGCTCGCGCAGGTCGTCAAGAAGCGGCGTTCGGCGTCTGCTCAGGTGGCCGCGCCCAAGGCGAAGCCTCGGGTGGTGAAGACGCGGAAGGCCGTGGCCCCGAAGGAAGAGCCTCCGCGTGTCGTGGTGCTGACGGTGGAGGGAGACCTGCGCGGGAAGGTCCGGACGCAGCTGGAGTCCGCGCTGCGCCGAGGCAAGCAGACGAAGGTGGCGTCGCTCAAGCAGTACGCCACGCTCGCGAAGAAGGATGGGCTGAAGGGCAACGTCCTCTTCACCGACGGCCCGCTGGCCAGCGTCGCGCCGAAGATGAAGCTGGCGGGCGCCGTCACCGGAACGATGGGCCCGTCGTCAGTGACGGTGCGTGTGTTGGACGCGAGCGGTGTGGTGCTTGGCGAGCAGGAGTTGAAGCTGACGCGAGGCAAGGTGTCCCCCTCGGACGCGAAGGCCGTTTCGCTTCGGGTCGTCGACTTGTTGAAGGGGGCCCCGCGGGCCTTCGAGGCGCCCTCGAACATCACTCCGTCCGAGCCGCTTGCGCCCGTGGAGCCGGTGACGCCGCCGGTGCCAGTGGCGGAGGCCCCGCCGAAGCCTGGCCGTACCGAGCCGGCGGTGGAGCGCCTCGTGGAGACGCCGAAGCCGCTGGAGACCGCGCCGGTGGCGGAGCGTCCCGTGGAGACTCCCAAGCCGTTGCCCGAGAAGACGCCTCGCGTGAGTGAGCCGGAGCAGTTGGCGGTGGGACCGCAGCCCAAGGACGGTCCACCGGCGATGGACGAGGACCCCGAGTCCCACACCACCACGGATCCATTCCTGGAGGTGGCGTTGGATACCGGTTCGGGTGGAACGGTGGGGGAGGAGCCGGTGCGGCCTCCGTTGGCCCGGCTCACGCTGGGCGGGACGACGACCTGGCGCAAGTACTGTACGCGCCCCGGGGTGAAGTCCTGCGGTGAGTTCGACAAGAAGGCGGACGCGGAGAAGGTGGGCGACCGGTCCGACTTCGAGTCGTCCGCGCCGTACCTGGGCATCGCCGCGGAGCTGGAGCTGTTGCCGCTGGCCCGTCACCCCTCGGCGCTGCGCGGCCTGGGGCTGACGGTGGGCTACCGGCGCGGGTATGCGTCCACGGACGTGACGTTGTTCAACGAGTCGGGCCAGTCCGGCACTCGGGAAGTCGTGGCCACCGACTCGGTCTTCACCGCGCAGGCGATGTATCGCTACTTCTTCGGCCTGGGCTCCTCGCGGCAGCTCTTGGGGTACGCGGGCGTCAAGGCGGGGATGCTCACGCGCTCATTCAACGTGGACGCGCCCGCGGACAGCCCGCTGTCCAGCACGCATCGCTTGTTCCCCGCGGTGGGCTTGGAGGTGTCCGTTCCGCTGCTGCGACAGGTGCGGCTGGAGGCGGCCGGGCAGTTCTTCATCGGCCCGAAGCCGGGCCAGGGCTTCGATGATGATGGCGGTGCGCTGAATTTGGAGGTGAGTGACTACGGTACCTCGGTTTCGTCTTTCGGCTGGGAGGCGGAGCTGGGCGTCGCGGGTGAAGTGTGGGGCCCGTTCGGCTACCAGGTGCGCTTCGAGCTGTCGCAGTTCAAGGACACCTTCTCCGGCGCGGGGACACGCACGGGCTGGAACAACGGCGGGGTGGCCGAGGACACGTACTCCAGCATCCACTGGAGCCTCACCGCGTCGTACTGACGCGGGGCGGTTCAGGGGCGTTTGGATGGGAGGGCGCGTGCCGCCTTCCACACGGGCAGGAGCGCGTGGCTGACAGCCTGCACGACGTCGGCGAGGTGCTCGGGGCGTCCATCGGGTTGCGGCGCCCGGTAGCGGGCCCACTTCTCCAGGCTCCACGGGCTCTGGCCGAACGTGCCGGAGACCAGCCGCTCCATGAGTTCGAGGGAGTCTCCGCGCGAGTCGAAGGCCAGCCGCAGGGCGGGCGCGAGCAGCGGGGCTTCGAGCGGCGCGAACCGCACGAGCAGGAACACGTCGAACAGGTCCTTGGGGCGGAAGCGCCCCTTGCCCCGCTCGAAGAGGCCGTGCACCTTCCATGCGAACATCGTCTCCGGGCGCACGGTGAGCACACGCGCCGGAGCCCCGTCGGCCGACGCATAGTCGAGCCATGTGGCGGGGGGCTCTAATTCGTCTCCAAAGCCCACGTCGATGCGCAGCTCGAAGGGGGCCAGCGCTCCAGGCAGCCGTGTGTCGACGTGGATGCGCACGCCAGGGAAGTCGGTCTCCTCCCAGATGACCTCGGAGCGGAGCGCGCCGAAGTGGAAGCCGTCGTCCACGTCCACTCTCAGCACCTGTTCCAGGAGCCGCAGCGTCCGTGGGACGTCGAACGGGAAGGCCGCGAGGAAGTCGAGGTCCTCGACAAAGCGAGGCACGGGCCCGCTCCACAGGCGCATCATCAACCCGCCGCGAAGGACCAGGGACGAGGCTTCCGGCGAGCGGGCCAATCGGCGCAGCACCGCGATTCCCGAACGGAGCGGGGACTCGTCGGTGTTCATGGCGTGCTTTCGAGCCAGCCCCGGTCGAGGCCGTGGTTGGAGTCGTAGACCGTGTACTCGCGCAGCCGCTGGGTGAGCGGATAGCCCAGGCCCGAGAGGTCTTCGAGGAGCGCGGTGAAGCGCGCGTCCGCGTTGACGCGTCCCATGGCGTGGGCGCGGAGCGTGACGAAGCGTTCGGAGGCGCCGTCCTCGCGCACCTTGCGAGCGTTGCGTGACAAGTGAGCGCCGTGCCGCGCGCACCGGGCCTGGAGGGTGTCCATGTCCGCGCCGCTCGCGGGCAGGAGGACCTTCACGTGGAACTCGAAGTAGTTGGCGGGCTGCGCGAGCGCCGCCGCGTCGTCCTCGGGCATGTCGCGGTTCTTGCCGAGCGCCTCCAGCTTCATGCGCGTCACGTCGAAGCCCTGGCCCGCGAGCGCACGCGCCATCCCCCTGACCTCCTCCAGCGCGTGACGGAGCGTGCCGTGGTGGTAGGAGGCCGTCATGGGCTGGAAGGGCTCGGCGCCTCGGCCCAGCTCGATGAAGATGCACTTCACCGAGGCCTCGTCACAGAACGCGCGGAAGCGCTCCAGCTCCTCCTCGGTGCGGGCGGAGACGGTGAGGTGGGCCTCGTAGGCGCCACCGGGAGAGGCCGGGCGCAGCAGGTCCGCCAGCTCCAGGTAGGGCCTGTGCCGCATGTTGACGAAGAACTTGTTCCCGGACATCTCGCCGAGCGTTCGCTGATAGCCGTCGGGAAGCCACGCGCTGTCCCAGCCGTAGCCACCCTCGCCACGGGGATGGGTGAGCAACTCGCCCGAGATGGCGCCCTCGAAGAGGTGGACGTGGTCGGGGTGGCCATCCGCTGAGTAGGCCACCGCCACGCGTGTGCGTCCGCGACGGCCACCATGCTCCGCGAAGAACGCGTGCGCCCCGCGAGTCAGCAGCTCCTGTTTGAAGCGCGCGCCCGTGAAGGACTCACCTCCCTCCAGCTCCAAGGCGGTGGTCTCCACGATGCACGGTGTGCCGAGCTGGGCGTACGCGGCCAGCACCTTGTTCTTCACGGCCGTGGCGAGGTCGAGCGGCGCGGTGGTCGCGTCATCCTCGAAGCCAGGAAGAGGCAGCTTCTGCCAGGTGATGTCGAGGCCGGCCAGGAGGCGGATGACCTCGTCGGCTTTGTGGCGATTGCCGGTGACGAGAATGGCCCGGGTCATGGCAGCACTTCCTTCGATGGGGGCGCTTCGGGGCGCCAGTTCCAGAGAGCGGGGCGGCCGGAGTTCTCTGGAAGCAGGCCCCCGTCCACCTTGTCGCGGCGGACATACTTGGCCAGGAAATCCACCCTGACACCCGAGCCTTCCCGGCGCTCGAGCCTCCACACGGCGCCCTCCACCGGGTCCACGGCGTGGTGGAACCCATGGGGTTGAAGGCGCGACATCGCCGTCTCGATGTCGAGGGGACCTCCCTCATGAATCAGGCCGGGCGTGATGAAGCTCGCGGCCGCGATGCGCTCGGTGAGCTGTGCCCAGGGCAGGCGATGGCCGTCGTGCATCAAGTCGAACGCGACGAAGGGCTCATGGACCAGCGCGTATCGGGTGCCATGGGCCAGGGCGAGCCACTCTCCGACGAGCCATTCTCCAGGCCTCAGCACGGCCATGAATCGCTGGGAGTGGGTGGCGACCCAGTTGGCCCAGAGCCTGCGGGCTTCGTTGGGAGAATGGGCCGCGAGCCGTCCCTCCCGGCCTAGTGCGAGCAGGGTGTCGCCCACTCGCGCGGCGGCGACACACGAGCCATCCAACTTCTCCAGGACGACGACATGATCTCTCGCGTCGCGCACGCGTTCGGTGCACACCCGGGCGAGGGCGGGCGAAAGGTGCCGGTCCGCGGGGCCGGTGCGCGAGCCAGGCAGGTGCGGAATCGAACCGTAGGCCTTGCGGCCCAGCGGGCGGAGCTCGGGGTCGGGGAGGTTCACCGCGCCTGACGATGCTCAATCCAGGGCTGGATGCGAAGAGGTTACTGCACGCGATGAGCGCGGGGCCGAGTCGGGCGCTCGTGCTCCTGGCCTTGTGCGCGTGAGGTACGGGCGTGTGCCGGGTCCGCGACCAGCTCATCGAGGAAGAAGAGGTCATCACCCAGGCCATCCACACGGACCTGGATGAGCGGGTCGGTGGGGTATTGCTGGACCGGGTCGTCGTAGACAAGCGCCACGACGACGCCGGTGCGGCCGAGGAAGCCTGGGCTGATGGTGCCATCCGTGGAGTCGGGGATGACAGTGACTCGCTCGCCGATGAGCACGGGGGCTCCATCCACGTCGCGCTTCACGATGAGAGAGGGGTCCTGGATCATGGTGCGTAGGAGCGGGGCTTGAGGGAGCGGGAGAGAACGAAGGCCGCCGCGCAGACGAGGGCCCAGGCGAGCAGGTGGTAGCCAGCGACGTGCCGCCAGTCCTGCTCACACGCGAGCTCACCGACGAACGCCCCCGTCGTGCCGACAGACAGGCCCGCGCACAGGGCGCGCAGGGGTTGGAAGGCCGCGCCGCGCAGCACCACCACCGCGACGATGAGCGGCACGAGGTCCACGGCGAGGTGGCTCGCCGTGCATACCCACCCCGGAAGCGAGGGCGGGGCGCTGGGGGAGCCCCGCGCGAGCACGAGGGTCGCCGCGCAAGCCATGGCCAGTCCCACGGCGGCGCGCCGCAGTCCGCGTCCATGGGGCGACAGGGCCCCCCACGCACAGACACCGCTGGTCGTGAGCAGCAGCAGGAGCAGGGGAATTCGTTGGAGAAGGGCCTCGCCATTCAGCGCGCCGCCCGCGAGCAACACACCGGCCACCAACAGCGCGATGGCGAAGGACGACGCCATCATCCACGCGGCCTGGGTGCGCCAGTGCCTCACGGGCTGATGCAGCGCGAGCTCGCCTCGTGCCCTCTCCAAGGCTCGAGTGAGGGCGCTCGGCTCCTCGCGAGGCGCCTCGTTGAGCAGGGAGTCGATGTCGATGGGCGTCTTCATCACGCCTCTCCCAGCGCGCCGAGAATCTCCCGGAGCTTTTCGTAGCCCCGGTGGGCCCGCAGTCTGGCCGCGCCCGCGCTGATGCCTCGGAGCTCGGCGATCTCGTCGAAGGACCAACCCTCCACCTTGCTGAGCACCACGGCCTCGCGGTGGTCGGGGGGAAGCTGTTGCAGCGCATCCAGCAGGTGCTGGCGCAGGGACGGGTCCCCGGAAGGGGGCGGGGCGGAGGTGGGGGCTCCGGTGTGGTCTCCGGAGGCATAGGCCTCCACGTGCTGGCGATGACGCAGCGAGTCCCGCGCGGCATTGGCGGCGATGGTCATCAGCCAGGGGATGAAGCGAGTCCCGGGCTCGTAGCGCCCTCGGGCTCGGATGACGGACAGGAATGTGGTCTGCAAGAGGTCCTCGGCGAGCGGGCCATCGCGCACCATTCGCGTCAGGAACCCTTGAACCCGGCCAGCATGCCGGGCGAACAGGGTCTCGAACGCGTCTGATGCACCGTCGCAGAACCGTTCCATGAGTGCTTCGTCCGAGGGACTTCCCATCACCCGGCTCATGGACGGCCTACCCTGAAATGTGTTTCCGGGGCCACGCGCGGACGGGCCGCCGCGGCCAAGCCGGTGGAATCACGAGGGATATCGGGCCCCCGGCCCGGGAGTCTCACCCCGGCATCAACACCAGCCGGGCAATCTCCGGCGGGGCTCCCACCCGCATGGGGGGACCCACGAAGCCACAGCCCCGGCTGACATAGAGCTGGGAGTCGCCCGCGCGGCTGAGACCCGCGTTGCGACTGCCCCACACGAGGTCTCCCACGAGGTTGCCGGGGAACATCTGTCCGCCGTGGGTGTGGCCGGAGATCTGGAGCCCCACGCCACGCCGGGCGACCTCGTCGAAGTTGGAGGGTTGGTGGGCCAGCAGCACGGAGGCCCGGTCCGGGCTCACCTCGCGAAGCGCCGAGTCCAGGTCGTACCCGGGCTCTCCCATCCTGAACGCGCTCCAGTCGTCCACCCCGGCCAATGAGAAGGACGCCCCCGCATCCCCGATGGACACGGCGCGGTTGCGCAGCACGGTGATGCCCAATCGCTCGAGGAAGGCCACCCATGACGTTGCGCCGGAATAGTAATCATGATTGCCGGTCACGAAGAACACGCCATGTCGAGCGCGCAGCGCGCCCAGGCCCGTGACGTAGGGGCCCAGCCTGCTCACCGAGCCATCCACCAGGTCGCCGGTGATGGCGATGAGGTCGGGCTTCAGCGCGTTGGTGCGTGCGACCAGCTCGTCGATGAAGTGACGCTGGAGCACGTCGCCCACGTGGATGTCCGTGAGCTGCACCAGCGAGAATCCATCCAGGGCCCGAGGCAAGCGCGGCAGGCGCACCGGGATGTCGTTCACGTCGGGGGGATGGAACGCGCGCCATGCTCCAAAGCCACTCATCCCGATGCCCGCGACTCCCGCGCCCACGGCCAGCCCGCCCGTGAGCACCGCGCGGCGCTCGGGCGAGGGGGGCTGGGACGGAAGCGCTTCGCTGGGCGGCGTCACATCGCGCTTGCGCCAGCTCACCACGCGCTGCACCAGCTCCACGGCCAGCGTGCAGAAGAAAAGGTACATGAGCAGGCCCATCCAGGTGAGTAGCCCGATGCCCAGGATCCGGACGCTCTCCGACGAGGGGAACCAGACGCCGACGGAGCGGAACCCGGCGGCCGCCACGAAGCCCGAGACGAGCAGGACCTGGGCGCCTCGGCGCAGGCCGCGATGCGCCGTCATGTCCCGGATGAGTCTTCGGTAGAGGTAGACGTGTGCGACGCCAAGCAGCGTCAGGATGGGGACGAACCACAACAGGAAGCTGAGCCAGCGGGGCATTGCCCTCTTGCATAGCGGAAGCGCTGCGGGGACGCCCACGCATTTCGAGCCCAGGATGTCACCCCTGTCGGCGGGCAGGCGGTCACGCTTCTGCTTCCGTGGGGGAGCAGGTCGGGGCAGTCTGGGGCACGTTCATCGCCGGACTCCGGCCTGCATCCAAGGACCCCCATGCTTCGCTCGCTTCTGTTGTGTGCCCTGCTCCTCCCTCTCATGGGTTGTGGTGATGACTCGTCCGGGCAGCAGGGGAGCCCGGACAGCGGCGACCCCACGAAGGTGACGTACGCGGAGAGCCTGAACGTGGACCTGTCGGTGATGACGCGTCTGCCCAGTGGCCTGTTCCTGCTGGACCAGGGGGCCGTGGGCACCGGGGACGAGGCGACGAACGGCGCGCGGGTACAGGTGCACTACACGGGCTATCTCCCGGACGGGAAGATGTTCGAGACCTCGGAAGGCAAGGCCCCGATCGCCTTCAATCTGGGGCTGGGGCAGGTCATCGATGGGTGGGACCAGGGGCTGCTGGGCATGCGCGTGGGGGGCAAGCGTCGCCTCATCATTCCGTCCGCGCTGGGCTACGGCGCGCAGGGCTCGGCGTCGGGCCGCATTCCTCCGCACTCCGTCCTCATCTTCGACGTGGGGCTCATCTCCGTCCGCTGATGGGGCTGAGGTGTCCGGTGCCGTGGGCGGGGTGATATAGGCGCCCCCAGTCCGCTGGGGCGTCGGGAGACCTGGACAAGGGTTCCCCGCGCGGGGGTTGTATGCCCGGCGAAGGGGGACTCTCGATGTCACGGTCCGAGGCGGAAGTACCTGAAGCGAGCAGCGAGCGAGGGGGCGTGGAAGGAACGCTCCAGGCGCTGCAGTCGTTGATGGGCTTGGAGACCGCCGCGACGGCCGCGCGGCTGTACGAGGAGCTGGGCCTCGCGCAACGCGAGCGTCTGTTGCGCGAAGCCGAGCAGGTCTCTCCAGAAGTGCGCGAGCGCTTGTCGGAGGTGCTGCGGTGGGCGCGTGATTTCTCCGGCGCCGCGCGGCTGCTTCGTGGCTGTGGCGTCGATGCGCGGGTAGCGGCCTTGTATGTCCAAGCCGGCCAGTACGTGGACGCGGCGGAGGCCTACCTGCGCGAGGGCGATGCCGAGCGCGCGGCCGCGGCCTTCGAGCGGGGGGGCGCGCTGGAACGGGCCCTGGAGGTGTATCGGGGACTGGGCGCGCCCGAGGCCGTGGCCCAGTGCCTGGTCCGCCTGGGTCGCCCCTATGAGGCGGCGCTCGTCTATCGCGAGCTGGGGCAGCCCCACTCGGAGGTGGAGGCGCTCGGATGTGTCCCCGTGGGAGATGGCCGCTACGTGGAGTCGGTGCTGCGCATGTGCATGTTGCTGGACGCGGAGGGCTTCACGCGCCGGGCGTTGGCGTTGCTCGCGGACACCCTGCGCGGCTCGGAGGCGGCGCGCCTGGACCCCGCGCTGGCCGCGGAGAAGGCCCGGCTCTTGCGCCGCATGGGCATGGAAGCGGAAGCCGAGGCCATCATCGCGCGACTGTCCTCGCAGGGCATCGTGCCGATGGATGCTGGCTACGAATACCTCAAGGCGATTCCCATCTTCGGCGAGCTGTCGCTGGAGGACATGAAGGACCTCTACCGCGTCGCGCGGCAGGTGCTCATCCCCGCGGGCGCCGTCGTCCTGGAGAAGGGGACGGCGGGCGTCGGGCTCTTCGTGCTGCTGGAGGGAACGGTGGAGGTCTTCAGCGGGACGGAGGACGACTCGCGGCGGCTCAACACGCTGGGGCCGGGCGCCCATCTGGGGGAGATCTCCCTGGTCCAGGACGCGCCTGTCTCCGCGCGGGTGAAGGCGCGTACCGCGGTCCGCGCGCTGCGCATCACCCGCGCGGGCTTTCAGCACTACCTGGACACGCACGAGTCCGCCGCGCTGCGCATCTACCGCCTCTTCACGCAGAACCTCGCCGCACGTGTGCGGGCGCTCAGCACTTGATTGTCATATCAACACGCGGCTGAAGGTCCGCGATGACCTGGGGCGTGTGAGTTGACACGAGCGCTTGTCTGTCTTAACTCATATCCATCATGAGGCCCGTCTTCTCCATCGCCCTGCTGGATGCGCGTATCGCCGCGCCCGCGGCGGACGTGTGCCTTGCCCCCCGTCACGAGGTTCTGCTCGACATTTGAGCTGGCGGGGCCGGAGTCCTTCCGGCGCGCGGGTGGCTGGTTCCCGTGTGCCGTGAAGTCCGGTCCCGCGCTGGCTCCGTGGCGGAGCCATCGTCTGTCCACTCGCGTCCCTGAACGGACCTTGGTGTCCCTCCGGGGTGTGTCACGCGAGCAGGCCTGACGGCCATCGCCGACGTCCTCCAACCGGTTCCTTTCACTCATCACCCTCCGCGGGCCTCGCTGCCCGACGGGAACGGGAGTCTTTTATGTCTCGCAATACTCGCATCGAGCGCTATCGCAACATCGGCATCATGGCTCACATCGACGCGGGCAAGACGACGCTCACCGAGCGCGTTCTGTTCTTCACCGGCCGAATCCACGCCACGGGCGAGGTGCACAACGGCTCCACGGAGATGGACTGGCTGCCGCAAGAGAAGCAGCGCGGCATCACCATCACCTCCGCGGCCACCACCGCGTTCTGGACTCCTCGCCAAGGCCCCTCCGCGGGCACGCCTCATCGCATCAACATCCTGGACACGCCGGGACACGTGGACTTCACCATCGAGGTGGAGCGCTCCCTGCGCGTGCTGGATGGCGCGGTGGCCGTGTTCGACGCGAGCCAGGGCGTGGAGCCTCAGTCGGAAGCCGTGTGGCGCCAGGCGGACCGCTATGGCGTTCCGCGCATCGCGTTCCTCAACAAGATGGACAAGGTGGGCGCGGACTTCGACATGAGCGTGGCCTCCATCCGGGAGCGGCTGGGTGCTCGCCCCGTGGCGGTGCAGTTGCCGTTGGGCGCGGACTCGGAGTTCCGGGGACTGGTGGACCTGGTCCGCATGAAGGCGGTGCTCTTCGATGGGGACGGCGGTGAGTACCGCGACGGGCTCCCCGTGCCGGAGGAGGTGCGTGCCCGGGCCGAGGCGCTGCGGATGCGGCTCATCGAGGCGGCGGCGGACGTGGACGATGGCGTGATGGAGAAGTTCGTGAACGGGCGGTTGGACGAGGTCACGGAGGCGGAGCTCGTGCGTGCGCTGCGCGCGGGCACGCTCTCCCGGGCACTGGTTCCCGTGCTCGCCGGGTCGGCCTTCAAGAAGAAGGGTGTGCAGATGCTGCTGGATGCCATCGTGAACTATCTGCCCGCGCCGTCGGACCTGCCGGCGGTGGAGGGCTTCGTCCCGGGCACGGAGAAGACCGTCACGCGAGAGCCTTCGGACGACGCGCCCCCGGCCGCGCTCGCCTTCAAGCTCATGAGCGACAAGAACGTGGGCAACATCGTCTTCCTGCGTGTGTATTCGGGGACGCTGCGCGCGGGCACCGTCCTGCTCAATCCCGCCACCGGCAAGCGGGAGCGCGTGGGACGCCTGATGTTCATGCATGCCAATCGCCGCGAGGAGGTGGAGGAGGTCCATGCGGGAGACATCGCCGCGGCGCTCGGCATGAAGAGCGTGCGCACGGGGGACACGCTGAGCGACCCGGAGGCTCCCGTGGTGCTGGAGTCGCTCGGCTTCCCGGAGCCCGTGGTGCACCTGACCGTGGAGGCCAGGTCCCCCGCGGAGCTCCCGAAGCTGGAGGAAGGCCTGCATCGGCTGGCGGCGGAGGACCCGTCGTTGCGTGTGGGCGTGGACCCGGAGAGCGGCCAGGTGCTGCTGTCCGGCATGGGTGAGCTTCACCTGGAGGTGGTCGTGGACCGGTTGCGGACGGAGTACGGCGTGGAGGCGCGGGTGGGACAGCCCAAGGTGGCCTACCGCGACACCGTGAAGCAGGCGGTGCGCCAGGAGTACCGCCACGTCCGACAGACGGGTGGGCCCGGACAGTACGCACGCGTGGTGCTGGACATCGCTCCGGCGGCGCGCGGCGCGGGGCTCGTCTTCGTGGACGACACGCGCGGGGGCTCCATTCCGAAGGAGCTGGTGCCGGCCATCCAGAAGGGCGTGGTGGGCGCCATGGAGCGCGGTGTGCGGGACGGCGTGGCGTTGGTGGACATGGAGGTCCGACTGGTGGACGGGGACACGCACGTGCGCGACTCCACGCCCCAGGCGTTCTCCATGGCGGGCTCACTGGCGGTCCAGGAGGCCGTGCGGCGGGTGGGCGTCCAGGTCCTCGAGCCCGTGATGGATGTCGAGGTCACCACACCCGAGGAGTACGTGGGTGAGGTGCTCGGGGACCTGGCGGCACGGCGCGGACGGGTGCAGGGGATGGAGACGCAGGGGCCCGCGCGGCGCGTGTTCGCGCGTGTGCCCATGGCGAGCTTGTTCGGCTACGTGACGAGCCTGCGAGGCCGCACGCAGGGACGTGGCCAGGCGAGCATGCGGCTGGGCTCGTACGAGCCACTGCCTGAAGCACGGGCGTGATGTGAAGTGATGACGGGCCCCGGAGCTTGCAATGTCCGGGGCCCTAAAAACCTCTGTCAAGCCCTCGATTTCGCGCGACAAGCGACCTCGAAGCGGGCAGGGTCCGCCGCACGATGTCGCGGAATGGGAGGGGGGACCTGCCCGTTCTCAGACGTTCTCAAGCGGGTCGGCCGGCCGGGCCGCACCGCGCACCGCCAGGTGCCCTCGGCTTTGAGCTCGAACGGGCACGCTGCGCGGGCTTCCTCGCCTGCCGGGGAAGCAGACTCAACTTGACCTAGGAATCCATGACTTTCGACGAATTGCAGCTTCACGACACCCTTCTGCGCGCCGTCAAGGCGGAGGGGTACACCACGCCGACGCCCATCCAGGCGAAGGCGATTCCCCACGC
Organism: Myxococcus stipitatus; assembly: GCF_037414475.1. The sequence continues at coordinate 10,010,250 of NZ_CP147913.1, read as the reverse complement.
CCTGGCGGGGAAGGATGTGCTGGGGGTGGCGCAGACGGGCACGGGGAAGACGGCGGCCTTCGCCCTTCCGATTCTCCAGCGTCTGTCCGCCAAGGCGCCCGCGGGTGGTGCCCGCCCGGTTCGCTGTCTTGTCCTCACCCCGACACGCGAGCTGGCGGGGCAGGTGGGCGAGAGCTTCATGACGTACGGCAAGAACCTGCCGCTGCGGCACTCCGTGATTTTCGGTGGCGTGGGGCAGGGCGCGCAGGTGCAGTCGCTGCAGCGGGGCGTGGACGTGCTGGTGGCGACGCCAGGGCGCCTGCTGGACTTGATGGACCAGGGGTATGTGTCGCTGCGCTCGCTCGAGGTGTTCGTGCTCGACGAGGCGGACCGCATGCTGGACATGGGCTTCATCCACGACGTGCGCAAGGTCATCAAGGCGCTGCCGTCGAAGCGCCAGACGCTCTTCTTCAGCGCGACGATGCCGCCTGAGATCGTGGACCTGTCGCGCAACCTGCTCACGGACCCCGTGCGCGTGGAGGTGACGCCGGTCTCCAGCACCGCGGAGACGGTGGCGCAGCAGGTGTTCTTCGTGGAGCGCGAGCAGAAGCGCGGCCTGCTGGCGCACTTGCTCAAGGACGGGAAGATCGAGCGGGCGCTGGTCTTCACGCGCACCAAGCACGGCGCGAACCGGGTGGCCAAGCAGCTCGAGGGCTCCGGCGTGAGCGCCGCGGCGATTCACGGCAACAAGAGCCAGAACGCCCGTGAGCGCGCGCTGGACGAGTTCCGCGCGGGAACGCTCCGGGTGCTGGTGGCCACGGACATCGCGGCGCGTGGCATCGACATCGACGGGTTGAGCTTCGTCATCAACTACGACCTGCCCAACGTGCCGGAGCAGTACGTGCACCGCATCGGCCGCACGGGCCGCGCCGGGGCGCAGGGCACGGCGTTGTCCTTCTGCGACGCCGAGGAGCGCGCGTACCTGCGCGACATCGAGCGGACCATCCGCCGCAGCGTTCCGGTGGTGGAGGACCATCCGTACCGCTCGGGTGTCGCGGCTCCGCGTCCGGGGGCTTCCGCTTCGGTGGAGGCGCCTGCCGCGCGCGGGTCGAATCAGGGGATGCACGCGCGAGGCGGGCAGGGCGGTGGTGGCCGGGGCAATGCGCCCGGTGGCAACGCTCGCCGCAGGCGCGGAGGGCGTGGGGGCGGTGGCGGCCAGGGGCGTTCCGAGGGCAATCGCTCGGCGCGTCCGGGCGGCTCCGGGCAGGGTGGCAACCGGGGCAATTCGCAGTCCTCGCGCGGCTCGGGTTCTCAGTCGTCGCGGCCCGCGGCGGCTGCTGCTCCCGCGAAGCCGAAGGCCGCCGATCCGCTGCCTCCGCGACGTGAATCGCCGAAGTGGCTGTGAAGTGAAAGATGATGCTCCAGGCCCGCTCTCGATGAGGGCGGCACCCTGTCCCCGAGAGGGCCTGGAGTCTTGATTCAGAAGAAGGCCTCGTGGGCGCCGATGCGGGCGACGCGGGGCCTTTTTTCGTGGTGGAGGGCCTTTAGGGCCTCAGGTCCGCGGTCATGGGGCCCAGGTGGACGGGCTCGATTCGCTCCACCTCGAACTCTCGCACGGGACCCGGGTCGCGCCACATCAGCGCGTGCCCCTTGAGCCAGCTCAGCCGCCGCACCCGTCGGGCGAACCGCGCTTGTTCCTCGGGAGTCGAGGGACGCGGTGGTCCCACCACCCGGCCCACGAGTCGAAGCGCGGGAGCACGCTCGAAGCGCCCCTTGAAGAGGGACCGGAGCCAGAACACCTTTCCGCTGTCCACCGCGAGGATGCTCACTCGCGGGTCTCGCGACAGGTTCGCGGGGAGCCGGCGTGTGTAGAGCTCGAAGAAGAAGCCGCGGCCGGGTTCGGTCAACAGCACCGAGCCGATGGGTGTGACGTGCGGGGCCCCCGTCCTGTCGATGCTGGCGATGGCGAAGTGGAGCGAGGTGGCCGAGGTCCTTGAGAAGAGCCGCCGGACGTCGGGCCATTGCTCATCGAGCGAGCGGGCGCTGGTGCTCATGGCGTCTCCCGTTTCGACATGGCGGCGATGGTTCCTTGCGCCACCGCGACCAACGTCTCTCCCTCGTCCGTGAGCGCGACGATGTCGCAGTGGCAGACCGACTGCCGCCGTCCAGCGTGGAGCGCGCGAGCCCTTGCGATGAGCCGCGAGCCGAGCGCCGGGCGGATGTAGTTGATCTTGAACTCCGAGGTCACCACCGGCACGTCCATCGCGGAGCCCCCCGCGAAGGTCAGGGCGTTGTCGGCCAGATAGCTGAGCACGCCCCCGTGCGCGAAGCCGTGCTGCTGACTCAGCTCCGCGCGCAGCGGCAGCTCGAGCTCGGCCTCTCCCTTCTCGAGGCGCGTCAGCCGGGTCCCCAACAACGTGCTGAACGGCTGCTGCGCGAGGACCCGCTGTCCCAACTCCATGAGTGCATCCATGGCACCCTCCGGGCGAAATAGAACATCGTTCTAGAATGATGTTCTAATGTAGGGTGGGGCCATGCGCAACCCGAGTCACCGGAGAGAAGAGGTCCTCAAGGCGGCGCTCGCGTGTTTCCTGGAGCTGGGCTTCGAGGGCACGACGATGGCGGCCATCCGGGAGCGCTCCGGGGCCAGCACGGGGAGCATCTACCACCTGTTTCCGAGCAAGGACGCCATCGCGGCGGCGCTCTACCTGGAGGTGCTGGGCGAGTATCAGGCGGGGGTGTTGAGCGTGCTCGAGCGGCACGGGGGCGCGCGGGAGGGAGTCGAAGCGCTCGTGCGTCATCATGTGGAGTGGACGCTGGAGAGGCCGGATGCGACGCGCTTCCTCTTGGGGGCGCGGGGCGTCAGCGCCGTCGTGTCCGCGGAGGCGAGCATCACGGAGCAGAACAAGGGCTTCTTCCGCCAGGTGAAGGACTGGTGGCAGGCGCACGTCCGCGCGGGAGCGTTCGAGGAGATGCCCTTCGAGCTCTTCCTCGCCATCCTGCGAGGCCCCGCGCAAGAGCTGGTGCGCGACTGGGTGGCGGGGCGGACGAAGACGGACCTGCGCACGGCCATTCCGGTGCTCGCGCGGGCGGCGTGGCACGCCGTGGAGAAGCGACCGGCGCGCTCACGCAAATGAGTGCCTCCGGCGCGGACACTGTCTGGCGTGGTGCTCCCGTCAGACAGTGTCGAGCGAGAGCCCGCGCTACGGGCCCGTCATGTCGAATCGGCTGACGACGGGGAAGTGGTCCGAGGTGTTGGTCTCATAGTTGGGGATGGCGGGCTTGATGAGCTGCGTGGAGCCCGCGATGTAGTCGGCCTCGAGCTCGTTGGTGATGAGCTGGTGGTCGATGAAGTCGCTGTTGCTCGCGGTGCTGCTGATGCCCGCATGTGAGAGGGCATCGGTGGTGAAGAGGTAGTCGTCCGTGTCGGTGACGAAGTCGATGTAGGGCGAGGCGTAGGGTTGGGCGGTCTCGGGATTGAAGACGATGGACGCGTCCACGTCGTCGTTCCAGTCACCCAGGACGATGACCCGCTGCGTGGGCAGGGACGTGTCCAGGTACTGTTTCAGCGCCGCCGCGGCTGCGGCCCGCCGCGCGTAGTCCGAGTAGGAGGCGGCGGCCTTCATGTGGAGGACAATGGCTGTCATGTCCACGGTGGTGTCGCGCCGCTTGATGCGCAGGTCCAGCCGGAGCGGTGGGCGGCCCGCGAACAGGTAGCTGTCGCTGGTGAGGATGAGCTCCGCGCGAAGCACCTGCACGGTGTTCGACTTGAAGAGCACGCCCACTTTCTGGCCCGTGCTGGAGTAGTACTTCGAGCCGTTGACCACCTGGGCGTTGTCCGCGAGGAAGCCGTCGTAGCCGGGCAGGTCGGCCTTCAGGTTGTTGAAGTGTGTCGTTCCGACCATCTCCACCAAGCCCCAGAGGTCGATATCCGCATCGGCGAGGACCGTCCGGACGTTGGTGAGCTGCAGCGCTTCATTGGTGGGGCCGTTGGTCGAGTCACCGAACCACTCGATGTTCCAGTTCCCCACGGCCAAGGGGAAGCTGGGGCGGCCGTCCGCGCGGAACACCTCCAGCTCCGTGGGCACTTCGACCTTGGCCCCGGTGCTGTCCTCGAGCCGGAGGGTGAGCGCATAGACTCCCGGCGCATTCGTCTGCCCGGTCAGGTCCCCGCTGGACGCCAGCGTGCATCCCGGGGGAAGCGCGCCCGAGACCAATGACCAGCGGTAGGGGGGCTTGCCGCCTGTTGCCTTGAAGACATGCTGGAAGGTGCTGCCCGCGCGGGGCTGGGTCACCTTCGTGTCGAGGGCCTCCAGACGAGGGAAGACCTTCAGCGGATACGTTGCCGTGTCCTCGTCGCCTTCCACGTCGCGCACATGGACGACCAGGTTGAAGTCACCTGGCTCCGAGGCGGGGCCCACGAGGCGTCCATCGCCCGTGTAGAACGAGAAGCCCGGCGGTGGAGTCAGGGTGTAGTGCAGGGGCGGCTTGCCTCCCGCGACGGTGAAGACGACTTCGTAGCCCTGGCCCACGCTGGTGGGCTTCAGCTCGAGCTGGGACAGCCAGGGGCCGTCATCACTCACCCGGCTGCCGGGGCAGGCGGATGCGAGGACAACGAGCGTGAGCAGTCCCGCCCAACGCCGGGCGGTTTGCGACGGGGGATTGCGAGCCATTCTGGTGCCTCGACGCGAAAGGCCACCTCCCGGAGCGCGCGGTCGAGTGGCTCGCGGCGCGTCCCAGTGAGGGGCTGGAGTGGTCGAGGACCAAGGTCCCGCATCCGCCGGCGCGCGGGCGCACCCGCCGGGCACTGTTTCATCATGATTCAATCACGATGCTTTTGAATCAGGATGGCGTTTGCGGGAAACGCGAGGGGCCCCGCGACAAGCTCAGCGGGGCCCCAGGGGACTACATGTTCCTGCGGTACTGGCCGCCTACCTCGTACAGCGCACGAGAGAGCTGGCCGAGGGTGCAGACCTTACAGGCGTCCATCAGTGCGGCGAAGATGTTGCCGTGGTCGAGCGCCGCGCGCTTCACGGCCTCGAGCGCACGAGGCGCCGTCTCCGCGTTCCGCTTCCAGAAGGCGTCGCGCGAGGTGATGGCGTAGTCCTTCTCCTCGGTCGTCGCGCGAATGACCTCCGGCGGGGTCACCGTCGGGGAGCCCTTCGGGTCCAGGAAGGTGTTCACGCCGATGATGGGCAGCGAGCCGTCGTGCTTGAGCGTCTCGTAGTACAGCGACTCCTCTTGTATCTTGGAGCGCTGGTACATGCGCTCCATCGCGCCCAGCACGCCGCCGCGCTCGGAGATGGCGCGGAACTCCGCCAGCACCGCCGCCTCCACCAGGTCAGTCAGCTCCTCCACGATGAACGCGCCCTGGTTGGGGTTCTCGTTCTTCGCGAGCCCGAACTCCTTGTTGATGATGAGCTGGATGGCCAGCGCGCGCCGCACGCTCTCTTCCGTCGGCGTGGTGATGGCCTCGTCGTACGCGTTGGTGTGCAGCGAGTTGCAGTTGTCGTTGAGCGCCAGCAGCGCCTGAAGCGTGGTCCGGATGTCGTTGAAGGCAATCTCCTGCGCGTGCAGGGAACGGCCCGACGTCTGGATGTGGTACTTCAGCTTCTGCGAGCGGTCATTGCCGTTGTACTTGTCCCGGATGGCCTTGGCCCAGATGCGGCGTGCCACGCGGCCGAGCACCGTGTACTCGGGGTCCATTCCGTTCGAGAAGAAGAACGAGAGGTTGGGCGCGAAGTCGTCGATGTCCATCCCGCGCGACAGGTAGTACTCGACGAAGGTGAAGCCATTGGCCAGCGTGAAGGCCAGCTGGGAGATGGGGTTCGCCCCGGCCTCCGCGATGTGGTAGCCCGAGATGGACACCGAGTAGAAGTTCCGCACCTTCTTGTCGGTGAAGTACTGCTGGATGTCGCCCATCAGCCGCAGCGCGAACTCAGTGGAGAAGATGCAGGTGTTCTGCGCCTGGTCCTCCTTCAGGATGTCCGCCTGCACCGTGCCGCGCACCTGCTGCAGCGTCGACGCGCGAATCTTCTCGTAGACGTCCTTGGGCAGCACCTCGTCCCCGGACACGCCGAGCAGCAGCAGCCCCAGCCCGTCGTTCCCCTGCGGCAGCTCACCCTGGTAGCGCGGACGCGGCACTCCGCGCGCCCGGTAGATTTCGTCGATCTTCTTCTCGACCTCGTCGACCTTGCCGTTGGCGCGAATCCACTTCTCGCACTGCTGGTCCACGGCCGCGTTCAGGAAGAACCCGAGCAACATGGGCGCGGGGCCGTTGATGGTCATGGACACGGACGTCGCCGGGTCCGCCAGGTCGAAGCCCGAGTAGAGCTTCTTCGCGTCGTCCACGTTGGCGATGGACACGCCGGAGTTGCCCACCTTGCCGTAGATGTCCGGCCGGTGGTCCGGGTCCTCGCCGTACAGCGTGACGGAGTCGAACGCCGTGGACAGCCGCTTGGCGGGCAGGCCTCGCGAGACGTAGTGGAAGCGCTTGTTCGTGCGCTCCGGGCCACCTTCGCCCGCGAACATGCGCGCCGGGTCCTCACCCTCGCGCTTGAGCGGGAAGACGCCCGCGGTGAACGGGAAGGCGCCGGGCGCGTTCTCCCGCAGCAGCCACAGCAGGATGTCGCCCCAGTCCTCGTAGCGGGGGAGGGCGATCTTCGGGATGCGCAGATGCGACAGCGTCTCCGTGAAGAGGTCCAGTTCGATGACCTTGTCGCGGACCTGGTACTGGTACTTGGAGGCCGCGTAGCGGCGCTTCGTCGCGGGCCACTCGCTCAGGAGCTTGCGGCAGTTGGGGTCCAGGCGCGACTCCAGGTCCTTGTACAGCTCCACCAGCTCGCTCAGGTACGCGGGCTCGCCCTCGACGCGTTCGGTGACCTGGACCACGTCGGACGTGTCCTTCGGCTCGACAATCTCCAGGCGCTTCTTGCCGACGTTGGTGCGCAGCGCCTCGATGGTGCCGTGCAGCTGATACATCCGCCGCGCCACCGCCGCCTGCGAGCGGGCGAACTTGTCGTACGCCTCGCAGGTCTCGACGATCTCCGCCAGGTAGCGGGTGCGGTCGGGCGGGATGATCCACTTCTTCTCGCTCATGCCCGGGGTGGGCTCCTGATGCGATTGGAGCGGCGCGCCCGTCTTGCGCACCACCGCGTCGATGATGGCGCGGTAGAGCTGGTTCATCCCCGGGTCGTTGAACTGCGAGGCGATGGTGCCGTAGACGGGCACCGCGTCATCCGCAGTAGTGAAGGCGTTGTGGTTGCGCTTCCACTGCTTGCGCACGTCTCGCAGCGCGTCCAGCGAGCCTCGCTTGTCGAACTTGTTGATGGCGATGACGTCCGCGAAGTCGAGCATGTCGATCTTCTCGAGCTGCGTCGCCGCGCCGTACTCGGCCGTCATCACGTAGAGCGCGACGTCCGAGTGCTCGGTGATTTCGGTGTCGGACTGACCGATGCCGGAGGTCTCCACCACGATGAGGTCGAAGCCCGCGGCCTTGCACACCTCGATGGAGTCACCTACGTGCTTGGACAGCGCGAGGTTGCTCTGCCGCGTCGCCATGGAGCGCATGTACACGCGCGGGTTGTCGATGGCGTTCATCCGGATGCGGTCGCCCAGCAGCGCGCCGCCCGTCTTGCGCTTCGACGGGTCCACGGACAGCACCGCCAGCGTCTTGTCCGGGAAGTCCGCGAGGAAGCGGCGGACCAGCTCATCCACGAGGCTCGACTTGCCCGCGCCACCGGTGCCAGTGATGCCCAGCACGGGCACTCGCGGCTTCTTGGCGCTGAGCTTCGTCATCGCGTCGCGCAGCGCATCCCCCGCGGAGGCGAAGTTCTCCGCGATGGTGATGAGCGAGGCGAGCTTCATCGGCTCGCGCACCGGCATGGCCGCGGCGACGGGAGCGAAGTCGGCGGGGCGCTTCTCGAAGTCACACTCGGAGATGAGGTGGTCGATCATCCCCTGGAGGCCCATGGAGCGGCCGTCATCCGGGGAGTAGATGCGCGTCACGCCGTAGGCATGGAGCTCTTCGATTTCGGAAGGGAGGATGGTGCCGCCGCCTCCGCCGAAGACCTTGATGTTCGCCCCGCGCTCCTTCAGCAGGTCGATCATGTACTTGAAGAACTCGACGTGACCGCCCTGGTACGAGGTGATCGCGATGCCCTGGGCGTCTTCCTGGATGGCACAGTCGACGATTTCAGCAACCGAGCGGTTGTGTCCCAGGTGGATGATTTCGGCGCCGGAGGCCTGCATCAGGCGGCGCATGACGTTGATGGCCGCGTCATGCCCATCGAACAGGGAGGCGGCCGTCACGATTCGCACGTGGAATCGCGGCTTGTAGGGTCCGGGAACCGGGGTCAACTGGACGTTTCGCACGCCGCGTACAGTAGGAGCGCGGTGGGTGTCGGGCAAGCGATTGAAGCGGGGCCGGCCGAGGCTCGACGCGGACTGTCAAGCCCTCGATTCAGGGAGGAACGCACCCAGCACACGCAGTGCGGCGGACGTGGGCGTCGAGCGTCCTTCTCGCACCTCCGTCTCCAGCACGGGGACCAGGGCAGCCACCATGGGGTTCGCATGCAGGGCTGCTCGCAGGCCGTCCTGCACCATGGCCCACATCCAGCCCACCTGCTGCGCGCGCCGCCGCTGCTCCAGTGCCCCGGAGGCGACAGTCTGCGCCACCCGCGACTCCAGCGCGCTCCAGAGCGCGGCGATGCCCTTGCCTTCAATGGCGCTGCACGTGGTGACGACGGGCTCGTGTCCCGGACGCATCAGGTGCAGCGCGGCGCGCAGCTCGGAGCGGGCGCGCTCGGCTCGCGGGAGGTTGTCGCCATCGGCTTTGTTGATGGCGAGCATGTCCGCCACTTCAAGGATGCCGCGCTTGATGCCCTGGAGCTCGTCGCCCGCACCCGCGAGCATCAGCACCAGATAGAAGTCCACCATGTCGGCGACCACCGTCTCCGACTGGCCCACGCCCACCGTCTCCACCAACACCACGTCGAAGCCCGCCGCTTCGCACAGCAGCAGCGTCTCCCGGGTCTTCCGCGCGACGCCACCCAACGTACCGCTGGACGGACTGGGCCGGATGTACGCCGCCGTCTCGCGCGACAGCCGGGCCATGCGTGTCTTGTCTCCAAGGATGCTGCCACCGGAGATGGTGCTCGAGGGGTCGATGGCGAGCACCGCGACACGCCGCCCTTCGCCCACCAGGTGCATGCCCAGCGCGTCGATGAAGGTGCTCTTGCCCACGCCGGGCACGCCGCTGATGCCCACCCGCCGGCTGCCGCCCGTGAAGGGGAGCAGCCGGGTGAGCACCTCCTGCGCGAGCGCCTGGTGGCGCGGATGTCCGCTCTCCACCAGGGTGATGGCGCGGGCGAGCACGGCCCGGTCGCCCGAGCGGACGCCTTCCACGTATGCGTCCGCCGACAGCAGCTTCACGCCTCCTCCTGCGCGGCCGCCAGCTTCCCCAGCAACTCCAGCGCCGCCTTCGAGATGACGGTGCCAGGGCCGAAGATGGCGGCGGCACCCGCCGCGCGCAGCTCGTCGTAGTCCTGCGCGGGGATGACTCCGCCCACGACGACCATGATGTCCTCGCGGCCCAGGTCTCGCAGCGCCTTCTTGAGCTGCGGCACCAGCGTGAGGTGGCCCGCGGCCAGCGAGCTTGCGCCGACGACGTGCACGTCGTTCTCCACCGCCTGTCGGGCGGACTCCTCGGGCGTCTGGAAGAGGGGCCCGATGTCCACGTCGAAGCCCAGGTCCGCGAAGGCCGTGGCGATGACCTTCTGGCCCCGGTCGTGTCCGTCCTGTCCCATCTTCGCGATGAGGATGCGGGGACGGCGGCCGAAGCGCTCCTGGAACGCGTCCGCCGCGGCGCGCGCCTCGGTGATGCCCTGGGCGTCCTTGCCCGCTTCGCTCGAGTACACGCCGGACACGCTCCTCACCGTCGCTTCGTAGCGCCCGAAGACCTTCTCGAGCGCGTCGCTGATTTCTCCCACGGTGGCCTTCGCCCGAGCCGCGTCGATGGCGAGCGCCAGCAGGTTGCCCTCGTTGCGCCGGCCCGCCTCGGTGAGCGCCTCCAGCCGGCGGCGCACCTCATCGGCGTTCCGCTCGGCGCGCAGCTCCTTGAGCCTCGCGACCTGCGCCTCGCGCACGGCGGAGTTGTCCACCTTGAGGATCTCGATGTTGTCCGCGCGCTCGGGTGGGTACTTGTTCACGCCGATGATGGCCTGCCGCCCGGAGTCGATGCGCGCCTGTGTGCGAGCGGCGGCCTCCTCGATGCGCAGCTTGGGCAGCCCCGCCTCGATGGCCTTGGTCATTCCGCCCAGGGCCTCGACCTCCTGGATGTGTCCCCACGCCTTCTGCGCCAGCTCGTGAGTGAGCCGCTCCACGTAGTAGCTGCCGCCCCAGGGGTCGATGACCCGCGTCGTCCCGCTCTCGAGCTGGAGGTAGAGCTGGGTGTTGCGGGCGATGCGCGCGCTGAAGTCGGTGGGAAGCGCGATGGCCTCGTCGAGCGAGTTGGTGTGCAGGCTCTGCGTGTGGCCCTGGGTGGCCGCCATCGCCTCCACGCACGTGCGCACCACATTGTTGAACACGTCCTGCGCGGTGAGGCTCCAGCCGGAGGTCTGCGAGTGGGTGCGCAGCGCCAGGCTCTTGTCGCTCTTGGGCTTGAAGTCCTTGAGGAGCCGGGCCCAGATCATCCGGGCCGCGCGCATCTTCGCCACCTCCATGAAGAAGTTCATGCCGATGGCCCAGAAGAACGACAGCCGGGGCGCGAACGCATCCACGTCCAGCCCCGCCGCGAGCCCCGCGCGCACGTACTCCACACCATCCGCCAGCGTGTAGCCGAGCTCCAGGTCCTGCGTCGCTCCGGCCTCCTGCATGTGGTAGCCGCTGATGCTGATGCTGTTGAAGCGCGGCATCTTCTCCGCCGTGAAGCGGAAGATGTCGCCGATGATGCGCATCGACGGGCCCGGCGGGTAGATGTACGTGTTGCGGACCATGAACTCCTTGAGGATGTCGTTCTGGATGGTTCCGCTGAGCTGCTCGGGGCGTACGCCCTGCTCCTCGGCCGCCACGACGTAGAGCGCGAGGATGGGGAGGACCGCGCCGTTCATCGTCATCGACACGCTCATCTGGTCGAGCGGGATGCGGTCGAACAGGATGCGCATGTCCTTGATGGAGTCGATGGCCACGCCAGCCATGCCCACGTCGCCCGCGACGCGAGGATGGTCGCTGTCGTAGCCCCGGTGGGTCGCGAGGTCGAAGGCGATGGACAGGCCCTTCTGTCCGGCCGCGAGGTTGCGCCGGTAGAAGGCGTTGGATGCCTCCGCCGTGGAGAAGCCCGCGTACTGGCGCACCGTCCACGGCTGCTGCACGTACATGGTGGAGTAGGGGCCCCGCACGAACGGCGCCAGGCCGGGCAGCGAGCCCAGGTGCTCGACGTCCGCCAGGTCCTCGCGCGTGTAGACGGGCTTGACGGGAATGCCCTCGGGCGTGTCCCAGCGCTCGGCATCGCGGGTGGTGGCCTGGGCCTTGCCACGCTGTGCGTCGACCACGGACGCGGGGGCCTGGGTTTCGGGGGCATCGAAGGCGATGCCGGAGAAGTTGGGGACGTGGGTGCGCATCAGGCCACTCCGAGCTGCGCTTGCAGCGAGGTCAGGAGCGCGACCAGGTCCGCTCCCGCGTAGATGAAGAGGTCCACTCCAACCGCGCGGAACGCGGCCTCGTGCTCACCGGGCCGCCCCGCGACCGCGACGGTGCGCGCGCCCCGGGCCTTGAGCTGCGCTGTCAGCGCGGGCACCCACTCGGGATAGAGCGTGTCCGGTCCGGAGATGACCGCGAGCGTCGCGCCCGACTCCGCGAAGGCCGCCACCGTGGCGGCGGGGTCCGCGAAGCCGTGCTTCTCGCGCGACTCGATGCCACCGGCGCCCAGTGCGTTGGCCACCCAGGTGGAGCGCGTGGTGTGCTCCGCCACGGTGCCCAGGCTGGCGAGGAACGCGAACGGACGACGCCCGGTCGTGGCGAGGTACCGGTCGCTCGCGTCGCGCAGCGCCTCGAACGACTCGGCCACCCGCGTGGGACGCAGGCCGGCGGTCGCCGTCGCGGAAGCGCGGGCCTCGCGCCGCACGGGGGCTTCGCCAAGGAAGGGGAACTCACTCACCCCGACGATGGGCTGCTTGCGCGTGCGCACCGCCTTGTCGCGTGCCGCGCGCGTCTCCGCGAGCACTCGCGCGATGTCACCCGTCGCCAGCGCCTGCTCCATTCCACCCATCCCCTCGATGCGCCGCAGCTCGTCCCAGGCCGCGCGGGCGATGTCGGACGTGAGCTGCTCCAGGTAGTAGCTGCCGCCGCTCGGGTCCGCGACGCGGTTGAGGCTCGACTCGTCGCGCAGGATGAGCTGCGTGTTGCGCGCGAGCCTGCGCGCGCCTTCGTCCGGAGTGCCCAGCGCTTCGTCGAAGGGGGAGGTGCTGACGCTGTCCGCGCCCGCGACGACGGCGGCGAAGGACTCCGTGGTGGTCCGCAGGATGTTGACCCAGGGGTCGCGCTGCGTCTTGTTCGCGGTGGCCGTGCGCGCGTGCAGCCGCATGGCCTGTGCATCGGGGGAGCCACCCGACGCCGCCACGACCTTGGCCCAGAGCAGCCGCGCCGCGCGCAGCTTGGCGATCTCCGGGAAGAACTGCCCGCCGACGGACAACGCGAACTGCACCGAGCGCGCCGCCACGTCGGGAGACACTCCGGCGCGCTCCATGCCGCGCAGGTACTCCACGCCCGTGGCGATGGCCCACGCGAGCTCATGCACCGACGTGGCGCCCGCGTCCGCGTAGGCACGCGTGGAGACGAGCATCACCCGCAGCTCCGGGGCACTCTCGCGCAGCGTGGTCACCAGCGGTGCCGCCTCGGTGAGCCGCGCGGAGACGCCTCCGGGAAGTGAACCCTCGCGAGCGAGGATGGCCAAGGGGTCGACTCCCAGCGAGCCACTCAGCGCGCTCTTCGCGACGCCCGCCTTCGCGGCCACGCTCAACAGCAGGTTGGCCGTGGAGAGGTGCGCCGCCTCGGGCTCCAGGTGCACGGGAGTGCGGGCCAGGGGCACGTCGGCGAGCAGCTTCGCCAGCGTGGCCTCATCCTTCACCGGGATGCCGCGCGAATCACCCAGGCACAGCCACACGCCTTGGGTGCCGCGCTCCAGGTCGGTCTTCAGGGCCTGGGCCGCGTGGGCGACGTCGGGCTCGGAGTACTCCTGGCAGAGCAGCCAGCCGCCCTCGGTATGCCCCAGGACCTGGGTTCCTCGGAGGTAGGGGGCGACTCCGGGAGGGGGAGGCGCGGGGGCCTCATCCTGCTGGACATAGAGCGGCTGAAGGCTCAGTCCGCCCTCTAGGGGCGACTGGAGCGACGTGAAGGGCTTACCCTTCAGGTCCTTGTCCACCAGCCGACGCCACTCCTCGAGCGAGCGAGGCGGGAACTCGGCGGCGATGTGAAGAGGCACTTGCGACATGCTGTCTGTGTCCTCGCAGGGGGGAGTGGCACCGTCGGACGGGCCGTTCCCGCCCCATAGGCGCAAAATGGCGCCCGGGCAATGGCGAGATGGGCGAAGCCCCTCGTCCCGTGCTCATGCTACAGAGCGTCAACACGCCGCGACCCCGAAAGGTGCCCGGGGATGCTTGGTCTCCCTGCAGGGCAGGGGCGTTTGCGGTGGTCCGGCCTGGGGCCGGTGATGGCGCGCGGGACTCCGGGAGCCCACACCATGACGAACGAGCAGTTGGAGCTGACGAACCTCATCCACAAGGTCAACAGCCACCACTACATCGAGGCCTACGTCAAGAAGGAGAACGAGGCCGAGTACCAGACGCGGCTCGGCAAGGAGCGCGCGGAGAACGAGGTGACCCTCGGGAAGCTGCGCGAGCTGCTCGCCTCGGGGGTGAGCCTGGCCTTCGTAGATCAGAACAACCACACGCCGTTGCAGCTCGCCGTCACGCAGAACAACGTCGAGCTCATCCAGCTCTTGATGGAGTACGGCGCGGACCTCCGTGCCGTCACCGCCTACGACACGCCGCTGCATCGCGCGGCCGAGTTCGGCGCGGACCGGGTGGTGCGGTTCCTCATCGAGCAGGGACTGGACCCGAGGGGGCTGACCTCGGGCGGTGTGAGTGTCCTCTCCCGCGCGCGGTCCTCGAGGCACAGCCGCGAGGTTCCAGCGCTCCTGGTGGAGCTGCTCCTGCCCACGAAGTCCCAGCGGCCTCCTCCGCCGAAGAAGGCCAAGGGGCTGTCGGAGGAGAAGGTCGTGGGTTACCTCTCGGGCGACGCACCCTCGGGTGTCAGACCGGGGTCCTGGTCGAAGCTGCGCGAGCTGATGGACGCGGTGTACGTGGAGACACACTTCGTCACGCTCGATGGCTTCTACGCGGGCATCGAGGAGCAGTCCTCGATGAACCCGGACCTGGTCTTCGCCGGCATCGGGCTGATCCACGCCACGCTCGCGGAGGCCCCCAAGGCCAAGAGCGTGAAGAAGGTCGCCAAGGGGCGCTACGTCCACCACGGAGACCTGGAGGTGACGGGCAACCTGAGCGTGGGCTCGATGATGGTCACCGGGAACCTGACCGTGCAGGGCAAGGTCGACAACTTCGAGGGCGCCTCGCTCTTCGTCGGAGGCGACTTCAAGTGCGCGAGCTTCCACTCAGAGGGGCCAGTCATCATCGGCGGCAACCTGGAGGCGGAGCTCGTCAAGGTGCTCGGCAACGACTACGGGCTCGAGGTCCGCGGCACACTCCGGGCCGGCAAGCTCGTGGTCGACGACAAACACGTGGTCACAGCGGCGCGTTTTGAGGTCCAGGAGCGCGAGGACGTGTGAGGCACGCGCCGGGACCAGGCAGCCGGGGCCCCGCTGATGCCGGTGGCTGGAGGGCGGACATGCTCCGGTGGCTTGAACCAGCGCGTCATGACGTGTCGGCCCATCTTTTCTAGGGTCGCCGCACATGCCGACCGAAGTCACCGTCCAGGCCACGTTGTTCGAGTCCCTGGTCCGCTGCGCGAAGCCCGACGCGGCCCAACGCGCCGAGTTCCTCGCGCTGGGATTCGACGTGGACAAACCACGCGCCACCTATCCCGCCTCGGTGTTCATGGGTTGTCAGGCGGTGGTGCTGCGCACGAAGTACGTGGGGCTCACGCCCACCGCCGCCTTGCGCGAGCTGGGGCGGGACCTGGTGCGGATGTACTTCGACACGCTGGTGGGCAAGGTGGTGAGCATGGCCCTCAAGGTGGCCGGCCCCGAGCGTGCGATGAAGCGCGTAGCGCTCAGCTTCAGCTCCGTGATGGACCCCGTGGACATCCACGTGGAGTTCATCTCCGCCGGTCAGTACCGCGTGAAGTTCCGCCGCTACCCGTTCCCCGCGGAGTCCGCCGCGGGGACGTGTGAAGTGGCCCTCCAGCAAGCGGGCGCGGCGACGGCCCGCGTGGAGGTTGAGCGCTACGACTCGCTCGAGGGCTTCGACCTGCGCATCGGCTGGTGAAGCCCTCGGCGGGGCTCAGGGCTGCGCGGATTTTCCGAGCGCGAGCACGGATGCGATGGACGGCTCCATCACGTTGTCCTGAGGCGTCCGGTCGACGAGCATGTTGAGGGGATCCACGCCGACCATGGCGGGCTTCGACGGCACGGAGAAGGTGATCTCGGATTCGCCCGGGTTCACCTTCCGCTTCTCCAGGAACAACGCATTCCCGTTGTCGTCGAGCGCGCCCACGTCCATCCAGTCGGAGAACGTCAGCTCCGTCTGGCGGCCTGACTCGTCGCTCCGGTACTTCTTGGCGAGGATCTTGAGGGTGACGTCCCAGCCGTCCTTCGAGTTCGGTCGCGTCGTCGCTGACAACACGCGGTTGTCATAGAGCGTGATGGTGTCGAAGAGGTCCTCCATGAGGTACTGGTACTCCGGCGGCGTCTCCTCGCGCAGGAAGCCCATCAGCTCCGTGGAGCCCGTGTACGGAGGCCCCTTGAAGCGGACCTTCTCCACGTAGCGCTTCAAGGCGCGGTTGACCCGCTCCTCGCCGATGAAGTCCTGCAGCGCGTACATGGCGAGGCTGCCCTTCTGGTAGTGGATGTACGGCTGGTTCTCCACGCGGGACAGGGGCATCTCCTTCTGCCGCTCGAAGGCGCGGCCGACGAGGTACTTGTCCAGTTCGTACCGGAGGAAGCGCTTCATCTTTGTCGGCCCGTAGAGCTTCTTCATCACCATGAGCGCGGAGTACTGGGCCAGCGTCTCCGACGTCATGGTGGCGCCCTGGGCGTTCGCGGCCACCACTTGATGGGCCCACCACTGGTGGGCAATCTCATGCGCGGTGACGTAGTACGGGTAGTCCAGGTCGTCGGGATGGCCATCGCGCACTTGGGCGACGAAGCCGACGGCTTCCGAGTACGGAATCGTGTTGGGGAAGGACTGGGCGAAGCTGCCGTAGCGAGGGAACTCGAGGATGCGCGCCTGCCGGTGCTGGTAGGGCCCGAAGTTCTCCGAGCAGTACGCGAGCGCGTCCTTCATGCCGCGCATCATCCGGTCCAGGTTATAGACGTGCTTGGGGTGGTGATAGATCTCCAGCGCCACGCCATTCCAGGTGTCGCGGGCCACGGCGTAGCGCGCGGACAGCACGGAGTAGAACTTGAGGATGGGCTGGTCCATGGCGTAGCGGAAGAAGCGCCGGTCACCCTCGGTCCACTCCTTCTCCAGGTAGCCCGGGGCGACAGCGATCTGGTCCGGAGACGTGCTCACCGTGGCCCGGAAGGTGACGAAGTCCGCGTCCGCGGTGATGTAGTTGTTGGCCTTGGCCTTCGGGTCGTCGCGGTCCGCCATCCGCTCCTTCGGCGCGAGCCCGTACTCCTTGCGGTCTCCGTCCTCCTCCAGCTCCAGCTCCGCCTGGTAGCCCAGCGTGGGCAGGTGGGTGCTGTGGAAGAACGTGCCGTTCTCGGCGATGTCCGGGCGAACCGAGCCATGCACCAGCACGGACGGCGCGAACTCCAGGTCGAAGACGAGGTCCGCTTCGGCCCCGGGTGACAGCGGCGTGGTGAGCTCGTAGACGTAGAGGCCCAGGGGCTCGTCGTGTTTCGAGGGCTGCTCGATGCCCGCCAGTGTCAGCTTGCGCACCCGGGCGTCGCGAGACAGGGACAGGAGCACCTTCGAGATGGGCTGCTCGGTCTTGTTCCGCACGCGGTAGGTGCCCAGGGCCTCCACGCGCCGCTCCTTCGGGTGGATGTGGAACGTGACATCCACATCCGTGACGCGCGGATGGGGCAGGGCGGCGAACGACTTGTATTCCTTCTCGTAGCGAGCCGTCATCCGCTCGCTGTCCTTCTCCGTCTCGTAGGGATTGAGGACGCGCGTGTGGTACGTGAGGAACGCGCCCGTGCCCACGAACACGAGCGCGGCCACCGCGACGCTCCACTTCCAGCCCGTGGTGCGACGGGCTCGAGCCTGGAGCAGCCGCTCCTTCCATGCGGTGCCGCGTCCACGGACAACGAGCATCGCGCCCACGGCGAGCAGCAGCACGGCCATGCTGGACCAGTAGAGCCGGTACCAGGCGACTGCACCCAGGAAGGGGCCATAGCCATTCATGTCCGAGTACGGCACGGAGGGGCCGGAGGCATAGCGGACCAGGCGGTCCTCCACGCCCACGAGGTTCAGCGCGGCCTGCATGGCGAAGTGGAGCACCATGACCAGGTACGCCAGGTACTTGTGGTGGATGATGACCTGCGCCACGAAGGCGAGCACGCACATCAGGAGGTCGTGCGAGAAGTCGACCAGCAGGATGCTGGTGAAGTACTGCGACCCCTCGATATCGAAGAACCCTCGTGTGACCTGGGTGACGAGCGCCGCCAATGCGACGGTGACCCGGAGCGAGAGCGCGACCAGCAGCAGGGACCCGAGCTTCGCGGAGTATCCGACCCAGGTGGGCGCACGCGTCGCATCGACGATGTCGCCCAGTCCCGCGTCACGCTCCTTCCACACCAGCTCACCGGCGTAGAAGGTGATGAGGATGAGCACGAAGGGCCGGAAGGCATCCGTGGCCCGCTCCAGGACCTGCCACGTCAACGGCAGGGTGGCGGTCCCATACATGTCCTTGATGATGGACATGTAGAGGATGACGGTGCCCAGGCCCGCGACCACGAAGGACCAGTACACCGGTGAGCGGTACACGTCGCGGAAGGCCAGCCACGCGGAACTGGCCGCCGTCCGAACCCAGCTCTGGACGCTGGGGGTGGCGGTGACGACGGGGAGGGCGAGCGCCGCGGAGGACTCCTCGGCCTGGTGGGCGTGCCCGCTCCCCCCGTGTTCCTCCACGTCGGTGCGGAAGCGCGCGACGGTGAGACCCAGGAGCAGCACGCCGGCCGTGCACCACAAGAGCCGGTTGGCGAGCAGCGCGCCCGTGAAGGGAATGAGGTCGCGGTTGCGCTCCGCGGGGGTCCAGTACCGCGCGACGTTCTCGAAGGTGATGAACCCGAAGGGGTCCAGCAGCGAGCCCATGGACCGGTTCGACAGGTCCGACATGAGGGAGCTGAGCACCACATAGCCGAGCACCAGCACCACCACGCCCACGTACACCGGGGCCATGCGGCGCGTGAGCGCGGCCAGGGAGAAGAACACGCTCCCCGCGAAGAACAACGTGGGCCAGACGCCCACGAGATACGGCCAGACGTAAGCGAATGTCTGATGCGGCGCCAGTTGCGTCTTGTCGACCATCCACACGCCCAGGGTCCCCGCGAGCAGGCCGGGCACCAGCGTGAGCAGCAACACCGCGCTGAAGACGTAGGCCCCCAGGAACCGGCCGAGCAGGTACGGTGCCTTCTTCACGTTCTTGGTGAAGACCAGCATCCAGGTCTTGTGGCCGAAGTCCTGGTGCGCGGCCTGCCCGAAGACCGCCGCCACCATGAACAGACCGAAGAGGGCGATGCCGTTGATGGTGCCGTAGAGCGCGTGAGGGCTGTTGACGAGCACACGCTCGGAGCCCGAGTTCGCCGCCACGCCCCTGAAGACACCTCCCGCGGCCAGCATGAGCAGGAGGCCGGCCCCCGCCAGGACGGCGGCGTAGACCCAGGTCGAGATCATCTTGACCCGGCGCCGCAGTTCGAAGGTTGCGAGTGCGCTGAACATGGGGCTCTCGCTCACGCCGCCTTCGACGCGCCGGTGAGCGCGTGGAAGTAGACGTCCTCCAGGTCGGGGTTGGCGGGCTCGAAGCCCTCGGGGGCGCTCTCCGCGTGGACATGCACCAGGCGTTGTCCCGCCACGCGCCGCACGGCGATGACCGTCAGCTGCTGCGTCAGGGCGTCCAGTTCCTCCTGCTTCGTGACGAAGCGCTTCCACACGCGGCCTTGCAGCGAGTCCACCAGGCGGAGCGGATGGCCGCTGGTCACCACTCTCCCCTGGGCGAGGATGGCCATGTTCTGGCAGAGGTCCGCCACGTCCGAGACGATGTGCGTGGACAGCAGCACCACGACGTCCGCGCTGATTTCAGCGAGCAGGTTGTGGAAGCGGAAGCGCTCAGCGGGGTCCAGGCCCGCCGTGGGCTCGTCGACGATGAGCAGCTTGGGGTCTCCCAGGAGCGCCTGGGCGATGCCGAAGCGCTGCTTCATGCCGCCGGAGAAACCGCCGAGCCGGCGGTCGCGGTGCTCCCAGAGGTTCACCTTGGTGAGCAGCGCCTTCACCGCGTCATGGCGCGAGCGACGCTGAGACAAGCCCTTGAGCTGCGCGAGGTGGTCCAACATGTCCCACGCCGTCACCTTGGGATAGACGCCGAAGTCCTGCGGCAGGAACCCCAACACATCACGCAAGCGGTCCTTGTCCTTGCGGATGTCGATGCCGTCGAAGCTCATGCTTCCGCCATCGACCTCTTGAAGCGTGGCGATGCTGCGCATGAGTGTCGACTTCCCGGCACCGTTGGGGCCGAGCAGACCGAACATGCCTCGCGGGATGGTGAGGGTGACGTCGTGAAGCGCTCGCGTGCCGTTGGGATACGTCTTGGACACGCCTTCGAGTCGGAGCTCCATGTCGGGCACGAACCTATCCTATGGATTACGATGCGTTCCATGACCTCGCTGTGCCGGCTTCGTCACCTCGCGCTCATCGCGTCGTTCTTGCTGTGGGGGTGTGGCGATGGTGACCCGGTGATGCTGGAGGCCGTGGCCGCTGACTGCGCGAGCGCCGTGCCTCAACGTCTGGGACGTCTTCCCTCGAGTGGGATGGTGCTCAACGCGTACTTCCTCCAGGAAGAGGCCGCGCGAGATGTACGGCGGGGGTTTCGGCAGTCCCCCGTGGTGGAGGAGGTGCTGGCGAAGGCGGCCGCGTTGGGGGTCGTGGCGTTGCGCACCAATGGGCATAACGATGCTCCCGAGAAGCGAGGAGACAGTGCCATCCAGGTGGCGCCGCTCCAGTACGACGAGGTCGCCTGGAGAGGGTTGGATCGGGTGCTCACGCGAGCACGGGCCCACGGCGTTCGACTGGTGTTGACCTTGGGCAACTACTGGGATGCCTATGGTGGCGCCCGTCAGTACGTGGAGTGGGCGGGCCTGATTGCACCCGTGCAAGGAGATCCTCGCTTCTTCACCGACCCCACGGTCATCGCGCTTTACAAAGAGCACGTCGCGAGGACGTTGGAGCGGGTGAACACGGAGGATGGCATCCGCTACGGAGACCATCCGGCTGTATTGGCGTGGGAGCTGCTCAATGAGCCTCGCGGCAGAGGGCTGGACGCGGAAGGTGCACGCATGCGCGCGTGGGTCGATGTCATCGCCCGCGAGGTGAAGTCGCGTGCTCCAGGGCATCTGGTGGGCACGGGGGAAGAGGGCTTCGAGCCGTCGCCGGAAGGGTACGACGCGGCCTATTGGTCCCGTACGAGGAGCTCGATGTTGCGCACGCCGGGCTCCAGCTTCACTCGCAACACCGCGTCGCCGTACATCGACTTCGCGTCGGTGCACTTCTATCCGGAATCATGGGGCCTGGAGGACGCGGACACGGCCGAGGCCGGGGCCCGATGGATTCGCGAGCACGCGGCCATCGCGAGCGGGCTGGGCAAGCCGCTGCTGGTGGGGGAGCTGGGCTTGATGAACGAAGGGGCGTTGGACCTCTCGCAGCGGCGCGCGCTGTATCGCGGGTGGCTGGAGTGCATGCGTGTGTCGGGTGTGGGGGCGGGCGCGCTGTGGATGTTCGCCAATGACGCGCGCCCCGACGCGTGGGATGCCCACACGTTCTACTTCCGGGACGGAACGCGGCCCGAGGACCCCATCAATCGCTACGCCGACCTCGTCGTGGAGGCGGCGGGCCAGTCGGGCCTCTGACGCGCGGCCAGGGGATGCGTCACACCGAGATGAGGCCCTTGCGGATGCCCTCGGTGACGGCTTCGACGCGGTTGGTCACCTCGAGCTTCCGGTAGATGTGTTCGAGGTGGGTTCGGATGGTGGCCTTGCTCAGATTGAGCAGGCGCGCGGCCTCGCTGTTGGAGACGCCCTTGGCGATGAGCTGGAGGATTTCGCGCTCGCGGTCCGAGAGCGGCTTGAGCAAGGGCTCCTCGGTGGAGGGGCTCTCGGAGGGCGCCGAGGCGGCCTCGGGTGGGGGCGTGCTCGCGGGGGCGCTGTCAGCGGCGGGGGCGGGCGTGGTGTCTGGATCCACGCGGAAGTGGCGGAGCAGTCTTCGCGCGAGGTTGGGCTGGATGACGGTGCCACCCGCGCGGACCTCCTTGATGGCCTCGATGATCTTGTCGACCGGAGAGCCCTTGAGCATGTACCCGGATGCCCCCGCCTTCACGGCCTCGAGGACTTTGTCCTCCTCGTCGAAGATGGTGAAGATGAGGATTTCAATCTTCGGATAGACGGCCTTGACCTCGCGGGTCACGTCGATGCCGCTCATGCGTGGCAGGCCCAAGTCCAGCAGGAGGACATCGGGCATGACGCGGGGGACTTCCTCGAGCGCGGCCTCACCGGAGAGCGCGGTGCCGACGATTTCGATGTCGGGGTGGCCTTCGAAGAGGCGCAGCTGGTTCTTGAGGATCTTCGTCTGGTCCTCCACCACGAAGACGCGGATGGGGGACTGAGCGGGAGAGGTGGGGGGCAGCGGGGCGTCCACGGAGGCTCCGGTCAAGGGGGAGGGCAGGGGAGGGAGAAGGCCACCTGGGCACCAGTGCCGGGTGACGAGTCGACGATGAGCTGGCCGTTGAGCTTCATGGCGCGCTCACGCATGTTGAGCAGGCCGTAGTGGCCGCGAGGCGTGCGCTGCGGGTCGAAGCCCTTGCCGTTGTCGCGCACGATGAGATGCACGTGGTCGCCCGTGTAGTCGAGCTTCACCTGCACGAGTTTCGCTTCGGCGTGCTTCACGGCGTTGGAGAGACACTCCTGGAGGATGCGGAACAGGGCGAGCTGCGCGTCGGGAGACAGCTTGCGCTGCAGGCCGGTGCGCTCGAACTGGATGGTCATCCCCGTGCGCTCCTGGAAGGTCTTCGCGTAGTCCTCCAGGCCCTGCGCCAGCTCGAAGTCCTCGCGCATCATGCGCAGGTTGCGGCGCAGCTCCTCGATGGACTCCTCGGCGGTGACCTTCAGCTCGCGAATCTCCGAGCGCAGGCCCTCCTCGCGCGCGAGGTTCAGGATGTACTCCGCCTGGATGATCATCGACGAGAGCGAGGCGCCCAGGCCGTCGTGAATCTCGCGGGCCAGCCGGTTGCGCTCCTCGACGACGGCCAGCTCCTTGAGGTCTCCCTGGAGGGCGACGACCTCGCGGTGCGCGGCGGCCTCGCGCTCGTTCAGGTACACGAGCACGTAGACGATGATGAAGTTGAGCGCCAGGTACCAGAGCAGCGTGAGCAGCTCCACGGCCGTCACGGAGCGGTTGAGCAGCAGGTCCAACCGCGTGGTGATGGGCAGCGCCAGCAGCGGAGGGAGGATGGCGAGCGGCTTCGGGTAGAGGATGGAGAAGAGGGTGGTGAACAGCAGCTGCGTGGCCAGCAGGGGGCTCTGGAGACCGCCGCCGACCTGGGGCTTGGCGATGAGGACCACGAGGATGACGAGGTCCAGGCAGAGCGTCGTGTACGTCACCCAGCGGCCGGCCTTGGGGTGGTCGATGACGAGCAGGTTCGCGACGCTGTAGAGCAGCATCGTGAAGTAGCCCAGGAAGGAGAAGGCGCCGGTGAGCCCGAAGTAGCCGCTCCACGTGGGGACCGCGAGGATGAGCAGGCCCAGCGTGAGGAACATCATTCGCGCGTAGAAGAGGGCGCGGGCCCGGGCGACGAACCGGTCCTGCTCCCACGACGCGGTGGCCTGCTCGGTGGAGACGCTGTCCGTCAGCTTGCGGCGCGAGAGCACCTCTCGCACGCGGGCGCGGAGGTCATTGGCCGGGGTCTCCTCGCCCAGGGCGAGATTGGAATCCATTGGGCCGGCAGCTTACGAGAGCCGCCGGGTGTGCGGGAATCCCTGGGGTGCTCCGCGTGCCTCCCCGGCGAGCGGGAAGGCGCGTGGCACCGGGGCTGCTACGGGGTCTTCGAGGGCTGCATGCAGACCTTGCGGGCCTCGGGGTGGTTGGCGAAGACGAACGCCATGCGGTCCTTCGACTCGCCGGTGCGCTCGTCGAAGAGGGGCGTGCCGCCGGCGTACATGGTGCCCTCGGCGTTGCCGTACGCGTCCAGCTTGTGCTTCTTCAGCCAGTTGTCCACGCACGCCTCGAGCGCGGCGTCGGTCCGGGCGGGCTCTCCCGCGGCATCCTTGACGGTCGAGGCGTCGGGGCTGGCCGCACCCGAGTCCGTGCTGGTCTTCGAGGTGCTGGAGGGCGCGGTGCTCGAGGGCACCTGTCCGCTGTCGGAGGGGCCCGGGTTCTCGCCGGTGTTCTTGTGGCAGCCGAGCACGAGCATCAGGGTGGTGGAAAAGACGAGCACGCCGGTCAGGTTTTTCATATGTCCTGGCAGAGGGAGTCCGCCGCGAAGCGGGACGGTGGAAGGGGCGCTTGAGCCCCTCTGTCGCAAGGTGCGACGCAGGGCCCCGCACGTTATTCGCATCCGCCCTCGCGGAGCAGCAATCGATGCACGGTCCAGAAGAGCATCACCATCCTCGAATTCCCCAGGCTTCCCGTATCGAGCGCTCACGGGTGCTCATCGTGGGCGCCGGTGGGCTCGGCTGTCCCGCGTCCCTGGCGCTGGCCCAGGCGGGTGTCGGGCACTTGACGCTGGCGGATCCGGACCAGGTCGACGTGACGAACCTGCCCCGGCAGCTGTGGCACCGGCCTGGGGACGTGGGCCGGAACAAGGCGGAGTCCGCGGTGGCGGGGCTCGCGCGCGCGTTTCCGGCCTTGTCCGCGGAGGCGCTGCCCGAGCGGGTGGACGCGAACAACGTGGAGGGGCTCTTCCGCGCGCACGACGCCGTCATCGACGCGACGGATGGGGTGCTGACCAAGTTCTTCCTCTCGGACGTGGCGGTGCTGACGGGGGTGCCGCTGGTCTACGGCGGGGTGCTGCGGATGCAGGGGCAGGCGATGCGGGTGGAGCCGGGCGGCCCGTGTCTTCGGTGCCTCTATGAAACGCCGCCCTCGCCGGATGCGGTGCCCACGTGTGCGCAGGCCGGAGTGCTGGGCTCGCTCGCGGGGCTGGTCGGCGCGGTGCAGGCGCTGATGGTGCTGGAGCTGTTGGCGGGGGCCTCGCGGCGGGTTCCCGGCGAGGCCCTGTTGCAGGTGCTGGATGGACTCACGCTGCTGGGACGGCGGACCCGTGTCGTGCGTGCCCCCGAGTGCCCCGGCTGCGCCGTCAGCGATGTGCCCGCGTTTCCGGGCGAGGAGGGCGCATGCGCGCGATGAGGGACGGGGGCGTGGATCATGAGTGAGCCCGTGGCGACGCTGGATATCACCCGAGAGGTCTGTCCCATGACCTACGTGCGCACGAAGCTTCGGCTGGAGGCGATGGCTCCGGGGGCCTTGTTGGAGATCATCCTCCGAGGCTCCGAGCCCCTGAAGAACGTGCCTCGCAGCGCGCGGGAGGAGGGGCATGAGGTCGTCTCCCTCGAGGCGCGCGAGGATGGCACGCACCGCCTGGTGCTCCGCAAGCAGGGCGGGTGAGGGCGCCATGGCGACGATTCGGATCCCCTCGACGATGCGCCCGTTGACGCGGAACCAGGCGGAGGTGATGGCCTCTGGAACCACGGTTCGCGAGGTGCTGAAGGACCTGGACGCGCGCTACCCGGGCATCGGCGTGAAGCTCCTGGACGAGCACGGCGCCGTCCGGCGCTACGTCAACGTCTTCCTCAACGACGAGGACATCCGCGGCCTGGAGGCCCTGGACACCCCGGTGAAGGACGTGGACCGCCTCACCCTCATTCCCGCGATGGCGGGAGGTTGATGACACATGGCCCTGCGTGAAGATCAGATTCTTCGCTACTCCCGGCAGATCCTCCTGCGCGAGGTGGGGGGGCGTGGCCAGGAGGCGCTCCTGGCCGGTGGCGCGCGGGTGGATGCCACGGGGGCCTCGGGGCTGACCGCGGCCGCGTATCTCGTCGGGGGAGGGACGCCCGTGGCGGGAGTGGGCTCGCTGACGATGGGCCCCTGGTCCCCGGGCTTCCTGGTGTCCGCGGCCGACGTGGGGCAGCCCGTCGCCTCGGCGCTGGCGCGCGAGGTGCCCGCGCTGAACCCGGACGCGGCCAACCCACAGGCGAGCGGAGGAATGCTCGCGGAGCTGCCCTCGGCCTGGAGCGGCGATGCCCCCTGGGTCGCGCTCTGTGGGGACGGTGCTCGGGCGGGCGTGGTGTTCCGCGGCCCCGAGGGGTGTGTCTGGTGCTTCGGGGAGACGGTGCGGCATCTCGGCTCTCCTCCAGACGGCGCGCTGGGCGGGGCGCTGGGCGCGCTGGGCGCCGTGGTGTTCCAGCGGCTCCGTCTGGGACTGGGTCCCGCGTTGGGGGGCCGGTGGCTGGTCCCCCCCGGAAACCTGGAGGAGATGGAGCTGCGGCTCTGTTCTCGGTGCACCGCTCGTCAGGGTCCCGCCTCGCCGTGACGACCTGGCCGGATTCGCGCTGGCCCGAAGCCGTGCGCGAGGAGCTCCTCCGGCATCTGGAGCGCAGCTACCCGCACGAGGGCTGTGGCGTGATCCTCCAGGGTGCTCGGGAGGGGGCGTGGCGCGTTTGCCCCCTGCGTAACGCCTCGCCCTGTCCCACGCGGGCCTACGCCTTCGCACCCGAGGAGTGGCTGGCGCTCTGCCTCGAGGTGGAGTCACGAGGAGAACAGGTCGTCACGGTGTTCCACTCGCATGTGGACGCGCCCCCCACCTTCTCGGCGGAAGACCGCGCCCAGGCTGCTCCGACGGGGCATCCGCTCCTGCCGGGAGTTTCCTATCTCATTGCATCCGTACACCGGGGCCGGGTCACCTGGGTGTCCGAGTATGAGTGGCGAGGTGGCGATTTTCAGACGCGCAGGGTCTGAAAAGACCATTGCAAGAACGAAAAAGCTGAATAGGTGCAGGCACTTGGCCGCCCGCTCCCCCTACCTGCGGAAAGGTGTGTGTGAATTGTCAAGTGCGTGGGTTTTCGTCTATAACCACGCGCATCTTCTGGATCTGCGGCGTCCCAACGCGGCCTGCAAGAAGCGCTCCGGACGCAGGGAGTTGAAAACCCTTATGGCCTCCAACACTGGATTCACCCTCTGGCTGACCGGCATGTCTGGTACCGGGAAGAGCACCACTGCCGCCTACATCGCGGCGCGGCTCCGTCAGGTGGGCCGCAATGTGGAGATCCTCGATGAGGGCGAGCTCGCCGATGAGCTGTGGGCGGGGTTGGGCGATTCCAAGGAGGAGCGCAACACGATTGCCGGGCGGCTGGGTTATGTCGCCAACGTGCTGACGCGCAATGGCGTCGCGGCGCTGGTTCCCTGCGTGAGCCCGTACAAGGCGAAGCGCGAGGAGAATCGCCGGAGCATCGGCCGGTACGTCGAGGTCTACGTCGACTGCCCCACCGAGAAGCTCATCGAGCGCGACAGCACGGGCCGCTACAAGAAGGCGCTCAACGGGGAGATCCCCAACTTCGTGGGCATCACCGAGCCCTACGAGCCGCCCACCTCGCCCGAGGTGACCATCCACTCCGACGTGGAGTCCGTGGAGGACGGCGCGGCGAAGATCTTCCAGTCGCTCCTGGACCTTGGCTACATGACCACGGAGGAGCTGAAGATCATCACCGGCAAGAAGATGAAGGCCAACCCGCTGCCGGCCAAGGGTGAGAAGGCCGAGAAGGCTGAGAAGGCCGAAAAGGGTGGGGCCAAGGCGCGCCGGGCGGAGGAGCCGAAGGCGGCCGCCAAGGCGGCGAAGGCGGACAAGGGCGCCAAGTCGCGTCCGGCCACGCGGGCAGCGCGAGTCGCGAAGCCGACGCCCGCGGCGAAGAAGTCCGCGAAGGGCAAGGGCCGCTGAGTCAGGGGGCCGTGCAGGCCCTCGTTCCAGGCAGTGAAGAGGGCTCCGATTGCCGCGTGATGCGCGTGCAATCCGGGGCCCTTCCGTTTTAGGAGTCCCGCATGCTGAGCCCCGAGCGAATCCAGGCCCTGTGTGAGTCGTCGAGACCGAAACTGGAGGCGATGCGTGCCTCGTTGCGCGCCCATGGCAGTGCCCTGGTGGCCTTCTCGGGCGGCGTGGACTCCACCTTCGTCCTGAAGGTGGCGGTGGAGGAGTTGGGGGAGCGGGCCCTGGCGCTCACGGCGCTGTCGGCCTCGGTGGCCCCCGAAGAGGCGCAGGAGGCGCGTGAGCTGGCGGAGCGGCTGGGCGCCCGGCATGTCGTCCTCGGCAGCAACGAGCTGGCCAACCCCCAGTACGCGGCCAACCCCACCAACCGCTGCTACTTCTGCAAGACCGAGCTGTATGACATCTGCGAGGCCCGCCGCGCGGAGCTGGGGCTGGCGGTGGTGTTGGACGGCTTCAACGCGGACGACTTCAAGGACCACCGGCCCGGGCACAAGGCGGCGCGTGAGCACGCGGTGGTGTCGCCGCTGGCGGAGGCGGGGCTGACGAAGGAGGAGATTCGCGCGTGGAGCCAGGCGCTGGGGCTGCCCACGTGGGACAAGCCTCAGATGGCGTGCCTGGCGTCGCGCATCCCCTACGGCACGGCGGTGACGCGGGACAGGCTGTTGCAGATCGCCTCGGCCGAGTCGGAGCTGCGCAAGCTGGGCTTCCGCCAGTTCCGCGTGCGCTACCACAGCGAGGTGGCGCGGCTGGAGGTGGCCGCCGAGGAGTACGAGAAGTTCCTCTCCGTGGACGTGCGCCAGCGGATCAACTCGGCCTTCCTGGCCCTGGGGTTCAAGTTCGTGGCGTTGGATCTGGAGCCGTTCCGTTCCGGCCGGTTGAACGAGGCGGCGGGCGTGACGAAGCCCGCGAGCCAGGGGACCTCGGGCTTCTCGCTCCCGGTCGTCAGCTAGTGGTGATCCGCGCGGGCCGATCAGACGCATGCTGACACCCTCCGCGAGAGTCGTGGCACTCGGGGTCGCGCTGGCTTCACCCGGCGTCGCTCGGGCCGCCGAGTACGTGGACTCGCCGTATCGGGACCGCCAGGCCTTCTCGCTGATCCTGGGCCCGGGGGCGTCCTACACGGAGTTCATTGATCGCTCGGACGAGGACTCCGTGAAGGGGCTGGATGCGCTCCTCGACGTGGGGGCCAGCCTCACGGTGGGGCACGAGGGGGATGAGGTCTTCGTGCTGATCCGCGGCAGCGTCCGGGAGCCGGACCTCTCCCTGATCGCCGGCTACCGCAACGTCTTTGGACTCGAGGCCTGGCAGTCGTTCGTGGATCTCTCCGTCGTTGTGCGGCCGTTTTCTGGGCCGTGGCTGGGGCCTCGCGTAGCTTTGGGCCTGCGTCACACCTTCTCGGAGTGGTTCGCGGTGTACGGAGGGCTCGGGCTCACGCTCGGGTTTGGATCCGGACTCCGCGCCGATGCCGAGGCCTTCACCGGGCTGCAGTGGATCTTCCCGGTAGGCGGATCCGAGTGAAAATCTTGCGATCCACCAGGCCTGTGAGATGGTGTGCGCATCTGTAGGAGGTCGCGCACTTGGACATGAATCCCCGCCTCACCTCGGTGGTCTTCCGGCTCAACCGCGAGAAGCTCGACGCCCTGAAGGAGCTGTCGCGCTCCACGCGCATCCGCCAGAGCGAGTACCTTCGGGAGGCCATCTCGGATCTGCTGGCGAAGTATGAGGAGCGGCTCGTCGACTGACGGCCGTGGTGGATCCACCGCGTGTCACCCGGGAAGGAAGGGTGGCTCTCGCGGCAGCCCCGGAGGCTGGAGGCGCTCTGGGGCGGTGAAGGGATCCACATCGGGAGGGTAGCGAACCTCCCAGAGCAGCAGGCCGTGAGCGGGCGCCTTGAAGCCCTCCATGGCCGCCCCCGTCTCCAGGGCTGAACGCCACGCTTCTTCTGGCAGCAGCCCCGCCGCGACCTTCAGCGCGCCACCCACCACGTAGCGCACCTGGTAGCGAGCAAAGCCATCCCCGCTCAGCCGCGCCTCGAACAATCCTCCCCCGAGCTCATGCACGGTGGCGGACTCCAGCGCGCGGAGCTTGCGGGGGCTGGACTTCTCATGGAACGCGATGAAGTCACGCGTGCCCGCCGCCAGGGCGAGCAGGTCCGCCACACGTTCAGGTGTGACTCGGTGGCCCTGGCCCTGGAGCCCGACTTCACCCGCCACATCCAGCGCGTAGGGCGCCCACTCCGGCGCCACCGCGCCGCCCAACTGGAACCGGTACCGGTACGCCTTGCCGCTCGCGCTCCACTGCGCATGGAAGGAGCGGGGCCTTCGGACCAGGCACAGCCCGAGCCCCGGGGGCAGGTGCGCGGGAAGCCGTTGGGCGAGTGACTCCGGGGAGTCCCCGGCCTCCAGCCGGACACTCACCACCTGCATCCGAGCATGGACGCCCCGGTCCGTGCGCCCGGCCGGCATCACCGTGGCGGGGACGCCGACCGCCCGCAGCGCCTCCTCCAGGGACTCCTGGACGGTGGGGCCTTGGGGCTGGCGCTGGAAGCCGCGGAAGTTCCCACCGAGGTACCAGAGCCACAGTGCGACGGGAATCCGCTTGGAGGTTGATGTGAGCACGGCGTTGCGAGGTCTCGGGGTAACACGGGATACTCGCGCGCGAAATGGCGGCTGGACAAGAACTCGCGGCGGACGTGGATGGGCAGTGGCTCTTCCGGCATGGAGACCTGGTTCTCGGGCCGGTGAGTGGCGCTCAGATTGTGGAGAAGCTCAAGACGGGTGAGTTGACACCCGAGTCCCTCCTGGCGCTCGCCGGTGAGCGGGACTTCCACGCGATGAAGGACGTGGAACCCTTCAAGGTCCACGTGGCGCTCGCCGAGGCACGCGCGCGAGTGGACGCCGCGGTCCTGGTGGAGCGGGAGAAGAACCGCAAACGGATGATGGTGCTGGGCGGAGTCGCCGGGGGACTGGCGCTGGTGTTGGGCACGGGCGGCCTGCTCCTGGCGCGCAACGCCGCGGTGCACGGCTGGTTCGGCGAGGACGAGTTCGAGGGCATCGAGATGGAGGCCCCCGTCATCCGCGTGGCGCAGGCGCGCCAGGACGAAGAAGAACTCTTCGAGTACCCGACCCAGGGAACGGTGAAGCCGAAGCAGGGTGAGACGGGGACGGCGGGCGGCGGCAAGCCCTCGACAGGCAGCGGCAAGCCCACGGCGGTCGCCTCGGTGGATCGCAAGCCGCCGCGTCCCTCGGGCAACGTGGTCACCGACCCGGACGGCATGCAGGTCGCGCAGCAGTTCGACCAGTCCGCCATCAACCGCATCGTCGCGGGCAACAAGTCCACGCTCTTCCGCTGCTTCAAGGAGGAGGCCGCGCGCAGCCCGGGGCTGGCGGCGAAAATCCCCCTGGAGTTCGTCATCGGCAATGACGGCCGGGTCAGCAAGCTGTGGGTGGACAACCCTCAGTTCAAGAAGGGGCCACTCTTCGACTGCCTCTTCACGGAGCTGCAGAAGTGGCCTTTCCGGGCGTACGAGGGGGAGCGGGCGACGGTGGGGCTGTCGTTCACCCTGGGCAAGCGGGGCTAGGGCCACTTTCTTGCCCACCTCCCGGGCATGCCCCATACCGGGGCCATGTCCGCCGCATCCGTTGCCGAGACCGAAATCGCGAAGAAGGCGTTGAGCGTTCCGCCGGGGACCTTCCGTCACACCGTGCTGTTGGCCGCCAAGCGCTTCAAGTCCACCTGGGCCGAGCTGGGCAGGCTGCTCGTGCAGGTCCGGGACGAGGCGAAGTTCGAGGAGTGGGGCCACCCCACCTTCGAGGCCTACTGTCTCAAGGAACTGCACATCAAGAAGCAGACGGCCCTCAAGCTCACCCGCTCCTTCAGCTTCCTGGCCAAGCACGAGCCCGAGGAAGAGCTGCGGGCTCAGGAGTTCCCCGAGAAGGCGCCCGCCTTCGAGGTCATCGAAGTGCTGGCCGACGCGGAGGAGCGCGGCCAGTTGTCGCCCACTGAATACAAATCCCTACGTGACAGCATCTGGAGCCCGGAGAAGTCGCCGACCGAGCTGAAGAAGGAGTTCACGGAGAGGTTCCCCCGGCCGCCCCCAGAGCCTCCTCCGGAGAGCCTCCAGGTGCGCAAGCTGGCGTCCATGGCCCGGAAGCTGGCCAGTGAGCTGGCGGGGTGCCGGAAGATTCCGAACGCCGTCGCCGAGCGGGCAGCCGCGCTGGCGGATGACGTGGAGGAGTTCGCCGCGGGCGTGACGGACGCCTGAGCCGCTGTTACTGAACGCTCACCCGTTGCGGACGCTGTACGCTCCGTAACGGGCCCGCACCGTTGGGCTTCCTGCCCAGGGGGGAGGGCCCTATAGTGGTTGTGGGCCCCATGTAGGTGGGCCCGGCGGCTGTTCGAGACGTGGGCAGGCCGTTTGGGTAGGGGAGCGGTGGACGGCGATGTGGCTCCGGCAAGTCCCGGGGTCGGCGAACTCGGAGGCGGCAGTGAAGAAGGAGCAACACCACGTCAACCTGTCCTGCTCGTTCTGCGGAAAATCGCAGCGCGAGGTCCGCAAGCTCATCGCGGGACCGACGGTCTACATCTGCGATGAGTGCATCAAGCTGTGTAACGACATCATCGCGGACGAGAACGAGCGCGAAGAGGGCAAGCCCCAGGTCAGCTTGCCGACGCCTTCTGAAATCAAGGCGTTCCTGGATGACTACGTCATCGGGCAGGACCAGGCGAAGAAGGTCCTCGCGGTCGCGGTCTACAACCACTACAAGCGCATCTACCAGAAGAAGCCCTCGGCCCGTCCGCGCCCTGGGGTGAAGAGCCCGTCTGGTGACGATGTGGAGTTGAGCAAGAGCAACATCCTGCTCATCGGCCCCACGGGCAGCGGCAAGACGCTGCTGGCCCAGTCGCTCGCGCGCTTCCTCAACGTCCCGTTCACCATCGCCGACGCCACCAGCCTCACCGAGGCGGGCTACGTGGGCGAGGACGTGGAGAACATCATCCAGAACCTCCTCCACAACGCCGACTACGACGTGGAGAAGGCGGCGCGCGGCATCGTCTACATCGACGAGATCGACAAGATCGCGCGCAAGGGCGACATGCCCAGCGCCACCCGCGACGTGGGCGGCGAGGGCGTGCAGCAGGCGTTGCTGAAGATCATCGAAGGCACTCGCGCCAACGTCACCCCGCGCGGTGGCAAGAAGTACAACCAGCAGGAGTACGTGCAGGTCGACACGACGAACATCCTGTTCATCTGCGGCGGCGCGTTCCATGGCATCGACGGCGTCATCAAGCGCCGCGTGGGCGAGAAGGGCCTGGGCTTCGGCGCGAAGATCACCCACCGCGAGGACCGCAGCGTGGGCGAGCTGCTGGCGCTGACCGAGCCGGAAGACCTGATGAAGTTCGGGATGATTCCCGAGTTCATCGGCCGTCTGCCGATGATCGCCACGCTGAATGACTTGAAGGAAGAGGACCTGGTCACCATCCTCGCCCAGCCGAAGAACGCGCTGGTGAAGCAGTACCAGAAGCTCTTCGAGTTCGAGAAGGTGAAGCTCACCTTCACGAAGGAGGCGCTGCGCGCCATCGCCCGCGAGGCGATGCGCCGTCACTCCGGAGCGCGCGGCCTGCGCGCCATCCTGGAGGACGCGATGCTGGAGATCATGTACGACGTGCCGTTCCGCGAGGGCGTCAAGGAGTGCAAGATCACCGAGACGGTCATCACCCGTCGTGAGCCGCCCCAGCTCGTCATGGAGAAGGAGAAGAAGACGGCCTAGCGCCGCCTCGTCCCTGACGCTGTTGCCCCTGGCCCCTCCTTCCCGCGTGGAGCGAGGGGCCTTCTCATGTCCGGCCCTCAGGCGACGATGGCGCTCGAGGGTGGGGCGGGGATGGTGATGATGAACTCGGTGAACTCGCCGACGACGCTCTCCACCCGGATGTCGCCCTGGTGCTCCTGGACGATGTCGTGGCAGAGCGACAGCCCCAGGCCGGTGCCCGAGCCCGCGGGCTTGGTGGTGAAGAACGGGTCGAAGAGCCGCTCGCGAATCTCCATGGGGATGCCCGAGCCGTTGTCGCGCACGCGCAGCTCCACGCGGTCGCCTTGCCGCCGCGTGACGACCTGGACGCGGGGCACGAAGCCCGTGGCTGTGGTGCGCTGCTTCTGCACGGTGGCGTAGAAGGCGTTGTCGAGGATGTTGATGATGAGGCGGCTGATGTCGCCCGCGACCAGCTCGACGTTGCCCACGGATGTGTCGAACTCCGTCTCCGTCTCCACGGTGGATGCGCCCTGGCGGGCCCGTAGTCCCTGCACGGCCAGGTTGACGCTGTCGCGAATCAGGACGTTCAGGTCCGCGCGGCTGCGCGAACCCTCCGAGCGGCGCGAGTGGCGCAACATCGTCTTGATGATGCCGGACGCACGGCGGCCATGGGACTGGATGCGCTGGGAGTTCTGCTTCAAGTCCTCCAGCGTCTCCAGCACGTCCTGCACCGTCGTCGCGTCGAAGCGGTCCATCATGCCCCGCAGCGTGGAGTCCAGCTCGGTGGCCAGCTTGGCGGAGAGCTCCGAGAAGTTGTTCACGAAGTTGAGCGGGTTCTGCAGCTCATGGGCGATGCCGGCCGTGAGTGAGCCCAACGAGGCCAGCTTCTCCTGCGCCACGAGCTGCCGCTGCATC
Source organism: Myxococcus stipitatus (assembly GCF_037414475.1). Next base: position 9,976,189 of record NZ_CP147913.1, on the reverse strand, counting down.
TCCTGGATGCGGGTGAGTGTCCCGGCCAGCTCCACGTTCTTCGCCTGAAGCTCCGCGGTGCGCTCGTCCACGCGCCGCTCCAGCGTGTGGCTGTACTCCTCCAGGCTCGCGTAGAGGCCCGCGTTCTCCAGGGAGATGGCGGCCTGGAAGGACAACAGGCGCAGCACCTCCAGCCGCTCGGGCGTGAAGGCTCCTCGCGTCGCGTCGTTCTCCAGGTACAGCACGCCGGTGAGCGAGCCCTGCTTCAACAGCGGGCTGCACAGCACGGACTTGGGATGTGCGCTGCGGACATAGGGGTCCTCGGAGAAGGGCTCCTCCGCCGCGGCGTCGTCCAGAATCACCGTCTCCCCGGTGCGCACGACGTAGTGGACGATGGAGGCCGGCAGCGCGGTGGAGGACTCCACGGGTACGGCATGCTCCAGCAGCACGCGGGCGCCGTCGACGGAGCCCTCCGCTTCGATGAAGAGCCCCTCGGTCCGCTTGAGAATGAGGAAGCCCCGGCGCGCGCCCGCGTTCTCGATGAGAAGCGTCATGATCTTGCGCAGCAGCTTGTCCAGGACGATTTCGCCGGACAGCGCGCGCGCCGTCTTCAACACGGAGGCCATGTCCAACGCGGCCAGTGGTGTGCCCGCGGACTCCTCGGTGTGCACGGGCTCCGCAGGCGCGGTCGTCAACAGACGCGGGTGCTCGCGTTCCAGGCGCGTGGCGACGGCTCGCGCGCCCCAGTGGACATAGGCGTCGCGAGCCTCCTGGAGATAGGCGCGGGCCACGCGCTCTTTGCCGGCGGTGAGGTGGAATCGCGCGGCCTGCTCACAGGCGACCCCTTCGTCGAGCGACAGGCCATGCTCACGGGCCAGACGGATGGCCCGGTCATAGCCGTCCGCGGCCTCCTCGGCGCGCCCATCCACGCGGGCGCGCTCCGCGTCGAGCAGCTCCGCGCGTGCCGCGTAGTTCATGGGCGCGATACGTGCCCAGGCTCGCATCTGCTTGCGGAGCGAGTCGATGGAGCGCGATGCGCGGATGCGCTCCAGGGGGCCTCGAGTGGGGTGGAGCTGAAGGAGTGCCAGGCCCTGGAAGAACTTGTACCAGGGCAGGTAGATCTGCCCGGCGATGAGCTCCGCGTGGGCATCCACCGCCGCGGCGCTCTCGAGCGCGCCTCGTGCATCGCCCCACAGCCAGCGCCGCATGGTGCGCATGACATCGCAGGAGGCGATGCCATTGGCATACCCGAGCTGATGATACGGGGCGAGGATGTCCCGCTCGCGGGCCTCTATGTCGCCGGTGAAGGCCCCCGTGAGCTGGTCGAGCGTGTGCCGGGTGAACTGGAGGAACGGCACGTTCTTGTGCTGGTGCGACGCGAGCAGGTCCAGGAAGCGGTCGACGCGTGGACCGTGTGCGGCGAGGCCATCGCGACCGATGAGCGACGCCGCGCAGCCCGCGCTCGCGTTGTACGCGAAGTACTCGATGTCACCAGACTCCTGCCCCTTGGTCGCGCCCGTGAAGAAGTCGTCGATGCACGTCGACAGCGGCTCCTTCCAGTGGCGGATGAACAGGTTGAAGACGAAGTGCACCATGGCGCGCAGGCTCTCCGCGCCGAAGCGGTCCAGCGTCTTGAGCGCGAGCCGGCCGTAGCGGTAGCCCTCCTCGGGATTGCCGAGGTGGACGCTGAGCATCAACCCGTAGCCCACGTACCCGAAGGCCGATGCTCCCGTCGCGCCATGGCGGATGGAGAGCTGCAGGGTGCGCAGCACGATGAGCGGGAAGAGCAGGGGCCGCGACATGAACGCGGCCGTGGACAGCTTCATCATCAGGCGCAGCGTCGCCAGGAGCAGCGGGTCCTTCAGCTCGGGGAGCGACTCCAGGTCCTCGGGCTTGCGCAGCCCCAAGAGCACCTTGGTCTTCGCCACGGCGGCCAGGACATGCGGCTGTTTGGGCTGCGCGGGGAGGTGCTGGCCCAGCTTCGCCAGGACTTCCAGGCCCAGGTCCACCGCGCGCGCATGCTCACCGCGGTGGGAGTGGCACTGGAGGCGCACCAGGTGCACGCGCACGTGCTCGATGCGGTCCGCCGCATGGGCGAGCGCCGCTCCAGCCAGCCGCTCCATCTGCTCGAAGTCGGCCGCGAGATAGGCGGCCTCGGCGGCCTCGACATGCAGGTCGAAGGCGAGGGCGCGGCTCTTCGACCAGCCTTCATCGCCCAGGAGCTGCCGGCCCGTCGACAGAAGCCGCAGCGCGGCCGTCCAGGCGCCGCGAGACTTGGCTCCACGTCCCGCGCGCAGGTCCAGCGCCGCCACGCGGTGCCGCTCCTCTGTGTCCTTCAGCACGGGCAGCGCCAGATGGAAGTGATTCACGATGTCCGCGAGCTGCTCGTCCAGCAGCTCGGGAGGCGTGTGGCGCAAGAGCAAGCGGCCGATGCGGGCGTGGACCTCCGCGTGCTGGCTCGCGGGAGTGAGCTCGAGCGCGGCCTGCTGAACGCGGTCATGGGCGAACTGGAAGCTGTCCGCGCGCTCCGTGTCCGTGAGGCGCTCTCCCACGGGATAGACGAGGCCCGCCTGGACGATTTCGTCGAGCGTCGCCTCCGCTCGTTGCGGCGACTGCTCCGTGACGACGGCGAGGTTGCGAGAGGTGAACGTATGGCCGAGCGCCGCGGCCATGGGGAGCAGGGCCTGGGCCTCGGGGCTCAGCTCGCGGATTCGGGCCGTGAGCAGCGCGACGACGCCGTCGCTGAAGTCCTGGCCTCTCAGTGCACCTCCGTCCCAACGGAACCCACCGCCCTCCGCGTCGAAGCGCACGAGCCCTCGCTCGAAGAACGCGCGCAGCAGCTGCACCGCGAAGAAGGGATTGCCCTCCGTCAACGAGAGCACCACCGCATCCAGTTGCGTGTCCCGCTGTCCCGCCGCTGCGGGGAATACATCGCTCACCAGTCGCGACAGCTGCGCGGGGGACAGCGGCTCCAGGTCCACGCGTTGTACCGGGGTGCCCGCCTCGCGCAACGACTGGAACAGGCCCTCCACCGGATGGTCGGGGCCCAGCTCTTCGGTGCGGCAGGCGCCGACGACGAGCAGATGGTTGAGTCCCTTGTCCGACAACAGCAGACGCAGGAGCTGGAGGCTGGCGCTGTCCGCCCACTGGAGGTCATCGAGCACGATGACGAGTGGATGCTCCGGCGTGGCGAGCGCGCCCATCAGCTTGCGCAACACGAGCTGGAACCGGAGCTCCGACTCGGCGGGGTCCAGCTCCGGAACAGGCGGTTGTTCACCGAGCACCAACGCCATGCGCGGGACCGCGTCCACCACCAGGCGGCCCATGCCACCGAGCGCTTCCAGCAGCCGCTGACGCCAATCCTCCAGCCGCTCTTCACCAAGCAGGCTGCGGGCGACCTCGCGGAACGCCTCGAAGATGCCGCTGTAGGGGGCATCACGAAGGAGTTGGTCGTACTTGCCGCGCACGAAGAGGCCGTGCTTCTCCGAGACGGGCCGCTTGAGGGTGCCGGTGAGCGCGGACTTCCCCATGCCCGCGCCGCCCGTGATGAGCACGAAGCCGGAGCGGCCCGAGGCCGCACGCTCGAAGGTGTACTTCAGCGCGGCCTGTTGCGACTCCCGGCCGTAGAGCTTTTCGGGAACGGCGAAGCGCTCGGGGACGTCCTTCGTGCCCAGCTCGAAGTCGGGCACCGCGCCGTGAGCCTCCAACGCATCGAGGCAGCGCTGAAGGTCCGCCACCAGCCCATACGCGCTCTGGTATCGGTCCTCCGGCGATTTGGCCAACAGCTTGAGGATGAGGGCCGCGAGCGGACGCGGGAGCTCTGGCGAGAGCGCCTGAGGAGAGGGCGGTGGAAGCGCGACGTGCGCGTGGACGAGGCCCAACGCATCGGTGTCGGCGAAGGGCCTGCGGCCGGTGAACACCTCGAACAGCATGACACCGAGCGAGTAGAAGTCGCTGCGCGAGTCGACGCTCCGGTGCGTGCGCCCCGTGCCTTCGGGAGACAAGTACTCGAGTGTCCCTTCGAGCCGCTCAGGCGCGACGGGTGCCACTTCCGTGCGGGCCCGTCGCGTGGCGAGCGTGAGTCCCGTCAACTTCACGGACGTCCCGTCGGCGCCCAGCAGCACCGAGGCTGGCTGGAGGTCTCGATGCAGGATGCCCGCGGCGTGGAGCTGTCCCACGGCGCGCGCGAGGGCGACGGCGAGCCGGCATCCGGAGCGCAAGTCGAGGCGCTCGGAGGCCAGCCGCTGGGCGAGGGTCTTCTCACCAAACCCCTCGAGCACCAGCGCGGAGGTGCCGGGGCGCGACTCGTTCAAGGCCAGGGGATGGAGGACGCCGTCGAGTCGCAGGGCTTGAGTCAGCTCGAACTCATGCCGGAGACGGTTCGCCAAGGATGCGGGGCGAGAGGGGTCGGCGACCTTCAGGGTGACCGAGGTGCCGTCATCCACGCGTGTTGCTCGAAGGAGATGGAAGGGACCCGAGGAGGAGAGAACTCTGTCGCTTCGGTAGCCAGGGACTTCAATCATTGCTCAACCTGTGCGCGCAGGGGCGCGACACCCCCCCTTGGGAGCGGCAGGCTAGCCGCGCCCTCCTGGGCTCGCAACAGGACCTGGTGTCTTCGCTGGTCGGCGGGCTGCTCGTCGCGGTGGAGCGCGAGGACCGGGTGTGTCATGGACCGCGTGGTGATGAATTCTTCAACCAGGGTGATGGGGGCCACGCGGCGAGGCGGCAGGCGTGTGCTCGTCATCGGCAGTGGCTTTGGCGGCCTGGCCGCCGCCGTCCGCCTGGCCGCGAGGGGCTGGAGGGTCACCGTCCTGGAGCGCCGGGAAGGACCGGGTGGCCGGGCCCATGCCTTCCACCAGGAGGGCTTCACCTTCGACGCGGGCCCCACGGTCATCACGTGTCCGCACCTGCTCGAGGAGCTCTGGACCCTGGCGGGGCAACGCCTGTCGGACCATGTCACGTTGCGGCCGGTGACGCCGCTGTACCGGATGCGGTTTCCGGATGGCTCCACGTTCGACTACCACGCCGACCGGGACGCGATGCTTCAGTCCGTTCGACTGTTCTCGCCGGGCGACGTGGCGGGCTACGAGTCGCTCTCCGCGCGTGTCGAGCGGATGTACGAAGCGGGCATCGGCCCGTTGATGAGCGCGCCGGTGCCGAATGTCTTGAGCCTCGCGCCATACACGCCGGCCCTGCTGCGTGAGGAAGCGTTCCGGTCGATGTACGGCCTGGTCTCGAAACACGTGAAGGATGAACGCCTGCGGCAGGCGCTGAGTTTTCATCCGCTCCTCATCGGCGGGAGCCCCTTCCTGCCCGCGAGCGCGGTGTACACCTCCATCCAATACGTGGAACGGCGCTGGGGCTCGTTCTTCCCCGTGGGCGGAACGGGGGCGTTGGTGCGCGGGCTCGTGTCGCTGCTCGAGTCACTCGGCGGAGACGTGCGGTACGGCAGCGAGGTCTCCGGGATCACCGTGGACGGCCGCACGGCCACGGGCGTGAGGCTGGGGACCGGGGAGTGGCTTGGCGCGGACGCGGTGGTCTCCAACGCGGATGCCGCGTGGACGTACCGGTTCCTCGTACCCGACCAGGTTCGCGACCATTGGTCGGATGCACGTGTCCAGCAAGCGAGGTACTCGATGAGCGTGTTCCTCTGGTACTTCGGCACACGCCGTCAGTACCCGGAGGTGGCACACCACACGCTGCTGTTCGGCCGGGACTTCCAAGACATGTTCGCGGGCTTGTCGGGCTCGGGCCCCGCGTCCGATGAACCGTTGCTGTATCTGCACCGGCCCACCGCGACCGATTCGGGATTGGCTCCCGCGGGGCATGATGCGTTCTACGTCCTTGCTCCCGTGCCGCATCTCGGAGACGGCTCGAACTGGAAGGCGAGGGCGGAGGTGTTCCGGCGCGAGCTCGCGGTGCGGTTGTCTCGGAGCGTGTTGCCTGGACTGGAGTCGGAGCTCGTGACCTCACGCGTCTTCACGCCGGAGGACTTCCGGGACGAGCTCCGTTCCTTCCGGGGGGCGGCGTTCAGCTTCGCGCCCACCTTGTTGCAGTCCACGTTCCTCAGGGCCCAGGCCAAGAGCGAGGACGTGGAGCGGCTCTACCTCGTGGGCGCGGGGACTCATCCCGGCGCGGGACTGCCCGCGGTGCTGTGCTCGGCCAAGATCCTGGACGCGGTCATGGCCGAGGATTGATTCGTGCGAAGAGAGGGGTCGGATGGCCGTCTGTGCATCGTCTGCATCGGGCGTGTCTGGTGGTCACGCCCGACGGCGCGCTCCAGGTGCTGGCGTCCTTGGAGGCGCCATCACCAGCGCTGGAGTGAGGCTCACTCGTTCTTGGAATGCTTCTCGGGTGGACGGAGCGGGAAGTGGGGATACACGTCCCGCTCGAAGACCTTGCGCAGCTTCGGGAAGTTGAGCACCCACTTCACGCCCAGCTTCCACGGCGTGAAGAGCACCTTGGGGACGCGGGGGAACAGGCCCGGCAGCCAGTCCTCGTAGGTCTTCTGAATCTCGTCGACGTCGTAGTCCTCGCGCACGTTGACGGCGTATGGCGGTCCGTCGGGGACGTTGCCATCGAGGAGCTCCCCCAGGCCCGGCGGCAGGAACGTGGTGTGAAGCGTCATGCCCACGTCGAAGTTCCGGCTGCCCAGTCGGCAGATGGGGCCCTTCGCGATGTTCTCCGAGTCGAAGATCCACACCTCGTCGCCTGTGGAGTTGGGCGGCAGGTCCGGCGTCGGGTCCGACACCACGAGCGCCACGACGTAGCCCTTCCAGTAAGGCACCTTCGGCAGCTTGATGCTCGGCACGAACTGCGGCGCGAAGCCAAACCAGCCGGTGGGGAGCACGTACCCCTCGAAGCGGCCGGAGTGGACGAAGAACTTGAAGAAGCTCGCGGCCCGGCCCTCCTGGATGGGCAGGCCCGCCTTGTCTCCGACGATGGGCTTGTAGAGCTGATACAGGTGCTCGGGGACCATGTCCGCCGTGAAGCCATCCGAGTTGAAGTAGATGGCGAGCGCGTCATCCGGGATGCCCCACTGCATCCCGCTCTCCACTTCGTCCGGGCCCCCTTGCGTCCGGAGCCTCGGCACCTCTCGCAGGTACATGCGCAGGTTCGTCTCGAGCTCGCCGTTGATGAGGCCCGCGTTGGAGAACACGGTGAGGCCCCAGGTGAAGTCGTCGTGCGCGTGCAGCCTGGATTCGATGCGCAGCCGGCGCATGTCGATGCGATGCACCCCCAGCGAGCTGCGTGTGATCGGCACCGCCGTGGGCATGCCTTCTTGGTATGCCTGCGCGTGATGGCCGTTGATGAGGAGGTCGCCCTCCTTGAGGGTGTGGGACAGGTCCTCGGACGGCGAGTGACCGGCGACCAACGTGATGACGTCGTCCGGGTTCTCGTAGCGCGCGGCGAAGTGCAGGCCGCCGCCTCCGGACTGGAAGCGGTACGCGGGAATCCGCGGCGGGTCATCGCGCGACAACGTGCCCGGCGAAGGACGCAGGTCCGAGCGCTTCACCACCCAGAACACCGCCTGTGGATATGAAGGCTCGGACGTGATGCGATCCACGAACCGCTGCACCCGCGTCATGCCCGGTAGCGCCGCCTGCGCTGCGATGGTCCAGAAGTTGACCGGGAAGTTGCTGTCGAGCAGCACCACGTAGTCACGCGTGACGGCGATTTGATGGAGCGACTGCGTCACCACGGGCTTGCCAGTGGCCGCGTCGATGAGCTCCCAGTGGTGGAGGCGGTTCTCCCAGGTGTCCCACGTCACCAGCTGCGTCCAGCCATCACCCAGCGGCCACTTGGGCGCGTGGTTGGTGAAGAACAAGCGCGGCTTCTGTTGGGACTCCTTCTCCGGCGAGATGGGGACCGCGGGCTCGGGAGCGAACGCGGGGTGCGCGGTGCTCTGCAGCAGCGGAAACGCCCAGGGAGCGGGGACGGCCGCCTTCCACTCGCGCTTGTATCCCAGCGGTGTGTACGCCTTGAGCGTGAGCGGGTGGATGGCCCACGGACGGCCCGCGTCCGTGGTGACGAGCAACATGTTCTCGCCCTCGACGAGGAAGGGCGCCGTGTTGGGAGCCTCCTGCGCTCCCAGCGCAATCGAGACATCCGAGAGCGTGGTGTCCCGGAACTCGTTGAGGTAGCGCGTGAGCGGACCTCGCGACGTCTCACCTTCGTTGACGGGCTCGCGCGCGTAGTACGACGGCGTCTTCATGATGGCGGAGCTGAACGTCGCCTGTGCGCCGTCGAAGTCGAGCCGCAGCACCAATCCGTCCGAGGCCAGGGCCGGTGAGCCCGCGTGCACGCTGGGGCCCGCGACGTAGACGTGGCCGTGGAGGTCCGGGGGCAGGGTGCCCGCGAGCACCTTGAGCGGCTCGCGCGTGTATGGCGTCCGGTCCGACGTCATCGCGTTGCGCGGCATTCCGGGTTTCAGTCCTGGAGGGACCTGGAGTCCGGGATAAGTCGTTCCGTCTGGTTCGTGCGGAGGCGCGGGAGGCGGCTCGTCGCGAGGGACGGGGAAGGGAAGCGGAGACACGGATGGCTTGGGCGCTTCGTTCATGACGCCTCAGTGGGTAGTGCGGCGAAGGTCGCGGGCGGGGGGCGGTGGGCACAGTATCATGCGCGGCGTTGGCGCCTCGCGCGGCGCGGCCCGTCCGCCTGGGTAGGGAGCGCGCTGATGGAGTATCGAGTGTGGACCCCTTGTGCCATCATCGCGCCGCTCAGGGCGAACCAACATGAACGAACTTGATCTGTCTCAGCCGCGTGTCATCGGCGGGCGATACGTCCTGGAGCGAATGCTCGCGGGCGGCGGAATGGGCACCGTCTGGGTGGCGGTGGATCCCAAGCTCCAGCGCCGGGTGGCCCTCAAGCTGATGGCGAGTCACTGCGCGCCCACCGCGCATTCTTTGCGCCAGTTCGAGTGGGAAGCCCAAGCCATCGCCCGCTTCCAGAGTCCGCATGTCATCCAGGTCCATGATTGTGACCTGGCAGGTGAGACGCCTTACATCGTCATGGAGCTGTTGGAGGGCGAGGACCTGGAGGCGCTGCTGAACCGGCGCGGCAGGTTGTCGCTCGCCATGGTGGAGCGTCTGCTGGTGCAGGCCTCGCAGGCCCTGACGGCCGCGCACGCCGCGGGGGTGATTCACCGCGACCTCAAGCCCGCGAACCTGTTCCTGTCCCGCAGCGCGTCCGGTGAAGTGGTGAAGGTGCTCGACTTCGGGCTCGCGCTGTTGACCCAAGGTGGCGCCGCGCATCCGCACCCGGACGAGGAGATGGCGGGGACTCCGCGGTACATGAGTCCCGAGCAGCTGCGGAGCCTGTCGCCCCGGTTGGATCATCGCTGCGACTTGTGGGCCCTGGCCGTGGTGGCCTATCGCGCGCTCACCGGCCAGCACCCGTTTCCGCTCGAGTCGCTGCGGCAGATGCGGCTGGGCAACTCACCGCCTCCCGCGGTTGCTCCCTCCACGCTGGTGCCCGAGCTGGGGGCGGAGGTGGATGCCTTCTTCGCGCGAGCGCTCGACCTGGAGCCGTCCGCGCGCTTCCAGTCCGCGCACGAGCTGGCCTCGGCCTTCTCCGCGCGAGTCGAGGCGGGGCGCCCGTTCCGGCCGGCCAAGGTGCTGGTGGTCGATGACGAGCCCGATGTCGCGGTGATGATGGAGCAGAGCTTCCGCAAGCAGATCCGCCGCTCCGTCTACCAGTTCCTCTTCGCCTCGGACGGAGAGGAGGCGCTGGAGGAGCTGCGCCAGCACCCGGACACGGCGGTCGTCCTGTGTGACATCAACATGCCCAGGATGGACGGGCTCACGTTCTTGTCGCGCGTGGGGGAGGTGAGCGCGCTCGTCCGCGTGGTCATCGTCTCCGCGTATGGCGACATGAGCAACCTGCGCACGGCGATGAACCGGGGCGCCTTTGACTTCATCACCAAGCCCATCGACTTCCCGGACCTGGAGGCCACCCTCGTCAAGACGCTCAAGCACGTGCGTGAGCTGCGGCGCACGGTGCGCTACACCGAGGAGAACGGGCTGTTGCGCATGTTCGTCCCCGGCGGCGTGCTGGAGCGCATTCCGCCCATGTTGCAGGGCACGGAGGCCATGGCGGGCGAATGGGTGGAGGGCACCGTCGTCTTCATCGACGTGGATGGCTTCACCCCCGTGTTGCGCCAGGCGGCGCCCCCGGAGTCCCTGCGGCGCCTCAACGCCAACTTCGAGGCCATTGTCCCGGAGGTGCTCGCGCGCGGTGGCACGGTGGACAAGTTCGTCGGTGACGCGGTGATGGCCGTGTTCCGCGGCCCCGAGCACGTGGACCGCGCGCTGGAGGCCTGTCTCGCCATCCGCCGGCAGTTGGAGACCCTGGCCGCGCGAGGAGGCGAGGCCGCGCCCTATGCGCACGGCGTCTGCATGGGGCTGGACTCGGGAGACCTGGTGGCGGGGAGCATCGGCGCGAAGGCGTCCGGCCGGCTCGACTACACGGTGCTGGGGGACGCGGTGAACACGGCGGCCCGGCTCGCGTCGATGGCGGGCCGAGGACAGGTGCTCCTCAGCGACAGGACGCGTACGCGGTCCCGGGAGCCCTATGTCTACGCGCCCTTGGGAGAACAGCAGCTGCCGGGGACCGCCACGTCGCTCACCGTCTTCGAGCTGCTGCGGGCCGAGGGCGCGGGCGTGGTGGCCTCCGAGGACACCACGCCGATGATGGGCAGCCCCGGCGTCTGACTCAGCTCTGCGTCACGCGCACGGTGGTGTTCATCTCCCGGCCGGTGGCCGGGTCCCGGGCGCGCATGGAGAGGATGCCTTCCACGTTCACGTCGAAGGTGATCTCCACCTGCACGCCGCCGGCGCGAGCCTGCTGGATGCCGGAGAAAGTGAACTCACCCAGCATGTCGTTGCGCACCACCATCTCGTGGTCGCCCTGGAAGATGCGCATGGCCAGCTCGGTCTGGTTGTCCATGCTCGTCGTGGCCAGGAGCTGTTTGGCGTTGGGGATGGGCGCGTTGCGCGGGAAGACGACGTGGAAGGCGCCGCCCGCCTTCTCCAGGCCGATGGCCATGGGAATCACATCCAACAGCTGGATGCGCAGGTTGGTGTCGTCCTGGAGCGAGTGCGCGTAGAGCGCCGCGCCGATGGCGACGGCCTCGTCCGGGTGCACGCCCTTGCTGGGGGGCTTGCCGAAGAACTTCGTCAGCCGGTCCTGGACGATGGGCATGCGCGTCTGCCCGCCCACCAGCATCACCTCGTCCACGTCCTTGGTGGACAGTCCGGAATCCACCAGCACCCGGGCCACCATCTGCAGCGTGCGGTCCACGAGGTGGTTGGTGAGCTGCTCCAGCATCTTCCGGGTGAACTTCATCTCGATGTTCAGGGGCTGGCCCTGGGACGTCATCGTGATGAAGGGGATGTTGAAGGGGACCTCGTCACGCGCGGAGAGGTCGATCTTGGTGCGCTCGGCCAGGTCCTTGATGCGCTGCATCGCCACCGGGTCCGTGGCAAGGTCGATGCCCGTCTTGGCCGCGAAGTCCTTGAGGACGTGGTGGATGATGGCGTTGTCGAAGTCGATGCCGCCCAGGAACACGTCGCCGCCGGTGGACTTCACCTCGAAGACGCGATCCCGGATCTCGATGATGGAGACGTCGAACGTGCCGCCGCCCAGGTCGTAGATGACGACCTTCTCCTTCAGGCCCTTGCCCACGCCGTAGGCGAGCGCGGCCGCGGTGGGCTCGTTGATGATGCGCACGACCTCCAGGTCGATGAGCTTGCCCGCGTCCTTCACCGACTGGCGCTGCCTGTCATTGAAGTAGGCCGGAACCGTCACCACCGCGCGCTTGATGGGCGTCTTCAGGTAGTTGGAGGCGACCTCGCGAATCTTCCCGAGAATCTTCGCGCTCACTTCCTGGAGGGTGAACTCCTTCTTGCCCACGTCCAGGGTGACTTCGTTCTTCTTGCCGGGGCGCATGTTGTACGCCACGACCTTCTTCATCGTGTCCACGACGTCGCTGCCGAACGTGCGCCCCACCAGACGCTTGGAGCCGTAGACGGTGTTGCGCGGATTGAGCTGCCACTGGCGCTTGGCCTCGTAGCCGATGAGCTCGTTCCCCTTGTCGTCGATCGCGAAGATGGAGGGGATGGTGTACTCACCGCCCTTGTAGGGGATGAGCTTGACGTTCCCGCTGTCTTCGACAATCGCCGCGCACGAGTTCGTCGTGCCGAGGTCGATGCCGATGATGGGCTCCTTGTGCATCGTGTTTGGACTCCGGGTGGGCACCGAAGAGAAGGATTGGACGGTATCTCACCCCGGCCCCCCACGCGAGTATGCTTACACCCACGCCTCCGCGGCCCCAGGGCGGACCCTGAGAAACCCTGGAACCCCGCACGATGCCGGGCGAAAAGTGCAACCGGGCTACTTTCTTCCCTGGAGGGCGACCAGCGGCCCGAGCGCGTGGGCTGGCGGACATGCCGGCAAAGGGCCCTGGACTTCGGGGGGAGCGGCGGAAATGGTTTGCAAGGGGGCTCGGCGGCCTGCGCGGGACCGAGGCCATGGCTAGATCGAACTGACCCGTATCCGTACGAGGAGAGCCACCGTGGACGCGAAGGGTTATCTGCAGGAAGTGGGCACGCAGGTGAGCGCCGACTTCGTCAAGAACCGTTCGATCCTGTCCTTCGAGGAGTATCTGTCGCTCTTCTTGAATGACCCTCGGGCGCAGGCGCGCAACGCGGCCCAGTACCTGCGGGACGTGATGGACCACTTCGGCACGCAGATGGTTCCGCATCCGACGGGGACCATCCGGCGCTTCAAGGTCTTCGACGCGGAGGGCAGCGACCGCGACGGCCGGGTGGCGGGGCAGGAGGAGGTGCAGAACGCCATCTACCGGGTGCTGGGCAACTTCGTGCGCGCCGGCCGCATCAACAAGCTCATCCTGCTCCATGGTCCCAACGGCAGCGCGAAGTCGACCCTGGTCAACGCGCTCAAGGCGGGCATGGAGACGTACTCGCGCCAGCCGCAGGGCGCGCTGTACCGCATCGCCTGGGTGTTTCCGTCCGAGAAGCTCATCAAGGGCTCCATCGGCTTCGGCGAGCGCACGGACGGCAGCGAGGAGCTGACGACCTTCGCGCATCTGGACGCGGAGGCCATCGACCTGCGCATGCCGTGTGAGCTGAGAGATCATCCTCTGTTCGCCATGCCACCTGGAGATCGCCGCAAGGTGCTGGAGGCGGCCCTCAAGAAGAAGGGGCTGGGCAACGGGGACGGGGAGACGGGGGACTTCATCCTCTCCGCCTACGTGCGGGACGGGGAGCTGTGCTCCAAGTGCCGCCGCATCTACACGGCGCTGCTCAACTCGTACAACGGCGACTGGCTCAAGGTGATGCGCCACGTCCAGGTGGAGCGCTTCTACGTGTCGCGCCGCTACCAGGTGGGCACCGTGACGGTGGAGCCGCAGATGAGCGTGGACGCCATCGTGCAACAGATCACCGCGGACCGCACCCAGCTCAACGTGCCCGCGCCGCTGCACAGCACGGTGTTGTTCGAGCCCCACGGCCCGCTGGTGCACGCCAACCGGGGCCTCATCGAATACGCGGACCTGCTCAAGCGGCCCTTGGAGGCATTCAAGTATCTGCTGGGCTTCAGCGAGACCAGCGAGGTGCCCCTCGAGCCCTTCGTCCTCCAGCTCGACGAGGTGTTGATCGCCTCGTCCAACGAGAAGCACCTGGGGGCCTTCAAGGAGCTGCCGGACTTCGCGTCGTTCAAGGGACGCATCGAGCTGGTGCGCGTGCCCTACCTGCGCCGCTACCGCACCGAGCAGCAGATCTACGACGCCCAGGTGTCCACGACGACGGTGGGCAAACACGTGGCGCCCCACGCGACGGAGGTGGCGTCCATGTGGGCGGTGCTCACGCGGCTGAAGAAGCCCATTCCGGACCGCTACCCCAGTGACGTGAAGGAGCTCATCGACCACGTCACGCCGGTGGAGAAGCTCCACCTGTACGAAGAGGGCGCGCCGCCGGACCGGCTCAGCCTGGCCAACACCAAGGAGCTGCGGAAGCTGCGCGAGGAGCTGTTCACCGAGTCGGACGCGTACCCCAACTACGAGGGCCGCGTGGGGGCGAGCGCGCGCGAAATCAAGACGGCGCTGTTCAACGCCGCGCAGAACCCCGACTACAAGTGCCTCACCGGGCTCGCGGTGCTGGAGGAGCTGGAGGCCATCTGCAAGGACAAGAGCGTCTACGAGTTCCTGCTCCAGGAGGTGCTGGACGGCTACCACGACCATGAGGCGTTCGTGCGCATGGCCGAAGCGGAGTACCTGGACCGGGTGGACACCGAGGTCCGCGAGTCCATGGGCCTGGTGTCCGAAGGCCAGTACCGCGAGGTGGTGGAGCGCTACATCCAAGGTGTCAGTCACTGGGTGCGCGGTGAGAAGATGCGCAACCGGGTGACAGGTGAAATGGAGAAGCCAGACGAGCAGCGCATGCAGGAGGTGGAGGCCATCGTCATGCCCCGGGGCGAGGACGCGGCGGAGTTCCGCCGGGCCCTCATCGCGTCCATCGGCGCGCACCGCCTGGACAACCCCGATGCGACGATGGACTACCCGCGCATCTTCCCGGACATGTTCAAGCGCCTGCGAGACCACTACTTCGAGGAGCGCAAGCGGGTGCTGCGCAAGAACAAGGAGAACGTCCTCAAGTATCTCTCCGAGGACCGGGGTCTGTTGACGCCGCGCGAGCAGGCGCAGGTGCAGAGCACGCTCAAGACGATGGCGGAGCGGTATGGCTACTGCGAGAACTGCGCGAAGGACGCCATCCTGTTCCTGATGAAGAAGCGCTACGCCTGACGCGGAGCGGGCAGGCGGCCGTGCCCGCTCGGGCGCCTGCTTTCAAACAGGGACAGGGCCTGGGGAAGATGGGAGCTGAAAGCGAGTTCACGTTTCAGCGCTGTCCCTTCATCCCGGAGAGTCGATGTCCCGCTTCTTCCTGGGCGCCCCTGTCGCCCTGCTCGCCCTCGCGTCGTGTGCTGGCGCACCCGCGCTGCCGCATGGCCGGGCCGCGCCTCCCCAGGTGTCTGCGGTGGTGGTGCCGGCGGTGGCGAGTTCCTCGTCCGCCCGGCTGTCGCGCAAGGAGCGGGTCCAGCGCATCCTCCCGCACAACGTCCGGCTGCAGATGGCCGATGGGGACACCGTGCGGCGCAGCGCCTCGGGCGTGGTGGTGGGCTCCGAGCAGGGCTCCGACGGAGTGGTGGCGTGGGTCATCACGAATGCCCACGCGGTGGTGACGGAGGACTTGAAGGAGCCTCGGCTTCGCGTGCTGGTGGACCGCCGCGGAGACGTGGAGACCCACGAGGGGCAGGTGGTGGCCACCGGGAAGGTGCCGGAGGTGGACCTGGCGCTCGTGAAGGTGCCGGGGTTGGCGCTGCCCGCGGTGGCGCTGGCGGACGAGGCAGAGCTGGAGCTGGGCGAGGACGTCGTGGTGGCGGCTTCGCCGTTCGGCCGGGCGCTTTCGCTCTCTGGTGGCATGGTGTCCCAGGTGGAGTGGGACGGGGAGTCCCGCCGGCCGAAGTCGGTGAAGACGGACGCGCCCATCGGCTACGGCGCTTCCGGCGGTGGCGTCTACAGCCTGGAGACGGGGCGACTGCTCGCTGTCGTGGAGGGCTACCGCACCGCGCAGGTGGACTTCGCCGTGCGTGAGGAAAGCTACAGCTTCGATGTGCCCATGCCCGGTGAGACGTTCGCCGCGCCCAGCACGAAGGTGCGCGACTTCCTGCAATCCAAGGGCTTTGGTCGCCTCCTGGACCACTCCCTGTCGGGAGAAGGGGGCGTCGCTCACGCTGCGGGTCGCTGAGCCGCCCATTTTTTCGACACGCGCGCGCGCCGCGCTACACCCTCCGGCGACGAGGAGGCACAGCGCATGTCCGGACGGGTTTCGTGGGACCAATACTTCATGGACATCGCGAAGCAGGTGGCCACTCGCGCCACGTGTGATCGCAAACACGTGGGCGCCGTCATCGTGCGCGGGAGGACCATCCTGTCCACCGGGTACAACGGCTCCATCCGTGGCCTGCCCCACTGCGATGACGTCGGCCACATGATGGAGAACGGGCACTGCGTGGCCACGGTGCACGCGGAGGCCAACGCCATCATCCAGGCGGCCACCAACGGCGTGGCCATCGACGGGGCGACCATCTACACCACCGCGAGCCCCTGCTGGCCGTGCTTCAAGCTCATCGCCAACGCGGGCCTGGTGCGAGTCGTCTTCGGCGAGTTCTACCGGGACCCTCGCATCTTCGAGGTGGCCACCCAGCTCAAGCTGGAGCTGGTGGGCCTGGGCGATGCCGCGCGCCCCCCTGTGTCGTCCGCTGGCTGAATCACCTCGGAAAACGTCGCCTGAAGAACACTCGGGAGTGGCCTCAAGTAGGCGACTCCACTCGGGAATTTGCCGGTTCCGGCAAGAATTACCGCCCCAGGGTTGACGTTGTGGAAAGCGCTCCCTAACTCTTGGCCGCGGTGGGGAGGCGGCGAGGGGAGGAGACGAAAAACCCGAGGAGTTTCCGTTGGTTAGCTCGACGGCTGTGTCCAGTAGCGTGGCGCGTGTCCAGGAGTCGACGGACCCCGTGGTGGGCGCGGCCCGCTACGGCGCGGTGCAAACGCTGATGGACAGCCTGCTGCACGACGTCCGCAACCCGCTCAACGCGATGGCCATCCACCTGGAGGTGCTGTCGGAGAAGCTGAAGGCGGAGACAGGCCAGGTGCCGCCGTCGCAGGAGAAGAACCTCAAGGCGCTGCGCGAGCAGATCCAACGCGTGGACGGCATCCTGCGGCAGTTCACCGACTTCATCGTGTCGAAGGGCGGCGGCGCGGGCGAGGTGGACCTGTCGGACGCGACGACGCGGGCGCTGGCGGTGGTGGCGCACGAGGGCCGCAAGCGGCGGGTGACGGTCCAGGTGGCGGTGGAGGCGGGGGTGTTGATCCGCCTGGCGGACACGTCGGAGCTGGGCTTCTTCGTCATCCAGGCGTTGCTGCGGGCGTTCCGGCGGGCGGAAGGCGGGGGTTCGGTGCGCGTGACGGTGCGCGCGGAGGGCCCGTCCGCGGTGCTGGAAGTGGACGACAGCGGTGGTGAGGCTTCACCGGAGCTCGCGGACGCGGTGGCGGCGCTGGGGCTGCGCTGTGCGCAGTTGGGCGTGGAGCTTCATGTCCGGGGTGGTTGCTGCCGGCTGAGTTTTCCTCGTGCTTGAGGGCTGTACCGGGCGGTGGGCTTCTCCCTCAGAGTCGGCTCTACCGTCATTCGCGTCACGACGCAGTACCGGAGGTCTCCATCTTGGGTAGCGCACGAATCCTGGCCGTGGATGACGAACGCGACACGTGCGAGGCGCTGGCGGAAATGCTCAGCGCCTGGGGCCACAAGGTCGAGACGGCCTTCGACGGGCACGACGCCCTGGCCAAGGCCGGCGAGTTTCGCCCGGATGTCGTCCTGTCGGACCTGGCGATGCCGAAGACGGATGGGTTGTGGCTCATGCGCAACCTGAAGGAGGAGCTGCCGGACTGTCCGGTGGTGTTCCTCACCGGGCGCGGCACCATCGACGCGGCGGTGGAGGCCATCCGCGAGGGTGCGTATGACTTCATCGTCAAGCCGCTGGACACCGCGCGCTTGAAGGTCTGCATCGACCGGGCGCTGGAGAAGAAGGAGACCCTGCGCGAGGTGCAGACGCTGCGGCGCAGGCTCAAGCAGCTGGGCTCGTCCGACCTCATCGCCCAGTCGGCCGGCATGCGCAAGGTCATCGAGCTGGTGGAGAAGGTGGCCCCGTCCAAGGCCAGCGTGTCCATCAGCGGTGAGTCCGGCACGGGCAAGGAGGTGGTGGCCCGCGCGGTCCACAACCTGTCCCTGCGCCGCGACAAGCCCTTCATCGCCATCAACTGCGCGTCCATCCCCGCGACGCTCATCGAGTCGGAGATCTTCGGCCACGAGCGCGGCGCCTTCACCGGCGCGGATCAACGCCGCCCGGGTGTGTTCGAGCTGGCGCACGGCGGGACGTTGTTCCTGGACGAGTTGGGCGAGATTCCCATCGACCTGCAAGCCAAGCTGTTACGCGTGCTGGAAGAGGGGCGGCTGCGCCGGCTGGGTGGCAAGGTGGAGATCGAGGTCGACGTGCGGGTGCTGTGCGCCACCAACCGCGACCTGAAGCAGGAGATCAAGAACGGGCGGTTCCGCGAGGACCTGTACTTCCGCCTCAACGTCTTCCAGATCCACCTGCCACCCCTGCGCGAGCGGCGCGAGGACGTGCCCATCCTGGTCCAGCACTTCGTGGACAAGTTCCGCGGCGACTCGGCCAAGCGCGTCTCTGGAGTGCACCCCGAGGCGATGGATGTCCTCAAGAACTACGACTGGCCTGGAAACATCCGCGAGCTGCGCAACGCGGTGGAGCGCGCGGTGATCCTCTGCGACGGGGAGCTCATCACGCGCGAGCACCTTCCTCCGGACATGGCGGGAAAGGGCCCGGAGCGGCTGATCTTCCGGCTGCCGTTTGGCTTGAGCCTGGACGCGGTGGAGCGTGAGTACATCCTCGGCAGCCTGCAGCGCAATGGCAACAACAAGGCGCGCACGGCGGAGGTGCTCGGGGTGAGCGAGAAGACGCTCTACAACAAGCTCAATCGCTACGCGGCCGAGGCGCGCAGCCAGCAGGGCGGGCCTCGCGACAACGGTCCGTTAGGGGGCCAGGGGAGCGATGGCCCGCTGAGCGGCAACAACCTGGTTGCTCGCTCACCTGACAGGTAGGAAATCCCCTTCGGATTCCGCGCTGTTGGAGCGGCTCCAAGGGCTTGTCGCGGAGGCCGTGGTGGGAGGTGCCGAAAGGGGCCGACCCTCCGCGAAACCCCGCGTCAATTCTTGACTTTTGACCTCTGGACAAGGGATTCTGTGGTCGACTCCCACCCACAGGGAGGGCCCGGCCGTACAGGTCGACGCACCGGGCAACTCCGACGCCTTCTTCTCGGCAAGTTTGGAGTGTGCATCAAGGTGCCGCCGGGGGGGCACAAGGAAGGCCACAAGGCAATGAGCGACGCGCGAGTTCTTCACTTCTTCGGCGGCAAGGGCGGGGTTGGCAAGACCACGCTCGCGGCGGCGTACGCGTTGCGGTTGTCGGAGGAGGTCCCGAAGGAGCGGGTGCTGCTCGTTTCGCTGGACCCCGTGCGCTCGCTGTCGGACCTGCTGAAGAAGAAGCTCTCCGCGAAGCCCACGAAGCTGGTTCCTGGCAAGGGCGAGGGGGGCGTCTGGGGCTTGGAGGTCGAGCCGTCCGCGCTGCTCAAGCCGTTCCTGGCGCAGTACCTGCCCGCGCTGAAGAAGGCCGCCGCGAAGGGCACGCACTTCACCGAGGAGGAGCTGGGTTCGCTCTATCAGCAGGCGGTCCCCGGGTTGGAGGAGCTGGTGGGGCTCTTCCACGTGGTGGATCTGGTGGAGGGCGAGGAGTTCGACCGGATCATCGTGGACTGCTCACCCACGAGCCACACGCTGCGGCTGTTTGATCTACCCGTGGGGCTGCGCAAGTTCCTGGGGCTGGTGCGCGCGGGCAGCGACAAGCCGGCGCCGGCCACGGGGAAGGGCAAGAAGGCGGAGGCCGCCGCGGCGGCCGAGCCGGGTTTCCTGGAAGGGCTGGGACAGAAGGCGGAGAAGCTGCTGGGGCTGCTGAAGGACCCCGCGCGCACGGCCTTCCACCTGGTGGCGCTCGCGGAGCCCGTTCCCGAGGCGCAGACGCGCATGCTCTTCATGCAGCTTCGCGAGCGCGGGCTGCCGGTGACGGAGGTCGTCGTCAACCAGGTGGAGGACCGCGAAGGGTGCCCCGCGTGTCAGGGCCGCCGGGGCCTCCAGGCGCCGCACGTGCGCAAGTTCCAGGCGCTGGACAAGGCCGTGCCGGTGCACCTGCTGGGGCGCCGGGAGTTGGCGCCGCGCGGGCTGGATGGCGTGGGTGTGTTCGCCAAGGCGTGGGCGGGTGGCAAGGAGACGAAGGCGCTGGAGTTCGCCGCGGCGGAGGGCCCTCCGGCCCTGGTGCGCGCGCCGTCCATGCCGCCCATCGCCGCGCCGCCGCTGCCTCCCACGCGGCTCATCTTCTTCGTGGGTCAGGGTGGCGTGGGCAAGAGCTCCTGCGCGGCCGCGGCCGCGGTGACGTTGACGGAGAAGGAGGGGCCGGTGCTCCTCATCTCCACGGACCCCGCGCACTCGCTGTCGGACGTGCTGCAGAGCCGGCTGACGGACACCGAGACGCAGGTGAAGGGCACCAAGGGCCTCTACGCGCGTGAGTTGGACATGGCGGGTTGGTTCAACGCCCTGCGCAAGCGGCTGAAGGAGAAGGCGGAGAAGGCCTTCGAGGGCGCGCCCAAGACGGGCAGCGAGGTCCCCGCGGATCTGCTCTACCTGCGCAACCTGCTGGAGTGCGCGCCGCCGGGCATCGACGAGCTGGCGGCCATGAGCGTGCTCACGGACGCGCTGGTGCAGGAGCGGTTCAAGCGCATCGTGGTGGACTCGTCGCCGGTGGTGAACTCCGTGCGCGTGGTGGAGCTGGCGGAGACGGCGAAGACGTGGCTGGGCGCCCTGCACACGGTGCTCAACAAGCACCGCGCCAAGGGCCTGGGCGAGCTGGCGGACGACATCGCCGGGATGATCAAGCACGCCAAGCGCTTCGAGGAGGCGCTGGCGTCTCCCACCGAGGCGCGCTTCGTGGTCGTCACGCGCGGCGAGGACCTGGCCGCGGCCCGCACCGAGCGGGTGGTGGAGTACCTGAAGGACAAGAAGCTGCCGGTGGAGCGCGTGCTCGTCAACCGCGTGGGCCCCAAGTCCACCTGCGAGAAGTGCGAGAACCGCCGCAAGCTGGAGCTCAACGCGGCGAAGGCCATCGAGAAGAAGCTGGGCCTGCCCGTCACGATGGCGCCCGCGCTGGGCCGTCACCCCGCGGGCCTGCGCGAGCTGAAGGCGTTCCGGACCGCGTGGTACGCGTTGTCCCCGCCGGCCGCGAAGATCAAGGCGGCCTGAGGCCAGCAGGGCTTCAGGCGTCGCACTCCGGCTCGGAATCCGTGAAGGTTCCGAGCCCCGGGAAGGTGAGGGCGCCGGCGCGAGTCAGCGTCCCCTTCCGAGGTTTCTGGTCCATGAGCCGCAGCTCCACCTGGCGCCCCTTCACGGTGTAGGTGCCGGGCAGCTCGCCGTGGTTCTCGTCCCCCCGTTCGTCCACGATGCGCGTCCACAGGACGGCCCGTCCGCCGGGCAGGAAGCGCAGGCTGTGCTTGCTGCCGTGGATGCCAGCCGCGGGGCCGTACCAGGACACGGCCTGGAGCAGGGCGGGCACGTCGGCCTCGCGTCCCGGCTTGAGCCCCAGGAGGCGCTGCCAGCCCAGGGTGTCGCGGATGCCGTCCAGGTCCGGGTCCTGGCGTGCGCGGGCCAGCCTGCGGGTGTCCAGCCGGACGGCCTGGGTGAGGTGCTCGACGATGACGTCCCGGTGAGCGCTGTACTCACACACGTGGCCTTGCTTGCGCAGGACGCCAAGCGTGGCGGCCAGGTTGTAGCGGGGCAGGGCGTAGGCCGGGTCCGCCTTCATGGCGGCCTGGAACTTCTCCAGGGCCTCCGGATAGCGGCCGGCGCGGTAGAGGTGGAAGCCCTCCGCGTTGAGGGCCCGGGAGGAGGGCTCGGGTGGCGAGGCGGTCAGCACCAGGACGAGCAGCGGCAGGGCATGGAGCATGGCGTTCCGTGGGGCTTGTGGTTGTCCACCACCATGACACGGTGCGGTGCGTAACTGCTTGCGCGTTGAAAGGTAGAGGACGCTGGTGCTAGTTCGGCGCCCATGGCGACTGGCATCAGTTACGCGCTCGACTTCGAGCGCCCGCTCATCGAGCTGGAGAAGAAGATCGATGAGCTCAAGGCGTTGTCCACGGGTGGTTCGGCGGACTTCACCTCGGAGATTTCCAAGCTCGAGAAGAAGGCGAAGAAGCTCCAGACGGAGATCTTCAGCGACCTGACGCGGTGGCAGGTGGTGCAGATGTCCCGCCACCCCTCGCGGCCCTACTTCCTGGACTACGTCCGCTTCCTGTTCACCGACTTCGTGGAGCTGTGCGGGGACCGGCACTTCGGCGAGGACCCGTCCATCGTCGGCGGCTTCGCGCGCTTCGACGGCAAGCCGGTGATGGTGATTGGCCACCAGAAGGGCCGCAACACCAAGGAGAACATGGCGCGCAACTTCGGCATGCCGCGCCCGGAGGGCTACC
This sequence comes from Myxococcus stipitatus, assembly GCF_037414475.1. The sequence continues at coordinate 9,953,988 of NZ_CP147913.1, read as the reverse complement.
GCAAGGCGCGCCGGCTGATGGAATTGGCGGAGCGTTTCGAGAAGCCCATCCTCACCTTCGTGGACACGCCGGGCGCCTATCCGGGCATCGGCGCCGAGGAGCGCGGCCAGGCCGAGGCCATCGCGGTGAATCTGGAAGTGATGAGCGGGCTGCGCGTGCCCATCATCTCCACCGTGGTGGGGGAGGGGGGCTCGGGTGGCGCGCTGGCCATCGGCGTGGGCAACCGCGTGTTGATGCTCCAGAACAGCGTCTATTCCGTCATCTCGCCGGAGGGATGCGCCTCCATCCTCTTCCGCGACGCCAGCAAGGCGGACAAGGCGGCGGACGCGATGAAGCTCACCGCGGGCGACTTGTTGCAGATGAAGATTGTCGACGAGGTGGTGGCAGAGCCCGCGGGGGGCGCGCACCGGGACCCTCCGAAGGCGGCCGAGGCGTTGGGCAAGGCGCTGCGCAAGCACCTGGGGCAGCTCGCCGAGCTGTCGCCGGATGGATTGGTCAAGGACCGCTACGCGAAGTTCCGCGCGCTGGGCGTGTTCTCCGGACGTTGAAGGGCTACTCGTTTCCGCCATGCGACCCCTCGTTCCTACCTACGTCGAGACACTCAAGCCGTACGTGCCGGGCAAGCCCATCGAGGAGACCGAGCGCGAGTTCGGCCTGACGGGTGTCATCAAGCTCGCCTCCAACGAGAACCCGCTCGGGCCTTCTCCGCGCGCGCTGGAGGCCATGCGGCGCGCGTCGTCCAACGTGCACCTGTACCCGGACGCGACGTCGTTCCATCTGGTGCGCCGGCTGGCGGACTCGCTGGGCGTGCAGCCGCAGGAAATGGTCCTGGGCAGCGGCTCCAACGAGCTCATCGAGCTGCTCATCCGCACGTTCACCACGCCGGAGGACGAAATCCTCCTGTGCAAGAACTCCTTCTCCGCGTACCGCATCTCCGCGCAGGCGCATGGACGGCCCTTCGTCGAGGTGCCCATGCGCGAGGGCTACCAGTACGACCTGGAGGCCATGGCGCGCGCGGTGACGCCGCGCACGCGGTTGGTGTTCCTGGCCAACCCGGACAACCCCACGGGCACCGCGTTCGGCCGCGAGGCGCTGGAGAAGTTCCTGGCGTCGGTGCCGCGCGAGGTCCTCATCGCCTACGATGAGGCCTACTTCGAGTTCGTCGACTGGCCCGAGTACGTCAGCGCCGTGGAGCTGTTCCGCCGGCATCCCAACCTGGTGGCGCTGCGCACGTTCAGCAAGATTCACGGGCTCGCGGGCATCCGCCTGGGCTACGGGGTGATGGACGCGAAGCTGGCGGCGTATGTGCAGCGCACGCGCATGCCCTTCAACCTGACGGTGGTGGCGCAGGCCGCGGGGCTCGCGGCGTTGGAGGACACCGAGCACGTCCAGCGCACACGTGAGAACAACCGGCAGGGCCTGCGCTACTTCGAGGCGGAGCTGCCGAAGCTGGGCATCTCCCTCACGAAGAGCCATGCCAACTTCGTGTTCGCCGACTTCCACCGGCCGTCCACGGAGCTGTACGAGCTGCTGCTTCGCAAGGGGGTCATCGTCCGGCCCTTCGCCGGAGGCGGCTTCCCCACGTGTCTGCGCATCTCCGTGGGGACGGCTGCGGAGAACGCGCGCTGTGTGCGCGCATTGCGGGAGGTCCTCTCGTGAGCCCACGCTGCTTCATCGTCGCCATCGACGGTCCCGCGGGTGCTGGCAAGTCCACCGTGTCGAAGCTGCTGGCGCGCCGGCTGGGCTTCTCGCTCGTGGACACGGGCGCCATCTATCGCTGCGTCGCGCTGTCGGCGACGCGTGAGCGGATCGCCTACGACGATGACGCGCGGCTGGGTGAGCTGCTGGGGCGCGTGCACATCCACTTCCAGGTCGTGGGCGAGGAGAACCGGGTGTTCCTCGGCGGTCAGGATGTGTCCGGGGAGATTCGCTCGCCGGAGATATCCATGGCCGCGTCGCAGGTGTCCGGCCGCCCCGTGGTGCGAGCGGGGCTGCTCCAGCTCCAGCGGCGGTTGGCGCTGGAGTCGAGCAAGGGCTCCATCCTCGAGGGCCGCGATATCGGCACCGTGGTGTTCCCCGATGCCGACGCCAAGTTCTTCCTGGAGGCCAGCCCCGAGGTGCGCGCCCGCCGCCGCTTCGAGGAGCTGTTCCAGAAGGGCGTGGAGAGCAGCCTCGATGACGTGCTCGCCGACCAGACGAAGCGCGACAAGGATGACTCCGCTCGCGCCGTGGCTCCGCTGAAGGCCGCGGAGGATGCCATCCACGTGGACTCCAGCTCGCTGCCGCTGTCGGAGGTGGTCCACTCGATGGAGGCGGAGATCCTCCGGCGGATGGCCGCGCGCGGTTAGGCGCGGGAGCGTCAGAAGGCGACGCCCTCCTTCGCGGGGGCGGGCACCACCAGCGAGAGCCGGGGCTGCTCGCCCTTCTCCCCGTAGAAGGCGCGGTAGAGGAACAGGTCCGCGACCACCTGCTTGACGTAGCCGCGTGTCTCCCGGAAGGGGATGGACTCCACGAAGAGGTCCAGCGGCAGGTTGCCTCGCTCCACGGCCCACTTCGCGACGGAGCCGGGGCCCGCGTTGTACGCGGCGGCGGCGAGCACCGGGTGCGCGAAGCGCTCCATCAGCCGGGCCAGGTACCAGGCGCCATAGCGGATGTTCCGCTCGGGGGAGAAGAGGTCCGCGGGCGCGGGGGCCGGCTCCGAGAGCTTGAGGGCAATCTCCGTGGCGGTCTTCGGGATGATCTGCATCAGCCCGCGCGCGTCGGCGGCGCTCATCACCTCCGGCTTGAAGGCGCTCTCACGCCGCATGATGGCCCACACCAGGAACGGGTCCACCTTCTGCGCCGTCGCCGCGGCCTCCACCGCGCTCGAGAAGGCCCGAGGGTAGAAGGCCGCGAGTGCGTCCGGCTCACGCGAGCCGAACGCGCGGCCCCACAGATGCCGCGCCGCCACGGTGTGCGCGTGGCCGAACTCTCCCAGGCCCAGGAGCGCATGTGCGAAGGGCAGGGCCTGCTCCGCCGAGCGCAGCCTCCCCACGTGGGACTCCACCTCGTCCGCCGCGTCGCGGAACAGGCCGGCGCGTGTCAGCTCCACCGCCAGCGCCAGCTCGGGCGGGCGAGGCAGCTCCAATGCCAGGGGAGGGCGAGGGAAGCTCGCCGGGGCCGGCTGCCCCAGCTCTCGCAGCCGCTCCGAGGCCAGCAGCGCGTAGAACGACGCGGGGGCCGTGGTGATGAGGCGCTCGTACTCGGGCGTGACTTCCGCCGCGCTGGTGCCTCCCAGCTCCCGGCTGCGCGCCGTCCAGTAGCGCGCCTGCGGCACGAGCCCGCTGCGGGGGAACGTCGTCACCAGTGAGTCCAGGGCCTCGCGAGCCTTCGCGTACTCCTCCAGCCGCAGGTGCGCGAGGGCTCGGAACCACAAGCCCTCTTCTCGCCGCCGCGAGCGTGCATACCGCGCCCCATGCGCGGCGAAGGCCTTGGCCGCCTCCGCGAAGCGGCCCGCCTGCAAGTCGATCCACCCCGCGAAGAACGCGCCTTCCTCGCCCGCCGGCTGCGAGGCGTACTTCTTGTCCAGTGCCGCCATCAGCGCCCGCGCCTTGTCATTCTCATCCGCGCGAAGGACCCGCCTCGCGACGAGGAGCTCCGCCTCTGCGGCGATGGCCACCGGGCCCTTCCTCGCGATGGCGAGCGCCTTGTCCGCCTCCGGCTCGCGGTTGAGTGCGAAGAGGCCCTTGGCCCGCAGCAGGGCGACCTTGGCGGACTGCTCCTTCGTGAGCCTGGCTCCGTTCAGCGCATCCAACTCATCCAACGCCCGCTTCGCCGCGCCACCCGACAGCAAACCCTCGGCGCGCTGCGTCCGCTCCGCGAAGCCCCAGCTCTTTCCGGGCCGGTGCTCCTCCATGAGCCACTTCACCGCGTCATCGGCGTAGGGATGCGAGGGAAAGCGCAGCGCCACCGTCAACAGGTCCGCCTGCTGGCCCTCGCTGTTGCCCGACTCGCCGCGTGCTTGCGCCCGCTGGTAGTACAGCTCCGGTGTGGGCATGGCCTTCACCGCGGCCTCCAGCACTCCCGCGGCCTGCTTCACCTGGCCCGCCTTCAGGAGCGACTCGCCCAGCCGCGCCCTCGCGCGGGTCACCAGCCCCAGCGGCGCTCCAGGGGCCTCCACGACACGTGCGAAGTCGAGCGCGGCGCCCTGCGCATCCCCAGCATAGAAGCGCGCCTGGCCCAGATAGAACGCACGGTAGGGCTCCAGCAGGGCAGGGGCGGGACCCGCAGACAGGATGTCCCGAGCCTCCGCCGCGTGCCCGTCCGACAACGCCAGCGTGCCCGCCAGCAAGGCCAGCCGGCCAGCGTCGGGGCACTTCTGCTCCACGCACGCCACCCACTCTCGCCGCGCCAGCGAGGTCGCCTCGGTGTGATGAAGACGAACGGCCTCCAGGGTTGTCGGGGATTGTCCCAGAGACACCCCTAGCACCCACCCCGCGACCGCCCCCGTCCAGCTCATGTGATTCTTCCTTTCACGACGCGGCTTTGCGGCCAGCCAACGAGATGGGTTCGACAATCATTCCCCTCTCACGGGGGAGGGGTGGTTTGACAGGCGGCCCGACAAGTCCTAAATCCGCGCGCCATCGGGCCGGTGCGTACTGTCTTCTACCCGTCGTCATTCGCTGAAAGCGTTCAGGCGATTACGTGCACTTGGGTCTCACCAGTCGACCCGTTGCGTCACCCGGGGTGCATCACTACTTTGCGCGACCGTTGCACGCTACCCCGGTCCGCCACCGTCCAGGTGGACCTGCCGTCCGGTAACACTGCTCGTTCACAGCGCTCGGGGGGGAAACAGCACAGAGGGAGGGCTCCATGAAGCCGTGTCCAGCCGATCTGCCGCAAACCATCAATCCCGAGGCCGGCCCGAAGCGCGCCGGCGTCGAGACGCATCGCAATCTGAATTGCCACCAGTACGACAACTGCTTGGACGAAGCGGTACGGCGTGGGTGGCAGTCCTTCACGTGCATGAAGTGCCCGATGTACCAGGAGGCCGCTCCGCCTCAGATGGGGCTCGAGGCCTACGCGACCCAGCGTCGTCCGGTTTGAGTGGGTGTGCCTTCACCGTGTGAGGGGAGGCCCCGTTGTAGAGAGGGGCGCCCCACACGGGCCCGCGACGCGCGTCAGTGGACCGCGGCGTAGATGACGGCGACCCAGTACTGATTCGCTCCAAATCGTTTCGAGTCACCCCTCACGATGCCCACGCCCACGCGGTTGTTGGTGGCGTCGCTGACGCTGCGGGACTCCGGGAGCGCGCTGGGGTCTGACACCACGAAGAAGTCCACCGACGCCGTTCCCGCGTCGGGAATCACCTGGAACACCCGCTCGTGCACCGCCGACTCGCCGGGCTGGGCGGTAGGCTGGTCCAGCTCCAGCGCGCGCTTCACGTGCGCCATGGCGAGAGACTCCAAGGCCTGGCTGCGCGCCAGTGGCGGGAGCTTCTTCGTCGCCCTCCAGCGGGCCAGGGTGTCATAGGCCTCCTGCTGCGGATTCTCCGAGTCCGTGGCGCCAGGAGACGCGACGCTGAAGACCTCGGTGACCAGGGCCTCGGCGCGGCTGCCCACCTGCCGGAAGGCGATTCCCACCCCCATGTAGCGAAAGCCCGGGTCCAGCAGATTGCGGCGGTGACCCGGGCTGTGCTCGATGCCGAAGTGCGCGGCGAGCGGTCCTCCGGCCTGGCCCAGGTTCTCCCCGGCGCGCACGTAGCGGGAGCCCGGAGGCAATCGGCTGCCGACCTGGACGGAGAGCGCTCTGGCGGCCGAACCCGGAGTCTCCCCAGGGCGCACGGGCGGCGGCAGGCGGCCGGTGAGTGTGCTGCCATCGGGGGCGACATGCGCGAAGAAGCCCTCCTTCGCCATCCGGTCGCTGTAGGTCTGGGCCACGCGCTCCAGCACCGGGTCCGGGGTCATCTCCGGCAAGCCGTGGGCCTTGCGCAGCTTGTTGATGCGCTCGTGGAGGAGGGGGCGCGCCTCCTCCACGGAGTTGGGCTCCACCAGGCTTTCGCGGTCTCCCCGCCGGCGAACCTCTCCCAGCTGGGCCAGGAACAGCGCCACGACTTCCGGCCCCGCGTCCCCTTGCGCGACCACTTCCACCGTGTAGGTCCCAGGCGTGAGGAAATCGAGGCGGGCACAGAAGTTGGCGCCCTGGGTTCCTCGCCGGCTGAGGGGGACGGTGCTCACCTCGCCATTGGGGTGGGTGACGTAGAATTCGGGCTGCTCCAGGGGAGGCATGAGCCGGCCACACTGCGTTGCGACGGCGCGCTCCCCGGGCATGACGCGGGGGAAGGGCATCAGGTCCACCTTGCGCTCCGACAGCAGCAGCACCAGCGAGGCGCGCTTGTCCTGCAGCGCCACCCCCACGCCGAAGTGCGAGGCCCGGTCCATGTTGATGTCGGTGCGGGAGCGCAGTGATTCGAGGATGTGCGAGTGGGCCCAGGCCCGGATGACCAGGGCCCGAGGCGCGGGGTCCGCCGCACCGGAGTCGCTGATGGCCTCCGTGAGCGTGAACAGGTCCGGCGCTCCGGTGAATCCACCCGTGAGCGCTTCCTGCGCGAGCCGTCGCGCGGCCGCGTTGAGCGGTGTGTCTTCGATGGGGGCGCGGCGTCCCACTCGCTCGAACTCCCGCACCACGTGCTGCGCCGCCTGTTGTTCCATCTGCTCGGCGGGGGTCGAGGGAACCTTGGGCGCAGGTGCCTTTGGGGGCGGCGCGGTGTTTCCGGGGGCGGGGGCCGCGCCCAGCAGGGCGGCCAGCACGAGGACGGCAATCATCGGGCCTCCCAGTGGAAGGCCATCTCCCTCACGGTGCCGGCGCCCAGCCGTTCATTGAGCTGCTCTCGAAGCGACGGGGCCTCTGCCTCCAGCGTGCGGGCCCACTCCGCGCTCGTCACGGTGATGATGAGGAGGCCCCCCTCCATCGAACGGGGGCGGGTGTGGCGTGCGATGTGTGGACCCACCACCGAGGCCCACACGGGCGCCAGGGTGTGGGCACGCCCGGATTCTCCGGCGAGGCGGGCCAACACACGGGGAAGAAGGTTCTCGAGGGACTTGGGCTCGCCACGGGCCATCGCGTGCGATGATGATTCGTGGCAACCTGAAAGCCAACCTTCCCGTTGCGCGGCGGAGGGAGTGCGGCCGGCCGGGTCCGACGGTTTCTCGTGGAGGACGACATCCCTCCACGCCGTCGCGCGCCGGGCCCCATGCCTGTAAGTTCGCGGGCGTCTGCCCCCCGGAGCCGCACCGTCTATGAGCCCCTCGTCCCGTTCCTTCGTGCTTCCCGCGGTCGTGTGTGCCCTGGTGGGGACACTGGCGGGGTGCGCGCCTGGGAAGGATGACTCGGACACGCCGGGAACGCCGCGGCCCCCGGTCAGCTGCGCCGTGGACCAGGACTGTCCGAATCCCGCGTTCTTCTTCTGCAACACGGTGCTTTCGCGCTGCGAGCCCTCCTGCCGGTCGCGCAAGGACTGTGACGTCAGCCGGCGCGGGCCGGACTACCGGATTGCCGCCTGTGACACCGAACTGGGGTGTCAGTGCGACATGAATCAGTGCGAGGTGAGTCTGTGCACCTCGGACGCGGACTGCGCCGGAGAGAGTGTCTGCCGCAGTGGCGCCTGTGTGCCGCCGCCGCCGCCCACGCTCGCCGCGTCCTGCCAGATAACGCCGGACGTCGTCGTGGGCCGCCCCGGAGTCTCCGTGGCCTTCGAGGTGTGGGTGAAGGATGCATCGGGGCGTCCGGTGGTGCCCGCCGACGACGTGGTGTGGAGGGCGCTGTCTCCCGCGGTGGAGCGCAAGGAGAAGGAGCGAAAGCGCCGCGCCACCTTCACTCTCTCCGCGCAGGCGGAGGGGCGTGAGGCGGTGGAGGCACGCATCGGCACGGCGATCTGCACCGCGAAGGTCACCGTGCTGAGCCCCGACGTTCCAGCGCAAGGCGTGCGTGTGTCGGTGGTGGACGAGCTCACGGGCCGCCCCCTGCCGAAGACCACCGTCGCCGTGTCGGGCGCGAAGGGCGTGGCGCTCGCGAGCGCATTGACGGGGACGGATGGCACCGCGTGGGTCCCCGCCTCGGGGATTGTGGAGGTCTCCGCCTTCCACCCGGACTATGGCTACCTCACCCTGGCCCGGCACGACGCGGACGACGTTCGCGACCTGCGTCTGGTGCTGCGGCGCAATCCGCTGGACCTGTCGGGAGGCGTGCAGGTCGCCTTCGTCGAGGCGCTCGTGAGCAATCCCCAGGCGCTCAACCTCCGCCTGGCGATGACGGGGCTGTCGGTGCCGGGGCTCGCCTCGGAGCTCACGCCCGAGTCCCTGCTGGGCTTCGAGCGCGTGGTGGACGTGGAGGCGGGGAGCTCGGGGGATACCTCGCTTCCCTCCGGGACGGTGGTGTGGCTCGAGGGCTCCGCGGCACCTCGCGCCGCCGCGCCAGGTGTCTCCGGAGTGTGTGACGCCTCGTTGGGGGGAGTGCTGGACCCGGAGGCGGAGATTCTCGCGGGACGGTGTGGCACTCGCGCCGCGTGGTCGTTGGCGGGGACGCTGCCGATGACCGCGCTGTCGCTCAACGCCGTCGAGCCGGGGATGGACCCGCTGCTCCTGCTGGGGCGCATCCTTCCGGTGGCCCCCCGCTTCTATTCGTCGGTGGCGCGTGATGCCGCGTTCCGCCTGGTGCCGACACCGGGCCTTCCCGACGCGACGCCGAGGCCCGACGCGGTGACGTATCCCGAGCTCGTGTCCCTGGACTTCGAGGGAGTCCGTCTGGCCTTTCCCTTCGCCGTACGGGTTCCCTCACTGCCGCGCTACCGGGGCGTGTACCTGGACCGGGCCTTCGCGCTGGGCACCGTGGCGGTGCCAGGACGAGGCCTCGTGCCGCTGGGTTTCGGCGCCACGGCGAACGTCGCGCCCTCGGACCCGAACGCGGATGCGGACGCACGCCTCGGACTGCCGGGTGTCTTGTCGATGCGCATGGCCCCCGCGCACCATGGCCTGGAGGGCCAGCCCTACCGCGTCCTGGTGGGCGCCACCTCCCGCTCGGCGCGTGACGATGCCTCCGCGGGCACGCCGACCAGCTTCGTGGTGGCGGCCCTTCCCGCGCCGACCTTCGACCCGATGGGCGAGCGCCCCGTCGAACCTGGCGCGCAGTTCCTCCCCATCCCCGATCAGGCTCGTTACAACTTCGACACGGAGGCCTCCCAGGAGCTGAAGGGGCGGGAGCTGCGTGTGATGGAGGCAGGCCCGGCGACGCTGGTCCGCGTCGTCTTCACCAACCGGCTGGGCCGCCGATGGACGGTGCTGGCCTCGCCCTCGGATGCCGAGGCGGGGTTCCTCGTGCCCGTGCCTCCCGCGGGCTTCGAGGACCGGACCTACTTCGGGGACCACCTGGGCTCCCGCTCGCTCCTGCGCGTCGAGACGCTCCAGGTGATGGACGGCAACTCGGAGGACCTGGGGCCCTCCGAGCTGGCTTCGGCGGTGGAACCGGGGTTGGCTCGGGTGGCGGACCTCACACGCGCGGTGTCGGCGTTGGACATGGGACGCCCGGAAGTGGCGTGGCTCTATCCCGAGCTGGAGGGGCAGCGGCTGGGCCGGGGCAGCGCCGTTCGCGTGCGGGTCACTGGCTTTCGTCCAGGAGTGGACGCCGCGGCCCAGGGGCGCGTTCGCGTCACCGTGAAGGGTGGGAAAGGATGTGACGCCACCCTGGTGAGTGAGACCCCTGTTTCACCCGGCTCGGGCGAGGTCGAACTGCGCTTGCCTGCGAGCTGCTCGGGGACGGGGGTATCCCTCATCGCCGCGCTCGAGGACACACAAGGGGCGCTGCTTCGCCCACCTGTCTCCGTTATCAGAGGCGTGGACATCCCTTAGTCGGATGAGCGAAGACGTCGCCGGTTGTGTATCAATAGATGGGCTTGGCTCGCTTTCGGGATTTGCTGGGTGGTAGCGTCCCGCAGGGGTTCGCTGGAGGAGCGGTGCAGAAGGAGACGACGGTCGTCACGGTCATCTCGAAGATCTCCGACCGGCCGGTCAACCTCGACGCGGCGCTGGTGGTGATCTACGGCCTGGACCTGGGGCGGAAGTTCGACTTGCCGCGCGCGGAGACGTTGATTGGTCGCTCGTCGAAGTCGGACATCCAGATTGACCAGGAGTCGGTGAGCCGCAGCCACGCGGCCATCGCCAACACCCGCGAGGGTGTGAGGATTCGGGACGCGGGCTCCACCAATGGCACCTTCGTCAACGACGAGCTGGTGGAGGGCGAGCGCGAGCTTCGCAATGGCGACCTGGTGAAGATTGGCCGCACCATCTTCAAGTACATCGCCGGCGGCAACATCGAGGCCGCCTACCACGACGAAATCTACAGGCTGACCACGATGGATGGCCTGACGCAGATCTACAACCGCCGCTACTTCGACGAGCAGCTGGACCGGGAGATCTCCCGCAGCCGGCGCTATGAGCGCGTGCTGTCCCTGGTGCTGCTGGACATCGACCACTTCAAGAAGGTGAACGACAAGTTCGGCCACCTCGCGGGGGACTCGGTGCTCAAGCAGCTGGCGTCCACGGTGCGCACGCGCATCCGCCGCGAGGACGTCTTCGCCCGCTACGGCGGCGAGGAGTTCGCCATCCTGCTGCCAGAGGTGGCGCTGCCGGGGGCGAAGCAGCTCGCCGAGAAGGTGCGGCGGCTGGTGGAGAAGCAGCGCTTCGAGTTCGACCGGCAGTCCATTCCCGTGACGGTGTCCCTGGGCGTGGCCGTGCTGGACCCTCGCCACCGCGAGCCCGGTGACCTGGTGCGCGCGGCGGACGAGAAGCTCTTCGAGGCGAAGACGACGGGGCGCAACCGCGTCATCACCTGAGCCTGTGAGCCTGTGAGCCTGTGAGCCCGTGCCGGACTCGGGCGGGCATCGAGGCCCGCGCGTCCGGCGTGTCGTCAGCCCGCGAAGATGGAGCGCCGCTGTCGCAGCAAGCTGTGCAGCATTCCCTGGATGGCCTCGCGGGTGCGCTCGGTGAGGCGTCCCACTTCGCCCAGGTCATCGGCGGCCTCGGAAGGCAGTCCGTCCATGGAAATGGGCTCTCCGAAGCGGATGCTCCACTTGGCGGGCAGCGGCAGGGGACCCAGCGGGGTGAGGGGCACGTAGGGCAGTCCCAGGAAGCTCGCGGGGAGCCGGCCCAGCATGGGGGAAGTCTCCTCGGCGCCGACGATGGCCACGGGGACGATGGGGGCTCCGGTGCGCAGGGCCAGCTTCACGAAGCCTCCGCGTCCGAAGCGCTTGAGGCGGTAGCGCTCCGCGAAGGGCTTGCTCAGGCCCTGGTAGCCCTCAGGGAAGACGACCAGGGGGCGTTGCTCGTCGAGCAGTCGCAGGGCGTTCTCTGGACACGCCCGCACCGCGCCCAGGCGATTGAAGAGGGTGCCCAGCACGGGAGCGTGGAAGATCTGATCCTCCACGAGCCAGCGTGGCTCGCGCAGGTCCGGTCGCTCGCGCGCGAGCGCCAGCGACATCACGAGGCCGTCGTAGGGCAGGGCTCCCGAGTGGTTGGCCACGAGGATGACCGCGCCCCCGGGGATGTGGTCCGCTCCCTGGGCGCTGACGCGCCAGTACTGGCCATAGAGGAACTCCAGCACGGGCTCCAGCCGCTGCACGAGCGAGGGGTCCTTGCCGTACTCGTCCAGGTGGGCGCCGCCGCCCGTGCCCAGGCCCGCGCGCACCGCGTCCAGCATGCCGTGCACCGCGCCCCACGCGCGCCCCAGCCCTTCGCTGGCCAGCGCCTGCCCGGCGATCTCCCGGGCCAGGGAGAACATGCCGCTGGCGCGCTCCGCGAGCGGGCGGGGGGCATCAGACTCCCGGAATGGTTCCACGGAAGGCTCCGGGCCCGAGTCTCCGGAGGTCTGCACCAGTGACAGCGGGCCTCGCCTGCCATGCGGAGACTCGTCGCGGGTCGCGTCTGGCATTTCCACCTCCGGCTCCACGGAGGCGCTATCGACGGCGTGGGGTTCGGCGGACCGCGTCCAGGCGTCTTCGTCGCCATCCTGGGTGTTGTCGTACTCGTACGTCTCCAGCACTGCGCCCGACATCCTTGCGTCCTCGCGCAGTTCGACGTCGAAGCGCTCTTCTTCATCCAACTCGTCCACGTGGTTGTCCGCGGCGCGCTCGTCGAGGCGCTCCGAGCCGGTCACCCGCCGGTCCATGACCTCCGCGACGGCGAGCTCCGCGGCGCTCTCCGCGACCTGCGCGGCCACGGTGGTGGCGAGCTCTCGCTCCCGCTCCGGGCGCCGGCTCGAGGGGCTGTGCTCCAGGACTTCCTCCACCGCGGCCTCGGCGAGCTCGGTGGCCATCTCCGTGGCGAGCAGCCGGTCCACGGGCTCGTCTTCGCCCGCACGCCGGTCCATCGCCTGGTCCACCGCGTGCTTCGCGGTGATCTCCGCGACCTCGGCCGCCAGGGCCTCCGCGAGCGCGTGGTCCACATCCCGCTGCCGGGCCGTCCTGCCCGTCGACTTCTCCGTCACGACCGGCTCACGCGCGGGAGGCGGCTCTCTCGGCGCCTCGGGGGCCGCGGGCTCGCGCAACGGCTCCACCTCGTTGTTTGTATCCAGGCCTTGCGTGGCAGCGGTCTTCGCGAAGGGGGCACTCCCACTGGCCGGCCGCTGCTTGCCGGGCCTTCCCGGCGCACCACCCCGGGAGCCCTGAGCGCCCTTCGCGGAGGCACGCCCGGCTTCTTTCGCGGTCTTTTCGGGTGCGGGCTTTCCACGAGGCGGCTTCTTCGCGCTCGTGCTGGCGCGCCCCGACGCGGAGGCCTTGGCGCCCCGGGCGGGTGAGGCCTTCTGGGCGGACGCGGCCGCGCGCGAACTCGACGACTTCTTCGAGTCGGAACTCCCGCGCTCGGAGGGCGAGCGCTCCTTCTGGTGGGGGCCGGGCTTGGCGGGCGCGCCCTCACGGGAAGCGGCGCCCCGCTGGAAGGGATCGTTGCCGAGGACACCCTTGGCCATTTCTAGCTCCTCTTGAGCGCCGAGGCGGCGTCCCGGACGTGGTGGAAGGGGATGAACCCGAGGGCGGTTTCAGCGCGCTCGCCATCCGCCACCCACGAGTAATGGATGTAGTCGAGGAGGACCACGGGCAACATGTCCGCGCCCACCACATCCAGCGCGTGGAGTGCTCCACGGAACAATGGGCCGGGGAGGGGGAGCGGGCGGGCACCCGCCTGACGGATGAGTCCGGACAGGGGCAGGACACCTCGTCCCACGATGTTGAACTCGCCGGAGGCTTGCGCCCGCAGGGCCACGTGCAGGGCCCGCCCCGCGTCCTCTTCGTGGATGCCCTGCCACAAGGGGTCGAACCCCAACAGCGTGGGGACCACGGATGTGCGCGTCAGCAGCCGCGTCACCGGGTTCTCGAAGGAAGGGCCCAGCACTGGCGCGAAGCGCAGCACGAGCACCTGCATGTCCGGGTGCCGCTCGCGGAAGGCTCGGACCTGTCCCTCCACCTCCACCTTGTCGGTGACGAAGCGGCTGTGGGGGCAGCCCTGCAGGGGCGAGTCCTCGCGCAGCAGCGCCGGGTTGTTGCTCCTCGCGCCGTAGACCGCCGTCAGGGAGGGGACAATCAACCGAGGCAGCCGGGCCCGCCCCGCCGCGGTCAGCACGTTCATGGTGCCGATGACTTCCAACTCGTGCGCGAGCGAGCCGTTGCGGATGGGACCGAAGAGGAACGCCAGGTGGTAGAGCGCGTCGACGGGGCGTTCGGAGAGCGCGTCGGTGAGCTCGCTTTCGGCGTCGTGCCGGGTGAGGTCCACCCGATGGAACTCCACCTTGTCCCCGTCCGGACGCACCACGTCCAGCACGAGGATGCTCTCCACATCCGGGTCCCGCTCGAGGCGGGGCAGCAGCAGCTTGCCGTACTCGCCGCTGGCTCCCGTCACCGCGACGCGCAACCGTCCCTTGCCTGGTCGTGACACGTCCATACGCGGGGTCTCCTGTTAGCCCAGCCGCCCTCGAATGTCAGCCTGCACCGGGTGCCTCTTGCTGGACAACGTCCGCCGGGTGGCGGAGGGTGGACGGCTGCCATGGCACGCATCGCCCGTCTCAGTGACGTCCTCATCAACAAGATCGCCGCCGGTGAGGTGGTGGAGCGGCCCGCCTCCGTCGTGAAGGAGCTGGTGGAGAACTCCATCGACGCGGGCTCGAGCACCATCCGGGTCGACCTGGCCGGGGGGGGCGTGGACCGCATCATCGTGTCGGATGACGGGCACGGCATGGGCCGGCAGGACGCCACCACGTGTCTGGAGCGCCACGCCACCAGCAAGCTGCGCGAACTGGACGACCTGTTCCACATCGACTCCATGGGCTTCCGGGGCGAGGCGGTGCCGGCCATCGCCTCCGTGTCCCGCTTCTCGCTCCACACCGCGGAGGTGGGCGCGGACGTGGGCACACGCGTGACGCTGGAGGGTGGGGTGGACATGGTGGTGGAGGATGCGCCGCCCCGCGTGGGCACCGTCATCACCGTGGAGGACCTCTTCTTCAACGTGCCGGCGCGCCGCAAGTTCCTGCGCCGGGGCGACACCGAGCTCAAGCACGCCGAAGAGGCCGTCATCCGTCTGGCGCTGGCCAACCCGGAGGTGGGCTTCTTCGCCACCCACGAGGGCAACGAGCTCTTCTCGAGCGCGGCGTGTCCGGAGGACCCCCGCGAGCGGATCGCCGCCGCGCTCGGTCCATCGGCGCACCCGCACCTGTTCCCGGTGGAGGAGCGGCGGCTGGGCGTCAGCGTCACCGGTTACGCGGCCTCACCCGAGTTCACCTTTCCCAACGCGCGCGGCCTCTACACCTTCGTCAACCGCCGCTACGTCCGGGATCGGGGCCTCATCGGCACCATCCAGCGCGCCTATCAGGACTTCCTCGCGGCGGGGCGCCAGCCCGTGGTGGTGCTCCATATCGACGTGGACCCCATCGCGGTGGACGTCAACGTGCACCCTCAGAAGCTTGAGGTGCGCTTCTCCGATGCCCGCGGCGTGCAGGAGGCCATCAGCGCCGCGTTGAACCGGATGCTGCGCGCGGCGCCCTGGTTGGGCGCGGGCGTGGACCCCAGCGCATCGGGTGCCCCGCAGCCGCTCGATGCCGCGCACTACGCGCTCGCCGTGGAGCGCTTCCTCACCCGCGCGCAGGAGGCCTCCTGGGGCGCGCCGCTGCCCACCGCCATGGACGCTCCGACGAGCGGCGCCCAGGTCCCCCAGACGCCCGTGCCGTTCTCCGGTGCGCCGGGGGCCATGGCCGCGATTCCCTCGTCGCTGCCCTTCGCGGGCGGCGCGGTGGGGCGTGCCCCCGCGTTCGGCGAGGCCCAGCCCCAGCTCAACGAGGCCCCGCCTCCGGGCTACTTCGCCGCCCTTCGCCCCATGGGCATGTTGGGGGGCCGCTTCCACATCTGCGAGGGGCCGGGCGGCACGCTGGTGGTGCTGGACCCCCACGCCGCGCTGGAGCGCGCGCGGCTGACGGCGTACCTGCGCATGCTGGACGACGAGAAGGGCCCGCCCGCGCCGTCCCTGTTCGGCACCACGCTGGAGTTCACCGTGCAGGTGGCCAAGGCGCTCGTCGAGGGACGCGAGGCGCTTGCCCGTCTGGGTGTGGACGTGGAGCCGTTTGGCGGCACGACGGTGGCGCTGAAGGCGGTGCCTCCGGGGTTGGAAGGGGCGGATGCCCGCTCGCTCCTGGAGGCGCTCGCCCGGGCGCTGCCGCCGAGAAGCGCTGCGCTGGATGCCGTCACGCTCGCGGAGGCGGTGCGGGTGATGGCGTGTCATGCCGCGCGCAAGGCGGGGGCGGTGCCGCTCACGGACGCGCAGCTGCGGGCGCTGCTGGGCGAACTGGACCGGGCCGACTTCCACCCGCCCTGCAGTCACGGCACGGTGGTGGTCCTGGAGATGCCGCTACTCGAGCTGGAGCGCCGGGCGCGTTGAGGCGCCGAAGGCCTGCCCGTTCGAGGCCTCGGGCGTCCAGGAAGTTGACGCGTGGGAGGCCACTGCTACGGTGCGCGACACGCCTGTAGCACGGCGCGGACCGGGCACGGCGGTCCGGAACGAGTCTCTCTCACGCGGCGACGCATTCGACAGGAGCGGCCCCATGCGCGGTGTCATCACCCTGCGGGACGTGATGTCCAACCTGGGCGTGGTGCTGCGCGAGTTCGGCGCGCTGTGTGTCATCCGTTGTCTGGTGGCGTCCCTGCGCCGGCAGAAGACGACGTTCCTGGAAATCGCCGTGCGTTCCAAACACCCCTGACCTTCGCCTCCCGAGTCCGATGCTCCGTCGCCTCCTGCCGCCGCTTGCCCTGTTGCTCGCCACCCCCGCTGTCGCCCAGGACGAGGGCGAAGACATCCCCACGACGATGGACGGAGTGGGCCGCATCACCGTGCAAGGTGGCTGGCGCGTCACGTCCAACGAGACCTTCTACAACAGCTGGTACGGCCGGAATGAGAACGTGGGGCTCGCCCGTGCCCGGAAGACGGACGGTGGCCCCTTCGCGGTGGCCTCTTTCGCCTACTCACTGTCGGACCTCGTCGAAGTAGGCATCGACCTGTTCGCCACTGGCTCGCGTCTCTACCTCACCGAGCCCGGCGTGGACGGAGGCCCTGTCAGCGAGCGGCGTGTCAACACGCTGGGCTACGGCGCGCTCCTGGGCCTGCGCTTCCAGACGGTGCTGCCGGAGGTGGGCCCCTATGGCCTCGTTCCCTTCGCGGGCATCTTCACGGGCCCCGCGCTGGCCAGCTCACAGCGCGCGGGAGAATCGCTCCAGGAAGACACCATGCAGGCCTGGGCGGGAACCCTGGGCGCGACCTGGCGGCTGTCTCCTCGCTGGGGTCTCACCGCTGAGTACCGCATCATGTTCCTCCGGGGACCCGCGGGGCCGGAGAAGGCTCGCATCGGCTCGTTCAATCTGGGCGGGAGCTGGCTCGGAATCGGCGTGACGTACACTTTTCCGCCCGAGACGAACCGGCCGTTGCCGGGAAGTGGCCTGTAGCCCAGGCGGGCATGCGCCAAACGGGTTGTTTGCTCCTGGAAATGTGGCAAAGCCATCGTGTTGTTCCGGTTCGGAATTGATCGCCGTTGAACCGGGAGAACTCCTTACGATGCGCGAATCGGCCGAGATCGTTTCCGGGCCCAGGAAGATGTCCATGCCAGAGCAGGCGAAGACCGAGATTGATAAGGAATTGGCGGATCTCCGCCGTGAAGTCGTTGAGGCACGCAACCTCGTCATCAAGAGTGACAACCTGCTGAAGAACCTCCATGCGGAGGTGAAGGCGGTGGGCAAGCGGCACGAGGACTTCCAGAAGCGCCAGTGGGTGTCTTCCGCGGCGGCGTATGTGTTGTTCGCGGTCATCGTGGTCGGCGCGGCCATCATGGTCACCAACGCCCGCAGCTCCAGCGCCACCAGCGAGCGCGAGCGGCTGGAGAAGATGGTCGCGGACCTGACGGGCCAACTGGAGAAGCAGCGCTCGGACACGTCCGCGCACCAGACGGCCCAGCGCGGCGCGGCCGAGGTCTACAAGATGATGACCACGCTCCCCGGCGACGAGCGGCTCAAGGGCATCGACGCGCTGATGAAGCTGGACACGTCCCGGCTGAGCTCGCTGGAGCGCCAGGCCCTCAATGACCGGGCCTCGGCCCTGCGCCGCGAGTCGGGTGACGCGGCCTTCGCGCGCGGCAAGATTGCGTACACGCGCAACGAGATGTCCCAGGTCGTCTCGGAGATGGAGCGCTTCCTGGCCATGAACCCGCCCGAGGACCAGGCGCTGGATGCCTCCTTCTACCTGGGCATCGCGTACAACCAGCTGCGCAAGCACGAGAAGGCCGTGCCCCTGCTGGCTCGCTTCGTGGAGGGAGATCGCCGCGCCAAGACGCGCGACTACGCCATGCTGCTCCTGGCCCAGTCGTACCAGGAGGTCGGGCAGATGGAGAAGGCGCTGGAGACGGCCCGCGACGCGGCCGGTGCCTACCTCAACAGCCAGTACCAGTCCCAGTTCCGTGGCCGCATCGCCAGCGTGAAGCGGGCCATGAGCGGCAATACGGAGGCCGCGGGCCCTGTCCCCGCCGCTCCGGCCCCCGCCCCGCAGGCGGCGAGCCCGGCAGGTCAGTAACCCCCATATCCCCACCCGGTGGACGGGTGGGGATACACGGAGGCGTTGCCTCGCGGGGTCCACAGTCATAAGACCTGGACCCCGTGTCCGCCCCCGACCCCCGGAAAGATCCCCGCTTCCGCCGCTACCGTGGTGCCGCGTATGGGATCTACATCACGCTGACGGCCATCTTCTCCGTATGGATTCTCTGGAACGTGAGCCGCTCGGTGGCGGCCATGACGCCGGAGATGCTGCCCCCCGCGGCCCAGACGCTCAGCTACCGCGACTGTCTGGCGGGCGCCCGCGCGCTGTGGGACGAACTGGAAGCGGGGCGCGAGAAGCTGGTGCGAGTGTCACCCGCTCGTGACACCGACCAGGAATGGATGCGCTTCCGGACGGAGTGGCTGCACCGGATGCGCGTGCGCGAGTCCGAGTGTGACCTCCAGTCCCGCGAGCGTGCGCCGCTGCGCACGGTGTACCGCCGGCTGGAAGTCGTGCTGGACCTCTACACCACGCACGCGGTGCAGTACGCGGACGAGGTCGGCGGCACGGTGGACTCGTTCCACGCGGCCTTCCAGGCCGCCAGCAACAGCCCCGCGGCCCAGTCGCCTTGAGGACGCGGAGGCGGCGTCAGCGCACGGGCAGCAGCGCCGTGTAGCGGCCGAGCGTGTCCGTCACCGACTGGCCCAGCAGCACGGAGGCCGGCCGTCCCTCGACGTTGACCACCCGGTAGAAGCGGATGGACGCGAAGGGCATGCCCGGTGGCACTCCTGGCTCCCGCCCCCTGAGCAGCACGCGGCCGCGCAGGGTGCGCCCGCGCTGGAGTCCGAAGGGGGGGACGATCTGCTCGGTGTTCTCGTCGCCTGGAAGCACGGAGATGAAGCGGCTGACGCGAGGCAGGTTCTCTCCCGGCACCACATCCAGACGGTAGAGCGCGGGGTCCAACCGGAGGACGAACTCACCCGAGGAGTCGGTGATGGTCTCCGACGCGAGCATGGGCGGCAGCATGCGTCCGGGGATGGCATCCACCGGCTCGGCGATCAACCGCACGCCCGCCGCGATGCTTCCGTCCGGTTGGACGAGCCGCCCTCTGGCCACGCGCCGGTTCAAACACACCACGTCGGCCAACACCGTGTCCGTGCGCGCCACCACGACGGGCGCCACGGTGAGCCCCGCGTTCGAGGCCGCTGGGGGGACCACCACCAACTGGAGCGGCGACTCGCTGGGGCTGGGCAGGGAGCGCAGAGCGAAGCGGCCCTCGGGCCCCGTCTTCACCACGGGGCTCTGGAAGGCGCCCCCGCCGCTGACGCGTCCGCGGATGGACACCGTGGCTCCGGCCACGGGGCGCCCGTCCAGGGCCACCACCCGGCCCGAGACGCGCACGGGTGTCCCGAAGTCGCCCAGCTCCAGGGGGGCCGGGAGCGGATCACTCGGGTCCACGGTGAACGTCTGCTGGGGCAGCAGCGAGCCTTCCCCCGCGGCGGACACCCGCACCAGCACCGTGCTCATGTGCGCGGCCTCGGGAGCCAGCGCGAGGGAGAAGTCGCCCGTCGCGCGGGCCACGGGGCGCTGCTGCGATATCGGCGTCAAGGTGGCGTCCAGCGCCTCCACCTTCAGGTCTTCGTCCAGGGGCGCGCCCCCATGCCGCGTCACGCGCCCCTGGACGTGAACGACCGCGTTCGCGGCGGGGAGCTGCCACACCATGGGGAGCGCCTCGCCCGGCGACACGGTGCCCAGCGTCGTCTGGGGCGGGACGTTCGGGTCCTCGGCCAGGAGGGTGACGGCGTACTGGCCGGTGGCGGCCACGGGCATCGTCCAGCGCCCGTTGTCAGGCACGAGCACGGCTTCGTGGTAGCGCGAGACGCCGGGGATGAGCGCGCTGGTCCCCACGGCGCGCACGAAGAGGGGCTCGGAGTAGGGGCGGGACACGGAGGCGGTGGTCCGCAGCGTCGTGCCGCTGAGCGAGGCCTCCTTGAACAACTCCAGGTTGTGGTCGGCCCGCAGGCGCCCCACGGGGAAGTCCTGCGCGTAGAGCCCCAGGGCGGGGTTGGGCGTCACCTCCACGACGATGTCCTGGCCCGGGTCCCCGCATCCGTCGACGAAGCACACCTCGTTCTCGGCGCAGTCCGCGTCGGAGCGGCAGACGAGCACGGACGCCCCCGGCTCCTCCCCGATGAGGGCGCAGCCGGAGCTCCACGCCAGCACCAGCGCCAGCGGGAGGAGCCGGGTGTGAGCGCTCCTCATCGGCAGTTCCCTGGGACGGTGTTCACCACCCACGCGTAGCTGACGACGAAGCCAGGGTCGATGATGGTGCCGCCGTCCGGCAGGTTCACCACGCGGGACTCGGGCTGCCGGTCCGTGAGCTCCGCGTCGCTCACCAGGGCTTCCACCAGGTGTTGTCCGGGGGTGCTCAGCTCCGCGTTCGCGGAGGCCAGGTTGATGCGCAGCGTTCCCCGGTCCGGACGGCGCGCCTCACCGTTGTTGGTGAGGGGAATCTCCCGGTAGGGCCCGCGCGGGTCCTGGGGGCTGTAGTCGATGTACCAGTGGACCTTGATGCGGTCGTCCACGTCCGGGTCCTCGACGGCGACCTCGAACGTGATCTCACAGCGGCTGCCTCCGAAGTCGCGGATGATGCGCTCCTGGGGCAACACCAGCGTCTCGATGATGCGCGGTGGGCGGTTCATGAAGCGCGGGACGTCGTCCAGCAGCGTGTCGTCCTGTGGGAACAGGCAGCCCACGAGCAGCGCGCCGAGGCTCGCCGCCAGCACACACAACGCCCAGCCCTGGCCTGAGCGCTGGTCCTTGAGTTCTCGCCGCGGGGTCGAGTCCATCGCCGGTGTGCGTCCGGGGCCGCGTTAAAGCAGCTCCTCGCCCTCCTCGGGGGGCAGCGGCCGCCCGGTCTTCTCCGCCTCCAGCTTCTCCAGGTGCCTGAAGATGGTGCGAGGGTCCACGCCCAGGTCCTTGGCCGTCTTGGTGCGGTTGCCGTTGTTCCGCGCGAGCACTTCGTTGATGTAACGCTTCTGGAACTCTTCCTTGGCCTGGAGCAGCGGCATGATGGGCTCCAGGTTCTCCGGCTTGAGGTCCAGGTCGTCCGAGCCCAAGAGCGGCTTGTCCGAGAGCACCACCGCCTTCTTGATGCGGTTCTCCAACTCGCGGATGTTGCCGGGCCACCCGTACTTCTTCATGGAGACGGCCGCGGAAGGAGTGAACCCCTTGGCCCGGGAGCTGAACTCCTTCGAGTACTTCTGGAGGAAGAACTTGCCCAGCACCACCACGTCCTCGCCGCGCTCGCGCAGCGGGGGCAGCTTCAGGGTGACGACGTTGAGCCGGTAGTAGAGGTCCTCGCGGAAGGTGTTCCGCTTCACTTCCTCTTCCAGCACCTTGTTGGTCGCGGCCACCACGCGAATGTCCACGGGTTCGCCGCGGTTGTCTCCCACCTTGTAGACAATCTTCTCCTGGAGCGCGCGCAGCAGCTTCACCTGGAGCTGCAGGGGCATCTCGCCAATCTCGTCCAGGAAGAGGGTGCCGCTGATGGCCGCCTGGAACTTGCCCGCCTTGGTGGCGACCGCGCCGGTGAACGCGCCCTTCACGTGGCCGAACAGCTCGCTCTCCAGGAGGTTCTCCGGGATGGCGCCGCAGTTGATGGTGATGAAGGGGCCCTTGCCTCGGGGCGAGCGGCGGTGGATTTCGCGGGCGATGAGCTCCTTGCCGGTGCCCGTCTCGCCGGTGATGAGCACGGAGATGTCCGTGGGGGCAATCTTGTCGATGCGCTTGTACACATCGCGCATGCCCTGGCACGCGCCGACGATGTCGCCGTAGCGCTGGTCCTCCAGCTTGCGCCGCAGCTCCGTGTTGTCCAGCTTGAGGTCGTTGACCAGCATCGCGTTGTGCAGGACGAGCGACGCCTGCGCCGCGAAGATGGTGAGCATGTCCGCGCTCTTCGGCTCGAACCGGTTCACCAGCCGGTCATTGCCCACGTAGAGCACGCCGAACAAGTCACCCTTGTGCATCAGCGGCACACACATGACCGAGTGCACGCGCAGGTTGACCACGGACTCGCTGGCCTTGAACTCCGGGGTGTCCACCGCGTCTGCGACGATGAGGGGCCGTTGCTCCTTGACGACCTTGGCGATGATGGAGTCGGACAGCTTCTCCACCGCGTCCTCGATGTTCTCCCGGGCGACGTTGCGCGCGACCTTCACGCGAGGGTCCCCGCTCTCCATGAGGATGAGGAAGCCCTTGTCGGCGCGCGTCACCTCGATGGCTTCATCCATCAAGCTCTCGAGGATGCGCTCCACGTCGTAGAGGGCTAGCAGGCGCTCGCTGAAGGCGGTGAGCCGGCGCAGCATGGCCAGCTCGCGGCCGGGGACTCCAGGGAGCTCCGTGGTGTGGGAGTCCGGCGTGTCGGCGTGAGCGGGCGCCTCGCGGTGCGCGGAGAGGGTGGCGGGCGCGGGGGCACGGGGGGCATCCTCGCGAGCGAACTTCAGCTCGGTGCCGCCCACGCGGACCACGTCGCCGGTGGCGAGCGCGTGGGCGTCCCGCTTCTTGCCATTGACCTGGAAGACGGCGCCCAGGCTGCCGACCTCGTAGCGCGTGCCGTCGAAGGTGATGTGCAGGGCGCTGTCGGGGACCTGCGAATCGTCGAGCGAGATGTCGTTGTCCGTGCTCCGGCCGATGCTGGTGATGCGCTTGTGCAGGGCGATCTCACGCACCTTGCCATCAGGACTTCGGACGGTGAGGCTGGCCATAGGGCTTCACGTACCTGGAGAGAAGGGGCTCAGAAGGAAAGGGTGAATGCGGCGCCGAGTCCGCCGGCGGTGGGGTACAGCCCCAGGCTGGCGGCGGGGCGGGGAATGCGAGGGCGCCGGGGAGAGGTGAGTGAGACGTCCGAGCGGGGAGAGTCGCCCTCGGGCGCATCGCGAGTCTCCACGCTGGTGCGGACCACCTGGTCCTCGTGGTGGTACAGCGCGTCCACCACGCCCAGCGCGTAGATGGTGTAGAAGCCCGCCGCCGACGCCAGCTTGAGCAGCTGCCAGGTGTCTCGCTGGCGCTCGCGGTTGGTGGGGATGAAGCGCACGGTGATGGACGCCTTGCCATCCTCGTCGAGCACATTGTCCAGCTCGATGGTGCGCTCCTCGAAGAGCGACTCGTAGGCGAAGTAGGAGATGACGCTCGTCACCGCGAGCGCGCCCTCGGTGGCGGCGAAGACGATGCCCAGGCTGTTGCGGCCTTGTTGGAACTGGCCCGCGCCGAAGGGCACGAAGTTGACCAGGAAGTTGCGCTTCTCCACCGTGCGGACGGTGACCTGGCCCGCCAGCTCCTCGGCGCGGCGGCGGAGGACCTCGGCTTCCACGCGCTCTCGCTCGCGCCGCTCGGCCTCGGCCTTCTCCCGCTCCTGACGCAGGCGGCGCTCCTGACGGAGGAACTCCAGCTCGTTGCCCATGTCGCTCTTGATGCCCTCCATGAACGCCACGGCCGGAGGTGGAACGACGAAGGGGTCCAGCGAGAAGTCGGGGTCCAACCGGAGCAGGGCGCGAAGGTGGCGGGAGGCCTCCTCGGTGCGTCCCAGGTTGAACGCGGCGAGCCCCGCCAGCTTGTGCAGCTCCACCAGTTCGTCCTCGCTCAGGCCGCCGCGGTCGATGCGGGCGCCGGCGCGGTCGAGGACCTCCGCGTATTTGCCGTAGTCGAAGCTCGCGCGCAGGGCGGCCACTTCGGGGTCTCCCGCGTTCTCCTGCGCGAGCGAGACGGTGGGGGGCCACAGCACGAGCCACAAGGCGATGAGCGCGAGACCTCGGTTCATTCGGGGCGCAAGCTCCCGCTCACGATGGAGGGCTCGCCGGGACGTAGCTGCACCACGCGGCGCTCCGTCCTGAAGCCAGGGTGAGAGATTTCGACCGTCACGGTGTGCTGGAAGCCGGCGGGGCCGCGAGGCGAGCGAATCTCGAACGGGTGGTGAACGCTCTCGCGCGCCGTGCGGACCTGCCCCCCTACGCGCACGGTGGCCTCCGCGGGCTCGTACTCGAGCGACAGCGGGGACGGCTTGGGCTGGGCGCCCAGGTGGAAGACGTTCTCCGCGTCCGCGCGCACGTCGATGGTCTCCACCACGTCCTCGCAGTACTGGCAGGAGATGGTGACGGTGTGCTGTCCCGGCGGGATCTCCACGTCGTGCTTCTGGAGGGCCTGGGCACTTGGCGGCCCGTCGTCCACGCGGATGGAGCCGAAGGGCCGCACGAGGATGGACACGAAGGACTTCTTCGCCCCGGACTTCCGACCCGCGACGCGCTCCTCGCCCGGTCCTCCCGGAAGCACGCGGCTGTCCTCCACGGTCCGGTCCGCGGCGGTGCTCCCAGTGGCACGCGGGCCCCGAGGATAGGTTCCTCCCGCGCCCGGAGACAGCGCGTCGGGACGAGACCCCAACCCCGCCGGGAGGTCATTCGCGCTGCCCCGCGCGGGCACGACAATCCCCGTGCGCCCGCCCTCGGCAGGAGCGGATGAGCGCGCGGTGCCAGGCGGGCTTTCGCGCGGCGTGGCTCCCCCCGCCTTCGGGGATGCCCCGGCATTCGGGTTGGCGCTCGAGCCAGGGCCAGGAGGTTGAGCCTTCGGGCCTGGAGCATCGTCATTCGTCGCGCTGGAACCCGAGGAAGGGGGCGGAGTCTTCACGCCCGTTGCTTCGTCGCCGCTGGGCACAGGTGCGGTGTGGGGGGCCGGGTCCACGGGCGCCGAGGAGGAGGGGGCCGAAGCGGTGCGTGCCTGATAGGCCTTGTAGCCTCCGATACCCACGGCGGTGGCGGTGACCAGGCCCAGGGCCAGGCGGATTCCACGGCGCCGCCAGGTCTTGAGTCGCTGGGCTCGCTGGATGCCCCTGAGCAGCCCCAGGGCGCGCGCGTTCTGCGCATCCAGCGCGAGCACTTGATTCAAGCACCCCAGCGCGCGCGGAGTCCGCTTCTCCTCGAGCATCCGCTCACCGCGCTCCAGCAACGCGGCGACGATGCGCTGCCGGGCGAGCTTCCGGTACGACGCGGAGTCGGCGAAGAACGAGACCAGCTCCTCCCCCACGCGCGCGAAGCCCAGGCCCGCGAGGTAGTCCGCCAGCGCGTCGCGCAGCTTGCCCGCGTCGGGGTAGCGCTGCGTGGGGTCTCTCTGGAGACAACGCGCGCAGATGTCCGCCAGCTCGTCGGAGAGGGCTGGCACGCGGCGGCGCGGGTCCTCGTAGTCACCATCGAGGATGCGCTTGAGCGTGGCCGTGGTGTTCGGCGCGGAGAAGGGCAGGCGCCCCGTCATGGCCGCGTAGAACATGATGCCCACGCTGAAGACGTCCGCCGCGGGGCCGGCCTCCAGCCCCTCGATGATCTCCGGGGACATGTGCGCCGGAGAGCCCACGAGCGTGCCCGTCACCGTCATCCGCTCTTCGATGTCGAGCAGCCGGGCGATGCCGAAGTCCATGAGCTTGAGGACACCGTCCTCGCGCACCATGACGTTCTCCGGCTTGAGGTCGCGGTGGATGACGCCCGCCTCGTGGGCATGCGCGAGCGCCGCCGCCAGCTCGTGGATGATCATCGCCGCGAGCTCCGGCGGATCCAACGGGCCTTCGTCCAGGACGGTCTTCAGCGTCCGGCCGCGGATGTACTCGGTGACGATGAACGCGTCCTGCGCGTCCGCGGCGGAGAAGTCGAACACCTCGAGGATGTTGGGGTGGTGCAGCTTGGCCACCGCGCGGGCTTCGCGAGCCAGCCGCCTGCGGGACTCATCCTTGCCGGCCAGGTGCGGGTGCAGCACCTTCACCGCGACCTCGCGGTCCAGGGCGGTGTCGAGCCCCTTGTACACGACGCTCATGCCCCCCGAGCCGAGTTGCTCGAGGATGCGGTAGCGACCGATATGGCGGCCGACGAGCGTCATGATGCGCGGAAAGTGCCTCCCCCTCCTCAGTCCCCGAAGCTGATGCCCATGCTCTTGGCGAAGCGCACCAGCTCACCGGATGGGTCCACCCGGCGCTCCTTGCGCGACTCGCTCAGCGGTACCGCGACGATTTCCCCGGCGCGCAGGGCCACCATGTGGTCCCACTGCCCGTCACGCACCAGGTCCAACACCTTGCAACCATAGCGCGTGGCCAGCACGCGGTCCGCCGCGCTGGGGCTGCCGCCGCGCTGCAGGTGGCCCAGGACCGTCACCCGGATCTCCGCCTCGATGTGCTGCGCCAACAAATCCGCGCAGACCTTGCCCGCACCGCCCAGCCGCACCACGCCGCGTCCGGGGACATCCTCGGCCCGGTCCAGGACGGCCAGCGTGCCGCCCACGGGGAAGGCGCCCTCGGAGATGGCGATGATGGAGAAGCTGCGGCGGCGCGTGGCGCGGGCGCGCAGCTTCTCGACGATGGACTCCACCCGGTAGGGAATCTCCGGGATGAGGATGACGTCGGCGCCACCGGCCAGGCCGCTATCCAACGTGAGGAAACCCGCATGCCGGCCCATGATCTCCACCAGCATCACCCGGTCATGGGACTCGGCGGTGGTGTGCAGCCGATCCAGGGCCTCGGTGACGATGAGGCGAGCGGTGTCGAAGCCGAACGTCTGATCCGTGCCGCTCAAGTCGTTGTCGATGGTCTTCGGGCAGCCGACCACCTTGAGGCCCTTCTCGCTCAGCCGGTGGGCAATCGAGAGGGTGCCGTCTCCTCCCACCGCGACGAGCCCGTCGAGCTTCAGAGCCTCGCACCGGCGCAGCACCGCGTCGGACACGTCGCGCTCCACCCAGCCCGTGCCCTCGCGAAACGCGTAGATGAAGGGATTGGCCCGGTTGGACGTGCCCAGGATGGTGCCGCCCTTGGGCAGGATTCCCCGCGTGTCCTCCTCGGTGAGGGGACGCGTCAGGTCGGGCTCCACCAGGCCCATGTAGCCATTCTCGATGCCCACGAACTCATGGCCGAACTCATGCGTGCCCCGCTTGACGAGGCCGCGAATGAGCGCGTTGAGCCCGGGGCAGTCGCCGCCACCGGTGAGGACTCCGAGTCTCAGGGAACGGGCCATAGGGGTCGGACGCGGGTGTCAGAGGGAGGGTGGTCCACCATGACAGCGACGTCGGACCTGATGATAGGAGGCCCTAGCGCCGGGGTGCAACGCGCGAATCGCCAGACCTGGTGGATTTCCGAGTGGAAACGCGAGCTTCCATCAGTCCCGCTTGAGGCGCCGACGAGACGCCACCCGGTCCAGCAGGGCTTGCAGGCGAGGCTGGGGCGCCGCGGGCAGGGCCTTGTCTGTCGGGGATTGTAGGGGCATCTCCCGCGCCATTCGAAAGAGCTCGATCAGCCTTTCCTTGAAGAGCTCGTTGTCCGGGCGCTCCTGGAGGGCACGGCGGTAGGCGGCGGCGGCTCCGACGTAGTCTCCGAGCGCGAACAGTCGCTCGCCCTCCTGGGCGGGTGAGGACGGACCGAGCGGGAGGACCGGCTCCTCGGGTGGGCGCGAGGCCTCCAGCGTCTGGAGCTCCAGGGGTTGGAGCGACTCACGCAGGTTGGCGAGCTTGTCCGCGAGCACGGCGTCCCGGGGAAAGGCTTGCGCCAACGTCTCGTAGAGGTCGATGGCCTCGGCGAGCTCACCTCGACGCAGGGCGCGGTCGGCGCGTGCCTCCATCTCCACCCGGGCTGCAGGAGTCATCTCGGGCGGCAGGTTACCCGCGCTGCTCCGGGATGTCACAACGAAGGCGCGTGGGGTGCGGCGAGTTCCAGGGGCACCTGCCTCGTTTATCTCGTTTGTGCCGAGTTGCTCGGGGTGTCACGTGCCTGCGCGAGGCGTGGGGTGGCTCTATGCTCGAGGGGTGAATCTCGCGTGGGTGGCAGGGGGATGGTTGTTGTGCTCGGGCGCGCTCGGCTCCGAGCTGCGGCGGGATGGCTATGTGCTGCGCCCGCCGGAGGGCTTCCACATGGTGCGGTGGGAGCCCTACGCGGGTTCGGTGGCGGGGGCGGTGTCGTTGGACGCGGAGGCGGGACGGGCGCTGTCGGCGGCGCTGGCGGACGGCGAGGGGCCGGAGGCCGCGATGATGTTGGTGTCCGTGGTGGAGCGAGGCTTCTCCGCGAGCCCCGCGGAGCGCGACGACTTCGCGTCGGCGGTGATGCAGCACTTCCAGCGGGAGCTGGGGATGCAACTGGCGCCCGAGCGCGTGGACCGGGTGGGGGGCGTGGCGCCGCGCGTGGAGGTGTTGGGGACGCTGCGCGAGGCCGGGCAGGTGCGCACGGTGTTGGTGGCGGGACTCGCCTCGGAAGGGCGCCACGCGGTGGTGGTGGTGAGCGCGCCCGCGGTGCGGTGGGAGACGCTCGAGCCAGGCGTACGCGCGTCGCTGGAGACGTTCCGGTTGGAGCCGACGACGGCGCCGGGCGTGGTGCCGCGCCGGGTGTTGGGGGCGCTCGCGGGGGCGCTGGCCGGGGCGTTGCTGGCGTCGTATGCGGCGTGGCGGCGCAAGCGGGCTGCTCCAGAGGGATGAGCCCCGTGAGCCGTGCTGCTCCCGGAGCAGTGGGGGCGGCGAGCGCATGGGGGGCTCCTGTTGGAGGACGGTCCCCAGTCGCCGGGCGCTGGGATAGCGTGCGCCGCATCCATGTTCGTCCTCCTTCTCGCCGCCGTGCTGGGGCAGGCGCCGTTGGCCGCCCCGTCCGAGCCGGATGTCCCGCCGCCCGTCGCAAGCGAACTGCCCGTGGCGCCGGTTCCCGCCGCGCTCCCTCCGGCCACCCATGAGTTGTTCCAGCGCATCCAGAACCGCGTCGCGCAGGTGCGCATCATCGAGCGGCGCTCGGGCACGCGGTCGTCCATCGGCTCGGCGTTCTTCGTCTCCGCGCAGGGCCACGCCATCACGAACTACCACGTGATTTCCGACGTGGTGCTCCACCCCGAGGACTACACCGCGGAGCTCGTCCTGCGCAGTGGGGGCGACCCGGTTCCCGCGAAGCTGGTGGACGTGGACGTGGTCCATGACCTCGCCGTCATCCGGACGGAAGGGGCCGTGAAGGACTTCTTCACGCTCGAAGCCCGCGAGCCTCCGCAGGGCACTCGCTTGTTCGCGATGGGCAACCCGCACGACCTGGGCACCACCATCGTCGAGGGGACCTACAACGGCTTCATCCAGGACTCCCTCTACGAGCGCGTCCACTTCAGCGGCGCTATCAACCCGGGAATGAGCGGCGGACCCACGCTCACCGGACAGGGGACGGTGGTGGGCATCAACGTGGCCACCATGGGCAACCAGCTTGGCTTCCTGGTGCCCGTGAAGCGCGCCAGCGCGCTGCTCGCGCGTGCGCTCGAGGCGAAGGAGGACGAGGCCCGGCCGCTCGTGGAGACCGTGCGCGCGCAACTGGTGGACAACCAGCAGCGGCTCACCGAGCAGCTGCTCGCGGCGTCGCTGCCCAAGCAGCGGCTGGGCAACTACCACGTCCCGGGCCGGTGGAGTCCCTTCCTCAAGTGCTGGGGCGACACGCCGCATGACCCGGAGGTGCCGTATACGGTGACCAACTACCAGTGCTCGTCGGAGGAGGACATCTACCTGTCCTCGCGCCACCGCACGGGGGTGGTGGCCTTCCTGCATCAGCAGGCCACGAGCCAGAAGCTGGGCGCGCTGCGCTTCTCCGCGCTCTACACCGCGCTGTTCTCTCAAGACCCGGACACGGTGGAGGCCTCGCGCGAGGACGTCACCAACTTCCGCTGCGCCACGGAGTTCGTGGACGTGGAGGGGCTGCCCGTGCGCGCGGCGATGTGCCTGCGCGCCTACAAGCGCTTCCCGGGGCTCTATGACCTGGTGCTGCGCGCCGCCGCGCTCAATGCCAGCACCACCGGCGTCGACACCAGCCTCACCCTGGGCGGCTTCACGGCGGACAACGCGCGCAAGCTGGCTCGCCGCTACCTGGAGGGACTGTCGTGGACGAAGTGATTTTCGTCGAGGTGGTGGAGGGGGATTCCGTCCACGCGCGGCACCGGCTGGAGCGCTTCCCCGCGACGGTGGGGCGCGCGTATTCGAACGACGTCATCCTCGATGACCCGAAGGTGTCCCCCGAGCACCTGCGCATCGAGCGGCGCGAGGATGGCTCGCTGGTCGTGCGCGACGCGGGCAGCCACAACGGCACCTGGCGCGTGGACTCCTGGGCGCGGCTGGCGGAGCTGGAGCTCGTGCCCGACACACGCGTGGCGGTGGGGGACACGGTGCTGCGCTTCCGCGGGCGCAATCACGCGGTGCCGGAGACGGTGGTGACGTCCGTGCCCACCGCGCCGCGCGAGCGCTGGTTCGAGCACGCGCGCGCCTTCCCGCTGGCGATGCTGGCCTTGCTGCTGGTGAGCGCGCTCGAGTCGCACCTGGGGAACTACGGCCGCACGGACTGGGGCGAGCTGACGGTGGCGCTGGTGATGCCGCTCACGCTCACGCTGCTGTGGGCGGGGGGCTGGGCCGTCGCGAGCCGCATCTCCCGGCGCCAGTTCCACTACCGCACGCACGCCACCATCGGCAGCCTGGTGCTGCTGGCCGCTGTTGCCCTGCCGCCGCTGTTGTCGGTGCTGGGCTTCAGCCTGGGGTGGGACTCCGGGCTGGTCTGGCTGCACCACGTGACGTTCCTGGTGCTCATGGGCTTCGGCCTGTTCTGGCACCTGCGCTACGTGGCCAGGTGGGAGCCGGCGCGGCTGGTGCGGGTGCTGGTCGTGGTGACGCTGGCCTTCGGCGCGTTGTCCCGGGCGGATGCCCTGCTGGGCAACGAGCCGTTCAGCACGTCGCTGGACTTCTCCCGCACGCTCCTGCCGCCGGCGCTCAGGCTGGCCCGGGCCCAGCCCATGGAGTCCTTCTTCGAGAAGATGGACGGGCTCCAGCAGAAGGTGGACGCGCTCGCGAAGGAGGAATAGCCGGCCCGCTGTCCGCGACGTCACGGGTGGGATGGTGATGTCAGACCTGGAGGGTAGAAGTCCTGCGCGCGCGGGGAGTGTCGGGAGGTCCGCGCCGCGCGGGGCTGAGAGACCAGGAGGTCCAGGTGCGGGTGAGCGTGGCATCGGAGTTGGGGGCGTTTCGGGACGTGGCGCGGGGGCTGCTGGCGCGAGGTGTGCCCCCGGAGCGGGTCACCTTCGAGGACACCCCGGGGCCGTGGATGGGGCAGGTGGACCCCGGCGGCATGGAGGCCGCGCAAGACTGGGCGCTTGCGGTGGTGCCGGGGGACTTCCTGGGGTTGGCGGAGAAGGTGGTGTGCCATCGGGACCCGGCGCGCTGGGCGCTGCTGTATCGCGTGCTCTGGCGGATGACGCGAGGCGAGCGGCGCCTGCTGGAGCGCGAAGGGGACCTGGACATCCAGCGGCTGCGGCGAATGGAGCGCGCGGTGCGGCGGGACGTGAGGAACCTGGTGATTCGCGTCCGCTTCCGCCGGGGCGTATCGGACGGCGCGGAGCGCTATGTGGCCTGGTACAAGCCGGACCACCGCGTCGTCCGGCTGGCGGCGCCCTTCCTCGTGGGGCGCTTCCCCTCGCTGTGCTGGAGCCTCTTCACACCGGACGCCAGCGCGCACTGGGACCGGGTGCGCCTCACCTACGGCGCGGGGCTGCGGTGGGAGGACCCTCCTGGCGGCACGGAGCCCCCGGTGGCACCGGAGTCCCGTGTGTCGCGGGGCCCCCTGGCGCGGGGGCACGGTGCGTTACCCGTGATGTTGCTGGGGGACGTGCCGGGCACGTGGGAGGAGGGGGGCGGGGTGTGCTTCGTCGGGCCCGCGGGGAAGTTCCTGGAGGTGGTGCTTTCGCGTGCGGGGTTGCGGCGCACGGACCTGCGAATCTCACGGGACGCCCAGTCCGGTGGCCATGCGGAACCCTTGGATTGGCGGGAGGCGCAGGTGCACCGCGAACGGCTCGTCGCGGAAATCGCGGAGGCAGGGCCCCTGCTGTTGCTGGTGTTGGGGAGCGCTGCGGGGCAGATGTTCTGGGGGCCGGGATTCAGGCTCGACTTGTTCCGGGGACGGCTCGTCCAGACGCCCTGGGGCGCTGTCGCCATGGCCACCTTCGCGCCCTCGGAGGTGTTGCGTCCGGAGGACCCGCGGCAGCAGGCGGAGCTGCGCGTGCACTTCGAAGCGGACCTTCGCGCCGCCGCGGATGGCTTGCGGCGGACGTTGGTGGCACGGGCGGAGTCCGCGCGGACATCGCGGTCGCGGGAGCGCGTCAACGCTCCTGCGCCGCTGGCATATCGGCCCCCGTGAAATGACGCGCGCCATGGGGGCCTGACTCCATGAGGGTGCCTGTCTGGTCTATACTTCGTTGACAAGCCAGACCCAACCAGGGGGTGCCCATGTGTCGTTTGTCCGTGGCCCTGCTGTTGCTGTGTGTCTCCGCCTGCGCGCGTGCGTCCATCACGCGTTCCAGTCCGCCCTTGTCCGTCGCTTCGGCGGACCTGGCGAAGACCTTGGGTTACACACCTTGGGCCATCAGCATGCCTTTCGGTGACGCGGAGGATGGCAGCGCGCTGGTGCTGCGGTTCCTGGACCAGGCGGAGATGTCGGGGGCTCGCTTCGTCAGCGACGTGCAGGTGGTGTTCATGGCGGATGATGCGGGCATGGAGCTGGAGTGCCGCAGGCGCTTGATGCCCCGGAGCCCCCTTGCCACGACCAGCGAGCAGCCCCCTTCTGTCGGGGCGGCGGGAGTTCCCGCGCCGCTTCAGCGCATCCGCCGCGTCGAGTTGGACAAGGTGGTGCGATGCGATGAGCTGGCGGGCGGGGCTCTGCACCTTCGCGTGGGGCAGAAGGGTCTCCCTCACGCGTCGCAACCGCGTGTCCTCAGTCATCGCGTGGGCCTGGGCCCCGCGAGGGACTCCGGAGCGCACTGCCAGACCTTCTCCGTGCAGCGGTGGGTCACCCGCTATGCGTTCGAGGACGCGGTCGGCTTCGAGCCCTTGCGCGTGGAGAGGCTCGTGGAGGCCCGTCCGAACCTGAGGCTGGGGGAGGCCGAGGCGGAGTGTGTGCCCAGAGACCCGTTGTCTCCCCTGGGCAATCGTATCGAGGCCATGGCCTACGGCGGCGCGGGGCCTCGCGCCGCCTTCCTGGGGCCGGGGGTGTTGTAGAGGATGGCGCCGAGAACTCCGGCCATCACCGGCCTGTGAAGTCCGGAGCGCCGCGTTCCTCGGGGCTCACATCCCCCGGAGCGCGTGGGGCTGATAGGGCGCTTCCAGTTGCTGAATCTCCTCCGGCTGGAGCTTGAGGTCCACGGCGCGCACCGCGTCCTCCAGGTGCTCCATCTTGGTGGCGCCGATGATGGGCGCCGTCACCAACGGACGAGACAGCAGCCACGCCAGCGCGATCTGGGCGGGGGGCACGTTTCGCGCCGCGGCGACGCGACGTGTCGCCTCCACCACCTCCCAGTCTCCGGGCTGGTCATACAGCATGGTCGCGTAGGCATCCGACTTCGCGCGCGGCGTGGAGGCGCGGTCCACCAACGACGTGCGTGCCCCCGCGAGCAGTCCGCGCGCGAGCGGGGACCAGGGAAGGATGCCGATGCCCTCGGCCTCGCACAGGGGATGCATCTCGCGCTCCTCCTCGCGATACACGAGGTTGTAGTGGTCCTGCATGGACACGAAGCGCGACCAGCCATGCAGGTCCGCCAGTCCCAGCGCCCGGGCGAACTGCCACGCGAACGTCGAGGACGCGCCGAGGTAGCGCACCTTCCCCTGTTGCACGAGCTGGTCCAGCGCCGACAGCGTCTCCTCCAAGGGGGTGTGTGGGTCCATCCGGTGAATCTGATACAGGTCGATGGCCTCCACCCCCAGCCGCTTCAGGCTCGCCTCACACGCCTGGACGATGTGCTTGCGTGACAGGCCGCGCATGTTCGGCCCATCCCCCATGGGGAAGTACACCTTGGTGGCCAGCACCACCTCCTCCATCTTCGCGTAGCGCTTCAAGGCGCGTCCGGTCACCTCTTCGCTGACACCCAGCGAATACATGTCCGCCGTGTCGAAGAAGTTGATGCCCATCTCCACGGCGCGCCGGAAGAACGGCTGGGACGCTTCCTCGCTCAGGACCCAGGGGCGCCACGAGGGGGTGCCGTAGCTCATGCAGCCCAGGCCCAGGCGCGACACGCGCAGGCCCGTCTTGCCCAGTTGGGTGAACTTCATGTCGGTGCTCCTCTCGTCTTGTTTCCGTGCGCCAGCGCGGCTTCGGCGGTGTCCTGGGTTTGTAGCCGGTTCGCCTCGATGCGGTGGGTCATTCCGGGGGAACCGCCTTTCGCGGATGTCGCGAATACGTTAAAAGAGGAGTGACTCAGGGGGCTCCAGTTGGTGCGGTGCGGACATCGCCCCCGGGTCGACGGGACGCGTGTGTGCCGTGCCCTACCGGCTGGCGTCCTCGAGCAGATCCCCCCCCGGGACTTCGACATGCACCTGCCGACTCGCGCCGCCCCCGCCTCCGCGTTCGTCCGTCCTGAATCCGCCACGCTCGTGGAGGTGTGTCGCTCCCGGGCGCTGAGTCAGCCAACGGACACCATCTACACGTTCGTGGATGAGACAGGTGAACACACCGTCACCTATGCCCGGTTGGACACCGAGGTGCGCGCGGTGGCCGCGCGGCTCCAGCGGGAGCTGGCTCCTGGAGACAGGGCGCTGCTCATGTATCCGCCGGGCCGTGAGTACGTGGTGGGTTTCCTCGCGTGTCTGTACGCCGGCGTGGTGGCGGTGCCCGCGTATCCACCGGATGTGACGCGGCTGGGGCGCACGTTGCCCAGGCTCCAGGCGTTGGTGGCGGATTGTGGTGCGCGCGTGGCGCTCACGTCGCTGGCCATCTCCGAGCTGGTGGGTCCCCTCACCGAGGGACTGGAGGACCTGCGAGGACTGCGCTGGCTGGCGACGGACGTGGTGTCACTCGCCGAGGCCGAGTCATGGCGCCGCACGCCGGAGCTGTGCGAGGACACGGTGGCGTTCCTTCAGTACACGTCGGGCTCGACGGGGACACCTCGCGGCGTGGTGTTGAGTCACCGGCAGCTGCTCCACAACTCGGAGCTCATCGCCGTGGGCTTCGATGCGAAGCCAGAGCCGA
This sequence comes from Myxococcus stipitatus, assembly GCF_037414475.1. The sequence continues at coordinate 9,918,885 of NZ_CP147913.1, read as the reverse complement.
GGGTGGTCTCGTGGCTGCCGCCGTACCACGACATGGGGCTGATTGGCGGAATCATCCATCCGCTGTATCGAGACATGCCGGCGTCGCTGATGGCGCCGATGTTCTTCCTCCAGCGCCCCCTGCGGTGGTTGGAGATCATCTCTCGTCACGGCGCCACGGTGAGCGGTGGACCGAACTTCGCGTTCGACTTGTGCGTGCGCAAGAGCACGCCCGAGGAGCGGGCCGCGCTGGACCTGAGCCGCTGGGAGGTCGCGTTCTGCGGCGCCGAGCCGGTGCGCGCCGAGACGATGCAGCGCTTCGCCGAGGCCTTCGCGCCAGCGGGCTTCCGGAGACAGGCGCTTTATCCCTGTTACGGGCTCGCGGAGGGGACCCTCATCGTCACGGGCCGCCAGCGTTCGGCGCGGCGCGAGGATGTGCTCGTGGTGCGCGACTTCTCGCGCGAGGGACTGGGGCGAGGCGAAGCGAGGGCGCCCGTCTCCGGCGAGTCCTCGGCGGCGCTGGTGAGCAGTGGCGAGGTGCTGGGAGGACAGACGCTTCGCGTGGTGGACCCGGTGACGCGGGACGAGGTGGTGCCGGGGCAGGTCGGAGAGCTGTGGGTTCGTGGCCTCAGCGTCGCACAGGGGTACTGGCAGCGCCCCGATGAGACCGAGCGCGACTTCAACGGGCGGCTCGCGAGCTCGGGGGATGGGCCATACCTGCGCACGGGAGACCTGGGCGCCGTCGTGGATGGGCAGGTCTTCGTCACGGGCCGCTTGAAGGACGTGCTCATCCTGCGTGGGCGCAATCTGTATCCGCAGGACGTGGAGTTGACGGTGGAGCGCGCGGCCCCGGGCTTGCGTCCGGGGTGTGGTGCCGCGTTCACGGTGGAGGTGGAGGGCGAAGAGCAGCTCGTCGTGATTCAAGAGGCGTCAGCGAAGGTGTTGGAGGAGGGCGCTGTCGATGTCGTGCTCGCGCGGATTCAAGCCGCGCTGACGGAGGAACACGGTGTGGCGGCGCACGCGGTGGTGCTCATCACCGCGGGGAGTCTGCCCAAGACGTCGAGCGGCAAGGTGCAGCGGCGCGCGACGCGGAAGGTGTTTCTCGAAGGCGCGCTGGAGCAGGTCGGAGAGCTTCGCGCGCCCCGGGTTTCGGAAGCGAAGCCTGTCGAGTCCTCGGTGGCGGAGCACTCGGATGTGTTCCCGTGGCTTGTGAGCGACGTGGCGCGGCGACTGGGCGTCGCGGTGGATGCGCTGGATGCGGATGCACCGCTCACGCAGTACGGCTTGGATTCTCTCCGTGGGCTGGAGGTGATGCACGGAATCCAGCAGACCTGGCGTGTATCACTCCCGCCAACGTTGCTCCTCCAGGGGCCGAGCCTTCGTGAGGTGGCGGAGTGGGTGAGCACCGCGCGCGCCAAGGTGACAGAGCCCTCCGCTTCGTCGTCGACGGAGACAGAGGATGTGTCGCCGCAGGTCTCGGATGGTCAGCGTGCGCTGTGGTTTCTCCAGCGCATGGCGCCTGGCGGGACGGCGTATCACATCGCCCGAGCGATGCGGCTGGCGCCCGAGGTGGACCTGGGTGTCCTCGGACGTGCGTTCACGGAGCTCGCCGTTCGTCACCCGGCCTTGGCGTGTGCCTTTCCGGAGGAGCACGGTGAGCCCGTGTGGCGGGCTGCCGCGGCCCCCGTGTTGGAAACGGAGTCGGTCCGGGGTGCGTCGGACGAGGCCTTGCGCGAGCGGCTCGATGCGGAGTCTCAACGCCCGTTCGACCTGGAGCGCGGGCCGCTGGTGCGGCTGAGAGTATTCACGGACGTCCCAAGTGGCCCCGTGTTGTTGGTGGTGTTTCACCATCTCGTCACGGACTTCTGGTCCCTGGAGGTGCTGGCCGAGGAGCTGGGGGCGCTCTACACCGCTGGCATCCACGCGAGGCCTGCATCCTTGCCTCCACCGCCACGCCGACGCGCGCGCGAAGCATCGCTCGTGGGGCCGCGAGGTGATGCGCTCCATGCGTGGTGGAGTGAGCGGCTCGGTGGAGAGCTTCCCGTCCTGGAGCTGCCCGCCTCGAGGCCTCGGCCGCGGCTCCAGTCATTCCGTGGCGCGACGGTGTCCTTCCGCGTGGAGCCAGAGACGGCCTCGCGATTGATGGCGATGGCCAGCGCGAGAGGTGCCACTCCCTTCATGGTGTTGCTGGCCGGGTATCTGGCCTTCCTGCGTCGCTACACCGGACAGGAGGACCTGGTGGTCGGGACGCCGACGGCGGGACGCGCGGATGCGGAGCTGGCTCGGCGGGTGGGCTACTTCGTCAATCCCGTGGCGCTGCGCATCCGTGTTGCGCGGAGCCTGTCCTTCTCCGAGTTGCTGGCCGACGTCCGCCGCTGTGTCCTCGATGCGCTGGAGCATCAGGAACTCCCGTTCGCGAGGTTGGTCGAGCGGCTCCAACCTCGGAGGGATGCATCGCGAGCGCCCGTGTTCCAGACGATGTTCGTGTTGCATTCCGGGCGCCCGGGACGCGAGTCGCTCGCGCCGTTCGCACTGGGCGATATGGGGACGCGCGTCAGGTTGGGGGCCTTGGAGTTGGAGTCCGTGCCGTTGAGGAACCAGGCCTCGGCCTTCGACCTCATGTTGACCATGGCCGAAGCGGACGGAGGCTTCGCCGCCAGCTTGGAGTACTGCGCGGACCTCTTCGACACGAAGAGCGCTGAACGGATGGCGGGCCACCTCCGCGCATTGATGGCCGCGGCGGCGCGCGCACCGGATGTGCCCGTGCTCGACCTGCCCTTGCTCGATGAGGACGAGCAACGAGAGATGCTATCGCTGGGGCGGCGGGCTTCCGTGTCCGAGTCACTGCCGGAGCAGGGACTGCACGGAGCCTTCGAGTCCTGGGTGGAGAAGTCGCCAGACGCGGTGGCGCTGGTCGCTGGTGCATCGAGGTGGACGTACCGCGAAGTGGATGCGTGGGCGGAGCGGATGGCTGCGCAGCTTCGACGACAGGGCGTCGAGTTGGAAGGCCGCGTGGGGGTCCTGCTGGAACGCGGCAGCCCCGGTGTGGTCGTCGCGTTCCTCGCGGTGCTGAAGGCAGGAGGAACCGTGGTCCCCTGCGAGCCGTCGCATCCTCCCGAACGAATCTCCTGGATGTTGCGCGATGCGGGAGCGCGTTGGCTCATCTCCGAGGACAGGCTCTCGCGGCGTCTCGAGCCGGCGGAGGACATGAAGCTCCTTCGTTGGGAGGAGCACGAAACGTGGAGTGCCCCTGATGTGGACACGCGACGGAATGCGCGGACGCTCCCGTCGCCGGATTGTGTGGCCTACGTCATCTACACCTCCGGGAGCACGGGGCGGCCGAAGGGCGTTCTCGTACCTCATCGCGGCGCCATGCATCTGGCCGAGGCCATGGCGCATCGCTTCGCGCTGGGGCCCGGCGCCCGAGTGCTCCAGTTCGCGTCGCCGGCCTTCGATGTCTCCGTGGGGGATTACCTCCAGGGCCTCATGACGGGAGCGACGCTCCATCTGCCTCCGCCCGGAGAGCTGCTCGCGGGGGAGGCGCTGCACCGTGTGCTTCGCGCTGAGCGCATCACCCATGTGACGCTTCCGCCCTCGGCCTGCGCGTTGTTGCCGGACGACCCGCTGCCGGACCTGCGGATGCTCATCACCGCGGGTGAGCCGTGTCCGGAGGACCTGGTGTCGCGCTTCGCGCCTGGGCGGACGATGGTGAATGCCTATGGGCCCACGGAGGCGACGGTGTTCGCGACGTGGGCGACCTGTCTGGCAGGGGAGGGACCTCCAGACATCGGCAGGCCCTTGCCTCAGATGGATGCCTACGTACTCGATGAGGCGTTGCGGCCCGTTCCTCCGGGCGTGGTGGGGGAGCTGTATCTCGGTGGCCCCATGGTCGCGCTTGGGTACTTGGGGCGGCCGGAGCTGTCTGCCGAACGCTTCGTGCCGGACTTCCACGGTGGACAGCCAGGAGCGCGCCTGTATCGCACGGGAGATGTGGCTCGCTGGCGTCCCTCCGGGCGCATCGAGTTCCTGGGCCGCGTCGACAATCAGGTGAAGCTGCGTGGCTTCCGCATCGAGCCGGGAGAAGTGGAGGTGGCCCTGCGCGAGCTCGCTGGAATGCGGCAAGCCCATGTCCGTGTCTGGCGTCCGCCAGGGGAAGGCGAGCCGCGATTGGTGGCGTACGTGGTGCCACCCGAAGGAGGACTGTCGCCACCTGGAGAACTGAGAGCCACCCTACGCGTGCGTCTGCCGGAGTACCTGGTGCCCGCGGAGTTCGTCGCGCTGGACGCGCTGCCCATCTCCTCCAGCGGGAAGGTGGACGCGCGAGCGTTGCCGCCACCGGTGCGGACCGCTTCGAGCGAAGGAGGGCCCCGCACGCCGCTGGAAGAGACCCTGGCTCGCGTCTGGGCGGAGTCGCTGGGCTTCCCCTCGGTGGGCGTGCACGCGCACTTCTTCGACGAGCTGGGAGGCAGCTCCTTGTCGGCCGTGCGCGTGTGCGCGCGGCTGCGCGACGTGCTCGGGCGCGACGTGCCGGTGACGCACTTCTTCGAGCACCCCACCATCCACGCTCTGGCGAGGAGGCTGTCCTCCGAATCAGAGCCGACCCCTCGGACCGCGAAGCACCACGAGCGCGCAGAGGCCCGCCGTCAGGCCCTCCTGCGTCGCGGCGGAAGGAACACCTGAGACCATGGCTGACCAGGACTTGATGGACGGTAGCGGCAACGACATCGCGATCATCGGAATGGCCGGACGTTTTCCGGGCGCCGCGAATGTGCGTGACTTCTGGCGGAACCTGCTCGGCGGCGTGGAGTCGCTCTCCCGTCTGTCGCTAGACGAGCTGGAGCCTTCTCCGTTGGTCCCCGAGGCACTGCGAAGCCATCCGGACTTCGTTCCGGTGGCGGGTGTCCTGGACGATGGGGATGCCTTCGACGCGGGCTTCTTCGGCGTGCCGCCGCGCGAGGCGCAGTGGATGGACCCGCAGCAGCGGGTGTTCCTCGAATGTGCCTGGTCCGCCCTGGAGGATGCGGCCTATGACCCGGCACGCTACGCCGGGAAAATCTCCCTGTATGCGGGAGCGGGTGCTTCGCTGCACACGCTGGGGATGCTGGGTCAGGGACACCTGGACCCGGCCTCGCTCTACGAGGTGATGGGGACCTCGGGTGAGAACCTGGCGACGAAGGCGTCCTTCAAGCTGAGGCTGCGCGGTGAGAGCCTCGCGGTGTACACGGCCTGCTCGACGGGGTTGGTGGCCGTCCACATGGCGTGCCAGAGCTTGCTGCTCCGTCAATCGGACATCGCGCTCGCGGGCGCGGTGCGAGTCTCGCTGCCACAGCGCGCGGGCTATCTCTTCCAGGAGGGGATGATCCTCTCCCCGGATGGACACTGCCGTGCCTTCGATGCACGCGCGGCGGGGACGGTGCCGGGCAACGGTGTCGCCGCGGTGGTGCTCAAGCCCTTGCAGGATGCGCTGCGGGATGGCGACCACGTCTACGCCGTCATTCGAGGCTCCGCGCTGAACAACGATGGTGGAGCGAAGGTGGGCTACACCGCGCCCAGTGTCGAGGGACAGGCGGATGTCATCGGCGAGGCGCTCGCATACGCGGGGCTGTCGGCGGAGGACATTGGTTATGTCGAGGCGCACGGCACGGGCACGGCGCTGGGAGACCCCATCGAGGTCGCCGCGCTGACCCGAGCCTTCCGGCGGGACACGGACCGCGCGGGCTACTGCCGGCTCGGTTCGGTGAAGCCGAACATCGGCCACCTCGACACGGCGGCTGGACTCGCGGGGCTCATCAAGGCGGCGTTGGTGCTCTCCGAGGAGGCGCTCCCGCCCACGCTTCACTTCACCACTCCGAACCCCGCCATCGACTTCGCGAGCAGCCCCTTCACCGTTGTCTCCGAGCGCACACCCTGGCCACGCGGAGAGGTGCCCCGGCGTGTGGGCGTGAGCTCCTTCGGCATCGGCGGGACCAACGCACACGCGGTGCTCGAGGAGGCGCCCCGGCGTGAGAAGGCCTCGGCGAGCACACGTCCCTCTCAGTTGGTGACGATCTCCGCGCGTTCGGCGCAGGCACTGTCCACGTCGGTGCGCGAGCTTGCGGACTGGGTGGAGTCAACACCCGCGGAGTTGTCGCTGGCGGACCTTGCCTTCACCCGAAACGTGGGGCGTGGAGCCTTCGAACATCGGCTCGCGCTGGTGGTGAAGGACCGCGAGGAGTTGCTCTCGCGGTTGCGAGCACCCGGCACGATGCGTGTCGTCGAGGACCTGGCCGAGGCACGTGAGCGTCGCGTGGCCTTCTTGTTCCCAGGGCAGGGGGCGCAGTCGCTCGGGATGGGACGGGAACTCTACGCCTCGGAGCCTGTCTTTCGAGAGGCGCTGGACGCTTGCCTCGGGCAGTTGGGTGCCTCGCTGGAGAAGGGCCTTCGGCGTGTGTTGTTCGCGGAGGCGAGCGAAGAGGTCGCGGCGCGCGAGGCGCTGTCGGACCCGAGTCATGCGCTTCCCGCGCTGTTCTGCGTGGAGTACGCACTCGCACGGCTCTGGGAGTCCTGGGGCATCAAGCCGCACGCGATGCTGGGGCACAGCTTCGGTGAGTACACGGCCGCGTGTCTGGCGGGAGTCCTATCGTTGGAGGATGCGCTGACGCTGGTGGTGGCGCGTGGCCGACTGATGGCGAAGCTGCCTCCTGGCGCGATGACGGCGGTGGGCTGCGAGGAAGAAGAGCTTCGTCCGCTGCTCTCTGGGAGTCTGGCCTTGGCCGCGGTGAATGGACCCGGGCGCTGTGTGGTCTCTGGGCCGCTTGCGGAAGTCGAGGCACTGGAGCGGGAGCTGTCGGCCAGGGGTGTGGGCGTGCTGCGACTGCCCGCGGGGCATGCCTTCCATTCGGCGGATGTGGAACCGCTGATGGACGAGCTGAAGCGTGTGGTGGCGGGGCTTCGTCTCTCCGTGCCTCGGACGCCGTATGTCTCGAGTGTCACGGGCACGTGGATTCGCCCCGAGGACGCCACCGACCCCGCGTACTGGGCCCGGCAGATGCGAGCCCCGGTGCGCTTCGGGGATGGAGTGGAGACACTCAAGGACAGCGGCGTCACGGTGTTCCTGGAGGTCGGGCCGGACCAGGCCCTCACAGCGCTGTCCCGGCTGGGGCTGCGCGGACATTCGGGACGCGCGGTGCCCTCGTTGCCGCGCGCGGGTTCGAAGCAGCGCGAGCATGTGGCGCTCCTGGAGGCGCTCGGTGCGTTGTGGGAGTCGGGCCTCGAGCCGGACTGGACGCGGTTCTTCGCACACGAGCGCCGACGCAGGGTGCCGCTGCCGACGTATCCCTTCCAGCGTCAGCGCTTCACGGCGGGCTCGTTCGCGAACCTCGCGGTGCGTCCCTCCGCGCGGCCCGAGGTGCTCGCGGCAGTCGAGACCGCTCCGTCGCTGGCGCCGGTGATGGAGCGCAAGGAGGGTCCTCGGACAGACGTGGAACGCGGGGTGTACGGCATCTGGAGCGAGCGGCTGGGGCGCTCGGACTTCGGCATCCACGACAACTTCCTGGAGCTGGGGGGCAACTCGCTGATGGCGGCGCAGATGCTCACGCGCCTGCGGGAAGCGTTCCCGGTGCAGCTCCCTTTGAGCGACGTGTTCGAGGCGCCCACCGTCGCGAGCCTGTCGGCGCGCATCCAGGTGTTGATGGGGACGGAGCCCTCGGTGGGGAAGGAGCCCGTGCTTCCTCCACTCGTGCGAATCGCGCGGGACGGCACGTTGCCGTTGTCGGTGGTGCAGGAGCGTGTCTGTGCCTTGGAGCAGGCGCAGCCGGGCAATCCCGCGTTGAACATGGCCGTGACATTGCGGCTGTCGGGCGCGCTCGAGGTGGAGGTGTTGAAGCGGAGCCTGGAGGCGGTGGCGCTCCGTCACGAGGTCCTGCGCACGACGTATCCGACCGAGGATGGGCGCACGGTGCAGCGTGTCGCGCCCGAGCCGAGAGTCCCCTTGGCGGTGGATTCACTGGAGCACCTCGCACCGGCGTCCCGTGAACCGGAGTGGCGCCGGCGCGTCTCCGAGGAGATGGCGAGGCCGTTCGACCTCGTCCAGGGGCCGGTCGTGCGCGCGCGGCTGTTGAGACTGGAGGCGCATGAGCACCTCCTTGTCGTCGCGGTTCACCACGTCGTCTGTGACACGTGGTCCCTGGTGGTCATCTGCAATGAGCTGCGGGCTCTCTATGGCGCGCTGTTGAAGGGAGCGCGGTCGCCACTCCCCGAGCTGCGGATTCAATACGGAGACTTCGCGGCATGGCAGCGCAAGGCGCTGGAGTCGGGAGCCTTCGGAGGGCAGGTGGCGGCGTGGAGGGAACGGCTGGTGGGGCTCTCGGGGCCCCTGGACTTGCCCGTGGACCTGCCGCCCGTGAATGGGGTCGCGCTGAGCGGAGTCCGACGGAACGTGGGGTTCTCAGGGCCCTTGGCCCGTGCGGTTCACGCGGTGGCGCGTCGTGAGTCCGTCACACCCTTCATGCTGCTGCTCGCGTCGTGGAAGGCGCTGATCGCACGTTGGGCCGGGCACGACGACATCGTGGTGGGGACGCCCATCGGCAATCGCTCGCGACCGGAACTCGAGCCGTTGATTGGCTACGTCGCGCACGCGGTGCCGTTGCGAACGGACTTGTCGGGTGACCCGACGTTCCGCGAGCTGCTGGGTCGAGTGAGGGACGTGACGCTGGATGCGTACTCGAACCCGGACGTGCCCTATGAGCACCTCATCCGTGAAGTCGAGCCTGCCCGGAACCCGGGGCGTGAGCGGGTCTTCGACACACTCTTCATCCTCCACTCGCGCTTCGACGCGAACCTGGAGCTACCCGGACTGCGGATGCAGCTCGTCGAGCTCGACGACGGCCCGCCGCAATTCGGCTCGGTGTTGTCCGCGTTGTCGGTGGTGATGTTGGAAGGAGAGGAGAGCTTCACGGGGACGCTCGACTATGCGGAGGAGCGCTTCGCACCGGTGACCATCGACAGGTTGCTGTCGCACTGGACGACGCTCCTGACGGCGGCGCTCGCGAACCCCGACCAGCCGATCTCCTCGCTTCCCCTGGAGCCCGAGCCCTCCATACGTGTCTCCACTCCCGTGGCCGCGAAGCCGTCCACCATTCCCGAGCTGCTGAACGCGCGGGCCGCGCGCGCGCTGGACGCGGTGGCACTTTCGAGGGGATTGCAGGGGGATGTCACGTGGCGGGAGCTGCGCCAGGAGTCGCTGCACCTCGCAGGCCGGTTGCGTGCGCGAGGGGTCGGTCCGGAGGTGTTGGTGGCCATCTGTCTGGAGCCGTCTGTGGAGCGCGTGGTGGCGCTCTGGGCGGTGTTGGAGGCAGGAGGCGGTTATGTGCTGCTGTCACCATCGCAGCTTGGGGAGTTGGCTACACTCGCGCCGAGCGGTGCTGAACCCCCTGTGTTGGTGACGCACGAAGGTCTGCGCACGAGTGTGAAGCTGGACCCCGCGCGGGTCCTTCGTGTCCAGCTGCCCTCTGGACAGGGGGGGGCAGGAGAGGGCTTCACGCGCGCGGCGAGCGAGTCGTCTCCCGAGGTGTTGGTCTGCCTGGCCCCCCTCACCGGTGTGTCGGGGGAACACCTGCGAGCGGTGCAGTCGGTGCGGGCGGTGGACGCGATGTTCCGTCGTTTCGACGCGGACCCTGCGCCGGTGGAAGAAGGCACCTGGCTCTCGGTGGAAGACGCGGGAGCGCCGGGGACGGGACTCGAGTTGCTGTGGGCGCTGACGCGGGGCCTGCGCGTGGTCCTTCCCCAGGACGGAGCACGTCTGATGCAACTGTCGTCGAATCCTGGCGCCACACGCCGGGGCCCCGACTTCAGCCTGTCCTTCTTCGCCAACGATGAAGACTCACTGGGAGGCAGCAAGTACCGACTGCTGTTGGAGGCGGCGAAGTATGCCGACGCCCAGGGCTTCTCCGCCATCTGGACACCGGAGCGCCACTTCCATGCGTTTGGTGGGTTGTACCCTCGGCCCGCGGTGGTGGGCGCGGGTGTCGCCACGGTGACGGAGCGGTTGGGGATTCGCGCGGGCAGCGTGGTGCTTCCGCTGCATGACCCCGTCCTCGTCGCGGAGGAGTGGTCCGTGTTGGACAACCTGTCCCAAGGACGGGTGGGTGTGTCGTTCGCGTCGGGGTGGCACGCGAATGACTTCATCTTCGCGCCGGACCGGTATGCGCGGCGCAAGGAGGTCATGTTCCGGGGCATCGAGGAGGTGCGGACGCTCTGGCGCGGTGGTTCCGTGCGGCGGCGCAACGGTGCGGGTGATGAGGTCGAGGTGTCCCTGCGTCCGCGCCCCGTGCAGAAGGAGCTGCCGTTCTGGCTCACGGCGGCGGGGAGTCCAGACACGTTCCGCATGGCGGGAGAGCTGGGGGCGTACGTCCTCACGAACCTGATGGGCCAGAACCTGGCGGACCTGCCCGCGAAGGTGGCGCTCTATCGCGAAGCGTGGAGGCAGCACGGCCACCCAGGCCGAGGACATGTGAGCCTCATGCTCCATACGTACCTGGGCACGGATGCGGAAGAGGTCCGTCGCCGGGTGCGAAAGCCGCTCCTCGATTACTTCCGCAGCTCGATGGATATCTTCCACGGCTTCGTCGCGAGCCTGGGGCTGAAGGAGGACCTGCGCACGTTGACTCCGGGGGACATGGAGGTGCTCCTCGAGCACGGCCTGTCCCGCTACCTGGAGGACGGGGGGCTCTTCGGAACGCCGGACACCAGCGGCCCGATGGTGGAGCGCGTGCGGCGGCTCGATGTGGATGAAATCGCATGCCTCGTGGACTTCGGCGTGGAGGTCGAGGCGACGTTGGAGGGGCTCCGGCACCTGGACGTCCTGAGGAGTCGCCATGCACCGGGGCCTGCCTCTCCGGTTCCCGTGGTGACTCTCCAGGAAGGGCCCGGCGCCGCCGATACACTGCTGACGTTGGTGAAGGAGGCAGGCGTCACGCACCTGCATCTCACGGGTGCGCTCGCGCGGAGCATGTCGACGTTGCCAGCCGCGACAGAGCGCATGCATCGGGTCCGGCACCTCTGGCTGGAAGAGGCGAAGGAGGAGGCCGCGGAGGCCCTGTCGAGGACGCTGTCCGTGGAGATCTCCCGGAGGGAGCCGATGCTCGGCGCGGGAGCGTGGACCTGGGTGGGTGGACCGTCGTGGCGCTCTCCCCAGTCCCGCGCCTGGGATGTGGTGGACACGCGGGGCCAGCCGGTGCCCGTGGGAGTGGTGGGAGAGCTGGCGGTGGTGGGCGAGTACGCGCCCAGAGGGCTCTGGAACGCGCCGTCCTCCGTTTCCGCACGAGTGTTTCCGGAGGGTGGCTTCACGATGGGCCGAAAGGCGCGGCGTCGCCTGGATGGTTCACTGGAGTTGCTGTCCACGCGCTCGGCGATGTCACGCCGTCCGGCACCTCCACGTGGCTCGGCGCAGGCGACTGCGTCACGTCGTCGCGAGGGGCCGCCGCCCATTCCGCGCGTCTCGCGGGAAGGGGCGCTGCCACTGTCCTTCGCTCAGCAGCGGCTCTGGTACATGGACCGGCTGGAGCCGGGCAACATCGCCTACAACAACGCGGTGATGCTGGGGCTGTCCGGGGCCCTCGATGTCGCGGCCCTCGAGCGGGCGCTCAACGAGATGGTGCGCCGCCACGAAGTCCTCCGCACCACGTTCTCGATGTCCGACGCGGGAGCGGTGCAGCACATCGCCGCGTCGCTGGAGGTCCCGCTCCACTTCGTCTCGTCGGGTGACGAACGTGAGCAGACGGTGGAGGAATGGGCGAGGGTGGAGGCGTGCAAGCCGTTCGACCTGGAGTCAGGACCGCTGCTGCGCACGAGCCTCCGGCGCATCCGCGACCGGGAGCATGTGCTGTTGCTCGCGATGCATCACATCGTCTCGGATGGCTGGTCCTTGTGGGTGTGGTCCCAGGAGCTGGCGAATCTGTACGCCGCTTTCATGGCGGGGCGGCCGGCTTCGCTGCCCTCGCTCGGGATTCAGTACGCGGACTATGCCGCCTGGCAGGTCGGCGTGATGCGGGGGCCGGAGCTGGAGGCGGAGCAGGCGTGGTGGCGCGAGGTGCTGGCGGAGGTCCCCGTGCTGCGTCTGCCGACGGACAGGCCTCGGCCGCCCGTGCAGACGTATCCGGGCGCGAGGCTCGCGGTCCACGTGCCTCGTTCGCTCCAGGACGCGCTGGGGGCGCTGGGGAGGCGCGAGGGCGCGACGCCCTTCATGGTGTTGATGGCGGCCTGGCAGATGCTGCTCCATGCGTATTCCGGGCAGGAGGACTTCGCGGTCGGGACTCCCGTGGCGGGCCGCAACCGGCCGGAGCTCGAGCCGCTCATCGGCTGCTTCATCAACTCCATCGCCTTGCGTGCCGACCTGTCGGGAGACCCCACGGTCTCCGAGCTCATCGGCCGAGTGAAGCGCACGGCGCTGGGGGCCTTCGCCCATCAGGATGTGCCGTTCGAGAAGCTGGTGGACACGCTGCACATGGCGCGGGACCTGAGCCACACGCCCATCTTCCAGGCGATGTTGGTGCTCCACAACACGCCGCCCATCGAGCTGTCCATGGCCGGCTTGCACCTGAGCAGCCAGATGGTCCACACGGGGGCCACGAAGCTGGACCTCACGCTGGAGCTGGCGGAGTCGAAGGACGGGCTGGTCGGCGGAATCGAGTACAACACCGACCTCTTCGACGCGGAGACCATCACCCAGCTCTCGGGGCACTTGCTGCGGCTGTTGGAGCAGTTCGCGTCGAGCCCCTCGCGGCGGGTGTCTCGGCTCGCCCTCCTGTCCGATGCGGAGCGCCGAGGGCTCCTCGAGGAGTGGGCCTCTTCGGACGACATGCCGGAGGCGCTGGAGTCCGAGACCGTGACCTCACGCTTCGAGGCTCGCGCCGCGGAGGTCCCGGACGCGGTGGCGGTGCGGGATGGGCGCGGAGCGCTGACCTACCGCGAGCTCCGTGAGCAGTCGGCGTTGCTGGCGGGAGTCTTGTGCGGAGAAGGGGTGGAGCGTGGCGACGTCGTGGCGCTCGCGCTCGAGCATCCCTCGGATGTGTTGGTGGGGTTGCTGGGTGTCATGCGAGCGGGTGCGGCGGCGGTGGTGCTCGACCTGGAGCATCCCTCCGAGCGGCTCGCGGGAATCATGGAGGAGACGCGAGCCCGCGTGGTGGTGACGTCGGGAGCCTGTCGTTCGCGCCTCCCTACGCGAGCTGGTACCGCGGTGCTGTCGCTGGAGTCTCTCCCGGCGCGCGAATGGAAGCCGCTCTCCGGGCCCTCGCCAGTGGATGCCGCATGTGTCGTCTTCACGTCGGGTTCGACGGGACGGCCGCGCGGTGTCGTCATGGAGCACCGGCACCTCGTCTCCGCGACGTGGGCTCGAGCGCAGGTCTATGGCGAGCCGGGCGTCGTGCTGTCCCTGCCGCCGTTCACCTTCGACGCTTCGCTGGCGGGACTGCTCTGGTCCCTGTTCCACGGAGGAACGCTCTGCTACCCCGATGTCGAAGAGCGCGAGGACCCCAGGCGGCTGGTGGAGTTGGTGTCGAGGGTGGGGGCCACACATGTTGTCTCCGTGCCCGCGCTCTATGCCCAGATGCTCGCGGCGGCGCCGCCTGGGGGCTTGAAGAGCGTGCGTGCGGTGACGGTCGGTGGAGAGGCCTGTCCGCTGGAGCTGGCGCGCACGCATCATGAGGCCCTGTCATCGGTGCCGTTGTTCAACGAGTACGGCCCCACCGAGGCCACCATCTGGAGCACGGTGCATCGGGTCCAGAAGGACGAACGCGGCGGTGTGCCCATTGGACGCGCGGTGCCTGGCGCACGTGTGTACCTGTTGGATGCGCGCCTCCAGTTCGTGCCTCGCGGAGCCCCCGGCGAGGTGTACGTCGGCGGGCGCGGTGTCGCGCGGGGCTATCTGTCACGGCCCGAGCTGACGTCCGAGCGTTTCGGAGCGGACCCGTTCGACGCGCGGCCGGGGGCTCGGATGTATCGCACGGGCGACGTGGCGCGTTGGAGGCAGGATGGAACGTTGGAGTTCCTGGGGCGCGCGGACGCACAGGTGAAGGTGCGGGGATTCCGTATCGAGCCCGGTGAAGTGGAGGCCGCGCTGCTGGCGAACCCGGAGGTGCGTGAAGCCGCGGTGCTCGCGAGAGCGGATGGGGATGGCCCCAAGCGTCTGGTGGCCTACGTGGTGGCGGCGAACCCGCGAGACGAAGAGGCGCTGAGTCCCGAGGTGTTGAAGGCCGGGTTGGCTTCGCGGCTGCCTCCCTACATGGTGCCCTCGCTCTTCATGGTGTTGCCGGCGTTGCCTCGCACGCGTAATGGGAAGGTGAACACGCGGGGATTGCCCGAGCCGGAGACCTGGGCGCGCCAGCGCGTGGGCGCGGCGGAAGTGGCGCCCCGCACGGAGGTGGAAGGGACACTCGCCGCGCTGTGGCGGGAGGTGCTCCGGGTGGAGCATGTGGGGCTCCACGATGACTTCTTCGAGCTGGGCGGCGACTCCATCCTGGGCTTGCAGATCATCACTCGCGCCCGGGCGGTGGGGATTGAAGTGTCCCCGAAGCAGCTCTTCCAGAATCCCACGGTAGCGCGGCTGGCCTCGGTGGCGGGCACACGGCTCGCGATGCAGGCCGAGCAGGGGCCGGTCGTGGGGCCCGTGGCGCTCACACCCATTCAGCGCTGGTTCTTCGAGCTGGGATTGGAGGCGCCGAGCCACTGGAACATGTCGCTGATGCTCGAGCTCAAGACACCGCTCGATGCGGCGTTGCTGGAGCGCGCGTTGAATCACCTGGCGGTGCATCACGATGCGCTGCGGTTGCGATTCGCCCGAGGCAGCGCGGGCTGGCGCCAGACCTCCGTGAGCCCCGGTGACGTGTTGAGCCTGGAGCGCGTGGATGTGTCCGGGTTGTTGCCTGGGGAGAAGGGGGACGTGTTGGAGCAGCGGGCCCTGGAGCTCCAGCAGTCCTTGGGACTGGAGGGGCCGATGCTCCGGGCCCTGCTGGTGGACATGGGCGAAGGAGACTCCGCGCGGCTGTTGCTGGCGGTGCATCACCTCGTGGTGGATGCGGTGTCGTGGCGCATCCTGTTGGAGGACCTCTCCACTGCGTATTCGCAGCTCTCCGAAGGAGCGCTGGTGCGCTTGCCTCCGAAGACGACGTCGTACCAGGCCTGGGCACGAGGACTGGAGGGGCTGGCCCGTTCGGAGAAGCTGCGCGAGGAGCGGGCGTGGTGGCTTACGCGTCCGTGGCAGGAGGCCGCCCACCTTCCGAAAGACTTCCCTGACGGTTCCAACACGGAGGCCGCCGCTTGCTCGGTCGTGGTGGCGTTGGATGCGGAGCACACGCGGGCGCTGCTGCAAGAGGTGCCGAAGGCCTGGCACACGCAGCCGCAGGACCCGTTGCTCGCGGCGATGGCTCAGGCGTTGGCGGCCTGGACGGGGCGGAGCGCGGCGCTCATCGACGTGGAAGGCCACGGGCGCGAGGAGGTGCTTGCTGGCGTGGATGTGTCTCGCACGGTGGGCTGGTTCACACGATTCTTCCCGGCGCTGTTGGACCTCCGTGGCGCGAGTACTCCTGGGGACGTGTTGCGCGCGGTGAAGGAGTCGCTGCGCGCGGTGCCGTCGCGAGGAATGGGATGGGGTCTGCTTCGCTACGTATCGGGCGATGACGAGATGGCGGCGCTCCCTCCGGCGGAGGTTGGCTTCAACCACCTGGGGCAACTGGACGGCATCGTGGCGGCGAGCGGGCCCTTCGGCTTGGCGCCGGAGAGCCATGGCTTGAGGCAGCGCGCGGGGAGCTCGCGCCGGCCCTATCTGCTGGACGTGACCAGCCTGGTGCGAGACGGCCGTCTGGAGGTGACCTGGACCTTCAGCGAGGCGGTGTACCGGCGCGAGACGGTGGTGAGCGTGGCGGAGGACTTCCTCGCGCGGCTGGTGGTGCTGGTGGAGAGCTCGAGGGCGCCGGACGCGGGTGGGCATTCCCCGTCCGACTTCCCGCTGGCGAAGGTGAAGCAGTCGCAGCTCGACAAGCTGGCGGCGCGGTTTGGAAAGAAGACGCGATGAGCGACAACCTCGAGGATTTGTATCCGCTGTCTCCCTTGCAGGGAGGCATGCTCTTCCACGCCATCGCCGAGCCGGGGCAGGGGCTCTACTTCAACCAGCTCGTCTGTGAACTGCGGGGCACGCTGGACCAGGACGTCTTCACCCGCGCATGGCGTGAGGTGCTGGTGGCGCATCCCGTGCTTCGCACGGCGCTGGTCTGGGATGACGTGGACGAGCCCGTGCAAGTGGTGCTGCGCGAGGTGGACCTGCCGCTTCGCATCGAGGACTGGCGCGACCTATCCACGGAGGATTTCGAGGCGCGCCTGACGGCCTTCCTCGAGCAGGACCGGAGGGACGGCTTCGACCTGTCGAGCGCGCCCCTGGTACGTCTGTCATTGTTCCGGCGCGCGGCGGACGTGCACCGGTTCGTCTTCAGTCATTCGCACCTCATGCTGGACGGCTGGTCCATCCCGCTGGTGTTGCGAGACGTCTTCACGCTGTACGAGGGACTTCGCGCGGGCCGCTCACCGCGCCTGTCTCCGCCGCGCCCCTTTCGCGACTACCTGGGCTGGCTCGCGCAGAGAGACCTGGAGGACACAGAGGCGTACTGGCGCCGCGAACTGGCGGGTGTCCACGAACCCACGCCCATCCGAGCCACCGTCCAAGGAGAAGGGGAAGGGCGCGGCACGAGAGTCAGGACGTTGTCGGAAGCCACGACGGCGGCGCTCAACACCTTCGCGCGGCGGCAGGGGCTCACGATGAGCACCCTGGTGCAGGGCGCCTGGGCGCTGGTGCTCGGTCATCTGTCGGGCTCACAGGATGTCGTCTTCGGCACCACTGTCTCGGGGCGTCCGGCGGACCTCGCGGGCGTGGAGGACATGGTGGGCCTGTTCATCAACACGCAGCCCGTGCGTGTTCGTTGGACCCAGGAGCTCACGTGGCCGGTCTGGTTGCGCCAGCTCCAGACGCGCCAGTTGGAGGCCCGTCAGCACGAACATGCGCCGCTGGTGAAGGTGCAGCGATGGAGTGATGTGCCCGCGGGCACCGCGCTCTTCGACACGCTGGTCGTCTTCGAGAACTATCCGCTGGACGCCGCGCTCGCGTCCTCCTTGCGAGCCCTCTCGGTCTCTGACGTGAGGACGGAGGAGGCAGACCACTTCAGCCTGACGCTGAATGCGCTGCCAGGGCCTCGGCTCCCGCTGTATCTGCGCTATGACCGCGCGCGCTTCACCCAGGCGTTCGTGGATGCGCAACTGGAGCGGCTCTCACGGGTGCTGGAATCCCTCGCCGCGAATCCCGAGGGCCGGCTGGGCACGCTGTCCCTGATGACGGACGAGGAGCGGCATCAGCTCCTCGTGGCCTGGAACGACACCGGCGCGGCGTTTCCGAATCGCGCCACCGTGCACGGTCTCTTCGAGGAGGCCGTGGCGCGTTCCCCGGATGCGTTGGCTGTGTCGATGGGGGACGAGAGGCTGTCCTTCCGGGAGCTGGATGGACGCGCGAACCAGCTCGCGCACTACCTGCGGCGCTTGGGTATCCGGCGAGGGTCGCTGGTGGGGCTGTATTCGCGCCGGACCCCCGACATGGTGGTGGCGCTGTGGGCCGTGCTGAAGGCGGGTGGGGCGTATGTGCCCATCGATCCGGCGTGGCCCGCGAGCCGGGTGTCCTTCCTCATGGAAGACACGGGTGTGCCGGTGGTTCTCACCGATGCATCGCTCGTGGACTCGCTGCCCGCGATGTCGGCCGTGGGGCTCTGCCTGGATTCAGACTGGGAGCGGACCGCCGGGCGTGAGCCCGTGACGGTGCCGGAGCCGCTGTCGGGACCCGAGGACCTGGCGTACCTCATCTACACGTCTGGGAGCACGGGCCGCCCCAAGGGCGTCATGGTCGAGCACCGGGGCGTGGTGAACTACCTGTGCTGGGCGATTCGCGCCTACGGACTCTCCGATGGCGGCGGGTCGCCCGTGCATTCTCCGCTCTCGTTCGACCTGACGGTCACCAGTCTGGTGGCGCCGTTGGTGGCGGGGCGGCCCGTGGTGCTGGTGCCAGAAGAGCAGGGCATCGAAGGGTTGGGCCAGTCACTGCGCGATGGAGGCCCCTTCTCCTTGGTGAAGCTCACGCCGACGCATCTGCGCATGCTTGCCGCACAGCTCAGCCCGGAAGAGGCGGCGGGGCGTACTCGTGCGTTCGTGATTGGAGGCGAAGCGCTGACGGCCGAGGGAATCGCCTTCTGGCGTGAGCATGCGCCGCGGACTCGGCTCATCAACGAGTACGGCCCCACCGAGACGGTGGTGGGCTGCTGCGTATACACGGTGAGCGTCGCGGATGCGGTGAGCGGACCGGTCGCGATTGGCCGTCCCATCGCGAACACACGTTTGTATGTGTTGGATGAAGACTCGCGCCTGGTTCCCGTGGGCGTGGTGGGGGAACTGTTCATCGGTGGCGCGGGTGTGGCGCGTGGCTATTGGGGACGGCCAGAGCTGACGGCGGAGCGCTTCGTTCCGGATGCTTTCGGAACGGAGCGCGGCGCGCGCCTCTATCGCACGGGAGACCGGGTGCGCTGGCGCGCCGACGGCAGGTTGGAGTACCTGGGCCGCGCGGACTTCCAGGTCAAGATGCGTGGCTATCGCATCGAGCTGGGGGAAGTGGAGTCCGTGCTCCGGACGCACGCGCTCGTCGCGGAGACGGTGGCCATGGTGCGCGAGGATGCTCCGTATGGGGCTCGGCTCGTGGCGTATGTGGTGCCCGCGAAGGGTGGGACGCCGGAGCCCGTGGCGCTGCGCGTTTTCTTGGAGGAGCGGCTGCCAGAGTACATGGTGCCCGCGGCCTTCGTCGTACTGGAGGCGTTGCCGCTGTCGGACAACGGCAAGGTGGACAGGCGGGCGCTGCCGGCTCCGGAGTTCACCACCGAGGTGGTGACGTCGGAGAAGGAAGCACCGCGCGACGCGAAGGAAGCGGCGCTCGCTGCCATCTGGGCGCAGGTGTTGGGCCGGCCACACGTGGGGCTCCACGACGACTTCTTCGAGCTGGGGGGCGACTCCATCCTCGGCATCCAGGTCATCTCTCGCGCCGCGCAGGCCGGGCTTCACTTCGGCGCGAAGCAGCTCTTCGACCACGCGACGGTCGCGCGACTGGCGGCGGTGGTCTCCGCGGCCCCTTCGGTCGTCGTGGCACAAGGGCCGGTCACAGGGCCCGTGGAGCTGACGCCCATCCAGCACTGGTTCTTCGATCAGGAGCTCGCTCACGCGCACCACTTCAACCAGGCCCTGCGGCTCACCTTGCGCGAGCGCATGGTGGCGGAGCATGTGGCGAAGGCGCTTCAAGCACTCCGCGAGCATCACGATGCCCTGCGTCTGCGCTTCACGCGGGATGAGCAAGGTGCGTGGCACCAGGAGATGATTGGGCTGGAAGGCGCATTCCCGCTGGAGGTGGTGGACCTCGCGGGAGTGGCGCCAACGGCGTGGCGCGCGGAGGTGGAGGCTCGGTCAGCGCGAGCACAGGCGAGTCTGTCGTTGTCCACCGGAGAGCCCGCGAGAGCCGTCCTCTTCGAACTGGGGCCGGATGCACCGCAGGAGTTGTTGCTCGTTGTCCATCATCTCGCGGTGGATGTGGTGTCCTGGCGTGTGCTGTTGGAGGACCTGCTGACGGCGTATCAGTGCCTTCGGGCGGATGCGCCCGTGCGGTTTCCTGCCAAGACGCTGTCCTATCAAGCGTGGGCATCCCGGCTGGTCGAGCACGCCCGGGAGGTGTCCTCGGGAGCCGCGGCTGCCTTCTGGCTGAGCCTCCCGTGGGAGCGGGTTGGCCGGCTTCCGGTGGACGTCGAAGGCGGAGCCGCGAACACGGAGGGGGCCTCGCGTCTGGTGGAGTCGGTGTTGGAGCCCGCGGAGACGCAGGCCTTGCTTCAGGACGTGGCGCGAGCCTTCCGGGCGAAGCCCGATGAACTCCTCCTGGCCGCGCTCGCGCATGTGCTGCAGCGCTGGACCGGTGCGTCGTGTGTCCGGGTGGAGATGGAGAGTCACGGCCGCGAGGACCTCTTCGGAGACATCGACCTCTCGCGCACGGTGGGGTGGTTCACCAGTCTCTATCCCGTGCTCGTGGAGTCCACGGGAGAAGGCCCAGGGGCCTGGGTGCGTGCGGCGAAGGAGGCCTTGCGACGTGTTCCCGACAAGGGCGTGGGGCTTGGGGCCCTGCGATACCTGTCTCCTGATTCAGAGGTGCGCGAACGGCTTCGCGCGCTGCCCGCGCCGGAGGTGGGGTTCAACTACCTGGGACAGCTCGACCATGTTCTGCCCCCGACGGCTCCGTTGGGCATGGCGGAGGGCTCGGTGGGGCCTACGCGTGCGGCTGGGGGACTGCGTGCGCATGGGCTCGACGTGGATTGCGCCGTCAGCGGCGGGCGCATGCGGTGGATGCTTACTTATGGCACGGGCCTTCACCGCGCTGAGACGGTGGAGCGGCTCGCGCTCGAACTGCGCGACGCCCTTCGAGTGCTCATCGCACATGGGACCTCGGAGGATCCGCGAGGCCTGGCGCCCTCCGACTTTCCTTTGGCGAAGTTGGGGCAGGGAGAGTTGGAGCGGATCGCGGACACGCTGGTTGCGCAAGGCCGGCGTCTGCGCGAGGTGGAGGACCTCTATCCCCTGTCGCCCTTGCAGCAGGGCATCCTCTTCCATCACCTCCAAGCGGACGAGACGCAGCCTTACTTCAACCAGCTCTCCTTCGAGGTGGATGGCGCGCTCGATGTGGAGGTGCTGACCGAGGCGTGGCGTCAGGCGGCGCAACGCTTCTCCATTCTCCGGACGGCGTTCTACTGGGAAGGGCTGGAAGCACCGCTCCAAGCGGTGATGCGCGAGGCCGAGCCTCCGGTGTCCGTGGAGGACTGGCGCGCGGTGCCTCGTGGCGAGTTGGAGGCCCGAGTGGCGGACTTCTTCGCGGAAGACCGCCGTCGAGGCGTACGGCTCTCGGTGGCCCCGCTGTTCCGGCTGACGTTGCTGCGGACGGGAGAGCGGGTGTGGCGGGTCGTGTTCAGCGTCTCGCACCTGCTGCTGGATGGCTGGTCCACGCAGCTGGTGTTGCGGGAGGTGTTCACTCGCTACGAAGCGCTGCGGCGCGGACTGACGCTTCCTCGCGGTGAGGTCCGGCCCTACCGTGACTTCATCGCGTGGCTCGCGAAGCAGGACTCCGGTGCCGCGAGGGAGTTCTGGCGCGGTGCACTCGCGGGCTTCTCGGAACCCACGCGGTTGAATCTGGGGGGCTCGGTCCGGGGACAGACCGGACGAGGCATGGAGGAGCTGCGGCTCGGCATCGAGGAGACGTCGGCCTTGATGGCCTTTGCCCGGCGGCAGTCGATGACACCGGGCACGGTGCTCCAGGGCGCCTGGGCGGTGTTGTTGGGGCGATACACGGGGAGCGATGACGTGGTCTTCGGCCTGACGGTCTCCGGCCGGCCTCCGGAGCTCCCTGGCATCGAAGGCATGGTGGGGATGTTCATCAACGCCATCCCCGTGCGCGCGCGGATGCCCGCGATGTGTCCCGTGGGGACCTGGTTGAAGGGCTTGCAGACCTGGCTGCAAGAGGCGCGTGAATACGAGTCCTCGCCTCTGGTGGAGGTGCGTAAGTGGAGCGACGTCCCCTCGGGTGAGCCTCTCTTCGAGACCCTCGTCATCTACGAGAACTATCCGATGGAGGCAGGACTCGCCGCCCCCTCGGATGAGCTGGTCTTGCGCAACCCGACAGCGGTGGAGGTGGACCACCACCCACTGACGTTGTTGGCCATGCCAGGGCGGGAGCTGTCGCTTCGGCTGACCTACGACGCCTCCCGCTTCGACGCGGCGGTGGTGAGGCGGATGCTGGTGCACGTGCGCCAGCTCTTGTCGGAGCTGCGCGACAAGGCCGACCGGCCCCTGGTGGAGCTGACGTTGTTGGCGGCGGATGAGCGGCGCCGACTGTTGTCCGAGTGGAGTGCGCCAGAATCCAACGGGGCGGTGCATTCCCCGGTGGCCGTGTTCCGCCCGGTGGAGGCCCAGGCCGCGCGTGTGCCTGACGCCATTGCCGTCTCGGACGGGAGTCGTTCGCTCCGTTACGTGGAGCTGGAGGCCCGCGCGAACCAACTTGCCCATCATCTGATGGCGATGGGGATCTCGACGGGGAGCACGGTGGCGCTGTGCTTCAACAAGAGCCTGGACCTGGCGGTCGCGGTGTTGGGGGCGCTCAAGACAGGGGCGACATACGTGCCTCTGGATCCGCGATATCCGGCGGAGCGATTGGCTTTCATGTTGGAGGACTCGAGCGCCGCGGTGGTGCTGAGTCATTCGGGGTTGAAGTCAGTCCTGCCCGTGGATTCGCGAGCACGGCGAGTCTTCGTGGACGTGGATGCCGGAGTCATCGCGCAACAACCCGCCCATGCACCAGGGCGGGAGGTTCCTCCCGAGACGGCGTGTTACCTCATCTACACATCGGGCAGCACGGGGCGTCCGAAGGGTGTGGCGCTCTCGCATCGTGCGCTGTCGCATCTGGTGGCGTGGCAGCTGGAACGTTCCGCGAATCCCACGGCGAAGACACTGCAGTTCGCGGCGCTCAGTTTCGATGTCTCCTTCCAGGAGATGTTCTCCACGTGGTGGGCGGGCGGCACGTTGGTCATGCCCTCCGAAGACGTGCGACAGGACCTCTCCGCGTTGTTGTCCTTCCTGGACGACCATGCAGTGGAGCGGCTGTTCCTGCCTTTCGTCGCGCTTCAAGCCCTGGCGGACCTCGTGGTCCAAGGAGGCCGGGTTCCGCATGCGCTGCGCGAAGTGGTGACGGCGGGAGAGCAGCTCCAAGTGACTCCCTCTCTGGTCGCGTTCTTCGAGCGACTTCCGGGATGCGTGTTGGAGAATCAGTATGGGCCGTCGGAGACACACGTGGTCTCCGCGCATCGGCTGTTCGGGGCGCCGTCGTCATGGCCGAGGCTCCCCTCGATCGGCAACCCGCTTCCGCACAGTCAGCTCTACGTGTTGGACCCCTGGGGGGAGCCTTGTCCCGAGGGTGTGGCCGGAGAGTTGTTGATTGGTGGCGCGGCGCTGGCGCACGGGTATATGGGGCGTCCCGATTTGACGGCGGAGCGATTCGTTCCGCATCCGTTCAGTGAGGTTCCTGGGGCTCGGCTGTATCGCACCGGGGACCTCGCGCGGTGGGCCTTGGATGGGGCGGTGGAGTTCGTGGGTCGCCTGGATGGTCAGGTGAAGCTGCGGGGCTTTCGCATCGAGCTTGGTGAAGTGGAAGCGGCCTTGCGAGCCGTGCCTGGTGTCCGCGACGCGGCGGCCGTGGTGCGGGAGGACATCGCCGGGGACCGGCGCCTGGTGGGGTACGTCGTCCTCGCGGAGGACTCGGGTGATGAACTTGCGCGAACGCGTGACTCGCTCCGCTCGTGGGTCGGTGCGCGATTGCCTGAGTACATGGTGCCCGCCACGTTCGTGGTGCTCGAATCACTGCCGCTGACGCCCAGCGGCAAGGTGAACCGCAAGGCCCTGCCTGTTCCAGAAACAGGAGACGGGGCCTTCGTTGCACCGCGTACCGTCACGGAGCAAATCGTGGCGGGAATCTTCGCGGAGGTCCTGGGCCTCGAGCGTGTGGGCCTGCAGGGACACTTCTTCGACCTGGGAGGGCACTCGCTGATCGCCACGCGAGCCATCTCCCGTGCGCGCGGTGCGTTCGGTGCGGAGCTTCCGCTGCGCGAGTTGTTCGAAGCACCCACGGTGGTGGAGTTCGCGAAGCGAGTGGAGCGCCTCACGCAGGTGGGCGCCGCGCGGGTGGCCCCGCCCTTGGTTCCGAGGACGGACAAGAGCCGGCCGCCGCCGCTGTCATTCGCACAGCAGCGTTTGTGGTTCCTGGACCAGTTGGAGCCCGCGAGCGCGTCGTACAACGTTCCGGGCGCGGTCCGGATGCTGGGGCCTTTGGATACCGTGGCCTTGGCGAGGACCTTCGAAGAGCTCGTCCGCCGTCACGAGGCGCTGCGCACCACATTCCGGAGTGAGAACGGCGTCGCCGCGCAGATCATCGCGCCCGCGTCGAACGTGGTCATGCGTGAGGTCCATCTGGACGTCTTGCCGGAGTCCTCCCGTGAAGCCGAGGCGCGAAGGCTCGTGGAGCAGGAGGTCTCGAAGCCGTTCGACCTGACTCGGGGCCCGTTGTTGCGGGTGACGTTGGCGAGGCTTGGGGAAGAGGAGCACGTGTTGGTGGTGGTGCTGCACCACATCGTGTCCGACGGCTGGTCGACGGAGGTGTTGGTGCGTGAAGTCGGGGCCCTCTACGAGGCGTACGCGGAGGGGAGAGAGTCACCGCTGAAGGAATTGGCGGTGCAGTACGCGGACTACGCGGAGTGGCAGCGAGGGTGGTTGAAGGGCGAGGTGTTGGAGAAGCAGGTGGAGTACTGGCGGAAGCAGTTGGAAGGGGCACCTGGCGCGTTGGAGTTGGTGACAGACAAGGCAAGGCCAGCGGTGCAGAGCTTCCGGGGAGAGGTGGTGGGGGCGAGGTGGAAGAAGGGGCTGTGGAGGAAGGTGGAGGAGGCGAGCCGGAGGGAAGGGGCGACGGCCTTCATGGTGCTGCTGAGCGCGTACCAGGTGGTGCTGTCGAGGTGGGCGGGGCAGGGCGAGGTGGTGGTGGGGTTTCCGATAGCGGGGAGGACGCAGGAGGAGACGGAGGGGTTGATTGGGTACTTCGCGAACACGCTGGTGCTGAGGGGGAGGGTTGAGGAGGGGGAGCGAGTCCGCGAGTTGGTGGGGAGGGCGAAGGAGGTGACGTTGGGTGCGTACGCGCACCAGGAGGTGCCCTTCGAGAAGTTGGTGGAGGAGCTTGTCCCGAAGAGGGACATGAGCCGCAGCCCGCTGTTCCAGGTGAGTTTGACACTGCAGAACACACCAGGGGCGGAGGTGAGGTTGGGGAGAGGGTTGAGGATGAGGGGGCTGGAGGCGGAGACGGGGACGTCGAAGTTCGACTTCTCGTTGTTGGTGGGGGAGGAGGAGGAGAGCGTCGCTGTGACACTGAATTACAACAGCGATTTGTATGAGAGGAGGACGGGGGAGAGGCTGTTGAGGCACATGAGGGAGGTGTTGGAGGGGATGGTGGAGGGGATGGGGAAGAGGGTGTGGGAGGTGCCGCTGGAGGGAGAGGAGGAGAGGCGGCGGGTGGTGAAGGAGTGGAGCGGGAGGGCGAGGAGGGCTCCGCGAAGAGAAGAGACGCTGGCGGAGCTGTTTGAAGAGCAGGTGGAGAAGGCGCCGGGGCGAGTGGCGGTGGAGTGGGGAGGAGAGGCGCTGACGTATGGAGAGCTGAACGAGAGGGCGAATCAACTCGCGCACTACCTGAGGGAGAGAGGAGTGGGCCCCGAGGTGAAGGTGGGGCTGTGCGAGGAGCGCTCGTTGAAGTGGGTGGTGGGGGCGTTGGGGGTGGTGAAGGCGGGAGGTGCGTACGTGCCGCTGGAGAGAGGAATGCCAGCGGAGCGGTTGAGGTGGATGAAGAGGGAGGCGGGAGTCGAGGTGGTGGTGGGGAGTGGGGAGTGGGTGGAGGAGGTGGCGGAGAGCGCGGACGTGGTGGTGAGGGTGGATGAGGAGGTGGATGCGATTGGAAGGAAGCCCCGCACCAACCCTGAGAGGAGAGGAAGCGGAGGGAACCTGGCGTACGTGATGTACACGTCAGGAAGCACGGGGAAGCCGAAGGGAGTGGGAGTCCCGCAGAGGGCGGTGGTGAGGCTGGTGAAGGGAGCCAGCTACGCGCACTTCGGCGAAGACGAGGTGTGGCTGCAATTGGCGCCGGTGTCGTTTGACGCGTCGACGTTGGAGGTGTGGGGGGCGCTGCTGAATGGGGGGAAGTTGGTGGTGTACCCAGCGGGAGAGGTGTCGCTGGAGGGAGTGGGGGAGGCGCTGACGAAGCATGGAGTGACGTCGCTGTGGCTGACGGCGGCGCTCTTCGAGCAGATGCAGGCGTACCAGTCCGAGGCCCTGCGAGGAGTGAGGCAGGTGCTGGCGGGAGGAGACGTGCTGCCGGTGGCGCGAGTGAGGGAGAGGCTGCGCGAGGGAGGGCGCCTCATCAACGGGTACGGCCCGACGGAGAACACGACCTTCACAACGACACACACGGTGGAGAGGGAGGTGGAGGGGAGGAGTGTGCCGATTGGGGTGCCGGTGGAAGGCACGGAGGTGTACGTGCTGGACGAGAGGATGAGTCCAGTGGGGGAGGGGGTACCGGGGGAGTTGTACGCGGGAGGAGAGGGATTGGCGGGAGGGTACGTGGGGCGGCCGGAGTGGACGGCGGAGAGATTCGTGCCGAGCCCGTTTGGAGAGGGAGAGAGGCTGTACCGGACGGGAGACGTGGTGAGGTGGAAGGGGGAGGGGGTGTTGGAGTTCCTGGGGCGAAAAGACAGACAGGTGAAGGTGAGGGGGTATCGGATTGAGTTGGGGGAGGTGGAGGAGGGGCTGAAGCAGCAGGAGGGAGTGAAGGAGGCGGTGGCGGTGGTGAGGGGGAGTTCGTTGGTGGGGTACGTGGTGGGGGAGGTGGAAGGGGTGAAGGTGAGGGAGGGGTTGAGGAGGACGCTGCCGGAGTACGAGGTGCCGTCGGTGGTGGTGGTGGTGAAGGAGTTGCCGCTGACGGTGAATGGGAAGGTGGACCGGGAGGCGTTGCCGGCACCGGAGGAAGTGAGGGAGGAGAAGTACGAAGAGCCGAAGGAGGGGCTGGAGGAGAAGCTGGCGGAGATCTTCCGAGAGGTGTTGGGAGCGAGGAGGGTGGGCAGGAGGGAAGACTTCTTCGAACTGGGCGGGCACTCGTTGCTGGCGACGCAGGTGGTGGCGAGGGTGCGCGCGTTGAGGGGAGTGGACGTCCCACTCCGCACACTCTTCGAAGCCCCCACCATCGAGTCTCTCGCCGAGCGGATCGGCTCTGAGGCTCAGGGCGAGCCCTCCCTTGGGATACATCCGTTGGTTGCGAGGCCACGCACGACGGGAGGGCTACCGCTGTCCTTTGCGCAGCAGCGGCTGTGGTTCTTCGAACAGCTCTCTCCGGGAAGCGCGGCGTACAACATCCCCATCCACCTGCGAGTCGACGGCACACTGCGCGTTGATGCACTCCAGCGGGCGCTCTCCGCACTGGTGGCGCGACACGAATCGTTGCGCACGCACTTCGCCATGCACGAGGGAGAACCCATTCAGGTCATCCGTGGGCCCGCCGAGTTCCCGCTCCAGGTTGAAGACCTGAGCGTGCTGCCCGAAGCGGAGCGATGGGATGCGGCCCGACGCCGGGTGGTCGATGAGTCGTTGCGCCCGTTCGAGCTTGGCCAGCCGTGGCTGCTTCGGGTCTCACTGCTGCGTCTCGAGCCTGAAATGCACGTGCTGTCGGTGGTGATGCATCACATCATCTCGGATGGTTGGTCCTTGGGCGTCCTGGTCCGCGAGCTGAGCACGCTCTATTCCGCCTTCACCGAGGGACAGGACGCCCCGCTTCCCTTGCTCGCGGTGCAATACGCTGACTACGCGCTCTGGCAACGAGAGTGGTTGCAGGGGTCTCGCCTGGAGAGCCAGCTCGACTGGTGGCGCCAGCGGTTGGCGGGAGCTCCGCCGCACCTCGAATTGCCGACCGATGGGCCCCGGCTCACTGTCCCATCGAATCGTGGCGCCACGGTTCCGGTGCGGCTGTCCCGAGAGCTCAGTGATGCGGTCGTGGCACTGGGGCGGCAGGCGAATGCGACACCGTTCATGGTGTTGCTCGCGGCGTTCCAGGTCTTGCTGTCGCGATACTCGGGGCAAGAGGACGTGTGCGTGGGCTCGCCCATCGCGGGCCGCGGGTACGCGGAGACGGAGGGGCTCATCGGCTTCTTCGTCAATACGTTGGTGATGCGCGCGCAGGTGCGGCCCGGAGAGACGTTCCTCGACCTGCTGGCCCAGGTGAGGGAATCCACCCTGGGAGCCTATGAGCACCAGGCTCTCCCCTTCGAGAAGCTGGTGGAAGCCCTTCAGCCGGTGCGCGACCTGAGTCGAGGTGCACTGTTCCAGGTCCTCTTCGTCCTCCAGAACACGCCCGTGGGCACGGTGGAGCTGCCGTCGCTGACACTGACTCCCTGGGCGATGGATGGCACGGAGTCCGCTCGCTTCGAGCTCACCTTGAACCTGAGCGAGTCCGCGCGGGGATTCGAGGGAACCCTGCTGTTCAACACGGACCTGTTCAGGGAGGCCACGGCGGCGCGCATGGCGTCGCACTTCCGAAGGTTGCTGGAGTCCATCACTGGCAATCCAGCGCAGCCGCTCATCCGGTTGTCGTTCATGTCTCCCGCCGAGCGCCAGCAGATGCTGGCTGTGGGCGCCCTCGTGACCGAGAGCGTCTCGCGCGGCACGACGATGCATGAGCTCCTTGGATTGCAGTCGGTGAGGACACCCGGTGCTCTGGCCGTGCGGTGCGAGGACTCGGTGGTCTCCTACGGGGAACTCGACGCTCGGGCGAATCAGCTCGCGCATCGTCTGCGCGAACTGGGCGTGGGGCCGGAGGTCCCGGTGGTGTTGTGCCTGGAGCGCGGAGTCGGGCTGGTGGTCGCCTTGCTCGGCGTCCTGAAGGCGGGAGGCGCCTATGTCCCGCTCGAGCCTTCGCAGCCCGCGGCTCGGCTTGCTCTTTTGGTTGAGGAGGTCGCCGCGCCCGTGGTGGTGACGGAGTCGCGTCACCGGGCGTCTTTCGACACCAGTCCCGCGCGGTGTGTCCTGCTGGACGAAGAGACCGAACAGCTCGAGCGTCAGCCGAGAGTGGCTCCGGTGGTGCACGTGGTGCCGGACAACCTCGCGTATGTGTTGTTCACCTCGGGGAGCACGGGGCGCCCGAAGGGCGTGGCCGTGACGCATGGGGCGCTCGTCAACTACGTCCAGGCGGTCATGGAGCGGTTGCGGCTGCGCGAGTGCGAGAGCTTCGCCTTGGTATCGACGATAGGCGCGGACCTGGGGAACACGGTGCTGTTCCCCGCGCTGCTCACGGGGGGCGTGTTGCACGTCATCACCCAAGAGCGCGCGAGCAGTCCTGCGGGGATGGCCGAGTACTTCCAGCGCCACAAGGTGGACTGCGTGAAGATGGTCCCCTCGCATCTCTCGGCGTGGCTGACTGCGCCGGACCCCTCGCGGGTTCTTCCGCGCAAGCGGTTGGTGCTGGGGGGCGAGTCTTCGGGGTGGGCCTTGCTGGAGCAGGTCCTTGCCCTGGCTCCGACGTTGGAGGTGTTCAACCACTACGGACCGACGGAGACGACGGTCGGGGTTCTCGCGGGCCGCATGGGGGTGGATGGGGCGGGAACGAGGTCACTCCGAGGGGCGGCCGTGCCGCTGGGTTGGCCCATGGCTCGC
Organism: Myxococcus stipitatus; assembly: GCF_037414475.1. Next base: position 9,889,546 of record NZ_CP147913.1, on the reverse strand, counting down.
AGTCGCTTGTATGTACTCGATGAGGCGCTGAGCCCGGTCCCGCTGGGTGTGCCGGGTGAGTTGTTCATCGGGGGCGAGCAGGTCGCTCGAGGATATCTGGGGCGTCCCGAGCTGACGGCGGAGCGGCTGGTTCCGGATCTGTTCAGTCCCGTGGCGGGCGCTCGGATGTACCGCACGGGGGATCGTGTGCGGTGGCTCGCGGATGGGCGTGTGGAGTTCCTGGGGCGCTTCGACTTCCAGGTGAAGGTGCGAGGATTTCGCGTGGAGCCCGGAGAGGTGGCGGCGGTCCTGCGCGAGCACTCATTGGTGGCGGAAGCGGTGGTGGTGGCGCGTGAGGACGTGCCTGGAGAGCGAAGGCTGGTGGCGTATGTCCTCGCAGTGGCGGGGCGGTCCGTGGACGTGGGGGCCTTGCGGGGATTCGCGCAGGAGCGTCTGCCCGCGCACATGGTGCCTTCGGCTTTCGTGGAGTTGGCGGCCCTTCCACTGACGTTGAACGGCAAGTTGGATCGCCGGGCGCTTCCGGTCCCGGAGGCGGGAGCGGGTGTTTCGGAGCACGCCTACGTTCCGCCCGCGACGGCGATGGAGGAGCTGCTGGCGGCCATCTGGAAGGACGTCCTGCGAGTCGAGCAGGTGGGCCGTCACGACGACTTCTTCGCGCTGGGTGGGCACTCCCTGGTGGCGACGCAGGTGGTGGCTCGGCTGCGTTCTTCGCGAGGGGTGGAAGTGCCCTTGAGGGCGCTCTTCGAGGCACCGACGTTGGAGGGGTTTGCTCGCAAGGTGGAGCACGTCGCGCGAGCTGTCTCGGTGCCTGTGTTGCGACGGTCCTCGCGCACGGGGGCGCTGCCATTGTCATTCGCGCAGCAGCGTTTGTGGTTCCTGGATCGACTCGAGCCGGGCAGTGCCACGTACAACGCGCCGTATGCACTGAAGCTGGAAGGGCCTCTCGATGTGGAGGTGTTGGAGAGGGTCTTCACGGAGGTGGTGCGACGCCACGAGAGTCTGCGCACTCGGTTCCCTGATGAAAGAGGTGTCCCTGTCCAGGTGATCTCTCCTCCTGGGGCATTCATCATCCAACGTGTGGAGCTGCGCGAAGGAGAAGACCGCGAGGCGACTCTGCGGCGCTTCGTGCGTGACGAATCGACGAGACCGTTTGACCTGGCGGCGGGGCCGCTGTTGCGAGCGACGTTGGTGGGGCTTGGGGAAGAGGAGCACGTGTTGGTGGTGGTGCTGCACCACATCGTGTCCGACGGCTGGTCGACGGGAGTTCTGGTCCGCGAGGTAGCGACGCTCTACGAGGCGTACGCGGAGGGGAGAGAGTCACCGCTGAAGGAATTGGCGGTGCAGTACGCGGACTACGCGGAGTGGCAGCGAGGGTGGTTGAAGGGCGAGGTGTTGGAGAAGCAGGTGGAGTACTGGCGGAAGCAGTTGAAGGGCGCACCTGGCGCGTTGGAGTTGGTGACAGACAAGGCAAGGCCAGCGGTGCAGAGCTTCCGAGGAGAGGTGGTGGGGGCGAGGTGGGAGAAGGGGCTGTGGAGGAAGGTGGAGGAGGCGAGCCGGAGAGAAGGGGCGACGGCCTTCATGGTGCTGCTGAGCGCGTACCAGGTGGTGCTGTCGAGGTGGGCGGGGCAGGGCGAGGTGGTGGTGGGGTTTCCGATAGCGGGGAGGACGCAGGAGGAGACGGAGGGGTTGATTGGGTACTTCGCGAACACGCTGGTGCTGAGGGGGAGGGTTGAGGAGGGGGAGCGAGTCCGCGAGTTGGTGGGGAGGGCGAAGGAGGTGACGTTGGGTGCGTACGCGCACCAGGAGGTGCCCTTCGAGAAGTTGGTGGAGGAGCTTGTCCCGAAGAGGGACATGAGCCGCAGCCCGCTGTTCCAGGTGAGTTTGACATTGCAGAACACACCAGGGGCGGAGGTGAGGTTGGGGAGAGGGTTGAGGATGAGGGGGCTGGAGGCGGAGACGGGGACGTCGAAGTTCGACTTCTCGTTGTTGGTGGGGGAGGAGGAGGAGAGCGTCGCTGTGACACTGAATTACAACAGCGATTTGTATGAGAGGAGGACGGGGGAGAGGCTGTTGAGGCACGTGAGGGAGGTGTTGGAGGGGATGGTGGAGGGGATGGGGAAGAGGGTGTGGGAGGTGCGGTTGGATGGAGAGGAGGAGAGGCGGCGGGTGGTGAAGGAGTGGAGCGGGAGGGCGAGGAGGGCTCCGCGGAGAGAAGAGACGCTGGCGGAGCTGTTTGAAGAGCAGGTGGAGAAGGCGCCGGGGCGAGTGGCGGTGGAGTGGGGAGGAGAGGCGCTGACGTATGGAGAGCTGAACGAGAGGGCGAATCAACTCGCGCACTACCTGAGGGAGAGAGGAGTGGGCCCCGAGGTGAAGGTGGGGCTGTGCGAGGAGCGCTCGTTGAAGTGGGTGGTGGGGGCGTTGGGGGTGGTGAAGGCGGGAGGTGCGTACGTGCCGCTGGAGAGAGGGATGCCAGCGGAGCGGTTGAGGTGGATGAAGAGGGAGGCGGGAGTCGAGGTGGTGGTGGGGAGTGGGGAGTGGGTGGAGGAGGTGGCGGAGAGCGCGGACGTGGTGGTGAGGGTGGATGAGGAGGTGGATGCGATTGGAAGGAAGCCCCGCACCAACCCTGTGGGGAGAGGAAGCGGAGGGAACCTGGCGTACGTGATGTACACGTCAGGAAGTACGGGGAAGCCGAAGGGAGTGGGAGTCCCTCAGAGGGCGGTGGTGAGGCTGGTGAAGGGAGCCAGCTACGCGCACTTCGGTGAAGACGAGGTGTGGCTGCAATTGGCGCCGGTGTCGTTTGACGCGTCGACGTTGGAGGTGTGGGGGGCGCTGCTGAATGGGGGGAAGCTGGTGGTGTACCCAGCGGGAGAGGTGTCGCTGGAGGGAGTGGGAGCGGCGCTGAGGAGGCATGGAGTGACGTCGCTGTGGCTGACGGCGGCGCTCTTCGAGCAGATGCAGGCGTACCAGTCCGAGGCCCTGCGAGGAGTGAGGCAGGTGCTGGCGGGAGGAGACGTGCTGCCGGTGGCGCGAGTGAGGGAGAGGCTGCGCGAGGGAGGGCGCCTCATCAACGGGTACGGCCCGACGGAGAACACGACCTTCACAACGACACACACGGTGGAGAGGGAGGTGGAAGGGAGGAGTGTGCCGATTGGAGTGCCGGTGGAAGGCACGGAGGTGTACGTGCTGGACGAGAGGATGAGTCCAGTGGGTGAGGGGGTGCCGGGGGAGTTGTACGCGGGAGGAGAGGGATTGGCGGGAGGGTACGTGGGGCGGCCGGAGTGGACGGCGGAGAGATTCGTGCCGAGCCCGTTTGGAGAGGGAGAGAGGCTGTACCGGACGGGAGACGTGGTGAGGTGGAAGGGGGAGGGGGTGTTGGAGTTTCTGGGGCGAAAAGACAGACAGGTGAAGGTGAGGGGGTATCGGATTGAGTTGGGGGAGGTGGAGGAGGGGCTGAAGCAGCAGGAGGGAGTGAAGGAAGCGGTGGCGGTGGTGAGGGGGAGTTCGTTGGTGGGGTACGTGGTGGGGGAGGTGGAAGGGGTGAAGGTGAGGGAGGGGTTGAGGAGGACGCTGCCGGAGTACGAGGTGCCGTCGGTGGTGGTGGTGGTGAAGGAGTTGCCGCTGACGGTGAATGGGAAGGTGGACCGGGAGGCGTTGCCGGCACCGGAGGAAGTGAGGGAGGAGAAGTACGAAGAGCCGAGGGAGGGGCTGGAGGAGAAGCTGGCGGAGATTTTCCGAGAGGTGTTGGGAGCGAGGAGGGTGGGCAGGAAGGAAGACTTCTTCGAACTGGGCGGGCACTCGTTGCTGGCGACGCAGGTGGTGGCGAGGGTGCGCGCGTTGACGGGAGTGGACGTCCCGCTGCGAGCTCTCTTCGAGGCGCCTTCGGTGGAGCAGCTCTCCTCCTGGCTTGAGTCGTCGCGCGCCAACGGTGCGGTCCGCGATTGTGTGACCTTGCAGTCCGAGGGTGCCGGAGCCCCCGTGTTCTTCGTTCACGCGGTGGGAGGCGCGGTGGGGCCCTACCGGATGCTCGCGCGGCTGCTGGGAACGGAGCGACCGTTCTACGGTCTTCAGGCTCCAGGTCTGGATGGAAGTGAAGCGCCGTTGGAGCAAGTGGAGGCGCTCGCTCGTCACCATGTCGCGGCCTTGCGTTCGGTGCGGCCGGAGGGCCCTTACGTGCTCGGAGGCTGGTCTCTGGGTGGTGTCGTGGCCTTCGAAATGGCGCGAGAGCTCGAGCGGCAAGGACAGAAGGTTGCGCGGCTGGTGCTCCTCGACAGCTTCACTCCAGAAGCTGAAGCACCTGCGCGTGCGCCCGACGGCGCGCTGTTGCTCGCGGGTATGGCGATGGATCTGGCGCGGACAGCAGGCGCCGAGCCGTCGTTGGGGCCCGAGCTCTTGGCTGGGCTCTCGGACGACGAGCAGATCGCTCAAGTCGCCCACTACGCCCGTGCGTCGGGCTGGCTGCCTCCCGAAGTCCGCGATGTGGATCTCCGAGCGTGGCGCGACGTGACGCGAGCGAATCTGCGTGCGCTGGCCGCCTATCGTCCTGGCCCTTACGGTGGTGGGCCCGTGACGCTGCTCCGGGCGAAGGATGCGAAGCGCGAGCGTGCTGTCGACGCGAGCCATGGTTGGTCGCGGTTCGTCTCGCCAGGTCAGCTCACCGTGGAGGACGTGAGTGGCGACCACTACAGCGTACTGCGAGCTCCCTACGTGGATGTCCTGGCGACGCGACTCGCGAACATCCTCGGGCGCGTGACATAGCGCCCCCTCGACCGTTCACGGCACGGCGGCCGAGTTCGCCTCCGAAGCGACTTGCTGCGGGGGCCGAGGTGTCAAGGCATCCACCAGACCCTGTGTCACGGCCGCGCCGAAGGCCTCCAGTGTGCGCTCCTCGCGCCACCGCGCGGCCTCCTCGAAGTCGAGCGCATGGTGCGTCTCGATGATGACGGAGGGGATGGACGGCTTGCGCAGCACGAAGATGCGCCGGTGTGTGGGCTCTCTCGCCACGAAGACCCCGGCCTGTGCCGAGTCGGCGGCATAGAGCCCCGTGTAGTCGATGCCGTCGTAGGGTGGAAAGCCAACCTGAGACAGGTTCCGGGCCAGTGCTCGTGCCAGGTCGGCGCGCCGAGTCTGGAGTGGGAGCTCGGCTTCCTCTGACCAGAGCACGCTGAATCCCGGTGTCTCATCCTGCCGGTTGCACTCGAGCCCCTCGCTGGGAGACCAGAGCCTCGGCGTTCCCCGCGCATCCGAGTGCAGGCTCACCAGCACATGCGCGCCCCACTTCTCGGCCGCGGTGAGACGGTTGGCATAGGCCACCCGCTGACCTGCCTTGCGGCTGATCTGCACCTCGAAATGTCCGGTGGACTCCAGCCGCCGTGCCAGGTCCTCGGCGACGCGCAGCGTGAAGGCCTCCTCGTCCTCACAGGTCACGGAGCGATTGCCCGTGTTCCCCTCCGCCCCATGTCCCGCGTCCAGGTACACACGCTGCCTGGCGAACCCGGAGGGAAAGCGCGCCGGGTTGAAGGTCAACGGCGCACCGGAGGCCGGCCATTTGGGAGGCGCCCGGGGAGGATCGAGGGCCGCCAACGGCGGACGCGTGACCTCTGGGGGCGCCTTCGCCGTGGGCGCGGAGTCCACCTCCGTCGAGGCGCGCAGGCAGCCCGGCGCCACAAGCAGGACGACAAGTCCCAGTCCCCAAGCTCGCGTGGATTCAGGCATGTGTGGTTCGACGCCCACCAAGGGGGCATCGTTCCGCAGTGTGGCTTGGAATGACGGGCGGTGGAAGTGAGGGGCCGTGGTCCCCCCTTGCGTTTCCCTTCCGCTTTGCGAAGAAGCACGAGGCCATGTCCGTGGAGCGCCCGCAGCCCGACCCTTCCTCCATCCCTCACTTCGCCACGGAAGGAGCGCTGCGCTCCTGGTTGCGGGAGCACAGCATCGAACATCTCTCCCGCCTGAGCCTCACGGTGCTGATGCCCTGGGTGGACGCGGCCCTGTTGCCTCAGGCGCGTCCCGCGACGGCGCGCCGGCGGTTGGTGGAGATGCTCAGCGAGGAGGCTCGGGCGCGCTGGACCCAGGAGTCGCTCCCTTCGCCGAAGATGAAGGAGCTGTTGCCCCGGCTCGCCTGGCGCTTCGTGGAAGAGGAGCGCCGAGGGGTGGAGCAAGCCCGCGCCGAGATGCCCGCGCGCCTGTCGCCACCCGATGAGCCGCGCACCCACCGCGTCCACGGTCTGCTCCTGGACCTGCGCTCCCGCGCACCCTCCACCGTGGCTCCGCGCCCCACCCGAGCCCTGTTCCTCGAGCCGCTCCAGCACGACCCGGAGCTGCCGGGCTTCCGCTTCCGCGAGACGCGTTGCTCGGAGCTGCCCTACGGCGCGCAGATGGGGTTCATCCTCCCCGAAGCGACGCTGACCTTCACACCCAACAGCGTGCAGGCCGATTGCACCTGTGGTGCGCCGCCCTGTGTGCACCTCATGGCCGCCATCGACACGGTGCTGCTGTGGCTGCATCAGCCGTGGACGCAGGCCTTCGGCGAGACGCTCGACGAGCTGGTGCGACCCGGTTGGGACCGCACGCTCCGCGCGATGGAACGCGCGCTCGACGAAGGGACGGGGAGCGGGGCCGGGGTGGAGATCTCCTGGCGAGTCGACGTCATCGATGGCTACGGCGTGGAGGTCTTCCCGTACGTCCACAAGCGCAACAAGAAGGGACTTCGTTCGACGGGCGCGAAGGTGAGCCGGCGCAAGCTCCTCCAGGAGCATGGCTCGCAGCTCTCCGCACTCGATGCGCGCCTCGCGTCCTTGTTGCCGGACGGTGATGCCCCCGCCTCACGAGGGCTCCTCATCGAGCTGGTGGACCACCCCCGGCTCTACCAGGAGGGGACGCAGGACCTGCTGGTTCAGGTGGAGCGCGCGAAGGTGGGCATCGTCGCGGTGGAGCGGGGTGGCACCGTCATCGTCACCGCTGGCGTGGACGGCGCGACGCTGCACGCGGCGATGGTGGACCGCGTGCGCAAGTCGAAGCCGGAGGAGGCGCTCTTCCTCTGGGATGAAGGCGCGCGCCGGCTCACCGTGTTGGACGTGGGGCCCGAGGTCCGCGCGCTCGTCACCGTGCTCCAGCGACACGGCAATGTCTTCCCTCCAGAGAGCCACGAGGTGCTGCTCGAGAAGTTGTCGAAGCTGGCCGTGCGCATGCCGGTGGCCTTGCCTCGGGGCGTGATGGGCGAGCGCGTTCCTTCACTCCAGCTCCCGGTCCTCCGGTTTGAGCTCGAGCCGGGTGGCGCGGTGCGCGTGGAGCTGCGCATGAGGGCGCTCTCCGACAGCATCAGCTTCATCCCAGGAGAAGGACCGCGCGACATCTACGTGCGCCGGAGCCTGGAGCCTGTCCACACGGTGCGCGACTTCATGAAGGAGCTCGCGCTGGCTCAATCCCTTCAAGCCCGTCTGCCGTTCACGTTGGCGGAGCCTCAGGTGATTCCCTTCACCTTCTCCTTCGAGGGCGTACAGGGCGCGCTCGCGCTGCTGTCGGCCTGTCAGGAGTTGGAGTCTCCACCGGAGCTGGAGTGGGTGGGGGCGCCGCTGAAGCTCGCCGGCTCGCGAGGCGCCAGCGCGCTGCGAATCACCGTCGAGCGCAAGCGGGACTGGTTCGGGGTGCTGGGCGGGCTGGCGGTCCAGGGTGAGCGCGTGGAGCTGGGGCGGCTGTTGGACGCCGCGCGGCGCAAGGAGCGCTTCATCCAGGTGAAGGACCAGACCTACGTGGAGGTCGAGGATGCGCTCCGGCAACACCTGGAGCGGCTCGCGGACCATGCCCACCAGTCGCGCCATGGCCTGGAGGTGAGCCCCGCCGCGGCCGAGTCACTCTCCGCCCTGGGGACCGCGGGCGCGGCGCTGGATGCGGATGAGACGTGGAAGCGTCTGGTCGAGCGCATCTTCGCCGCCAAGGAGCTCAAGCCGAAGGTGCCCACCACGTTGAAGACGGACCTGCGCGACTACCAGGTCGACGGCTTCCGTTGGCTCACACGCCTGGCTTCGTGGGGAGCGGGTGGGGTGCTCGCGGACGACATGGGCTTGGGCAAGACGGTGCAGGCGCTGACCGTCCTCCTGGAGCGCTCGAAGCTGGGGCCCGCGCTGGTGCTCGCGCCGACCTCCGTGGCCTTCAACTGGATGGATGAAGCCAAACGCTTCGCGCCCTCGCTGCGCATGCGGCTCTTCTCCGAGGCCGCGGACCGAGGCGGCTTGCTCGAACGGCTGGGGCCTCGGGATGTGCTGGTGCTCAGCTACGGCCTGCTGACGCGCGACATCGGCCGGCTGTCCGAGCTGCGCTTCGCCACCATCGTCTTCGACGAGGCCCAGGCCCTGAAGAACGCGGGCACCCATCGCTTCCGCGCGGCGCGGGCGCTCCAGGGGGACTTCAAGTTCGCCCTCTCGGGCACGCCGTTGGAGAACCACCTGGGCGAACTGTGGAGCGTCTTCGCCCTCGTCTTCCCAGGGCTGCTTGGCAGCCACGATGCCTTCCGCACACGCTTCGCGATTCCCATCGAGCGGCGGGTGGACCCCACGGCCGCGCCCGCGTTGGCCCGAGTGCTAGAGCCCTTCCTGCTGCGCCGCACCAAGTCTCAAGTTGAGGCACAGCTCCCTCCGCGCACCGACGTCCGTGTCCCCGTGGTCCTCTCCACCGCCGAGTGGACGATGTACGAGGATGCCCGGCTGGCCGCGCTCTCCGCGATCGAATCGAGGCCAGAGGTGAAGCAGGAGCGCCGGGCTCGCGAACATGAGCAGCGCTTCGAGGTGCTCGCGGCGCTCACGCGGCTGCGCCTGCTGGCCTCGCACCCACGCCTGTACGACGCCTCGTCGCGTGTGGAGTCCTCCAAGCTGGAGCGTTTCCTGGAGCTCGTGGAGGAGCTGCGCACCGAAGGCCACCGCGCGCTCGTCTTCAGCCAGTTCACCTCGCACCTGTCCCTGGTGCGCGAGGTCCTGGACGCACGTGGCATCCGGTACGAGTACCTGGATGGCCAGTCGACCCCCAAGGCCCGCGAGCAGGCCGTGCGCGCCTTCCAGGAGGGCACCGCGCCGCTGTTCCTCATCTCCCTGAAGGCGGGTGGCTTCGGCCTCAACCTCACCGCCGCCAACAGCGTCATCCACCTGGACCCCTGGTGGAACCCGGCCGTGGAGGACCAGGCGTCGGACCGGGCGCACCGCATCGGTCAGGAGCGCCCCGTCACCGTGTACCGGCTCGTCGCGCGAGGCACCATCGAGGAGCAGATGCTCTCCCTGCACGAGCACAAGCGCGCCCTCGTCGCGGACGTGCTCGAGGGCAAGGACGGCGCGGGCCGGCTCTCCACCCAGGAGATGCTCGGCCTGCTCTCCCAGCGGCTCTCGAGGCCGGACGAGGAAGAGCCTCCCCAGACGCGCCACTGACGAACGGCCCGGCCTGGCACCCCGCAAAGACAACGGGCAGGTCCCTCATGTGGAGGAACCTGCCCGCGTCACAGCTCTACCGGCTCGAAGGGCCGCGCGCTCAGGCGCGGACCTCGGGGGCCCCCGCCTCGGGGGCCTGCGGAGGCAGCGCCTCCTTGCCGGGCTCGCCACCCGGAGTCCCCGCCGACGACTTGAACGGCGACGTCTCCAGCGCGGCCTTCAGGACCTCGTCCATCTGGCTGACGAAGATGAACTCCAGCTCCTTCTTCGCCTGGTCCGGCACGTCCACCAGGTCCTTGCGGCACCGCTCGGGCAGGATGACCCGCTTGATGCCCGCCCGGTGCGCCGCCAACACCTTCTCCTTGATGCCACCCACCGGCAGCACCAGGCCACGCAGCGTGGCCTCGCCCGTCATCGCCGTGTCGTGCCGCACCCGGATGCCCGTCAGCAGGCTGGTGAGCGCGGTCAGGATGGTGACGCCCGCGGAAGGACCATCCTTGGGGATGGAACCCGCCGGGAAGTGCAGGTGCAGGTCCGTCTTCTCCAGGAAGTTGGGGCTGATGCCCAACGACTCGGACTTGCTGCGCAGGTAGCTCAGCGCCGCCGTCGCGCTCTCCTTCATCACGTCGCCCAACTGGCCGGTGAGCGTCATGCCGCCCTTGCCCGCCATCTTGGTCGCCTCGATGAAGAGCAGGTCGCCACCCGCCGCCGTCCAGGCCAGACCCGTCGCCACGCCCGGAACCTCCGTGCGCTCGGCGACCTCCGAGTAGAACATCTCGGGCCCGAGGATCTCCTTCACCCGCTCGGCGTTGATGGTCTGCTTCTCCAGCTTCCCACCCGCAACCTCCACCGCCACCGCGCGGCAGATGTCCGCGATGCGCCGCTCCAGGTTACGCACACCGGCCTCGCGCGTGTACGAGGTGGTGAGCGTCAGCAGCGCCTCATCGTTGATCTCGATGTGGTCGCCGTTGAGCCCGTGCTCCTTGAGCTGCTTGGGCACCAGGTGGATGCGGGCGATGCTCTGCTTCTCCTCGAACGTGTAGCCGGACAGCTCGATGATCTCCATGCGGTCCCGAAGCGGGCCAGGGATGGGGTCGAGCTGGTTCGCCGTGGCGATGAACATCACCTTCGACAAATCGAACGGCACGTCGAGGTAGTGGTCGCTGAACGTGTTGTTCTGCTCCGGGTCCAACACCTCGAGCAGCGCCGCGCTCGGGTCGCCACGGAAGTCGGCGCCGAGCTTGTCGATTTCATCCAGCATCATCACCGGGTTCTTCGTCCCGGCCTTCTTCATGCTCTGGATGAAGCGGCCCGGCAGCGCGCCGACGTAGGTGCGCCGGTGGCCGCGGATCTCCGCCTCGTCACGCACGCCGCCCAACGACAGGCGCACGAACTTGCGGCCCGTGGCCTTGGCCACGCTCTGACCCAGCGACGTCTTGCCCACGCCCGGAGGACCGACGAGGCACAGGATGGGCCCGCGCATGTCGTTCTTCAGCTTGCGCACCGCCAGATACTCCAGGATGCGCTTCTTGACCTTCTTGATGCCGAAGTGGTCCTTGTCCAGCTGCTGCCGCGCGTTCTCGATGTCGAGGTTGTCCTCGGACAGCTTCGACCACGGCAGGTCCGCAATCCAATCCAGGTAGGTGCGCGCGACGGTGTACTCGCTGGAGGCCGCCGGAATGGTCTTCAGGCGGTTGAGCTCCTTGTTCGCGACCTTCTCCACCTCGGGAGGCAGGGCGGCCTTCTTCAGGCGCTCCTGGAGCTCGTCGAGCTCCTCTTCCTCCTCGCCCATCTCTCCCAGCTCCTCCTTGATGGCCTTGAGCTGCTGGCGCAGGTAGTACTCACGCTGCGTCTTCGACATCTCGCCCTTCACGGCGGAGTCGATCTTGTTGGAGAGCTTGAGGATCTCCCGCTTGCGGTTGAGCAGCTCCAGCACCAGCTTCATCCGCGCCTTGAGGTCCACCGTCTCCAGGACGGCCTGCTTCTCCTCGATGGGCACGTCGACGTTGGCGGCGATGAGGTCCGCCAGGTGGCCGGGATGGGTGATGCTCTCCACCAGCTCGGTGGCGGCGGCGGGCAGCTCGGGCATCAGCTCGATGACCTCGCGCGCCAGCTTCTTGAGGTTGATGCCCAGGGCCTCCACCTCGACGTTCTCCGCGGAGGTCTTGTCCTCCACCGCGTCGACGCGGGCCTTGAGGTAGGGGGCCTCCTGCACCAGCTCCACCACGCGGAACCGGGCGAGCCCCTGGACCACGAGCGAGTAGTTGTCCTCGCCCATCTTCAGGAGCTTCACGATGCGGGCAACGGTGCCCATGGTGTAGAGGTCGGCGGCGCCCGGATCTTCTTCCTCGGCGCGGCGCTGGGTGACGACGCCAATCACCTGATCATCACGGACCGCGTCCTTGATCAGGGCAATGGTCTTCTGACGGCCGACGGCCAGGGGAAGCACGCCGCCGGGGAAGAAGACGCTGTTCCGCAGGGGCAGGATGGGCAACACCTGCGGGATGTCTTCCTTGTTGATGAGCCCCGGAGGGGCCATCGCGGTGGGCATGGCGCTCGCGGCGGTGCCCTTCTTCTTCTCATCGGACATGAAGTTCGGCCTCTTCCTTCTTCAAGCTCGGCCCTACGAGCGGCCAAGCCGGTGAACATCTGTCGGTTTTCTGCGGCAGATGAACCAACGTAACAACCAAAACGCCCATGGCAAACGCCGTGTGCGATTTTCCACGCCCAAGTCGGATGCCGGACGCAGAGAGCTTGTCTCGCGTCCTGGTCGGGGGTGGGGCATGCTTGCCCCCCCAGCCTTGATGCGTCGCCCCGCCGGGGTGCGCCGCCCTCTGACGGAGGCCGCCATGAAGTTGAAGACCAGTGCCCCCTTGCTCCTGCTGCCGGCCCTCTGGGTAGCGTCCTGTACGTCGCCCGTGGACGAAGCGGGCTCCACCCTGCCGGGTAAGTGTCAGAGTGATGCCCCGGTGGTGGCGCCCCAGAAGACGGACATCCTCTTCGTCATCGACAACTCGGGCTCCATGGCCGAGGAGCAGGCCGGTGTCGCCACGGAGCTGCCCGGCTTCATCCAGGCCCTCCGGGAGGGGGGCGGCGTCACGCAGGACTTCCGCGTGGGGGTGATCACCACCACGGTCTACCAGCGGATCCTCTTCCAGGGGCGGGATATCACCCGGGAATACCCGGCGGAGGCGGGGCATCTGCAGCCGGTGCCGGACGCGGATGGGAAGCCCACCGTGGCCCGCTATCTGGAGAGCTCGGATGAGAACCTGCTGGAGGGGTTCCAGCGGCTCGTGAAGCAGGGGACGGGGGGCAGTGGGCAGGAGGCGCCGTTCGAGGCGGTGCGCCTGGCGCTGTCCGAGCCCTTGGCGGGGACGCCCATCCTCGACGGAGGCAACGGAGGCTTCCTGCGGGATGGGGCGCGGCTGCTCGTGGTGGTGGTGACGGACGAGGAGGACTGCAGCTCCGACGTGAGGCCTCCGCCGGTCATCCTTTCGCAGGACACGTCGGTGGACAAGTGCAGCGAGGGCGCGGCGCTGCTGACGTCCGTGGATTCGTACTTCGAGTTCTTCCGCGGCCTGCGCGACTCCACGGGGGGGCGCAGGGAAGTGTTGTGGGCCACGGTGGGGCCGGTGGCGTTGAGCGACAAGCGGGCGGAGCTGATCCAGGACAGGACGCCCCAGGGGACCTTCGTGCGCAACGCGGACTGCCCCACGTCGTACGGGCCTGGGTATCGGCACCGGGCGATGGCGGAGAAGTTCGACGCGCGCTTCGAGAACCTCGACTCCATCTGCCGGGAGAGCTACCGGGACACGCTGCTGCGTATCGCCGAGCTGGCCGCGGTGTCGCAGAGCGTGGACGTGATGAACCTGCCGGATCCGCGGCTGGCGCAGGTGGAGCTGACGCGCGCGGGGGGCGAGGTGGAGCGGTGCTCGGTGGCCGGGGGCGACCTGAGCTACGAGCCGTCCGCCGCGGGCCGTCCCGCGCGGATCTACTTCGGCGGGGACTGCCTGCGCCGGGCGGATGACCAGAAGGTGGAAGTGAAGGTGATCTGCGCGGGGTAGCCGTGCCCCAGGGGCGCGGAATCCCTGAGGCCACGGGTTGGAAGCCGAGCTGTCACGTCGTGTCGCCGTGCCCATCGCCGTGCGTCCTGTGCGGGCGCACGTCAGACCCGTGAGCATACTGAACTGCCGTCCAGGCGGACGTTCGGTGTGCCGGGTCCCGGCGAGGAGGCGAGATGAGCGCGGCGTTGGAGCAGCGAGTGGGCGCGGCGGGCGGCTCCGTGGTGGAGCAGCTGCGTGAGCGCATCCGCCAGTTGCAGGCGGCGCCCCGGCGTTATCTGGCGGTCCTTCGCACGGGGATGGAGGCGGTGGACGCGCTGCTGCCCTCCGGAGGCTTCCCGCTGGGGCAGGCGGTGGAGCTGTGCGGCGAGGCGGCCTCCGGGCGGACCAGCCTGGCGCTGAGCGCGGTGGCGGCGGCGCATCGGGAGGCTCGGCTCTGTGCGTGGGTGGATGGGCCGCGTGAGCTCTATCCGCCCGCGGCCGCGGCGCAGGGCGTGGATCTGGAGCGGCTGTTGATTGTCCGGCCCCAGGCGATGGAGCAGCGGGTCTGGGCGGCGGTGCAGCTCGCGCGCAGCGGGGCCTTTGCCTGTGTGGTGCTGGACCTGACGCGTGGAGTGGGCGCGGTGGGGCGGGGGCCCAGGGTCGGGCTGGCCGAGGCGCGCAAGCTGGCGGACGCGGCGGAGCGGGGCGGTGGGCTGTTGTTGCTGCTGACCTCGCCGGAGTCACCCGCGGATGGGGTGACGCGGCTTCGGACGGAGTCGGAGGGGACGGAGGGCTGGTCGGTGGAAGTGGTGCGCAGCCGGGGGGGCGGGATGGGGGCTCGGGCGGTGATGCCGTGGAGCGCGCTGTATCCCGAGCTGGGGTTGGAGGGGGGCGGGCGGGTGTTGGATGTGGGGCCGTTGGATGCGGATGCGACGCCGGACTTCCTGAGGGAAGGGGCGTGGGTGGCGCGCAATGGCTGTGGCATCCAGGGGCAGCGGCCCGGGCGTGATGGGGCGATGCCGTCGCTGCGAGCGGGGCTGAGCATGGCCTCCGCGGCGTACTGAGGGCGCTCGATGCGCAGGGCCTATCTGCACTTCACGCGCTTTCCGGTGCAGCGCAAGGTCATCGAGTATCCGGAGCTGGCGGGGCGTCCCTTCGTGTTGGTGGAGGAGGCACGGGGCCAGCGGCGGGTGGTGGCGGCCTCGACGTCCGCGCTGAAGGCGGGAGTGCGGCCCGGGGCGACGCTCACGGCGGCGACGGCGTTGGAGCCGGAGCTTCGTCATTTTACCTATCGAGCGGAGGAGGAGGCGCGGGCGCTGGTGGCCTTGGGGGAGGCGCTGTTGTGCCTGGGACCGGGCTTTCAGCTCTCCTCGCCGGATGGGCTGTGGCTGGACGCTGGGGCCGCGCATCTCTCTGGAGGCGAGGAGGGGTTGTGCGCTCGGGCGTTGGAGTTGTGCTCGGAGCAGGGGTATCGGGCGCATGTGGCGGTGGCCTCGGAGGCGTTCACTTCGCGGGCGCTGGCGCGGTACGGGGCGCGGCGAGTGGAGGTGGTGGCCCCCGGGGCATCGGCGCGGATGCTGGCTCCGTTGCCGTTGGCGGCGCTGGAGGGGAGGGAGGGCGCGGCCTTCTCCGCGTTGGGGCTCACCACGTTGGGAGAGGTGGCTGCGTTGCCTGCGGGCGCGGTGGCGGCGAGAGGTGGGGCGCAGGGGGCGCGAGTGCATGCGCGATGCGGTGGAGCGGATGACACGCCCTTCGTGGCGGAGGTGTTGGAGGATGTGCTGGAGGAGCGCCGGGTGCTGGACTGGCCGGCGGAGTCCTTCGAGCCGCTGCGCTTCGCGCTGAAGACGCTGCTGGACAGGTTGGCGGCGAGGCTCGCGGGGCGGGGGCGGGCGGCGGTTCGTATCACCTTCACGTTGAAGCTGGACCCCACGGGGCAGCAGCAGGTGACATTGTCCCTGGCGAGGCCCACGGCGGCGGCGAAGCTGCTGCTCGATCTGGCGCGGCATCGGTTGGAGGAGCTGCGGCTGGAGAACCCGGTGGCGGAGGTGTCCGCGCGAGTGGATGAGCACTCGGAGGACCGGGGGCAGCAGCTTTCGTTGGGGGACGCGCCGGAGGGAGACGCGGCGTTGGAGGTGGTGTTGTCGCGACTGGCGACGACCTTGGGGGAGGAGTCGCTCTGCTCAGCGGGGCTGGCGTCGGTGCATCGGCCCGAGGGGGCGCATGGGGCCAAGCCATTCCGGCCGCCCGACGAGAAGAAGAAGGGCTGGGTGGAGGAGCTTCGCGATGAGCGGGGACCCGTGACGGCGGGGGGGCTTCGGGAGCGCCCTTCTCGAGTGCTGGCGGAACCTGCGTGGTTGGACGCGGAGGTGGGCGAAGCGGGCCGGCTGCTGGCGGCCAGGGTGGGCGGGAAGCGCCACCGGGTGACGGCGGTGTCAGGCCCGGAGCGGTTGGGCGGCGAATGGTGGTCCGAGTTCCCCTTTCAGCGCGACTACTACCGGGTGCACTTCGAGGGGCTGGGGCCTGCTTGGGTATTCAGAGACATGCGTGATGGCTGCTTCTACTTGCAGGGCTTGTTTGACTAGAGGGTGACCGAATCCTTGTCAGCGCGGGTCTCTTGCCGGGTTGGAACGCCACAACTTCCTCTCGCATAGTCAGGCCCAGCGAGTGTTGATGCCGTTGAAGAATACTGGCTGACTACTGCCAGCCTGGTGTCTCAATAACCCGGCGCGGTCTGTACGGACCTGCTGGTCAGGCATTCTCCCGTCAAGAGCTGGTGACGCATTGTGGCGAGGTTGAGGGGTATTCGATTATGGCGATAGAACGTAGCGATTAGTTGAGAGAGATGGAGGGTGAATGAAAGCCATTGAATTGATTGAAGCTCTGGGCAAGAAGCTAGGAACAAGTTCTCAAGCAGAACTGGCCGATGTGCTGGGCGTAACCATGGGAACGCTGTTCAACTGGAGGAACCGAGACGAAGATCTAAGCCCTCTGCAAGTCGCTTCAGCGCTAGCCAAGTCGCGGTCTGCCGCAGTGCGACAGGCTCAGCTAGAAACAATCCAGCCCATTGTTGAGTTCTACCGCATCGACAAATGTCCGACGAAGCGCGAGGCAGGTTGGCAGGTTTTCGACGACGGCGAGGACGCCAACCTCTACGCGCGGGGCCTCAAGGCCGAATTACAGAAAAGCTATGGCATCTACATCTTCTACGACTCTCGTGGCCATGCACTCTATGTTGGTAAGGGGCGTGAGCAAACGATCTGGAAGGAAATGAATCTGGCCTTCAACCGCAAGCGTGATGTGCAGACCATCGCCTTGGTTCGCCACCCTGAGCGTAACCAAGAGTTCAAGCCGGGTTATGAGAAGTTGCGCCAGCCCAAGGACACGCAGTTGGAGTTGGTTGATCTTGCTTGCTACTTCAGTGCCTATCAGGTTGATGGTGGAATGATTGATGACTTGGAAGCCCTGATGGTCCGAGGTTTTGCGAACAACCTGCTAAATGTGCGCATGGAAACATTTGCTCACACAAGAGATAGTAAATAGAAGGGCGTGAGATGCCGCAGTCCGCAGAGGTGCTACGGCCGCAGTTCTCTCACCTTCTTCGGTGCATCGTTGGCCAGCCCAGTTCGAAATCGACAAGCTTAATGTACGTAGCGTTTCGTCAGGTCCTACTCTCCATCTGAGTGATGGCGGCGCAGTCCAGTGAGCACTTGAGGGGCCTCCGTTTGCTGATGTCGCACGGAGAGAAAATGGGCGCATGAGACTGGCCTGGGTCCCTTGAAACTCCGGAGATAAATCGGTGGGAGCAACAAGTAGGGGGGAGCACGTGGCAATAAGTGGGCTGGGGGGCTTGTGGTCCCGTTTGCCCAGTCCGGCCTTCGGTGGTTATGGAGGGTGGTCACCACCCACCGCCCAGGGCCTCGACATGCGCGTCCGACTCTTTCTCCTGCTGTCCCTGTTCCTCACCGCATGCGCCGCGCCGCAGGTCCGTCCCCCTGGCGCCATCCGCAAGGTGGTCGTCGTGGTGGGCACACGGGTGGACGCACTGCCCTCGAACAGCTACCGCGAGGACCTGATGGGGGAGGGCAACCCGCGCACCGTCCTCTCGGGACAGACCCAGGCCGTGCTGCGCGAACGAGGCTTTGAGATCGCCGGCGTCCGCATCTCCGACGCTCCCTCACCCTCCACCCAAGAAGTCGTCTCCCTCATCCGGGAGAACGGCGCCGAGGCCGGTGTGGTCGTCGTGCTGAACTGGGTCGATGTGACGGCAGTGCAGGCACTCGGCCGCGCGGAGGTCATCCTGGATGCGGGCGTCGTCTCCCCCTCGGGCCAGCTCCTCTGGCGGAAGGAGAGCCGCACCGTCAGCACGATTGGCATGTATCAGGCGCAGACGGACTACAGCTCCTATCTGCGCAAGGCCATCATCCAGGTCGTGAACGAGATTCCCTGAGCCCCTTCAGGGCTTCTCCTGGGGACTCGCCAGCCGCAGGTGCTCGTGCACCGTCTCCGCGCGCAGGTAGAGGAACTGAGCATCCCCGAAGGCCAGCGTATCGCCGTCGTTGAGTGTCACCTGCGCCCGGAAGCCCAGCGGCGCGCCGTTGATCCACGTCCCGTTCATCGACTGTGCATCCCGCACCAGGAAGCCCCCCGTCGCCGCGTTCCACCGCAGCGT
Organism: Myxococcus stipitatus; assembly: GCF_037414475.1. The sequence goes on along the minus strand of NZ_CP147913.1, from coordinate 9,871,427 downwards.
CGCGTGATGCTGGGAGACGGACGGGTCTGGCACCACCAGGTCGCACTCCGAGCGCCCCACGGTGAGCTCCTCTCCATCCACCTTGGGGTTCAGGAAGTGGACCTCCAGGTTGTCGAAGTCGCGGAGCATCGCGAGCAGCCGCTCCGTCATGCGCGAGCGGTGCGCCATGCCCACCGTCCGCGCTCCTGTCAGCTGCTGGGCGATGTTCCGGAAGACCGGGTCCACCGGCTGCTGGATGAGCGCCACGGGGCCGGAGGCTGCACGGAAGGCCTCGAGCGAGGCCTGGGCGAAGGGTCGGAGCTGATTCACGGACACCATGCCGCCCACCCTACGTCCAAGCAGGGGCCACGGGAAGCGTCGGATGGCCCGTCCGCCTGGACGTCCAGGGAGGGGCTCCGGTGGCTGCTGGACATGGCATCCGACGCAAGGGCATGGGAGCGTGGGGCTTCATGCGCGTACTCGTCACCGGAGCCGCGGGCTTCATCGCTCACCACGTCATCACCCGGCTGCTGGCTCGAGGCGACATCGTCGTCGGAGTGGACAACCTGGAGCCCTCCGGAGACATGGCGCTGAAACAGGAGCGTCTGACACACCTCCAGTCTGTCTCCGGCGCCGAGCGCTTCACGTGTCACCGGGCCGACATCACCGACGTGGCCTCGCTCGCGGCGCTCTTCCGCCATGAGCGGCCCGAGGGCGTCGTCCACCTCGCGGCACGGGTAGGAGTGAGAGACGCCGGAGCCTCCGCCCAGTCCTATCTCGACGCGAACGTGACCGGGCTTCTCCAAGTCCTGGAGCAGTCACGAGCTGCGCGAGTGGCCCACCTCGTCTACGCCTCCTCCAGCTCCGTGTACGGCGCGGGCACGCCGCCGCCCTTCGCGGAGACCGCCGCCGCCGATCACCCGCTCAATGTCTATTCCGCGACCAAGCGCGCGGGAGAGTTGCTCGCTCACACGTACAGCCACCTCTACGGGCTCCCCACGAGTGGGCTGCGCTTCTTCACCGTGTACGGCCCCTGGGGCCGCCCCGACATGGCCCCCCTGCGCTTCCTCCGAGCCCTGCGCCAGGGGCTCCCCATCGAGCTGTACGGCGAAGGACGCATGCGCCGGGACTTCACCCATGTTGACGACGTGGCGGAGGCCGTGGTGCGTGTGTTGGATAGGCCTCCCGCCGGTGCGCCGCCGTATCGGCTGCTCAACGTGGGCCGAGGCGAGCCCGTCTCCTTGCGAGACTTCGTCGCCGTGCTGGAGCGGCACGCGGGAACACAGGCCCTGCTGAACCCACGGCCCGCCCAGCCCGGTGAAATGGAGGCCACCTGGTCGGACTCCTCCGCGCTGGAGCGGGAGACGGGCTTTCATCCACGCGTGTCCGTGGATGAAGGACTCGCGGGACTCGTGGCCTGGGATCGTGAGCACTCCAGGCCACGGCCCACCGAACCTCACCCGGTCGATACCTCCACCTGACCATGCTCCACGCGCCAGCACTCCGTGGTGCAGGCACGAGCGAACTCGGAGTCGTGAGTCACCAGGAGCAACGCTCCCGGATACTCGCGAAGGGCCGCCTCCAGCCGCTCGATGGAGGGCAGGTCCAGGTGATTGGTGGGCTCATCGAGCACCAGGGCCCAGGCATGCTGTCCCAGTCCCCGCGCGATGAGCAGCTTGCGAATCTCCCCCGGTGAAGGCTGCTCCGAACCCAGCAGCCGCTCTGGGTCCACACCCAACGCCGCGACGAGCGACAGGACGCGCCCCTTCTCCTCGGGAGGCAGTGAGCGCACCGCATCCAACGTGGCCCGAGCCTCCTCGGCCCCAACGTCCTGAGGCAGATACAGCACGCGCTCCCGAGGCACACGCGCACCCTCCAGTAGCGCCCGAACCAAGGTGCTCTTGCCCGCGCCGTTGGGGCCCTCGATGCGCACGCGCGCCTCGCGTCCCACCGACAGATTCACCGGCCCCAACAGCGTGACCTCCCCAGCGCGGACCTCCGGCGTGTCCAACGTGAAGATCCACGGATTGGGAGAGCGCGCGTAGTCGACGAAGACAGAGCGCCCCAACGTCTTGTCCGCGGTGAACTCCCCCACGGCCTCCGAGGCGTGCTCCAGCTCTCGCCGGAGGATTCCCACGCGACGGCCCGCGTGGGCCTCCGCCCAGCCCACGGTGACCTTCGCGCCCATGGACCGCGCATCGTTGTCGTACTTGCTCTTCAGCCGTCTGCTCGTGCTGCGCGAGGCATCCGCGCCCTGTTGCTCCCGCCGCGCCTGGTCCAGCATCTTCGCCGCGCGCCGCTGGTCCGCGCGCCGCTGCTGATACGCATCCACCTCCGCCTCGCGCTCCGCCTCCCAGTGCTGCTTCGCCGCGGAATAGGCCCCTGGCCACAGCCGCGCATCCCCACCATGAACACGAAGCGTGGAGGAGGTGAGCGTCTCCAGAAGCGGCCTGTCATGTGACACCACGACGCCCACTCCGCGGAACCGCCGCAGCGCGGAGACCAGCCACGTCCGAGCCTCCGCATCCAGATGGTTCGTGGGCTCATCGAGCAGCAGCACATCCGGCTCTGCGGCCAACGCCGCGCCCACCTGCCACCGCTTGCGCTCACCCGGAGACAGGGTGGGCCACCGCTCCAGCGCGGAGACGTCCAGCCCCAGCTGCCCGTGAAGCCTGCGCGCCAGTCCGTCCCACGACTCGGCGAACTCGGAGATGTCCGGCGTGAGCTCCTCCACCTCCTGCCGGCACAGCCGCAGGACAGGCGAAGGAGGATCGAACTGGAAGTGCCCCTCGGTGGGCGTCAGCTCCCCCGAGAGCATCCGCAAGAGGGTGGACTTGCCCGCGCCATTGGCGCCCACAAGCCCGGTCCAACCCGCGGCCAGGTGGAACTCGATATCGGAGAGGACGGTGACTGCGTCGGAATAGGCGAACGACACGCTGTGCGCGCGAAGGGATGACATGGAAGCGAACTCCTGAATCCAGAGCGTGAACCAGCCCGAGGGGCGGCTCGACGCGGGCAAGGCAAAGGGCCTGGGACTCAGCGGCTCAGCTTCAAGGGTTCGTCGACCTCGCGAAGGGAGGGGGTGTCAGGCCCTCCGGTGGATACGTGCGTCGGAATCTATGACGTGGGCCGGAGCGGATTGCAACCCCGGCCTGCTCGCCGGCCGGTGAGGACGGCGAGCAGGTGACTTCCTGACAGTGACGGCTACTCGTCCTGCTCGGAGGGCGGGCGAGGACGCCGCACGGGCACGGCGGGGACACCGGTGAGCGTGGCGTGCTCGGCCGCGGGGCTGCGCGTCAGGCCCTGCGCGCTCAGGGACGAGGCGGTGGGGGACTGACGAGGCGCCTGGGGCGGAGCGGCGGGGCGCTTGGGCGTTTCATCCTTGAAGACCTCCTTGAGCGCCGCGACGGCGCCCAGGGTGGCGGTGGCCTCGTAGGGGATGAACATCTTGTTGTCGCCCTTGCTCATCTCCTGGAGCGTGTCCATGTAGCGCAGCGCGAGCACCTCGTGGGTGGCGCCGCCGTTGTTGATGGCATCGAAGGTGAGGCGGGTCGCCTCGGCCTTGCCCTCGGCCTCCAACATGGTGGCGCGCTTGCGGCCCTCGGCGCGGGCAATCTCCGCGTCGCGCTCGGCCTCGGCGCGCAGGATGCGGGAGATCTTCTCACCCTCGGCCTGGAGGATGGCGGCGGCCTTGTCGCCCTCGGCCTTGGTCACCTCGGCGCGGCGCTCGCGCTCGGCGGTCATCTGCTTGGCCATGGCGGCCTTGATGGCCTGGGGCGGCTCGATTTCGCGCAGCTCCACGCGCGTCACCTTCACGCCCCACTTCTCCGTGGCGTCGTCCAGCACCATGCGCAGCTTGCCGTTCACCGTCTCGCGGCTGGTCAGCGTCTGGTCCAGCGTCAGACCGCCCATGATGTTGCGCAGGTTCGTCATGGTGAGCTGCTCGATGGCCAGCGCCAGGTTCTCCACCTGGTACAGCGCCTTCGCGGGGTCGACGATCTGGTAGTAGATGACCGAGCCGACCTCCATGTTGACGTTGTCGTGGGTGATGACCTGCACCGTCTCGAAGCCCATGACCTGCTCACGCAGGTCCACCATGGCGCTGCGCATGTAGCGGTTGCCCGTGCGCATCTCGATGGGGCGGGGGCTGTCGAGGAACGGGATGAGGATGTTCAGCCCGCTGGTCGCGATGCTGTGGAACTTGCCCAGGCGCTCCACCACCATGACCTTGGCCTGGGGAACGATGCGAATGCCGGTGACGACGGCGAAGCCGACCACGATCACGGCGATGATGAATAGAACGGTCAGAAAGCTCATCGAGCATTCTCCTTCTGTTCCCGCTGGGGAACGGACTGGGTCGCCGACGGGCGGCGCACCCAAAGCTTGAGTCCTTCCACTTGCTCCACGGTGACGCGCTCGCCCTCGGGGATGCCGCCGGACAGCGTGCGGGCAATCCATAGCTCCCCGTTGATGCGAACCGTGCCCCCGTTCTTCTCGTCGATGGCCTCGGTCACCACCGCCTCCTGCCCCATCATGGCCTCGACCCCCATCTTCAAGTGCGAGGCGGTCCGCATGAAAACGCTCTTGAAGATCGTACGCGAGGCGGCGAACAGGCCCGCGGAGACCAGGGCGAAGACGAGGAGCTGGAAGTTGATGCCCAGCCCCATGGCCGCGACGAGCGCGGAGACGAGCGCCCCCACTGCGAACCAGAGGGTCACGAAGCCGGACAGCTTGATTTCCAACGCCCCACAGAGGAGCGCCGCGACGAGCCAGAGCTGCCAGGCGGTGGGAGTCAGGTCCATGAAGGTCTCTTTGTCAGCCGGTTCCCTCTCCTGTCAAATCCGGACGGGGGACGGCGCAAGCGAAATCTTCACGGAAAGGGGGGCCGCATGCCACCCCCCGGGGCTCCGAGGGGCGGACCGTGGGCCTACTTCACGCGGAACAGCTCACGCGTCTCGACGATGGGCTGCTGGCCGCCGATGGTCCGGGTGTAGAGCAGCCGCTGCGGGACGCCGTCGGAGCCGCAATCCAGCGCGTCCAGGGTGAGCGTCTCCTTGAAGATGAGCGTGGTGGGCTTGGGGCCCCGGGACGTGGCCTTCTCGATGCTCCCCGCGCGGGAGGGCTCCTGGGCGCGGCTGGCGTAGGTCTTCGCGGGCCTGCGTGTCACGACGAACTCCACCCGAGCGGGGTCTCGGTCCAGATGGAGCAGGTAGCTGGTGGAGTCCTTGTGGCTGGGGCCGACGCCCTCCGGGGTGAGGCTGTCGAACTGGACGTGGGTCTCCGCGAAGTACGTGCCCCGGGTGTCGCGTTGGAAGCGGACGGTCAGGGTGTAGTTGTTCTTGAGCAGGGAGTCATTGGCCATGCGGGTCAGCGGGTCCTGGAGTTGCTCATCGGTCAGAGCGGTCTGCCATTCCTTGAACACGCGGCCTTTGTAGGTGCCCACGTACAGCTCGCGATGTGAACCACAGGGGATGGGTTTGCGCGAGCTCGCCCTGGCTTCTCCACCCTTCGCGTGCGCCGGCAGGAGCAGGGCGGACGCCAGGAGGAGGCTGAAGGGGAAGGCGAGGCGGTTGTGGCCATGCAAGGACATGGAACCTCCGTGTCGACTGGGGACGGGGCGACATGGGCCGATGCCGCGTTCGCGACGCGCACACCTGACGCAGGCGACGCCACGCGAGCCGATTCACGGTAGGCATCGAGGATCGGGCCGGCAGGCGTTCTCAGGCGATGAGCGTTGCTGCCAGGACAGCCATGCGTGGCATTCGCGAAGCGTGTCTGGGTTTGAACGAGGCGCTCGGTCGGTGGGCTGTCTGGAAACGTCGTGGCGCGGAGGACGTGCGGCGTCGGGGGGACGCGCAGGGGCTCAACCCGGCGCGTTGCTCGGACGCTGGATGAAGATCCGACCTAGCGCCTGAACGGCCGGTCAGTGTCTTGATCGGGTGTGGACTACGCCGAGCTCGTGTGTCGCTCCAACTTCTCGTTCCTGCGCGGTGCCTCCCATCCGGAGGAGCTGGTGCTCACGGCGTCCCGGCTGGGGATGCGCGCGCTGGCGCTGACGGACACGGATGGCCTGTACGGCGCCGTGAAGGCGCACCTGGCGGCGAAGGAGCACGGCCTGCGGTTGATACTGGGCGCGGAGCTCACGCTGGAGGACGGCCCGCCGGTGGTGGTGTACGCGGCGGACTCGGAGGGCTACTCGAACCTGTGCGCGCTGGTGTCGCGCAGCCGGATGAGCCACCCCAAGGGGGAGTCCGGGCTGCCGTGGAAGGCCTTGGCGGAGCGCTCGGGGGGACTCCTCGCGCTGCTCCCGGAGCCCGCGGCGCTGGAGCGGGTGGCGCCGCTGGCGGAGGCGTTCCCGGAGCGCTTCCATGTGGGGTTGTGCCGGACGCTGTCGGCGGGGGACTCGGCCCGGGAGGCGCGAGCGGAGGCCCTGGCGAAGGCGCTGGCGGCGCCGCTGGTGGTGCACAACGACGTGCACACGCACCACCGGCGGCGTCAGCCCCTGCAGGATGTGCTGAGCGCCGTGCGGCATGGGACGACGGTGGACCGGGCGGGGACGCTGTTGCTGCCCAACGGCGAGCGGACGCTGAAGGGACCCGGGGAGATGGCGCGGCTGTTCGCGGACCGGCCAGACGCCCTGGCGCGGACGGTGGAGCTGGCCTCGCGGTGCCGGGCGTCGCTGGATGACTTGCGCTACCGCTTCCCCGTGGAGGACCTGCCGCCAGGGTGTTCCGCGGACGACCATCTGCGGGCGCTGACCTACGAGGGGCTCGCGGTGCGCTACCCATCGGGTGTGCCGCCGGAGGTGGTGAAGCAGATTGAACACGAGCTGCGGCTCATCGCCGCGCTGGACTTCGCGGGTTACTTCCTGTCGCTGTGGGACATCGTCGGCTTCGCGCGGCGGCGGGGGATTCTGTGCCAGGGGCGGGGGAGCGCGGCGAACTCGGCGGTGTGTTACGCGCTGCAGATCACGGCCATCGACCCGGTGCGGATGGGGTTGTTGTTCGAGCGCTTCTTGAGCATGGCGCGCAAGGAGCCGCCGGACATCGACGTGGACTTCGAGCACGAGCGGCGCGAGGAGGTGCTGCAGTACGTGTACGAGAAGCACGGCCGGCACCGGGCGGGCATGGTGTGTGAGGTCATCTGCTTCCGGGGACGGCTGGCGCTCCGGGAGGCCGGCAAGGCGATGGGGTTGTCGCTGGACCAGGTGGATCGGCTGTCGAAGGTCGCCGCGGCGCACGGGTTCGAGGTGACGCCGGAGGTCCTGCTGGAGGCGGGACTCTCCGCGTTCGACCGGCGGGTGCAGCGCACGCTGTCGCTGGCGGCGGAGCTGGAGGGCTTTCCCAGACACCTGTCGATTCACGTGGGTGGTTTTGTCATGACCCGTGAGCCATTGACGGAGCTGGTGCCGGTGGAGAACGCGGCCATGCCGGGGCGGACGGTCATCCAGTGGGAGAAGGATGACATCAACTCGATCGGCTTGTTGAAGGTGGACCTGCTGGCGCTGGGAATGCTCACGGCGCTGTCGAAATGTTTTGCATTGATTCGCGAGCACCACGGGCGGGAGTTGTCCCTGGCGACGATTCCGGCGGAGGACCCGAAGGTCTACGACATGTTGTGCGAGGCCGACACCGTGGGGGTGTTTCAAATCGAGAGCCGCGCGCAAATGAACATGCTGCCCCGGTTGAAGCCGAGGACGTTCTACGACCTGGTGGTGGAGATTGCCCTCATCCGCCCGGGGCCCATTGTCGGGAAGATGGTCCACCCGTTCCTGCGCAGGAGGAACGGGGAAGAGGTGGTGCAATACCCGAGCGAGGCGGTGCGAGAGATTCTGGGCAAGACGCTGGGCGTGCCGCTCTTCCAGGAGCAGGCGATGAAGCTGGCGATGGTGGCGGCGGGATTCTCGGCGGAAGAGGCGGACGGGCTACGGCGGGTGCTGAGCCACAAGCGGGCGGAGTCCATGCTGCTCCAGTACCGGGGCCGCTTCGTGGAGGGCTGCCTGTCGCGAGGCTACGCGCGCCCCCAGGCGGAGGAGTGGTTCGACAACTTCCGGGGCTTCGCGCACTACGGCTTCCCGGAGAGCCACTCCGCCAGCTTCGCGTTGATTTCGTATGCGTCCAGCTGGCTGAAGTGCCACTACCCGGCGGCCTTCACCACCGCCCTCTTGAACTCACAGCCCATGGGCTTCTACGCGCCGCACACGCTGGTCGCGGATGCGCAGCGGCACGGCGTGGAGGTGCGGCCGGTGGACGTGCGTATCTCCCGCTGGGACTGCACGCTGGAGGACGGCGGGAAGGCGCTGCGGCTGGGGCTGCGGATGGTGAAGGGGCTGGGCGAGTCCGCGGGGCGGAGGGTGGAGACGGGACGAGGAGAGGGCGGCTACACCGACGTGGGGAGCCTGGCGCGGCGGGCGAGGATTCCCCGGCATGAGCTGACGCGGTTGGCGCTGGCGGGCGCGCTGGGCTCGTTGTGTGGTGGCTCTCGGCGCCAGGCGCTGTGGGACCTCCAGGCGCTGGGGCCGCTGGACTCGGATGACTTGTTCTTCGGCATGTCGATGGATGGCACTCAGGTGGAGTTGCCACCCATGGATGTCTTCGCGCGAGTCTGCGCGGACTACGACACCGTGGGCTTGTCGCTGGAAAAACACCCACTGGAGCTGCTGCGACCCATGTTGAGGAAGCAGGGCGCGGTGACGGCGGAGGGGCTGAAGAAGGTGACCTCCGGGCGCACGGTGACGGTGGGCGGGATGATGATCTGCCGCCAGCGGCCTCCGACGGCGCGGGGGATGTGCTTCGTCTCGCTGGAGGATGAGACAGGCATCGCGAATCTCGTGGTGCCTCCCGATGTCTACGAGCGCTGCCGCAAGGAGCTTCACGGGGCCCTGTTCGTGGTGGGACAGGGCGTGTTGGAGCGCTCGGGCAAGGTGACGAACGTGAAGGTGAAGACGGTGTGGGGGCTCGAGACGGCGGCCTCGCCCAGGGCGGAGCTGCGTACCGCCAAGACGCAGCCGCGTCCTTGAGGACCGCGTCCCACGTGGGGCGCGCCTGTCTCACCGTGAGGAGTCGCCCCGGCACGCGGCTGGCAAGGGGGCTGAGCTCTCCTCTGGCTCGGACGGACCTGGCATGCCGAAGAATGTGTTCACCGTGTGTTTCTGTGGAACCGGCTGCTCACGGGATGAAGGCGAAGAGACCCGGTACTGGGACTACAAGAACACCGTCATTGGCTGGCTGGCCAAGAGCGACAAGCGGCTCATCAGCGACAAGAGGATCTACGACGCTGAGACGGGATACATCCCGGTGCGGATCCACAAGGAGATCTCCGGCGATCTCCAGGACTCGAAGCTGAGCGCCACCGTGCGCGGCGTGGGTGAGAACGACTGGGCCCACCAGATGAACACGTGCACCCCGCTGGACAGCTCCCTGCCTGGAGCCCCTGGAGAGCTGCGCTCCTATGCCAAGCGCTACTCCGAGGGGAATCAACGGAGCATGCTCGGCATGGCGACGGGTTGGGCCGATGCCGCGCTCGCGTTGCACGGGGCGAGCCTCGCGGCGGCCAGCGGGGCGGAGCAATACAACTTCATCGGGCACAGCCGAGGCGCGGGCGAGGCCATCATGGCCGCCTGGTTCATCCACGCTTATGGGGGAAAGGCCTGCGCCAACATCCCCATCAACATCTTCGCCATCGACCCCGTTCCGGGCACGGGGATGTGGTACAGCACCCAGACCCAGCTGGCCCCGAACGTCGTCAATTACGTCGGTGTCTATGCCTGGGACCATCTGGATACGGGCTTCAGCGCGGTGATTCCGCGGCCCAATGCCCGGATGACGCAGCATGCCCCCCATGTGCTCATCGAGAATCGGCCGCTGGGGACCACGTGGGCGACGCTCGCGGACAACAGGCAACTGGAGGACCCGCTCGGGCGCAGCGAGCTGCCGCAGCCCGTGGGATACAAGCTCTACGCCTGCCGGGGGCGGCATGGCACCGTCGCGGGGAACACCACCTCGGATGGTTTGTATGTGGCATCCAAGGTCAACGCCGACGTGGGAGCGGTTCCCAAGCTTGTCTACAAGATGGCTCGGGGCTACCTGACGTCGTGGGACACGACCTTCCTCACACGAAGCCGCGTCCGAGAGGGCGTCAAGTCCCTGCGGCGGCGAATCCATACGGCGCATACCCACTTCGACGCCATGGCGAACGGTGAGGCCCGGACGTCTCGCGCGGTGCTCCGGCCGAACGTGCGGCGTGTCTCGTCCATCCATGGCCGCACCAGCACGGAGCGCTACTACTTCGAGGACGTGGTGGGCACGCCGCCCATCAACCTGGCGTTTCCCTGCACCATCGAACAGGTCAGTGGTGGCTGGGTGAACTGGACATTCCTCTGAGTCAGCGCGTGGTCACCGAGACATCGCAGCATCCATCCAGGCGAGGAGTTCGACGGCGATGAGCAAGATTGATGACGTGCTGGCCCAGGTCCCCGACCGCTACTTCACGCACGAGAGCACCAACAGCTATGTGCGAATCCTGGACACGCCCCGCATCTGGGGGCTGCCCTTCGGGCCGGAGATCATGTCGGCGGCCGTGAGCCGCACCAAGGACTTCGAGCGAGCCATCATCGAGGTCGTCCAGAAGACGCGGTTCCGCTGCGACGTGGCCTCCCTCAACAGTCCGGACCCCTCCTGGGCCCGGGTGATTCTGGGGGCCATCGATACGGCGATGACCGCCAATCAAGGCCGTCCGCCCCTCCAGTTCCGGTTCCTCTTCGGGCAGACGCCCATGGTCTTCAAGGACGGAACGTCGCCCAACCTCATCGATTTCCAGGGCGCGCTGATTCGTCTGGTGCGCTCGCGCAGGGATGTCTGGGGCGCGGTGCCGGACCTCTGGATGGCGCGGTTCTTCCGTCTGCAGAAGGGGCTCGTGGCGGGATTCTCCGCCTTTGCCAGCGCGTCCTTGCCGTCGTGGCTGGCGTCCGAGCCCGATGATGATTTCACCAAGATGACCTGGAACCACTCGAAGATCATCGCCTCGGATGGTCTCGAGGCGTTGGTGGGTGGGCACAACCTCAACATGGACCTGTTCACCAGCTATCCGCCCGTGCACGACGTGTCTGTCGTTGTGCATGGCGAGGCGGCTTGGGGTTCACAGCGGTTCCTGGACAGGATGTGGGGATGCGGCACGGACGTGGTGACGAAGGAGTTCCTGGATCCAGGAACCCTGGCGTGGAGGAACGGCGATGACGCGAGCGTGCGCAGGCTCGATGACCCGTTGACCACTCGCGAGGCTCGGGATTTCCGAACCAGTCGCTGCAAGGAGTTCGGGACGCTGCATCGCGGCGGCTTGCCGGTGAGCAGTCCTTTCAGTCGGAGTGGTGGATTCGAATCCTTGCCCACCACCCTGGAAGAGGAGACGCCGGAGGACCTGCAAGCGGACTCGATTCGCGAGGATGACCTTCAGACCTTGCGCGACCTGGAGGGACCTGTCTTCAAGGAGGAGAAGGTCGTGGGGTATGCCGGCCTCGATGAGTACAAGAGGGCGTCGCGAGTCCTGTCCATCGGGAAGCACTGGTCGGGCCCTGAGATGGAGCAGGACTACGAGAAGGCGTCCGAGATCATGAAGGAGGTGTTGATCCGCGGAGCCACGAGCACGTTGCGCCTGTCCCAGATGGACCTGGTCAGCGCGTGGAAGAAGAAGTGGTCATCCCACGTGGTCTGTCATTGGATCATGGAGGCGTTGATCGCCAATCCCAAGCTGGAGGTCCAAGTGGTTGTCTCACCCCTGGACGCGGGGGCTGGCGCCGAGGGTGACCAGTATTCATTTGGTTCGGGGGCGTGCCGGACGTTCGAGTTGTTCCAGTACTACATGGCGCATACCGTCGACACGGATGCCCGGCGGCCGGATGCGGAGGCGCGTCTGGCGGCCTTGAGCCGGCTGCACATCGCTCCGTTCTATTACACGAACGTTCCGCGGGAGATGACGCGGGAAGGGGAGACGTATTTCTGGCCGAGCCTGTCGCAGGAGGGCTTCACGGCGACCTTGAAGCAGCCGTCGCTCGCCATCGAGCCACCGGTCAAGGGAATCATCGGGAGCGCGGTGCTGTCCGTGAAGAAGGCCAGTGGCGCCATCTTTCCGAAGGTTCCGTCCGCGCCGGGCAATCACACCAAGATCATGATTGCCGATGACCAGGCGTATGTCGTCGGGTCCGACAATCTCTATCCAGGCTTCCTCTCGGAGTTCAACTACCTGGTCGAGGGGCCGGCCGCCGTGGGGGACCTGCTCCGGACGTATTGGACGCCTCTCTGGACGTATTCGGGGCAGCACTGCGTCAATCCCGCGTGCAAAGGGGGCTGCAAGACGTTGCCGAAGGTGCCCAGTGACCCGTTCGGGCTTGGGCGGAGTCTGCTCCTGGGGGGGCTGCCGGCGACGCGGCTGCTGAGGTCCATGGGGTTTGGGGGGATGCCTCGTTCGGAGTTCTTCCACGGAGTGGTCGAGTCCTCCCTGCGTCCGCTCACCTCGAGGCCCTCGTCGTCCTTCTTTGGAGGAGGCCTCGCGCGTCAGGACTGGTCGCCGCCGCTGTTGCACCCCGACAACATGGGGAAGGTCCTGCGGGTCGATCTGCGTGCGCCGCCGGACCTCACGGAGATTCTCCGGAAGGATGAAGCGTCCGCGAGAAAGGCCATGCTGGAGCGGTTGGAGCAGGAACGCCTGTCGCCGCCATCGAGCAGCTCCGGGACGGCGAGCCAGACGGCGCCTTCGACACAGGGGTCGAGTTCATCCTCCAGCTCCTACGAGAACGGCGACAAGATTGAAGGGAACCACTACTACACCGATCAGCAGATCTTCACGCTCCTGAACCACTACCTCGGCGGGGTGCCGAACGTGGTCGTGCTGCGAGGAATCAACAGCTACGTGCTCGCCCGCATCGCGCCGAACACGTATGACGAAGCCCTGCAGGGCCTGCAGCCGGGAGGGGAGCCGCGGGTCATCGTTCAGCCCTACAACGTCAATGGCAACCATTGGGGGTTGATCTTCATCAGGGTGGCGCCTCCCCTGGGTGGGGCCCGGGGACAGGCCCGGGTGCTCTTCATCGACCCGCTCAATCCCGACTCCGTGCCCAACCTGGGCACGTTGGGACGGGCGTTCCCGGACCTGCTGGTCGAGCACTGTGGCGTCCGCTATCAGAATGACCGCATGATGGGCCATGACGGTGGGCAGCACAGCTGTGGGGCCTGGATCATCGAGCTCGCGCGGTGGCTCGTCTCGCACAACGGGGCCTTGCCTCCTGCCGAAAGGAACCCGCGCGAAGCCGCGATTCGGTTCCGCGCCCTGCACCAGCAGGCCCTGGACGGCATCAATGGGCGTGTCGTGGACGACTTCGTCCTCGTGGGGAGCCCTGGCAGTCCGGCCAAGAAGGGCACTGAAGGACTCTCCACCAGCATGTCCTCGAGTGGCGGGAGTACGGCGCCGAAGGGGAAGAAATCGGACGACTCGGATGACGATGACTTCGTGATGGTGTGAGACGAGTGCCGGGTACGCCGGATGAAGTGTCTGCGATTGACTCCATCCGGCGTGGGGGCCTCATGCCGGGTGGCGGAGCCCCTGCTTGGATGTGATTACTCCACCAGGACCTCCACGTTGTTGAGAGCCCATTGCTCGCCTCTCTGCGGCGTGGCGTTCCGCGTGTAGAAGGTCAGTGGCAAGCAAGACGTGCTGGAGTTGAACTTGAGCTTCATCCGGTAGATTGCATCGCCTCCGGAATATCCGAGCGTGTTGTTGGCCTCGGAGCCGGAGCGGGCGGGGCGATTCTGAGTGGGAAAGGACTGCGTGTAGGACGCATTGAGCCGGACCCGCCGCGGCCCCTCCCAGTTGACGCAACGCACCTTCACTGAAGGTGCGCAGGGGAGGGGATTCTCCTTTCCATCCGTGCTGAACTCTGCGATGGGGTCGCCCCGTTTGGACCCAGGTATGGGGCGGTTTTTACCCCACTCCCTTGGAATTCCAAGTATTGCAGCTGGGTTGCGATATTGCGGGGGCGCTGGATATAGTTCGCGTGGATTCGGAAATGAAAAGTAACACACCTGGTTCGCCCCGGACTCACTCCATGGAACGAGCAGCACACAGGGCGACCCAGGTAGCGCGTCCGGTCCTACGCTCGGTGCTACACGAGGCCTTGGAGAGCGAGCTGGGTGGTGAGGTGGTGGTGAAGTCATCCACCGTCTCGGGCCGCATCTTCGTCGTCGACCAGAAGGTGGCCTGGGCCGTGTTGAACGGACCCGGAGTCCAGAACTTCTCGTCCTTGCTCATCCAGCAGCAGTGGGTGAGCCGCGAGGATGTCGAGCAGGTCATGGCGGAGTGCCGCAAGAGCGGAGGCAACTTCTGCGAAGTGCTGGTGGCGTGGGGTCTGGTTCCCCGCGACACCCTCCGCGAGCTGCTCCGTGGGCACATGGCGGGCCACCTGCGCGCGCTGCTCGCCGTGCCAGATGCCCAGGCCCTCTTCGTTCCCCAGCCGCGCACCTACTCCAGCCAGCTGACCTTCAGCCTGGAGGAGCTGGCTCCCCCCGTCGAGCAACACCCCACCCACACCTCCGCTGAAAGAGATGTCATGCCGAACGTGAAGCTGTCCCTGGAAGAGACCCTGAAGATTGAAGGTGCCTTCGCCGCCTGTCTGGTGGATGCCAAGAGCGGCATGTGTCTGGGGAGCCAGGGGGGGACGGCGACCTTCAACATCGAGACGGCCGCCGCCGCGAACACCGAGGTCGTCCGCGCGAAGATGAAGGCGATGTCCGTGCTGGGCATCAAGGACCGCATCGAGGACATCCTCATCACCCTCGGCGAGCAGTATCACGTCATCCGCCCGCTGGCCGCGCGTGAGGGCCTGTTCTTCTACGTCGCCCTGAACCGCGCCAACGCGAACCTGGCCATGGCCCGCTTCCGCCTGGCGGAGATCGAGAAGGGCCTCCAGCTCTAGGCCCAGGTTTCTGCTTCGCGCCAGGAGTTGCACCGGTCGAGGCCGGTGTCGCTCCGGTTTGAAAACGAGACGGTCATCGTTTCGCCCTGACGCGGGCTGGCCTACGCTCAAGCACTTCCCTGAAGGAGTGCCTGTTCACACGGGGGACGCCTCATGCGCCAGCGTCATCGACTCTCCATTCTCCTCGCGTCCATCCTCGCCGTCTGCGGGGTGCTGCTGCTCTTTTTCCGCAGCCAGCCAGGCACATCTGGAATCGAGCCTCATGGGGCCACGGGTGCGCAGCCCATGGACGCCGTCAACGCAGCCTCGGCGCGTGCGCGCATCCCCGCCACTCCGCCCCTGGAGTCCACGGTCTCTCCGTCCGATGGATTCTTCGTCGTGCGCGTCGTCACCCCCGCAGGCCCGGTCTCCGATGCTCGTGTTCGCGCGTGGCTTCGAGTCTCCGTGGATGGCGCCGAGTCGAACCCATGGCGACTGGCGAGCGAGGGTGTCACGGGGGATGACGGCACACTTCGCCTGCCCGCGGGCCCCGGGGACTATCTGCTCTCCGCGCATGCCACGGGGCACGCGCCCGCGCGTCGCGAGGCCACCCGCCCCGTGGGCGTCGCCGAAACCGAGGTGGAGCTCGCCCTCTCCACGGGCGTGTCCCTTCATGGACGCATCGTCGCGGAGGGCCGCAACGAGCCTGTTCCCATGGCGGACGTCACCCTGCGTCCCTATCCCAGCGCTGCCATCGCTTGGGCCGAGCCTGCCTCGCTTTCCGAGGAGTCTTCCTTCGCCACGAGTGATGAGCGCGGCCACTTCCAGTTCGCCAACCTGCCCCCGGGTCGCTACGCCCTTACCGCCGAAGCCCCCGGGTTCAGCCCTCGCACGGTTCGCTTCCTCCAGGTCCCCACCTCGGCCGAGCTGGTGGTTGGCCTGTGGGGCGCGGGGACGCTGGAGGGCTTCGTCGTCGACGCCAAGGGGCAGCCTGTCGCGGGTGCGGAGGTCCTTGCCTCGGGAGGCCCCGCTCCCGTGCGAGCCACGACGAGCGAAGGGGGTGGCTTCGCCTTCGAGGTCCAGGCGGGCACCTGGGTCCTCACCGCGCGACACGGTGACTCCGTGGGTCGAATCCCGGGCGCCCTGTCCGTGGCCCCGGGCGAGACGCTGCGCGGCCTCACCGTGACGCTGGGCGCGGCCAGTGGACTCGAGGGCCGAGTCTTCGCCACGGACGGCGCACCCGTGCGTGAGGCCACGCTCGTCGCGAGCCCCTCGCTCGCCAAGGGGGAGTTGGGTCGAGCCACGTCTGGCGGCGAGGGCGCCTACCGCATGGCGCTCCCCCCAGGCGACTACGACATCCGCGTCGAGGCTCCTGGCTTCGCCTCCACACGCGTGACCGCCATCGTCGTCCCCTCTGGCGCCTTCGCGCCGCTGGACGTGAAGCTCGAGCCCGCCACCGCGGAGGTCGAGGGCACCGTGACGAACGCCTCCGGCCAGCCTGTCGCTCACGCGGAGGTCCGCGCCGGACAGCGTGAAGGGCTCGCGCGCAGCACCCGCGCGGACGAGCAGGGCGTCTACCTGATTACGGGCCTGGCTCCCGGTCCTACCTCCGTGCGGGCTCGGCGCGAGGGTGCCCAGGGCTGGGCGACTCGTCTCGAGACGCTCAAGTCCGGCACCCGTGCCCGCGTCGACCTGACGCTCGCCGAGTCAGGCATCGTCCAGGGCCGCGTGACGCTGGCCTCCGGTGAGCCCGTGCCCGAACCCGCTGTCGTCCGCGCGATGCTTCGCGGCGGCACAGGCGGGGGGACGAACATGTCCTGGACGGAGACCGACGCAGAGGGGCTCTATCGCTTGGAGCTGCCCGCGGGCGTGTACCAGCTCACCGCCGTGTTGCCTCGCGCGCGCTTCATCTACTTCCACCAGGACGACCCCGCCGTCACCGTCCCGGAAGGCGGCTCCATCCAGCAGGACCTCGTCCTCCTCGAGGAGCGCGGCATCACAGGCACCGTCCGCGAGTCCTCCAACGCTCCCAGCCCCTTCGCCGCCGTGGCCGCCGTGCAGGGCGGAGACTTCCCCATCACCGTGCGCGTGTTCGCGGACGAGGACGGCTCCTTCGCCATTCCCTCGCGTCCTTCCGGAGCTCCGCCGCTCGCGGAGCTCGTCGCCTACAACTCCGGCCGTGTCGCCCGCGTCGCGAACGTGGGCGAGGGCCAGGGGCCCGTGGAGCTGCGACTCCAGGCCGCCGCGCATCTGAGAGGCCGTGTCGTCGCGCGCACCGGCACGCCTCCCGACGGTTTCACCCTCACCCTCACCGAAGTGGGGGGCGAGGAGTTGCCCTGGGCGGGCGCGGCTCCCACCACCCGTCAGTTCCCTGGAAGCACCTTCGAGCTGCGCGATGCTCCGGGGCAGCCGCTCAAACTCGCGGTCAGCACCCTGGACGGGCGCTCTGGCGAGGCCGTGGTGACGTTGTCTCCCGGTGGCAGCGCGGATGTGGAGATCCCCCTCACGCAAGGTGCCTCCTCCCTCTCGGGTCGCGCCGTGTGGAGCCGCGACGGAGGTCCCGCCTCGGGGGTCGCTGTGTTCCTTGATCGCACCGTGACGTCGAGCCCGGACACCGTCACCGGTCCTGACGGCCGCTTCCGCTTGGAGGCTGTTCGTCCCGGAGCGCACACCGTCCGACTCATGCCTCCCGAGGGCCGCGTCGAGACGCGTGGGGTGAAGGTCGCGGAGGTCGAGGCCACCGACCTGGGTGATATCCCCGTCTCGCCGCGCCGGGCGACACCCGGGACGCTGGGCGCTGGCTACAGCGAAGACCGGGGCTACGTCTCCTTCGCCTGGCTCACGCCCGAGGGGCCCGCGGCACGTGCGGGCATCATCGTGGGTGACCGGCTCCTTGCCGTGGACGGTGTGGTCGTCCGCAACCGTCAGGAAGCGGAGCAGCGCTCACACGGGGCACCGGGCTCGCCCGTCCGCCTGCGCCTGGTGCGCGGCGGTGGTGAGCAGGAGCTCCACGCCATTCGCGCGGACTGACGGACACGGCCAGGCCCGATGGCGAGGTGAGGGGTGGCGAGCCGGTCGCGCGGCGCTCCCTCTCTTCGTGTGTCTCCTGTCGGAGAAGGAGAGGGCCGGCGCCGCCCCTCGGCGAGGTGAGTCGCTCCACTCGCCGCCGCAGCCCTCCTGGTGGGTTCCCCTGAGGGACCCGGGAGGCAGCGGACGCCGCCCGTCGCCACCATCCTCGTTGCTGGCGGTGCATTTGGAGTAGGCTCGTCGGCCGAACACCTTGGAGCGAGCACCGAATGACCTTGTTCAGGAGGCCGTCCCCTCCGGCGGCGGGCGAGTCGAGTCATGATTCGAGTCGCAGTGCCACCCCCACGGAGTCGCCCTCCGTGCCGGATTCGTCCAGCCCGGTCCTGAGTGCTCCTCCTCGCCCGCGCATGAGCCCGCCGGGCGCTGGCCCTGGACTCCCCGAGCGCCGCCCCGCGGCCGCCCAGCGCCCCGTGGCGCCCCCGGCCGAGGACCCCGAGTTCCCCACCGAGCGCCGCAGCGCCTTGTCTGGCGCCCCCGCCGAGCGCCGCCCTGGACAGCCGCAGCCGGGAGGCTCGCCCTCGGTCATCGTCTCATCGCAGGAGCGCCGGCCACCGTCCGCCTCGCAGGCCATGAGCTTCCCGGAGCGTCGCCCCCAGGCCGCGGCGCCGGGTGCGGGCGCCCCTCCTGGAGGGCAGGACCGCCGGGTGGCTCCTCCCGCGTCGTTCTCCGGGCAGGACCGCCGCACCGCCGCGACCGGCTCCCGGAGGGCGTTGGACTCGAACGCGGGCGGCGCCGTGGACCGCTTCTGGCCCAACCAGCCGCGCATGCTCGAGGACACGGGGCTCACCGCCACGTTCGTGGAGGAGCTGGTCCTCAAGGCGCTCTTTTTCGCTGGTGAGATGCGCGGCATGGACCTGGCCAGCCGCCTCCAGCTCCCCACCGCCGTCGTCGACGACATCATCGAGGGCCTGCGCCGCCAGAAGTACGTGGACATCCGCGGCGGTGGCTCGTCCGGCGTGGGCAAGTCCACGATGATCTACCAGCTCACGCCCTTCGTGACGGACGTGCTGCGGCAGATTCTCGAGCGCAATCGCTACAATGGCCCCGCTCCCATTCCCTTCCAGGAGTACGTCGCGGCGGTGAAGAAGCAGACGGTGCGGGGCAATCGCATCACCCGCTCGAAGATGCAGGACAAGTTCGGCGACCTCATCATCCGCGACTACATCTACGACGGCATCGGCCCGGCGATGAACTCCGGCCGCGCCATCTTCTTCTACGGTCCCCCCGGCAATGGAAAGACAGCCATCTGCCAGGGAATGGTGAACTGCTTCGACGGGGACATCTTCATCCCCCACGCCATCCTCATCGACGACTTCGTGGTGCGAGTCTTTGACTCCAACCTCCACAAGCCCGTGGAGGATGACGGCGCATCGTATGACAGGCGTTGGGTGCGCTGCCGGCGTCCGCTCGTGGTCGTGGGCGGTGAGCTGACGCTGGAGATGCTCGACCTCGTCTACTCGCCGGAGGTGAAGTACTACGAGGCCCCGTTCCAGATGAAGGCCAGCAACGGGATGCTCCTCATCGACGACTTCGGCCGGCAGAAGGTCTCTCCTCGAGACCTGCTCAACCGGTGGATCGTCCCGCTGGAGAGCGACATCGACATGCTCACCCTGCACACCGGCAAGAAGCTGCAGGTGCCCTTCGACGTGTTCGCCGCCTTCTCCACCAACCTGGACCCCAGCGCCCTCGTGGACGACGCCTTCCTGCGCCGCGTCCGCTACAAGCTGGAGGTGCAGCGCCCGGACGAGGAGCAGTTCCATCAAATCTTCGAGGTCATGTGCCGCAAGCGCGGCGTGGCCTACAGCGCCAACGCCGTCGACTACCTCATCGACGCGCACTACCGGCCCCACAACCGGCCCTTCGCCGCGTGCCAGCCTCGCGACCTGCTCGACCAGGTCATCGACATGTCCTACTACCTGGGCCAGGAGCCCCGGTTGGACCCGGCACTGCTGGACGCCGCCGTGCGCAGCTACTTCGTGCGCTTCGACGGGCCTTCGGAGCCCACCGCGGCCTCGGCGTCCTGAGCGGCCGTCAGCCCCCCGAGGGCGCCGGAGCGAAGGGGCCCCAGGGCGAGGGCTCCAACCACCGGCGCACCTCGTCCACCGGGACGTTGGCCAGCACGTCGACAATGGACAGGCCCTGCACGAAGCGCCCCTCGCGCCCTTGGGCGTAGGGGGGATGCCGGAAGCGTTGCCACAACACGCGCACGTCCGCGTCCCGGAACAGGCTCACCTGCAAGTACAGCGACGAGCCCAGACCCGAGTAGTACGTGTGGGCCTTGAGCTGGCGGCAGTACTCCACCAGCCGCGCCGACTTCTCGTCGCCCTGGCGCTCGAGGGTGGACGCCAGGCGGATGTCTGGCTTCAGTCCCAGGGACTCATGGAACAGCGCGGTGCTCGCCAGGAGCACGCGCAGGAGCGAGCCGGGGCCCGACTCCCGCGCCGCGCCGTCGTAGAAGGGCTCCAACAGGGGCAACACCTGGGCGGCGAAATGGGGCCGCCGCCCATACAGCGTCACCAGGCTGTTCAGGTGTTTGCGAGCCCAGGGCTGACGGGAATCCACCGCGAGCTCGCCGATGCGCGAGTCCCGGTGTGGGTCCTCCAAGGGAATGGACAGCCATTGGAAGCCGGGCTCGGTGGGCGGAGGTGTGGGCACGTTGGCGGGCAGCGCCACGCGTGTCCTGCGCTGCCAGCCGCGCCTGAGCCATTGCACGTTGTCGAGCACCAGCAGCGTGTCCGAGCGCGCCACCTGTTCATAGAAGTCCACCCAGGGGAGGTAATGCGGCTGCTCGGCGACGACGACTCCTGGGCTGCCCGGCACGTACGGCCTCTCTCTCCGCGAGATTCCTGGGGTGGTGCGGCCCCTCACTGGGGACCCGGCGCGGTGGATCCATCCCGCTGCTAGATTGTAACATTCCGAAGACGGCCAGGGACCTTCGCCGAGGCGGGAAGGAACGGATGAAGTACCTGTGCATCAGCGCCAACCCACAACATCCCGTGGCGGAGGAGCTTCGGCGCCAGGGCCAGGACGTGCTCGTGTGTGGCAGCGCCGTGGAGGCGGACGCGGAGCTGGTGCATGGCCGCGCGGATGTCCTCATCGTCGAGGCCGCGGCGCTGGCGAAAGACGCGCGCTGGCTGGACACGCTGCGCAGCCGGGCCTGGCCTGGGGAGCCGCTGGTGCTGGGGCTGACGGACGCCGCGACGGACGAGGGCCTGGCGCCCCTGTTGTCCGCGGGCGTGGATGACTTCCTCGCGGCGCCGTTCCCCGCGGCGGAGGTGCGTGCGCGCGGCGTGTTGTTGGAGCGCCGGTTGGCCTTGCGCCGGCGGCATCAGAGCTCACAGGCCGCCGCGCGTGGGGAGATGGAGCGGCTGTCGTCCATCATCCAGACCCAGTCGGACGTGGCGCTCGCGGGGTTGGATTTGTCCGGGGTGATGCGCCTGTTGTGTGAGCGCGCGCAGGTGTTGTGTGGCGCGGATGGCGCGGCGGTGGCGCTGCTGGATGACGGGTTCGTGGACTACCGCGTGGCCACCGGCAGTCTGTTGCCGTACAAGGAGTTCCGGCTCAAGGTGGAAGGGAGCCTCACCGGCGCGAGCCTCCAGCGCGGCGAGGTGATGCGCACGGATGACACCGAGGAGGATGCCCGCGTCAACGTGCGCGCCACGCGGGCGGTGGGCGCGCGCTCCATGGTGTGTGTACCGCTCTGGCGGGAGGCTCGGCCAGTGGGGGCGTTGAACCTGGTCTCCCAGCGGGTGAACGCCTTCGACGACCGGGACGTGCGCACGCTGGAGTTGATGGCGGGCCTGTTGGGCGCGGCCATGGGGAACGCGGCGGAGGTGGATGCGCGCCATGCGCTGATGGATGAGCGTGCCGCGGCGCTCGCGGCCCTCCAGGAGTCTCAAGCGCTGTTCGCCGCCTTCATGAATCACAGCCCCGCGGTGGCCTACATGAAGGAAGAAGGGGGGCGGCGTGTCTGGGTGAACCAGCCCTATCGCCGCTTCTTTGGCCTGTCGGATGACGCGAGCCTGGACCACCTGGATGACATGAACCTCATGCCGGAGGCGTCCGCGGCGCACGTCCGGCGGGAGGACCAGGTGGTGCTCGACTCGGGTCGCCCCAGCGTGACGGAGGGGATGGTCCCCGCGCCGGATGGTAGCGAGCGGCATTGGCTCACGTATCGCTTCATCGTGAAGGAGCACTCCGGCCGCCGGCTGCTGGGCGGCGTGGCGCTGGACATCACCGACCGCAAGGCGATGCAGGCGCAGCTCGTGGTGGCGGACCGGTTGGCGGCGGTGGGCACGCTGGCCGCGGGGGTGGCGCATGAAATCAACAATCCGCTCGCGTTCGTGCTCTCCAACCTGTCGTTCCTGGCCGTCGAACTTCAGTCTGTGGCGCGCGAGCTGCCCGTGGGGCGCACGTCCGAGATGGAGGAGGTGCTGCGCGAGGCGGTGGATGGCGCGCACCGCGTCCGGCAGATCGTCCGCGACTTGAGGACGTTCTCCCGCGGGGACGACGAGGTGGCCACCGCCGTCAACCTCCAGGCCGTGCTGGAGTCCGCCATCACCATGGCGCGCGGCGAGCTGAAGATGCGCGCGCAGATCATCCGCGACTATCGCGACGTGCCGCCGGTGGAGGGCAATGAAGGGCGCTTCGGGCAGGTGTTCCTCAACCTGCTCATCAACGCCGCGCACGCCATCCCCGAGGGCAAGCCGGAGAGCCATCAGGTGCGCGTCGTGCTGCGCTCCACGGAGCAGCACGTCATCGTGGAGGTCCACGACACGGGCGTGGGCATGCCTCCCGAGGTGCGCGCGCGCATCTTCGACCCGTTCTTCACCACCAAGCCCGTGGGGGTGGGCACCGGGCTGGGCCTGTCCATCTGCCACGGCATCGTCACGGGCTTCGGCGGGGAGATCTCCGTGGAGAGCGAGCCGGGCCGGGGCAGCGTCTTCCGCGTGACGCTGCCCATGGGACAGCGCTCGCGCGAGCTGGGCCCGGTGCCTCCGCGTCTGCACCTGGTGGGGTGAGGCCAGCCCTACGGGCGCGGCGTCTGGAACATGGGCGTGAAGACGCGCGGCGCCTTCTTCTTGCGGACGCAGCGGGTGTCCGCGCTCATGTAGCAGGCGGAGAAGGCGCGGCGCCGGAGGCCGGGGCGGCCTCGGCCGGAGCGGTGCCAGAGGTGGTTGTGGACCAGGATGACCTCGCCCGCGAGCGCGGGGAGGGGCAGGGCGCGGCGCTCGGCGTCCTCGGCCTCCACGGCATCCGGGGGGATGACCCCGCCCAGGTCCGTCACGAGGCCCCTCTTGTGACTGCCGGGGATGACTTCCAGGCAGCCGCCGTCCTCGGGGGCGTCATCCAACGCGGTCCACAGCTGGAGCTCCGGCTCGCGGGTGAGGCCCCACAGCCGGCCCCCATCCTGGTGCCAGGGCAGGTTGCTGCCGCCCGCCTGTCCCTTGTGGAAGAGGATGGCCCGGTACAGGACGATATCGCCGGGGATGCGCGCGCGGGCGATGCGCTCGAACAGCGGATTCTCCATCCACGCGAGGAAGCGCGGGTCCTTCTCCAGCTTCTCCAGCTTGCGGTAGTCCAGCGACGGGCCCTGCCAGCCGAGGCCCAGCGGAGCGTCCTCGTAGCGCCCGGTGGTCGCATCCGGTTGGAAGAACATCCCGGGGTAGACCACCCGGCCGAGCATGAGGTCGTCCGCGCGTTCACGCAGCGCCTCCAGCCCGGATTCCGTCAGGACTCTGCCCAGGCGGGCATAGCCGTGTTCAGCGTAGTGCGCGAGCACCTGGGTGATGTCGAGGTCCTTCGCGTCCTCATGAAGCATGGCGCCTCATATC
The DNA here is from genome assembly GCF_037414475.1 of Myxococcus stipitatus. Next base: position 9,847,586 of record NZ_CP147913.1, on the reverse strand, counting down.
CTGGACACCCCGGGTGGGGGGAGTGTCATGGAGCGGTGGATGCCGGGCCGCCCGGCGGCAAGGACCGCTTGCACGCCTGTCCTTCCCGCCCCATGGTGGAAGGGCATGCCCTATCGTCGCATCACGCGTCATGTGGTCGCCCCGGACGGCACTCGGGTGGCCTGGCACACCCACCTGGGTGACCTCATCGAGCCGGCCGCGGATGGAGTGCTCAAGCCGCGCAGCACGGTGCTCCTGAGCAATGGCATCGGCACGTCGGAGAACTTCTGGCGCTACATCGTCACCAGCCTGGAGCAGGACCACCGGGTGGTGCACTGGAACTACCGGGGCCACGGTGGCAGCGAGGAGTCGCGCAGTGGCGACTACAGCGTCTCCACGCACGTGGGGGACCTGGAGCGCGTCACGGAGGAGGTGATGGCGCGGGGCGACGGCCGGCCTCCCCATCAAGTGGCGTTCTCCATGGGCGTGCGGGTGTTGCTGGAGCTGTATCGCCGGAGGCCGGACCTGGTGCCCGGGATGACGCTCATCGCGGGTCCGCCGGGCGCTCCCGGTTCGGGCTACGAGGGGCTGGCCGAGTCGGCGATGTTGGCCACGGTGCGAAAGGTCTTCCGGGTGCTGACGCCCGCGGTGCCGGTGGCCACGCCCGTGGTGCGCGCGGTGCTGGGCAGCCGCTTCGCCTATCCCCTGGCGCGCGCGGTGGGCGCCCTGCGTCCACGTGCGCCCCGGGATGACATCGACGAGTTCCTGTATGCGCTGCGCACGATGAGCCCTCGGGCGTATTGGTTCACCCTGCGCGGGTTGGCGGATGGGCACGCGTGGGACGTGCTGCCGCTCGTGAAGGTGCCCACGCTCATCATCGCGGCGCGCGATGACACCATGGTCCCGTTGAGTGAGATGATTCGCATGCGCGACGCGCTGCCCCATGCCCGGTGGCTGCAAGTGGATGACGCGGGCCACGCCGGACTGTTGGAGGCGGGGACGGAGATCGCCGACGCCGTGCGTTCCTTTCTCGTGAACGAACACCTGCGCACAGGTGAGTCCTGGTCGCAGTCCGAGTCACTTCCCATGTCTCCTGCTTGAGCCGTTGTTGAATGCCGCTGGCCACTCATGGGGCGGCCATGGAAAGCTGGTGCGTGCAGGGGGGGCGCGCACGTGAGATTGCTGCTCGTCGAGGACGAGGAACAGATGGTGGCCCTGCTTCAGCGGGGATTGGGGGAAGAGGGCCACGCCGTCGAGGTCTGCACCCGAGGACGCGCGGCGTTGGAGCGAGGCACCCAGGAGGGATACGACGTCATCGTCCTCGACTGGGCGCTGCCGGAGGTCGACGGTGTCACGCTCTTGAAACACTGGCGGGGCGCGGGTGTCCGCACGCCGGTGTTGATGCTGACCGCGCGGGGCACCACGCCGGAGAAGGTCACGGGGTTGCGCTCGGGCGCGGATGACTACCTCGTGAAGCCCTTCGACTTCGAGGAGCTGCTGGCGCGGTTGGAGGCGCTCGCGAGACGCGGGGAGTCCGAGGACGGGCCCGTGCGGCTCGGAGGCATCGTGTTGGATCCCCGCCGCAGGGTGCTGTCCCGTGGAGGCCGCGAGGAGTCGCTGACGGCGCGCGAGTTCGCGCTCTTCTCCGCGCTGGCGAAGCACCCGGGCGAGGCGCAGGTGCGCGCGCGGCTGTTGTCCCAGGCGTGGGGCCCGGACTTCGAGGGGAACGGCAACGTGTTGGACGTGTACGTGGGCTATCTGCGCGCGAAGCTGGAGCGCTTGCAGGCCACGGACGTGTGCATCCGCGCCGTGCGTGGCGTGGGCTACAAGCTGACGGTGGTGGCGGACAACGCGTCGTGACGCTCACCCGGCGGCTGTGGCTGCTAGGGGCGCTGGTCCCCGCGCTGGCGATGCTGGCCGCGCTGGGACTCGCGGGGCAGTTGTTCCGGTACGACCTGGAGCGCTCGTTGGACCAGGCGTTGCTCGCGCAGGCCGCCGTGGAGAGCGTGAGCCTCTTCGACGGCCCGGGGCAGCGGGCCCACCTTCACATGGCGGTGTCGCCCTTGCTCGAGCAGGTGCGGCCGTTCGCGCCCCGTGGCTATCTGTACGGGCCGGATGGGACGTTGGTGGTCCGCTATCCCCAGGGGCTCGCCGAGGACGAGGGGCGAGAGGGGCCCTTCATGCCAGGCGAGCCTGGACGCGAGCCGATCCTCGTCACGCGTGTCGAACCCGATGGAGACCGGTGGCGCGAGGTGCGCGTCGATGTTCGCTCGCCGCATGGAGAGAACTACGCGCTGCGGCTGTCGGCGTCGCTGGGGCAGGTGGATGGTTCGGTGGGCACGTACTATCGAATGGCCTTCTCCATGGCCGCGGTGTTGGGGCTGGCCTTGCTGGCCCTGCAGACCCTTCAGGCACGGAAGCTGGCGCGTCGGCTGGGGGCCATCACCCGGCACCTGGGGCAGCTCCGCGAGGGAGACTTCTCCGGAGCCCCCGTCGTGGACGAGGCGCAGGATGAGATAGGTCAGCTTCGCGCGGTGCTGGCCGAGGCGACGGAGCGGCTGCGCGGCGCACGCGCGGCGCAGGAGCGGCTCATCGCGGGTGCGGCGCACGAGCTGCGCACGCCGCTGACATTGATGCGCACCAGCATGGACCTGGCGCTGCGGCGCGAGCGGACCCAGCAGGAGTTGCGAGGCAGCCTCCTGGACGCTCGGCGAGAGGTGGACCGTCTGGCGGTGCTCGCGGGCAATCTGTTGGACCTCGCGGTGGCGGGGCGGGGGGCCTGGGACAAGACGCGCGGAGACCTGGCGCTGCTGGTGGCCCAGGCGGTGGAAGGTGCCCGCGCGGAAGCAGAGCGGCGAGGGCTGCTCATCCGTCTGGACGCACCGGGTCCCGCCGAAGCGCGCTTTGATTCCGGGGGACTTCGGCAGGCGGTGGACAACCTGCTGTCCAACGCCCTGAAGTTCTCGCCCGAGGGCGGGGAGATTCACGTGAGGCTGTCTCGTGATGGGGGCCGCTACCAGGTGCGCGTGGCGGATGACGGACCGGGCATTCCCGTGGCCGAACACGAGGCCGTGTTCGAGCCCTTCCATCGTGTGCTGGGCACGGCGCGGACGCCGGGCACGGGCCTGGGACTGGCCATCGTTCGCGAAGTCGCCGCGCAGCACGGCGGCCGCGCCTATGTCGCGCGCGAGGTTCGGGAGTCGGGGACGGAGATGATCATCGAAGTCCCAGGCTCCGTGGCCTCCTCGGAGCGTTCAGGGTGACAGCGGTATCCATCCAGACACGGCGACGAGCTGACCGGTGGTGGGGTCCAAGGCCGCGAGCTGTGCACCCTGGATTCCGATGCGCTGGTTGGCGCCGAAGGTGACGGGAGGCGAGACGCCCGTGTCGAAGTCGCGCAGGGCCTCCAGTTGCTGCGTCAGGCTGGCGCGAGTCACCTCCGCTCCCGCGCGAGTGAGGGCCTCCACCAGCACGCGCGCCGCCGCATACGCGCCCACCTGGAACGCGGTGTGCCCCGGGCGCAGGTCATGGCGCTTCATGAACGCGGTGAAGTCCTCGAGGTCCGGCGCGCGTTCACCCAGGCCCGCGGGATAGAGGAAGTGGACCCGGCCCGTCGAGTGGCCCACGACCTCCGGGATGGCGAGGCTCGCGGGGGCGAGCACGCGGACGTCGAGGTTTCGCGACTCCAAGGCACGCAGCAAGGTGTCCAGGCCCTCGGGTGTCCCCGAGTACAACACCGCGAGCGGAGGCTCCGTGGCCCAGCGCTCCAGGGGAAGTGACTGGCCAGGGAGCGTCAGCTCTCGTGGAGGGCGAAGCTCTCGGCGAGCCAGTTCATCCCTCGCCGCCTCGGCCCAGGCCCGTCCCGTGTCTCCGCCGGTGTGGACGACGAACAGGGACTTGCGGCGCAGCTCGGGCTCCCGTGCACGTGCGAGTGATTGCACCGCGAGGCGCGCGAGCGACGGTTCGTCCGGATAGAGGAAGAACACGGGGCTGTCCGCGTCGGAGGTGCCGCCGTTCAGGGCCAGGGGCAGGATGAGGGGTGCGCCTTCCTCGGTGAGCTTCACATCGGAGGGCAGGGGGCCTCGGCGCATGCTGGCCACGAGCGCGAGCACGCCGCGTTCAAGCAGTCGCGTGGTGGCGTCCGTGGTGAGCGGTGCCGCGCCGACGGTGGCGGCGTCATCCTCCACCACCAGCTCCAGCTTCCTGCGGAAGATACCGCCGCTGGCATTCGCCTCCGCGAACACGGCGCGCACCACGGCGGCGGCTTCCTGCCCCAGCGGGCCCAGTCTTCCGGTGAGCGGAAGCGCCGCGCCCACCGTGAGCGTGGTGGGAGAGATGCCCGGGTCCGGTTGTTCACCGAGCCGCTCCAGGTAGGCGAGCAGCTCGTCCTTCTCCTCGGCGTTCAGCACGTACCGGGGCATGGTGACCCCCAGCGTGCGGCCACTGACGGAGAGGCCCTCGGTGATGGCGCGCAGGAGGGCTTCGCGCGTGTACGCGGGCCGCGAGCGGTCCTCCAGTTCGCCCACCGCCCTCGTGCGCGAATGCCCCAATGCGCCGGGGGAGATGTCTGGAACCTCCACGCCGCCCTCCGCGCTGCCTCGCCCGGAGGGACCATGGCAACGCGCGCAGGCCGCCACTTCGCCGCTCAGCTCCACGCGCTCGGGGGCGAGGAAGCCCGTGAGAGGTGTCCCTCGCGCGCTCTTGCCTCGTTGGAAGAGCGCGCGCCCTCGCTTCGCCGCCAGCGGGTCCACTGGCGTGGGCGCGGCTTCCGGCTTCTTGCACCCCAGCCACACCGAGGCCACGGCCACCAGCCACCAACGCGCGCGGCTTGCTCCTCGGGTCATCGAATCACCTCGGGTCGTTCAGGTGCTCGACGGCGTAGACGATGTTCTCCACGCGAGCCATCGCGGGGGACTTCACCCACATGCCCGTGGCCGCGTCGCCGATGAGCAGCGTGGTGTTGTGGGCATCCGGGTCGTCCACGTAGCCCCCCAGCTTCTTGAGCACGAGGGAGATGTTCTCCCGAGCACCCGTGAGGAAGTACCAACCCGGCTTGACGCCCATCTTCTGGGTGAAGGTCCCCAGGCTCTTGGGGGTGTCGTTGGCGGGGTCCACCGAGAGGGTGATCATCGTGATGTCCTTGCCCACGCGCCCGCCGAGCTTCTCCTGCACCTGCGCCAGGTGCTTCGTGATGGGAGAGCACGCGCCCTTGCACGAGGTGAAGGCGAAGTTGATGAGCACCTTCCTTCCGCGCACCAGGTCCTCGTAGAAGCGATGCGTCTTGCCATGCTGGTCCACCAGCTCCGTGTTGGTGAAGTACCGCGCGGAGGCGGCGTCCTGTGCGCGAGCGTCGCGCTCCTGGCTCTCCAGCTCGGACGGGCCCGCGGAGGCCGCCTGGACCTCGCGCACGGCGGCGAGGATGGTGCTGGGACTGCCCAACCCATCCACGCGTGTCCAGGTGTTCGATACGGCATTGCCCACGAGCACGGTGGGGCGGTGCGCCTCCTTGTCCGGCACATAGCCCCCGAGCGCCACCAGGGCCTGCTTCACCTTCGCGGGCTCGCCCGTGAGGAAGGACCAGCCGGGGCCGGGCTTGAAGGGCTCGGCGAACTTCGCCATCCGCTCGGGCGTGTCATTCGCCACGTCGAGGGTGATGGAGATGAAGCGCACGTTGCTTCCCGGCCCCAGGTCCTTCTGCACGCGCGCCAGCGTCGCGGTCATCGGTGAGCAGATGGTCTTGCAGCGCGTGAAGATGAAGTTGATGGCCACGGTCTGGCCTCGCACCAGGTCCGTCCACAGCTTCACGGCGCGGCCCGTCTGGTCCACCAACTCCACGTCCGGCACCTCGATGTCCAGGGACGTGCTGGCCTTGGGGACGGGGACGACCACCGCATCCGCGGCGAGCGCGGGGCGCCAGGCGATGGCGAGCAGCACCAGGACGACGGACTTCCAGCGGGACAACATGCGGGGCTTCATCGGTGGACCTCGGAGGCGGACGCGGTCGCGGAGGCGGGTGCCTCGACGACGCTCAGCGTGAAGTGAGGCAGACGGCCCAGGTCGATGTTCCGGCTCTCGACGCCCACCACGAACTTGTACTGGCCCGGCGACGGCGGCGTGAAGTCGACCTCGAGGTCGCCCTCCGCCGTGAGCCGCGGCTCGGTGCGCGACTGCCAGGTGCCAGGCTTCTTGAACATCAGGACCCGCACCTCCTCGGGCATCACGGGCTGGGCGCCCATTCCGGGCGTGGGCTCCAGCTTGAAGCGGAGGGGCGTCGTGGCGCCCGCCGTGAGCACGGCCTTGGGGTCGAACCGGGGCGTGAGCGTCAGCGAGAGCTTCTTCGTGAGCGCCGCGTCCTCGGGGACACCGCCCACCTTCCACTCCATGCAGACGATGGCGCGAGGGCTGTCGAGGAGGAACGCCACGTCATAGGTGCCGTTCTCCCGCACCAGGGTCTGCGTGGAGTAGACACCGGACTCCACTTCGCGCAGCGAGCGGTCCAGCACCATCACCGCGCGAGGCTCGCGGCCGTAGTTCAGGTGCGTGCCTCGCGGGGCCATCATCCCCTCCTGGTAGAGATAGAGGGCGCGGTCCGCGGTGCCCGCGACGATGACGCCATTGCCCTCGGGCAGCGCGGCGATGGGGTCCGAGCGGCCCAGGTCTCGAGCCTCCGAGGGCGCGTGCTGGCCCATCGTCACGTTGATGACCGAGGCCTTCCCCGTCCCCTCCAGCGTGCTCAGCTCCACCAGGGACACGCGCCCGCTGGTGGTGTTGCGCACGTAGGCGAACGCGTCCGTGAACGTCACGGAGTCCGGCGCCGCGAACCCGGTCAACGTGTGCGCCACCTGGCCTCGCGCGGCGTCGATGATGTCCACCTCTCCCTCCTTGGGATGCAGGAGGAAGGCCCAGCGGCCCGTGCGGTCGAACCGCAGCGCGACGGGGCCCGGCTTCACGGTGATGCGATGCGACACCTCGCGCCGCGCCGGGTCCACCAGCAGCACCTCGTGAGAGCGGGGCTGGACCACGAACACGGCGCGAGCCACCGGGCTCCACGCCACATCCCCCGCGCCCGCCCCCACCGTCACGGTGCCGAGGACCTCTCGCGAGGCCACATCCACGGCCGTGAGCACCTCGTCCTCCGTGCTGGTGAGCCAGGCGGTGCGGCCCTCATCGGAGAAGGCCACCTCGTGCTGGCCATCGCCGACCTTGAGCGAGGCGAGCTCCGCGTGGGCCGTGGTGTCGATGACGCTCACCGTGCCATCCGCGTCGTTGCTCACCCAGGCGGTCCGTCCATCGGGCGCCACCACGACGCGGCTCGGGCGCTGACCCACGCGCACCGTTCGCGTCGCGAGGAAGCGCTCCAGGTCCACCACGGACACGCTGTTGCCGGAGGGCACGGTGACATAGAGCGCGGAGCGGTCCTTCAACATGGCCCAGTCCGCGACCTCGCCACCCACGGAGACCAGGCTGTGCAGCTTGGTGCGGTCGAAGGCGATCTGCGGATTGATGACGGACAGCGACTGGTCGTGGTTGAGCGTGAGGAACCAGTAGGTGTTCAGGTCCACCTCCGCGCGCGCCGCCAGCAGGCCGCCCAGATAGGTCTTCACGCGCTCCTTGCAGGCCGCGTCGTCCAACGGGCCCGAGTCCGGCGCGCGAAGGGACATCCACCCCAGCACGCGCCGCCCTTGGAGCGGGGCCCCGCTCTTCGCGTCGGTGAGGGCGAAGCGCGCGATGCCTTGAAGAGGAGCGCCCGCGGCGGCCTCCAATGGGCGCGGGCGAAGCGAAAGGTCGAAGCGCACCTGGACACCTTCGCGCTCGGTGGAGACAGGGGGCGCGGTGACGAGGGGCGGCGGGGTTTCGGAAGGCGAGGGCCGCTGCTCGCGCGGACGGAACCTCCATCCGAGGGCGGCGAGGGCTCCCACGAAGAGCAAGCCCGTGGCGAGGATGACGTGGCTCTTGCGCATGGTGCGAAGTGCGTCCTGGAGAAAGAAGGGAAGGGGCGGCGCGGCCCGCATCGAGTCGCGCCGCCCCGGTGCTACGTCATGGCTACTGCACCCGGTACACGCCCCACAGACCGCCGTGGCTCCACAGGAAGCTGGAGTGGTCGCGGTAGACGTAGTCGCCTCGGACGCTGAACGCGCCTCCGGCGCCGTACTCGGGAATCATCGTGTACGACTGCATCACCGATGCGCCGCCCTGCGTGGAGATGACGGGCGACGAGGGGTTGGGGCCCATCACCCGCGACTGCGCTCCCGCCATCCACGGGTTGCGGTACCACTCCGCGCCATGAATCGAGATGGCGTGCTGCCGCGAGTGGCCGGACGGATGGCCGAAGCGCCAGCGCAGCTTGTCGTTCACCTGCGCGGTGAACACCGGCGTGGCCGGGTCTCCATGCGTCCCGGAGCTGAGGGTGTTCGCCAGGTCGAAGTCGTTGACGGCCTCGGGACTGGTCTGCGGCGGCACCCCCAGCCGGGCCCACAGCGGCTCGGTGCGGTAGTTGAAGCCCTTCTGGCCGGTGTCCTGCGAGTCGTCGATGCCGGCCGTGTTGCGCAGCGCGGTGCCGCTGTTCAACCCGTCCGTGTCCCAGTACTCCGGGCGCCCGCTGTGCAGACCCAGGTCGTCCTGGAAGAGCGCGACGAACTCACGGAACGTCTCCTGCTCGCCGGTCGGCCCCGGGTACTTGACGTAGGCCTGGGCCTCCGTTCCGGGGTCGGTGGTCCAGATGGCATTGAGCGGCTCGATGATGAGCGCGCCGATGGCGCCGTGCATGCCGTGGTTCACCACGTCCGCCATGTTGCGGAGGTTGACGATGCCCAACTCCATGGGGGTCCTGCGGCCCCAGGGGAGCGGTGTCCTGAACGGCGAGCTCTTGAACTCACCGGCGTACCAGCGATACGTGCGCGACTTGCCGGGCGGCACCGTCTGCACGGCGTTGAGGCCCACGTTGGCGCCGTCGTCCACGTTCACGTCGTAGTTGACGAGCTGGGGATGCAGCGACACGTGGTTCGACATCCGCACCTGGTTGACGTTGAAGTACGGAGTGATGGCGGAGTGGTGCGCCCAGACATCCGACTTCGACATGGGCGTGGCGGGCAGCCGGTTGGTCAGGATGACCTGCACGCAATCACCCGAGTTGGCCCGGAGGATGAGGGGCTCCGGCCTGCGTGTGCCGGCCTTCAGCGCCGCCAGGTGCGAGTCCTGGGCGAAGATGATGGCGTCCGGGTCGTAGATGTCGTGCGTGTCGTTGTAGACGAGCCGCTTGCCCGGCAACCAGCTCTTCGCGTCGATGGCGGAGACCCGGTACAGCCGCACCGGAGCACCTACCGGACATGAGTCCGTCTTGATGGGCTTGATGCCGAACCAGTTGAGCGCCTCGTACTTGAGCACCATCTCCTTGTCGATGCGCATCATCCCGTCGCGGTCCGCCATGAAGTGCTCGACGGTGCGCTGCTTCAACTTCTGGCCCGCTTCGTCCACCTCGTACGAGTCCTGGACGGTGTCGGTCTCCTTCTCCGGGTCCAGCACCTTCAGGCCCGCCTCCTCGGGCAGGTCGATGAGCTGGAGCGGCGGATAGGGCTGGGTCTGTCCCGCGACGGCGCCCGCTGAGAGCACGGGCTCCAGCTTGGGATTCTCATCCGCGGCGAGCAGCGCCACGTCCGCCAACGAGCGCAGGCCGCGCTGCTTGTCCTTGTACGTGCGGAGGATGCCCCACACGCCGTTCCACAGGTCGCCGTTGGACGCGCTCATGTACATGTAGTCCGCCGTCTCGTACGGACCGATGATTTGAGGCAGGCCTCCGGTCAGGTTGAACTCGAAGTGCTCGGAGATGCCGATGGCCTGGGCGTTGTAGTAGCCGCTGTCCGGGTCATGCATCTCCTTGAGCCACTTGTTGCCGTGCAGGGTGAACGAGTGCTGCTCCTCCTGCGCGCCCTGGATGAGCCGGATGCGGATGTTGTCGCCCTGGTAGCCCGTCATCAGCGGCGTGTATGGGTCGCCGTGGATGTCCGAGCGGAACACGTTGGCCATCTCTCCGCGGGGCCCCTCGCGGTGCACGCGGCTCGAGCAGCTCACGCGGCTGGAGATGCGATGGGGGATGGGCTCGTTGTGGTAGTTGACCGTCATGCCGCCCGGGTCCGCCGCGCTGATGGCCTCCGGCATGGGCACGGACTCGAAGTCCACCGCGTAGGGCAGCTTCGTCTCCTTGTAGTTGGGCGGGTTCACCGGCTGCCCACACTCGTCATAGAGGGGCACGTAGTCCGCGAACGCGAGCGCGAACTCGCGGAAGCTGTTGGCGGGGTTGGCCGTGATGACGTCCGCGCGCCAGCTCGTCGGGCCTCCGTCCGCCAGGCGCGAGCCGAAGTAGACGCCCGTGCGAGGGTCCCTCCACTTGGAGCCGCGGGGCTCGACGATGAGCGCGCCGTAGAAGCCGTGCTGCTGATGCGACGACGGGCCGAAGTGGTCGTGGGTGAAGACGGTCTCCAGCGAGTGGTCCTTGCCCGCCTTGCTGAGGAGCGGGTCCGCCCACCACCGCTGCACGGTGGTCTGCGCGGTGCCGGGCGCGCGGCGGATGCGGGGGTGGGATGCGGGCGCGGTCAGCGTCACGCGAGGACCCGACTCGCTGACGTTGCCATCGGCCGCGAAGGCGCCGCCGGCCTTGTTGGCCAGCCGGATGCGGTCCGCCACCGTCTCCGCGGACAGCGTGCCGTCCTCGTAGTTCCAGCCGTTGCCCGCGCCATCGGACGCCATCACGTCGAACTTCACCAGATGGATGTGCTGACCGATGACGTCGGTGGGCGTGTAGATCTGGAAGTCATCCGGCGCCAGGTGCGCGGGGATGAGGTTGGTGGCGTAGAAGTTGATGCACTCACCTGACTCGGCACGGAAGAAGAAGGGCTCGGGAGGGCGCCGAGCATCCTGGGTCGCCTCCACGTCCTCGTTGAGCACCATCAGCCGGGCCTGCGGGTCATGCCATCCGGCGCGGTTGATTCGCTGCATGGCGATCTGCAGATAGGCCGCGCGGTAGTTGCGCTGGGTGGTGCGCGCCGGACACGGGTCCGCGAAGGGGGCTCCCGGCACGGGCTTGCGGCCGTTGACCAGGAACTTCCCCGTGCCGCCCAGCGGCGTGTACGCGGGGTAGTACTTCACGACCTCGCCGAATGCCGGGTCATTGTGGAGCGGGACGATGGTGGGCGCCGTGGCCCCGATGGCGCTGGGGAAATCGCCGGCGTGGAAGGCCATGGCCTTCTTCTCCGTCGGGGTTCCGTCGTGGGGCAGCAGCTTGATGTTGAGCGCCGTCGGGTCCACGTCGAAGCGCCCGGAGAGCCCGTAGGCCACCGGTCCCACCGCGCTGGTGACGATGTGGCGCGGCAGGCCACCATCGAACTCCAGGTCGAGCGGCGGCTGCGGCGCGCGGCGTCCCTTCATGCCGGGGATGTAGAAGGGGAACCCCGGGAACGCGGGCCGCGTCATGGGGCCCGAGGGCGTCATCACCGTCGAGTCCGCGTACGTGGGCATGGGCGGCATGGCCCGCTGGGGAATGGGGATGACGGCGGGGTTGGGCGTGCCGTCCGCGATTTCAGGGTCAGGGAGCCGGCGGTCCTTGGAGCCGGCCTCGAACACATCGTGCACGCGCCACAGCGCCCACATGCCTTGCGCGAAGTGGGGATACAGGTGGCAGTGGTGGATGGAGTCGCCCGCGGTGAGGTTGCGGTTGCCGGAGCCACCGAAGTTGACGTCGTAGGTGAAGGCCGAGCCCGGGCCGACCGTCTGCGAGTCCAGGTAATTGGAGTCGTCGACGCTGGGCGAGTACTTCCACTGGTGCGCGTGGAGGTGGAAGACGTGGGTCTCCGCCGGGCCCGCGTGGATGTTGCGGATGCGCACCGGGTCTCCCAGGTAGCTGTGGTGCACGTTGGACGGGTCATCCGGATAGAGCGCGGCCACGGGCTTGCCCAGGCCGTCCTGCTCCACGTTCATCGCCGGGTCGCCGTTGGCCCACGACTCGAGGAAGAACTCCTCGTATTCGCAGTTCACGCACTCCTTGGTGGGACCGATGTGCGCGCGGTTGGCGATGAGCTCCGCGCCCAGTCCCGCCACGCCGTAGTTGATGCCGAAGCCGTCGCGGACGCTGTGGAAAGTGGGGTTCCACTCGAGCTCGTCGAAGGCCTGAACCGCCTTGATTTCGTCGTGGTAGATGGCGGTGAGTTCGCGGAAGTGTCCCTGGTCGATGGACGTGCTGGTGCCCATCACCGTGCGCTTGTAGCCGGTGATGATGGCCTCCAGGTCTCCGTGGCGGATGGTGTTGGACTTGTCGAGGATGGCCAGGTACGGCCGCCCATCCGCGTCCAGCTTGTCGTAGTCGATGAGCGGCGTGCCATCCGGGTTGGTGCCGGTGGTGACGGCCTTGAGCACCGCGTTGCTCACCTTGGAGCGGTACCAGGTGCTGCCCGTGGGCTCGACGTTGACGGCGCCGAAGAGGCCCTGTGCTGTGGAGCCACCGTCGCCCTGGCCGCCGAACGAGGCGCCCATGCTGTAGAAGAAGAAGGTCCCCTCGTGGTCGGCATACCACTCGTAATCAATCACCCCGCCCGAGGGCACCAGGCTGCTGGGGTTGTTGCCGGCGTTGGCGCCGTCCGCGAGGATGTTCCGGTACTGCAAGCCCTGGATGTGGAGCGAGGCGTGGCGCGTCGCGGGGGAGTTGTCGCGGTGGTCGTCCTCCACCTCCTTGTCTTCGCCCACCGCGAACCAGCGGCCCCCTGCCGGCTTCTGGTTGATGTACGAGAGGACGCGGTCATACGTGGGCGTCCACACCCAGAGGGGCAGCGCCTTTCGCAGGAAGCTGTTGAGCGAGGAGCTGCCTCCCGTGAGGGGACCCGGCTGGGACTGGCTGGGGCTGGGAATCGCCGAGCGCGTCGGCGCAAGCCAGTTGGTGAACTTCACGTGGAGGCAGTCGCCCACGTTGGCGCGCAGCGTGAGCGGGCGAGGGCGCTTGTTCGCCTTGAGCCGCACGTTCCCAGGCCCGATGGGGCTCTTGGGGGTGATGGCCTCCACGTCCTCCATGAGGGCGTAGATCATCCCCGTGGGGTTGAAGGAGCCCAGGCGGTTGTAGGTGTAGACCTGGTCCAGGGCCACGACCTCCGCGTGGATGGTCTGCGCGCAGACCGGCTCCGCGAACGTCTCTGGCGCGGAGACCACCTTCTCCGTCGGGGTGGGCGCCATGGGCTCCGTTCCCGGAGTCCCTCGCGCGGTGGGTGTCGCGCCGTCTTGCTGACAGGAAATGCTGGAGGCCAGCGCGGCCACCAGGATGGAGCGCCCGAACATGCGCGCGACGCGGCCCCCAGCGGGCGGTGACGCCCCCGGTCGAGGTCGTTTCTCGGTTGAAGACACACTTCCCCCTGTATCGCCCCGGTGAGAGCGATTTCCTGATTAATCTGCCAAGTTTGACTTGTGTGTTTCTGAGAGACTTCTCACGAAACACAGACACAGAGTCTGTGTCTCGGGTGTCTCACTATGAGAGGCGCCGCTTGAAAGTAAACACTCCGCGTAAGCGCCCGGACTCGCGAACCTTCGTGCGGGGCTCACGAGGTTCTCTGAGAATTTTCAAAGGAACCCGAGGGCTCGGAGGGTGCCCTCAAGTCATGGAATTCCATGGATTTACATGTTTGATACCGGGGCAAAACGCACCCCAGCATGGCAAATTGCTACTGTATTGTTGAAATATTACTCCTTCGAACAACGCAGAACGGCTTGTAGGCTTGAGGCCCCCCCGGAAGTCACCTGGTGTTTGGAGCATCCCCTACATGTCTTGGTCTTACCGCGCATTGTTGGCGCCGCTCGCGGCGCTACTTCTTGTCACGTCGGCCTGCGGTGACGATGACCCCCCCAAGAAGGATCCTGTCTGTTGTGAGCCGGATGGCGGCTCGGGTGAGCCGGACGGTGGTGGCCCCGGCCCGGATGGCGGCACCGGTGAGCCGGACGGTGGTGGCTCCGGACCGGATGGTGGAACGGAGGGGGACGGCGGCTCCAACCCGAATCCGGGTGAGACGGTCGTGATGTGCCCCGCGGCGGACCTGGCTCCGCCGCCGACGGGCTCTTGCACCGTGGAGGCGGGCGACTCGGCCCGGCTGTTCACCGGCGTCATCCTGGCGCCCGACAAGGTCTACAAGGGCGGGCAGATGCTCGTGGATGGCGCGGGAACCATCCAGTGCGTCGGCTGTGATTGCGCCAAGGCGCCCGGGGCCGCGTCGGCCACGCGCGTGACGTGCCCTCAGGCGGTGGTGTCGCCGGGCCTCATCAACTCGCACGACCACATCACGTTCCAGACGCCGCCGTATGTCGCGCCGGCCAACCCGGACGAGCGCTACGAGCACCGTCACGACTGGCGCAAGGGCAACAACCAGCACACGCGCATCAACCAGGGTTCGACGACGGGCGCGGATGGCATCCGCTGGGGTGAGCTGCGCCACCTGATGGCGGGCACCACGTCGATCGCGGGCTCGGGCGGTGCGAAGGGCCTGCTGCGCAACCTGGATGCGCCCAACACTTCCGCGACGGGCAGCAACCAGGAGGGCCTGGGCGCGGGTTCCGGCGCGGAGTACCAGACGTTCCCGCTGGGCGACGATGACGGGCGTGAGCTGGCGACCGGCTGTGGCTACGCGCGCATCGACTCGCCGTCGGTCATCCCGGCCCTGTCGGCCTACCTGCCGCACATCGCCGAGGGCATCGAGGCCTCCGCCCGCAACGAGTTCCTGTGCCTCTCCGGTCAGCAGACCGGTGGCAAGGACATCCTGAGCCAGCGCACCGCGGTCATCCACGGCATCGGTCTGCGCGCGGACGACATCCAGAAGATGGCGGGGACGGGCACCAGCCTCGTCTGGTCGCCGCGCTCCAACGTCTCGCTCTACGGCGACACCGCCGCGGTGCCGCTCTACAAGTCCCTGGGCGTCAACGTGGCGCTGGGCACCGACTGGCTGCTCTCCGGCTCCATGAACATCCTGCGCGAGCTGCGCTGCGCGGACTCGCTGAACGCCACGCGCTTCAACCACGCGCTGAGCGACGCCGAGACGTGGGCGATGGTGACCGCCAACGCGGCGCATGCGTTCCAGGCCGCGCGCGCGGGTGCGTTGGCTCCGGGCAAGGTGGCTGACGTGGCCATCTTCCGCCTCAACGGGCACGCGGCCTCTCCGCACCGGGCCGTCATCATGGCCGAGGCGGCGGACGTGGTGTTGACGATGCGCGGCGGCAAGGCGCTCTACGGCGACGCGGCGCTCATCAACGCGCTGGGCGGCACGCAGTGCGACACGCTGGACGTGTGCGGCGCCGAGCGCGCGGTGTGCCTCCAGTCAGAGATCGGCATGTCGCTCGCTTCGCTGCGCACGGCCAACAGCAGCGCCTATCCGCTGTTCTCCTGCGAGGCTCCGAAGAACGAGCCGGTGTGCGAGCCCATCCGCGCCTCCACCAACACGCGCTTCCCGGCCTCTGTCTCGGGCTCCACGCGCTACGCGAGCGGCCCCTCGGCGCAGGACGCGGACGGCGACGGAATCCCCGACGCGCAGGACAACTGCCCGGCCGTCTTCAACCCCATCCGCCCGGTGGACCAGGGCAAGCAGCCGGACCAGGACGGCGACGGCGTGGGTGACGCGTGCGACGTGTGCCCGTTCGCCGCGAACTCCACGACGTGCAGCCGCCCCAACCCCCAGGACGCGGACGGCGACGGCATCATCAACGCGGTGGACAACTGCCCCACCACGCCCAACCCGGACCAGGCCGACTCGGATGGCGATGGCCGCGGTGATGCGTGTGACCTCTGCCCGACGGCCAACCCCGGCGACACGGCCTGCCCGGTGTCCATCTACGAGGTGAAGCAGGCGGTTCCGGGCGGCGTTTCCGCGTGGGTGGGCCAGCGCGTGGCGCTGACGGGCCTCACCGTCACCGGCGTGGGCCCCACGGGCTTCTTCGCGCAGGTGCATCCGTCCGAGCAGGGCTACCGCGGCGTGGACTACTCCGGCGGCTTCGTCTTCACGAAGTCGGCGCCCGCCAGCAACGTGGTGGTGGGAGCTCGCGTGGACGTCAGCGCGTCGGTGACGAACTACTTCGGTCAGGTGCAACTTGAAGCGTCCACCGTCACGGTGCTGGGCCAGGCCGCCACGCCGGTGGCGCCGCAGGCGGTGACGCCCGTGGAGGCGGCCACGGGTGGTTCGCGCGCCCGGGCGCTGGAGAGTGTGCTGGTGCGGGTGACGAAGGTGGAGGTGACCGACATCGCGCCCCCGCCGGGTGGTGGCGACAAGGCGCCCACCGGTGAGTTCGAGGTGACCGGCTCGCTGCGCATCAACGACTACCTGCACACGTTCCCCATTCCGGCGAAGGGCACGCAGTTCGCGTCCATCACCGGCGTGCTGGAGCTGCGCAACGACCACTCGAAGATCGAGCCGCGCAACGCGGACGACCTGGTGGAGGGCACGGGTGAGGCGACGCTGGTCTCGCTGGCTCCCACGGGCGTGTTCGTGCGCGCGGGCGTCAACGGGGCCACGTTCCCGGAGCCGCTGAAGGTGACGCTGGGTGCTCCGGCGCCGCAGGACACCGTGGTGTCGGTGACGTCGTCGAACCCGGCGGTCTCCGTGGCGAACAACCAGGTGGTGATTCCCGCCGGTGAGCGGTCTGCCGTGGTGGTGCTGAACACCGCCGCGACGCACGAGCCGGGCCAGGACAAGGCGACCCTGACGGCCACGCTGTCGGGAGTGTCGTTCGATGCGACGGTCCGGGTGCTCGCGGCGGATGCTCCCGCGGCGCTGGCCATGCTGACGCCCGAGGCGTCGGACGTGCGCGGCGGCGCCACCGTGGCCTTCACGGTGACGATGGACGTGCCCCCGGCGGTGGACACGACGGTGAGCCTGTCCGTTCAGCCGGCGGAGCTTGGCACGGTGCCGGCGCAGGTCGTGGTGCGGGCCAACACGCTGACGGCGAAGTTCGACCTGGTCGCGGCGCGGGTCGCGGGCGAGGGCACCGTGGTGGCCACGCTCGGCGGTCAGTCCGTGTCGGCGCGGCTGAAGGTGCAGCCCGAGCCGTCCGGACCGGACCACGTCGTCATCAGCGAGGTGGCGCCCGCGGGTCCCACGGACGCGAACGACGAGTTCATCGAGCTGTTCAACCCGACGTCCCGCGCGGTGAACCTGTCCGGCTGGAAGGTTCAGTACAAGAGCGACAAGGGCGACACGTACCTGTCCGCGTCGCTGCCAGACGGGGCGACCATCCAGCCTCGCGGGTACTATCTGGTGGTGCACCCCAAGTACGTGGGCACCGTGCAGGGTGACGCGAGCTGGGGCACGGCGTTCTCCATGTCCGCCAGCCGCACCGGCGGTGGCAACCTGCGCATTGGCCCGCCGGAGCTGGGGAAGGACAAGAACGACCCGGCGACGGTGGATGCGTTCGCCTACGGCACGGGCGACTCGCCGGAAGGGACCGCGTTCGGGTCGATTCCCGTGGCGGCGGGCTCGTTCGAGCGCAAGGCCTCCGTGACGTCCACGGCGGCCACGATGGAGGACGGGGCCGACGCGCTGTCGGGCAACGGCCAGGACTCCAACGACAACGCCGCTGACTTCGTGCTCCGGGCGAAGCGGCAGCCGCAGAACACCTCCAGCCCCACGGAGTAGTTGACGGGCGGTGACCGGCCCCTACCGGTGGTACCCACGGTAGGGGCTGGAAAACCCGGCCCGGCCGGGTCATAAGCGTTCCCCGTGCGAGTGGTTTCTTGGAACGTGAATGGCCTGAGGTCGGCCCATGGCAAGGGCTTCCTGCCGTGGTTGTCGAGCGCCCGGGCCCAGGTGGTGGGAGTGCAGGAGGTGCGAGCGCGCGCCGACCAGCTCCCCGACGAGGTGCGGACCCCGTCCCGGTGGAAGACGCACTTCAATCCCGCGGAGCGCCCCGGCTACAGCGGGGTGGGCCTGTTCTCCCGGCAGGAGCCGGATGAGATGGAGACCCGCCTGGGCGTCCCGGAGATGGACGCGGAGGGGCGGCTCCAACTGGCCCGCTTCGGCAAGCTCACGGTGGCCAACGTCTACTTCCCCAACGGCAACGGGAAGGACCGGGACCTGAGCCGCATCCCCTTCAAGCTCGACTTCTACCGGCGCCTGTTCTCCGCGCTGGAGAAGCCGCTGCGCGACGGAGGTCGGGTGCTGGTGATGGGCGACTTCAACACGGCGCATCAGGACATCGACCTGGCGCGGCCCCGGGAGAACCGCGAGACGAGCGGCTTCCGCCCGGAGGAGCGCGAGGAGCTGGACCGGTGGCTCCGCGCGGGGTGGGTCGACACCTTCCGGCACTTCCAGAAGGACGGCGGCCACTACTCCTGGTGGAGCCAGCGTTTTGGCGTGAGGGAGAAGAACATCGGCTGGCGCATCGACTATGTCCTGGCGTCCCCGGGGGCCATGGCCTACGTCAAGCGCGCCGCCATCCACCCCGACGTGTCGGGTTCGGACCACTGCCCGGTGAGCGTGGACCTGGACCCGGCGGTCCGTTGACCGTTGCTCGAGGAGCTCATGAACGCACTGCTCTCCATCTGGACGTGGATTGAGATTGGCATCGTCGCGCTGGTTGGCTTCTTCGTGCAGCTGGCCATCGCCATCGTCACGCTGCCCTTCGACCGGACGCGCTACGCCGTCGGGCGCTGTTTCCGCATGGTGGGGGTCACCGCCGCGAAGCTGACCCCGTTCTGGCGCTTCGGGGTGCATGGCAATGTGCCCAAGCACGTGGATGCCAACACGGTGGTGGTGAGCAACCACGAGTCCAACGCGGACCCGTTCCTCATCTCCCACCTCCCATGGGAGATGAAGTGGCTGGGCAAGGCGAGCCTCTTCAAGGTCCCCGTGGTGGGGTGGATGATGGGCATCGCCGGCGACATCCCGGTGCACCGGGGAGACCGCGAGTCCGCCACGGGCGCCATGGCGCGCTGCAAGGCGTGGATGAAGAAGGGGATGCCGGTGATGATCTTCCCCGAGGGCACCCGCTCCAAGACGGACGAGCTGCTGCCCTTCAAGGACGGCGCCTTTCGGCTGGCCATCGAGCAGCAGGCGGATGTGCTGCCGCTGGCCGTGAGTGGGACGCGCAAGGCGCTGCCGAAGCACTCGTGGCGGTTCTCCACCTCGCGGGGCCTGGTGACGGTGGGCACGCCCATCTCCACCAAGGGAATGACCCTGGACGACGTGGAGAAGCTCAAGGACCTGGCGCGCGAGCAGATTCTCGCGCTGCGCGCCACGCTCCAGCCGCTCACCCGGAGCGGTGATGCTTCACCGGAGGCTCCCAGCGCCGCGTAGTCTTCGCGGGGCGCCGGGAGGGAACGGCGAGGACGCTCAGACGTCCTTGTCGTCCGAGTCGTCCTCGTCCTCGTCGCGGTCGATGATGTGGCAGCCGGACTCCTCGTCGAGGGCCTCCTCGATGAGGTTCTTCACGAAGTCCTTGCCGCCAATCTCGAAGGAAAGGCTGAACTTGTCGCCTTTCACGGTCGCGTCCTTGTCCACGTTGAGCTTTCCGCCCAGGGCCAGCGCGCTGCCTTCCACGCGCGCGCCCTTCTGGACGCGGACCTCTCCACCCATGGACACGGCGTCGCCCTTCACGCGGGCGCCGGGCTCCACGATGACGCGGCCGTTGATGGCGACGGCGTCATCGACGTTGGCCCCCTTGCGGACGATGACGTTTCCGTCGATGGCGACGGCGTCCTTCACCGTGTCTCCGGCCTCGATGACCAGGTCAGTGCCCTGGACGGCGCGGCTGCCGTCCTTGCTGTCCTGGGCGCAGACGACCTTGACCTTCACCTGGCCAGGCTTCTTCGCGGCGTCGTCACCGGCGAAGGCGGGAAGGGCGAGGGTCGACACGAGGGCCAGCGTGGGAAGCAGGGGCGAGCGCATGGACGGGCTCCAGGAACATCCGGGTTGTTTCTCCTACGCGTGGTGTCTGGGGGCATTGCATCCCACCTGGGAATCACCTGAGGACGGGCCAGGGCTCGTACCTTGCAGTACGGTGCGGGCTGGCCCTGTCCCACATCGAGGTTCCGCCCGTGGCCGCTCCAGTGACGCAGCACGACGACTCCCACGACCTGACCATCTGGCTCTACGCGCTGGGCTACTTCGCGGCGTACGCCCCCTACAGCGCGCTGACGAAGGCGCTGTCGACCGGCGCGCTCCCAGGAATGGAGCAGGGTATCGTCGGCTTCACGCTCCTGCCGGTGAGCGCGGTGACGTCGATGGTGGGCATGTTCGTGTTCCTGTCGCTCAAGCGCTGGTGGCACTACGCCTCGCACCGTGAGGTGCTGGGCAGGAAGGTGCCCATGCCGGGCGCGTGGACGTTCGTGTCGGGCATGTGCTCGGCGGCCATCATCGCCACCACGACGCTGGCGTACGCGCTGGAGGGGACCTCCATCGTCTTCATGATGTTGCTGATGCGGGGCGGTGTGCTGGTGCTGGCGCCGGTGGTGGATGTGCTCAGCCGGCGGCGGGTGAAGTGGCCCTCGTGGCTGGCGTTGGGGTTGAGTCTGGCGGCCGTGGTCGTCGCGTCGGCGTCGGATGCCCGGGCCACGCTGTCGCTGGTGGCCGCGGTGGACGTGGCCGTGTACCTGTTGAGCTACTTCATCCGCCTGCGGGCCATGAGCCGGTTGGCCAAGTCAGAGGACAAGGCGCAGTCCATCCGCTACTTCGTGGAGGAGCAGATGGTGGCCACGCCCTTCCTGGTGCTCATCCTCGCGCTGGCCGCGCTCTGGGGTGGCGCGGCCCCCGCGATGGACATCCGCGCGGGATTCCTGGAGGTGTTCGCCCGGGGCCGCCTGCTGGAGGAGATGGCGGTGGGCCTGCTGTCACAGGGCACGGGCATCTTCGGCGGGCTCATCCTGCTGGACGCGCGGGAGAACGCCTTCTCCGTGCCGGTGAACCGCGCCTCCAGTGTGCTGGCGGGTGTGGTGGCCTCGGTGGGCTTGTCGGTGGGGATGGGGCTGCCCGGGGTGGGCGCGCGGGAGTTGATGGGCGCCGCGCTTGTCATGGTGGCCATGGTGGTGCTCGCGCTGCCCACGGTGCTCGCGGCGCGGCGGCGGGAGGCCGCCGCGCGTTCGGCGCTGGGCCGCTAGCGTCCCGGACGGCTACTTCTTGTCGGGCGCGACGTGCAGCGTGAGCACGGGGCAGGGGGCGCGAGAGACGACTTTCTGCGCGACGCTGCCCAGCAGCAGCCGGGGCAGTCCCCTGCGGCCATGGGTGCCCATGATGATGAGGTTGTAGCCCTCCTTCTCCGCCAGCTCCAGGATGGTGGAGGCGGCCTCGCCCACCAGCACCCGGTGCTTGAGCGGTACCTCCCGAGGCCCCATCTGCTGGAGCAGGTTGCCCAGCTCCTTGTTCGCGGTCTCCATGGCCACCTGCTCCAGCGAGAGCGAGTTCCAGCCCGGCGCGGCCACGAGCAGGTCCGGCGCGACGTACTGAGGCGGCTCCCAGGCGTGGACCACCTCCACGGAGGCGTTGAAGGGGCTGGCCAGGTGCAGCGCGTAGTCGACGACGGAACGCGAGCCTTCGCTCAAGTCGACGGGGACCAGGATTCGGGACGGTGCGGCCATGGGCGGCTCCTTGGTGTGGGGATGCCCCTGCACTTGGGGAATGGGGCTGGAGGGGCCTCCGTGGAAGTTCCATGCCAGCGCCCGCCCGGACGCTCGCCATGATGGCGCGCAGAGCTTGCGGGGAAGCGAGCGCGCACCGCGTTTCGTGCGCACGATGGCCACCTGAGCACGACGAGGTGCCTTCTTCATGCGTCCTCCCATTGACCACGGCACGGTCCTCATCACCGGCGCGTCGGAGGGAATCGCCCAGGAGCTTGCCCGACTGTTGTCGCGGCGCGTTCGCACGCTGGTCCTGGTGGACCGGGACGTGGAGCGGCTCAAGCCCCTGCGCGAGGAGCTGCTCTCCGTCTATCCCACGCTGGGCGTCATCCTGGAGCGGTGCGACGTGGGCGAGTCCCGCGAGGTCGACGCGCTGCTGGCCTCCCTTGAGTCCCACTTCGTCCGCGTGGATGTGCTGGTGAACATGGCGGCGCTGGGCGGCCACGGGCTCTTCGCGCAATCGCCTTGGGGTGGGCTGGAGGCGCTCTTGCGCGCGAACGTGTGGATGCCTTCGTTGCTGACCCATCGCCTGGTGGTCCCCATGCTCGAGCGGGGGCGGGGTGGGGTGCTGAACATCGGCTCGGGGGCGGCGCAGCTCGTCCTGCCGGGGTCCGCGATGTTCGCCGCCACCCAGCGCTTCCTCGACGGCTTCACGGAGTCGCTGCGGCTGGAGGTGGAGGGGCGCGGCGTGGTCGTCACCCGCGTGGCCCCGGGGCCGCTCGGGGACGAGGACGAGGTGTTGGGGCCCTTCTTCCAGATCTCCGCTCGGCGCTGCGCGAGGGACGCGCTGGCGGCCTTCGAGCGCGGCGAGCCGCTGGTGTATCCGGGCTTCGGGCACCGCTGGGTGATGCGCGTGTTGCCGCTCCTGCCGAGAGTCCTCAAGCGCGGCCTGGGGCGGCTGGTGCTCCGAGGGGTGAAGCGCGGCGGAGCCCCCTCGGGGGCGTTGCCAGTGGGGCTCGCGCCGCCCGTGTTGCTGGCGCGCGAGCCCACTCCGGCGTGAGCGAGGAACTAGAGGCCAATCTCGGCCAGCCGCGCCTTCACGCGGGTGGCCTTCACGCCCGTGTTGGCGGTGCCGCGGCCCTGCGAGTTGCCGCCGAGGCCGATGTGGTGCAGGCCGACCACCTGGTGGGTGGAGGAGGAGAGCACCGGCGAGCCGGAGGAGCCACCCAGCGTGTCCGCGTCATAGGACAGGTCCGTGGTGGAGTAGTTCGCGTTCTTCACCACGCCCGGCGAGCTCTTCTTGTTCGGGGTGCAGCCGGACGTCGTGTAGTAGTCGCAGTTCTGGTGGACCACGTAGATGCTGGCGTTGGTGGCGGCGTTGGTGCTGGACACCGTCAGCCAGCCGTACACGTTGCCGGGGAGCTGTCCGTTCGTCGCCGTGCAGCGCAGCGCCGTCATGTCGTCGGCGGACCACGTCTTGATGAGCGTGGCGCAGTTGTACCAGACGCGGCTGGCCGAGGCGACGCCGTCCTCGTAGTTGAACGAGGCGCGAGCGCCCACGGCCTCGGACGTGCTGCCGATGCAGTGGTTGTTGGTGATGATGACGTCGGGGGAGACCAGCCACGCGGTGCAGCGCGTGCCCGCGGCCGGAATGGACAGGTAGCCCACCGCCAGCGAGCGCGTGCGCTGCGTGCCCGTCAGCGTCGTCGCGCTGACCCAGTTCACCGAGCCGACGATGACGGTGGACTCCTGGGACTGGAGCGGCTCGGTGCCGTCCGCGTTCGGAACGTCCGGGGCCTGCTCGGTACCGCAGGCCGACAGGGCACCCATCAGGAACAACGCACGCATGCTCTTCGCGATCATCGGGGGACTCCTCCACGCGCGGGATTGCGCGCGGCGTGCCCGTGGCACACCCCGTGCCAGTGTCCCGCGTCCGACGGTTCCCCTCGGAGGGCCACGGCTCGCGCGGCGCCTGGTGGTGCACCCGTGCACCGCTCCCTCGTCCCCGAGGTGTAAAGCCCCTTCGCGCGCCTCCGGGTAAACACCCGTGGATGTCGGTATTTGCTTGTTTTGCGGGGGCCTGTCGCTTTCGCGGTCAATCGAGCCGCCGGGTGTCCACGGGCAGGACAGGCTTGGAAAAGTTCACGGGCCGCACCCCGCTTCGGAGGAAGGAGGGATGCGGCCCGTTCGAGGACTTCAGCCGATGATCATGTCCTCTCGCTCCAGGCTTCCCTCGGCGAAGCGGCGCAGGTTGAAGCGGGTGAAGAGCTCATCGGACTCACCGGTCGCCATCCACGCGGCCATGCGCTCGGCGACGGCGGGGGCCATCATGAAGCCGTGGCCGACGAAGCCGGACATCTGCAGGAGGTTGTCCAGCCCGGGGGTGCGGCCGAGGATGGGGTTGTTGTCCGGCGTCACGTCGTAGCAGCCGGCCCACTGGCGGAGCACCTTCACGTGGCCTACGTGGGGGAGCTGCTCCATGAGCGCGTGGGCGAAGCGGGACACGAAGCGCAGGGTGCTGCCCATGTTGAGCCCCGCGGGCTCCTTCGGGTCGCCCATGCCGCCGACGATTTCGCCGCGCATGGACTGGCTGAAGTACAGGCCCGAGTCGAGCACGGACACCAGCGGCCCCAGGAAGGGCTTGAGGGGCTCGGTGCTGAGGATTTCGTGGCGGTGCGGCTCGTTGGGCAGCTCCACGCCCGCGAGCTTCGCCACCTGGGGGCTCCACGCGCCGGACGCGAGCACCACCGTGTCACAGGCGATGTCACCGCGGTCCGTCTTCACCTTGCGCACCTGGCCACCGCTGACCTCGAAGCCGGTGACCTCCGTGTACGTCTCCACGCGGACGCCCTTCTTCCGGCAGCCCTGCGCGTAGCCCCACAGGAAGGGCCAGGGGAAGATGACGCCGTCCTCGGGATTGAAGGAGGCCGCCACGCAGCCCTTCATCGTCAGGCCGGGGACGATGTCCCGCGCCGCGTCCGGGGTGACCAGCCGCGTGGGCACGCCGAAGCGGTTGTGCAGCGCGACGTTGCGCTCCAGCCGCTTGGCGACCTCGGGCTTGCGCGCGAGGAAGAGGTAGCCGCCCTGGCGCAGCCAGACGTTGATGCCCAGCTCCCGGGCGAAGCCCTTCATCACGTCGATGGAGCGCTTGGCCAGCTCCACCAACGCGGGGGTGCCCCACTGCATGCGCACGCCGCCGCCGTTGCGGCCGGACGCGCCCGCGCACAGGTAGCCGCGCTCCAGCACCACCACGTCCGTCTCGCCCGCGCGCGCCAGGTTGTACGCGAGCGCGAGCCCCATGATTCCGCCGCCGATGATGACCACCTTGGCCTTCGCGGGGACGGGGCCCTCGGGGCGCAGCGCCTTGGGGAAGGCGTCCACTTCCTGGGGCACGCCTCCAATGGGCGGCAGCGACTCGTCCACGGGGGCGCTGGCCAGCAGGCTCAGCTCCGTGGGGAACAGGGGCGGGCGGGGCGTGAAGGGCACCACCGCGTCGGCCTTGAGCGCCTTCTCCTTCTCCAGCAGCGCGGCCACCGCCGACAGGCAGCTCTTGCCCTGGCAGATGCCGGTGCCGAATCCGGTGTACCGCTTCACCGACTCCACGTCGCAATACCCGCGCGAGACGGCGTGCCGCACATCGTCCGCGGTGACGTCCTCACACGAGCAGATCATCGACTTGCTCATGACAGTCCTCCCACCAGCGCCTGCGCCGCGCGCCGTCCCGCCTCGGCGGCCTGCCGGGCGCTGCCTCCGCCCGTGATATCTCCCGCGACGTACACGTCCTGGGCCTCGGTGCGGCCTTGCGTGTCCGCCTCCACCCGGAACAATCCACGGCCCGCGTCGAAGGACACCTTCGCGCCACCCTGGCGCGCCAGCTCGAAGCTGGGGCTCACCGGCACGGACACCAGCACCGCGTCGCAGTCCACCTTGCGCCGGCTCCCATCGGCGGCGCTGAAGCTGAACGCGCTCACGTGCCGCAGGCCGTGGGCCTTGGGCTCCGAACCCCGTGTCGCCATCGGAGATGCACCCGAGGGCGGTGAACCCTGGAGGTCCACCACCGCGGCCACCTTGACGCCGTGCGCTTCCATCAACCGGGCCAGCGCGTAGAGCTCATTGCCCCAGCCCACGAGCGCGGCGGCCTCCGGGGCCACGCCGTACTGGCGCAAGAGCAGGCTGGCCGCGCGGCCCGCGTAGACGCCGGGCAGGTCGTTGTTCTCGAAGGGGATGGTGGGCGGATGGCCGCCCATGGTCAGCAGGAAGCGCTCCGCGTAGACCTTCAGGAGCCGCACTCCGCCGGGCTCCCAGGCACCCACCGCGAGGTAGCGCCCGTCCTCGTCGTCGTACAGGCCCAGCACGGTGGCGCGCGTGAAGACGCTGTCCTTCGCCAGCGAGCCCGCGTCCATGATGGCCGGGGCGTCCGTCTCCGGAGCGCCGTGCGCCAGGCGTCCGCCCAGATGGTCCTCGCGCTCGAACAGGAGGAAGGGGATGCCGCGCTCGGTCAACTCCGCCGCGGCGGCGAGCCCCGCGGCGCCCGCGCCCACCACCGCCACGCGGGTGCGCAGCGTGCGGGCAGGGGGCGGAACAGGCGCCTCCTCCTTGGGCAGGAGGCCCAGGCCCGCGAGCTGGCGCGCGACCTTGGCCATCACCGTCTCCGCGACGGGAACTCCGGCGAACATCTCGTGGTGGTCCAGCCCCTTGGGGAAGAACCAGTCGATGGTCTCGAACACATCCACCTTCGCGGAGGGGTATGCGTTCTGCCGCTCCAGCTTCATGCCTTCGCGTGCGGGCGTGCGGCACGTGTAGACGTTGGGCAGGCCGTCCACCCGCATCAGACACTGCGAACACGCGGCGGCGAAACAGAAGGGCCCGCGAGGGCGGTGGTACTTCACGGAGCGGGCGAGCATGGGCTCGTCCGCGGCGACGAGAGAGCACGCCACCGGCTCGCCTTCGATGGCGGGGATGCTCTCGCCCTCGAGGTCCACGGTGATGGCCCTGCCGCGCAACGAAGCATCTGGGAGGCGTCGCATGGGTGCTCGCAAAATGGCGTACCCGGACCGAGTGGTCAAAGCCTGTCGGCGTATGACGCACCCCGGTCATGCGTGCCATCCGACAGTGCCAGTGATGGCGCACTGGAACTTCTCTAAGAGCGCCGCTGAACGTCATCGGGGACCGCCACGCGCCGTAAGGGCTTCGTGACAGTCCCCGATGTGTCTGCTTCTGGCTTCAGGAGGGCGGGCCCTCCGATTTGTTTGATGCGCCAGTCAATCCAGCAAACCCGGCGCTTCGTTCGAGCTCAGATGGGCTGCTCGGTGTGGGGGTGGATGGGCTCGGGGATTCCGGTGCCGCGCGGCCGGTAGCCGAAGCGGGTGCGGATGACCGCTCCCAGGGCGACCAGGGCCACGAGCGAGGAGAAGATGACTCCCAACACCGGGATGGCGCCGACCACCAGCATGACGAACAACCCGAGCGCCAGGACGACGGCCTGCGTCTTCCGTCCACGCATCACCGGAAGACGCGCGCCCAGCTCGCTCGCCACCGCCGCGAAGCCCAGGGCCACCGCGAGGGGGGCCGCCATCCACAACAGGATGGCCGCGGGGATGCCGATGATGGTGATGCACAACACCACCGTGAGGGGAATCATCGCCAGCACCCCGAAGAAGCCGGTGAGCCCGCTCTGAAGAGGCCGCGCCCGGATTTCGTCACCCAGGAGCTTCATCCGGTTGGGGACGAACATCTGCCCCAGGAAGCCCAGGCCGAAGAGCACCGCGAAGGTCAGGATGAGAGAGGCCAGGCCCCCTTCGTTGTCGTTGTCCTCGTTGTCGTTCGGGGAGTGGTTGTTGTGCTTGGAGTGGGGCTTGCGAGCATCCTTCAAGCCATCCTTCAGGCCATTCTTGAGTTCATCCTTGAGGATGCTGCCGATGTTCGCACCGCCAAACGTGTTGATGCCGCCCTCCACTTGGGACCCGTCCTCACGCTCGACGTTGCCGCCGAAGGAGGACACGTCGCCCTCCACGCTGGCGCCGTTCTTGAGGATGACGTTGCCGCCGAAGGCGTGGGCGTCACCGGACACGTGGCCGTGGATGATGAGGTTGCCGCCGAAGGCCACCGCGTCGTTCTCCACGCTGCCCTTCACCACCAGGTTGCCGCCGTACACCACGGCGCTCTGGACGAACTGGCCTTCCTTCACCTCGAGCGACTGGCCGCGCGCCACCACGTTGCGGCCCCCCGAGCGGCGGGAGCGCTGGAGCTCATCGCGCGTCTGGTTGAGCTTCTCGCGGATCTGCTCGCGCACCTCGCTCATCGACTCCAGGTCCACGCCGTTGAGCGCCTCGTTGACCAGGGCGTCCACGCTCTCGCCCGTGTCGCTGGCGGACTTGGGCGGCTCGGGAGGGGCGGGCGGGGCCGGTGTCGCGGGAGCCGCCGGAGGCGCGGGCGTGGCCGCGGGGCTCTCTTGGGACGGCAGGCCCTGGGCTTGGGCGTTCACCTCCTGGGGCGTCATCGGCCGCAGCGTGATGATGGCGCCGTCGTTCTCCATGCGCAGCGAGTAGGCGCGGGACACGGTGCGCAGGGCCTGCTCGGCGGTGACGCCGCGCAGGTGCACTTCGGCGGGGACATCCAGCTGGCCGGTGACAACCAGGTTCAGCCCGCCCTTGTCGGCGATGGTCTTGAGCGCGTCGCGAAGGCTGCCACGGAAGCTGACGTCGATGCTCTTCGAGGCGGGAGCAGTCTGGGCGCGGGGGGCCTGGGCGGGCTCGGCGAGCGAGAGGGGGGCGCCCATGAGCAACGCGGGAAGGAGGAAGCGAGGGGAGATCTTCATCTTCATGGGTTGCTCAGGCTTCGGAGGGGGTAGGGGCGCTGCCTGCGAGTCGCTTGAGACCAGCCAGAGACGTCAGGAGGAGGAGGGCGAGGATGGCCGCGATGGCGAGTCCCTCGGTGGACCACAGCGCGCGGGCCCCACTCAGCAGGCCCTCGACGAACCCACGCCCCTCCACCAGGAGGCTGGCGACGCCGGTTCCCAGCCGGCCCATGGCCTGGTCGCTCATCACCAGGACCCCCAGACCGCCGACCAGCGAGGACATGAGGATGACGAGCCCGGACCAGACCTCGCGACGTTGAGGTACGGGCTCGGTGGCGACTCGAGCCATGACGCTCGCCACCAGGGTGGGCGGGGGGAGCGGATCCGCCAGCCGGTACAGGTCCTGCTCCATCAGCCGGTGCTCTTCGAGGATGGCGGAGCAGGCCGCGCAGTCGGCGGCATGGTCCAGCGCGGAGCCTTCGCCTTCTTCCAACTCGGCGAAGAGAACCTCGAGGTCGGGGCAGGGGTGCACGCTCATCGGGAGGCCTCCTCCGTGGTCATCTTCTTTCGCAGCTTCTCCCGCGCCCTGAAGAGCCGGGCCATGATGGTGCCAGGAGCACACCCGAGGATCTGCGCGATCTCCTTCGTCGTGCGCTTCTGGACGTAGTAGAGCGCCAGGACTTCACGGTCGTCCACGGAGAGCGTGGCCATGGCGTCCTCGAGCGACTGACGCTCCTCGCGGGCGATGGCGCCTTCCTCCTGCGACGCCTCGCCGCTGGGGAGGACTTCCTTCATGGGCTCCAGCTCCTCGGTGCGCACCTTGGTGCGGCGCCGGAGCAGGTCCAGGCAGAGATTGCGGGTGATGGCCAACACCCACAAATCGAACGGGCGCGAGTCGTCGTACCGGTGGAGATTCTGGTACGCGCGGAGCAAGGCCTCTTGAGAGACCTCGGCGGCCTCGGCGTCGCTCTGGAGCAGGCGGAGCGCGAGGCCGTACACCTGGCGCTGCACGCTGCGCACCAGGGTCTCGAAGGCGGAGGGGTCTCCCCGGCGGGCGGCCTGGACGTCCGCCTTCCAGGGGAGCGAGATGGCGTCATCCGCCATCAGCATCCCGATGGCATGGGCGAGCTTCCCGGGCACGTCGTCGAGGGCAAGAGCGTTCACGTCCTCGTCTACGGCGTGCCCCGGCCTCCATTGCGTCCGAAGGATTCACCGTCACCCCGAAATTATTTCTTTCGTGATTTCGGGCGCTTGGCGGCCGTCTCAGCCCGGGCGACCTCGCGGGCGGCCTTGCGCTGGCGCTGTTTCTCACGGAATCCGAGCGGGACGGCCGCAGCCTGCTCCTCCACCTTGGGGGCGGCCTTGATGAGGGCCTTGGACGCGGAGGTCCCCTTGGACGTGGGGGCCTCTTTGGACGCGGAGGCCCTGGTGGAGGTCTTGGCGGCGGGGGCCCGGGCGGGACGGTCGCGCTGGGTGCCACGGCTGTCCCGGCTGTCGCGCTGGGTGCCTCGGCTGTCGCGCTGGGTGCCTCGGCTGTCGCGCTGGGCGCCTCGGCTCTCGCGGACCGGCGGGCCGCGGCGGCTCGAGGGGGCGGCCTCGGCCTGCTCCAGCTCCACGAGCTTGGGCCGCTGCGACGCGCGAATCTCCTCGGCGGTGTCCTCGGCGTATTCGAAGTGGAACAGCCGCTTGACGACCAGGGTGGCGTACGCGCCCGGCGGCAGGGTGAAGGCGACGTTGGCCTTCACGTGGCCCCGGTTGAGCTCGTCGCTCTGGGTGCGG
Source organism: Myxococcus stipitatus (assembly GCF_037414475.1). The sequence goes on along the minus strand of NZ_CP147913.1, from coordinate 9,817,476 downwards.
CCGATGACCAGCTTGTGCGGGAAGGAGAGGACGGGCCGCTCCTCGTGCTTGAAGAAGAGCATGCGCTCCGCCCCAGGGATGCTCAGGTCGGAGAGCTGGAGCTTCTCGCGGCCCAGCACCCAGCGCACGGCCTCCTCCACCTTCGGGTCGGTGAAGCGGCTGTCCGGCGCGAGCAGGGGGAAGGTGGCGTCGCGCAGCACGCGCAGCGTCTCCGGGTCGGCGTCGCGATGGAAGAGCAGCGTTCCGGCCTGGTAGCGCATGGGGAACAGCGACTCGCGCGGCAGGAGCAGCTGGAGGTAGCGCCGCACGCCCTCGTTCCAGAGGTAGCTCTGATACGTGAACAGCAGCATGGCGCGGTAATCCGCGTCGATTTGAAGGAAGGCGCGGGTGAAGTCCTTGGGCTCCTCGCGCAGCGAGCGCAGGACGCGGTGGTACTTCTTGGTGCCCTCGAAGGGGACACGCGCGTCCCAGTGGCCCCAGTTGTCGCGCCAGAAGGCCTTCACCTTGGCGTCCTCGGAGCGGTCCAGGTCCGACGGCTTGGCCAGGTAGTTGTGCAGCGCGGCCTCGAAGTCGCCCCGGATGAGGTCCTTGGCGATGAAGCCCTGGCCGTGCTTCAGCGAGCCGAAGCGCTGGCTGTCGAAGTAGTTGACCACGCCCAGGCGGTTGACCTCGGCGGCGGCCACGTTCAGGGGGCCCAGGGACTCCGGGCCCAGGGAGCGCACTGTCACGGAGAAGCGGTTGGACGTGATGTTGGCCGAGGACAGGGCCTTGTTCGTCCGGCCCAGGTACTTCAGGCGCAGGTCGGGCTCCTGCATGTCCACGTCGGCGCCGTCCACGGCGATGAGCTGCTCGGTGCGGCCCTGCTTGTCCTTCAGGCCGCAATAACTGATGGCGCCCGGCCTCAGGCCGAACGCGTCGCGCAGGCGGGTCACCGCGTCGAACGTGGACAGCTTCTGCTTGTCCATGAGGTAGACGCGGAAGCGCCCCCCGGAGACTTCATCGAACCGGTAGGATTCCTTGACGCTGAAGTCTTCGGGCTTCTGTTTGATTCGCACGGGCCCCCCTTACCAGTGTGGGCCTCTAGAGAGAAGCGGGGTGGTAGGCCCCGGTGACGCGCCGTCCCAGGTGCTGGACCCTGACCGGCCGTGCAGCCCTCCGGGGGGCGGCAGGCCTGGGGGCCCCGCCAGACGTTCCCCGCGCCCGAAAGGCTCTGGTAGTGTCCGGGCCGGTGAGGATTCGCGCGTGAGCCAGGTTCCCGCCCCATTCGCCCCCAAATCCGGGCAGCTTCGAGGCCCCCGGCTGACCGGGCGCTTCGCGGACGGCACCCTCGGGGAGTTCCCCCTGGGGCCGCTGACGTCGCTCGGCCGGCATCCGTCCAACACGCTGCGCCTGGTGGACCGCGAGGTCTCCAAGGAGCACGCGACCATCGAGCGGGTAGGCAAGGACTTCGTCCTCAAGGACCTGGGGTCCTCGAACGGGACGTTCGTCAACGGCAAGCGGGTGAAGGAGCTGCGCCTGCGGGACGGGGACGAGATTGCCCTGGGTGCCTCCCGGCTCATCTTCCACAGCGGAGAGCCCCCGGTGAACCCCAACGCCCCCACCGCTCCCGGGGTGACGGTGGTGGCGCAGTCGGTGTCCATGCCCGCCTTCCTGGCGCAGATGGACCAGGTGCCGCAGAACTTCCGCCCCGTCGAGCAGATGACCGACGTGGAGGCGTTGCGCCGCGACTACGAGAAGCTGCGCATCGCCCATGAGTTCCACCGGCAGGTGGGTCTGCAGGGCAGCCAGACAGGGCTGTTCGAGCAGATCTTGAAGGTGGCCTTCCAGCTCCTGGCGGCGGACCACGGCGTCATCCTGAAGGTCGCCGGGGACGGGGAGTTCATCCCGGCGGCGGTGCACCACCGCACGGGCAAGCCGGTCAACGTGATGCTCTCCGACACCGTGCTCAAGCGCGTGGTGGAGACGGGCAAGGCGGTGCTGACGGCGGACGCCATCATCGACGAGCGCTTCTCCGCGGCGGAGAGCATCGTCGCGCAGGGCATCCGCTCGGCCATGGCCGTGCCGCTGATGGTGAACTCGAAGATCCAGGCGGTGCTGTTCCTGGACAGCCGGCAGCAGATCAACGCGTTCTCGGAGAAGGACTTGAACATCCTCTCCGGCATCGCCTCGCAGGCGAGCATCGCGCTGGAGAACGCCGCGCTGGGCGAGCAGATCCGCGCGGAGGCCGTCACGCGCGCGGAGCTCAGCCGCTTCCTGTCCAAGGCGGTGGCGGACGCGGTGATTTCGGGCGAGACGGAGGACCTGCGGCAGAGCCGTCTGGCGGAGGTGAGCTGCCTCTTCGCGGACATCCGGGGCTTCACCACCATCTCCGAGAACGAGTCGCCCCAGGAAGTGGTCTCGATGCTGAACATGTTCTTCTCGTCGATGGCGGACGTGGTGTTCCGCTACGAGGGGAACCTGGACAAGTTCATCGGCGACTGCGTGATGGCGGTCTGGGGCCCGCCGCTCTCCCATCCGGATGACGCGGCGCGGGCGGTGCGCGCGGCGCTGGAGATGCAGGACGCGGTGGAGGGCATCAACCGCCAGCGCGTGGAGGCGGGCAAGAAGCCCATCGAGGTGGGCATCGGCATCAACACGGGCCAGGCCGTCGTGGGCTACATGGGCAGCGCGGAGCGGCACGAGTTCACGGCCATTGGCGACACGGTGAACACGGCCTCTCGCCTGTGCGGCATGGCGAAGAGCGGCGAGGTGCTCGCGTCCGAGACGACGGTGAGCAAGGCGGGTGCGGGCTTTGACGTGGAGGAGCTGCCGGCGCTCCAGGTCAAGGGCAAGGAGAAGGCCGTTCCGACCTACCGTGTCCATGGCGTGGAATACACGACCGCCGCTTCCCCGCGCCGCGCATGACGACGACCCAGGAGTGTCCCAACTGCGGGACCCAGCACGACACCCGGGTCTACGTCAGCGGCCAGAAGTTGACGTGCCGCTGCGGCATCCGGTTCGAGGTGCGCCGCCAGGACGTGAGCAGCGCGCGGCAGGGGACGCAGAACCTCTCGTCGATTTCGAGGGACACAGGGTCGAACGTGACGTTCGCGCCGCATCGCGCGCGAGATGAGCACACGCGGGACACGGTGGTGCCGGGGCTGCGCGCGGATGAGCGCATCTCGAGCGCGCCCTACGCCAATGGCGGGGCGCTGCGGGATGCCACCCAGGTGCAGGACCCGCATGAAGTCGCGCAGGATTCAGGGCCGGGAAATTCGAAGGTGGGGCAGGGGAGTGGCATGCGGTCGAGTGGTGTCTCGCGCTCGGGCGGCGCGTCGTCGGCGGTTCCTGGAGACGTGGGGGAAGCCGTGAACGAGAGCCCGTCAGCGCGGCAGTCCAGCACCGATGTGCCTTCTTCAAAGGCGGAGGACGTTCGAGTCGCGGGCCATGCCGGTGTGTCTCCGGGAGACGAGGACACATCCCCGCGAGGTGTCGCGCTGCCTGGCGTTCCGATGCCGGAGGGGGACTCGCGCGAGGCGTCTGGAGCCGTGGAGGGGCCGAGTGGCGTGGCGCTGCCCTCGGTGGCCGCCCGGATGGATGAGCCGATGGGCGCGACGCTGGTGCGCTCCTCGACGCCCACGGGACGTGGCCGGGCGGACTCGGACATGGACCCTCACGCCGTCGAGACGTTCGTGGCGGCGGCCAAGGTGGACCTGCCCGGGTTCGAGCTCCAGGAGATGCTGGGGCGCGGGGGCATGGGCGAGGTGTGGCTCGCGCGCCAGACGTCGCTCGGGCGCACGGTGGCGGTGAAGCTCCTTCCGCCGAAGCTGGCGAAGGACCCGGAGTTCGTCGCCCGGTTCGAGAAGGAGGCCACGGCGCTCGCCGCCCTCAATCATCCGAACATCGTGCAGATCATCGACCGCGGCGTCGCGGGTGAGCACTACTACTTCGTCATGGAGTTCGTGGAGGGGCGCTCGCTGCGGGAGGCCATCTCCGCGAGCTCGCTCTCGCCGCAGCAGGGCTTGAAGCTGCTGCTCCAGGTGGCGCGCGCCATCGAGTGCGCCCATGACAAGGACATCATCCACCGCGACCTCAAGCCGGAGAACATCCTGCTGGATGGGCGTGGCAACGTGAAGGTGGCGGACTTCGGGCTGGCGGGCATCCGGCAGTCTGAGTCACGGCTTCAGCTCACCGCGACGGCGGTGGCCATGGGCACGCTCAACTACATGGCCCCGGAGCAGCGGCGCGACGCGAAGAACGTCGACGGCCGCGCCGACCTGTTCTCGCTGGGCGTGGTGCTCTACGAGGTCCTCACCGGCGAGCTGCCGCTGGGGCGCTTCAAGCTGCCGTCGCAGCGGGTGCCGGGGTTGGACCCGCGCGTGGACCTGGTGGTGGAGCGCCTCCTGGAGACGGACCCCGAGGCCCGCTACGCGAAGGCGGGGGACCTCTGTTCCGCCCTGGAGGTGATGATCTCCACGTCGTCGGTGCCGGCCCTGGCGGCGGGGCTCCTCACGGATCGCCAGCCTCGGACCCGGCGCCGGTCCACGAGTCAGCTCGCGCGCCGTTTCCGCTCCGGTTGGCGCGGCATGCGCGCGGGGCTGACGGTCGTGGGGGCGGCCGCGGTGTTGGGCATTGTCGCCAAGATGGTCCCGATGAGCGTCCACCTGGGCAAGGACGACAAGGTCGTCATCGGCACCGAGGGCGTGAAGGTCCGCGGGGGCACCAAGGCGTGGCCGCCGAACACGTACCATGAGGCCTTCGCCACGGCGACGCTGGTGGAGTCGACGACGCCGGAGGGCGAGTCCCGCTTCGAGGTCTCCTTCGACGACAAGGGCACGGAGGAGATCAACCTCCACAGCGGTGACTGGAAGCTTCAGGACGGCCAGCTCCGCGCGTGGCAGGGAGGCCAGGACGCGGGAGGGCGGCGACTGGTGCCTCGCGCCTACGTTGCGCACCGCTACTTCGCGGCCGACAACTTCGACGCGCAGGTGGTGATGGACGTCAAGCCGCTCGGGAATGAGTACCCCGAGGAGTCTGATGCCCAGCACTACGGCGAGCTGTCCTTCCGCATCAAGGACCTCCAGGTGTCCGCCTTCGCCATCCCCGAGGTGGGCATGCGTCTGGCGTGGCGCTACTTCACGGAGGACGGGCAGGAGGTCGTCGGCAACAGCGCACAGGACACCGACGGGCTCGTCGAGGACGAGATGCCCTTGCCCACGACGGGGCCGTATCTGGTGCGGCTGAAGCTGAGCCCGATGAAGGGTGGCGCCGTGCTCGCGGAGGGCTTCCTGGGCCGGCAGCGCTTCGCCCGGAAGTTGTTGCCGGGGCTGGCCCACCGCGTGGGCAAGGTGGCGGTGGGATGCCGCAACCTCGCCTGCACCTTTGATGACTTGAAGGTGCGCGGCCAACTGGAGGCACGTCCCAAGCGCAATGTCGCCGGCGTTCAGGAGCAGTAGCTCCCGACCCGTAAAGGTCCCAGTAGACCTCGAGCCGAAGCGAGTTGGAGAGCGAGCGGCCTGTCTGAGTCGACGACACCGGCGACGTTGGGCATGAGAATCAACGGTGCGGGGAGGGTGATCGCCGCGCCCGTGCCCACCGACCAGGCCGTGCGCCTGGCCGTGTGCGCTGCTTCAGAAAGCCTCATGTTTCGAACACCTGAGGCGCACCCGGCCGAGCGCCGCCTCGCGTGGCCTTGCGCGCGCTGCTCATGCGCCCCACCTTCCCACGCTGTCGGAGGCCCGGTGCAACGAGCCCAGGCCTGGCTGCCGGAGGGTAGGGATGAGCGTCTGGCGCGTCCTCGTTGCGCCGATCTACGCCGCGTTCCTGGCGGCGCTGGTGTCGGCTGCGTTCAGCCAGGGCCGCCGGTGCATGGCGTCACGGCCTCCTCGGGGGCTGGCCCTCTGGTTCGGTCTCCTGGCCTTGGGTGCGCTCTGGACACAGGACGTCCTGTCTTCCGAGGCCGTGGACAAGTCCGTGGGGCTCGCGCTGATGATGGTCGCGGCCCTGCTGGTGGTGCGGGGCTCCCGGGTGTGGATGAACGCGGATGAGCTGGGTGGCTCGGCGCCGCGGTCCTTGGATGACGCGGTGGCGGCGCTGCGCTCGGGGGAGACCCGAGGGTGGGGTGTCTTCCAAGGGACGCTCGACGCGGAGGAGGTCCTCTCGTCTCCCGGCGGCATCTCCTGTGCGTTCTTCGAGTCCGAGGTCCGCACCGTGGCCGAGGACGGAAGGAAGGGCGCGCTCCTGTCCCACGAGCGCGGCTACTCCCCCACGCTGACCCTCCGGGGAGTCCATGCGCGGGCGCGTGTGTGTTTCTCGCCCGCATCGGTGATGGCGCCGGTCTGTCCACGCCGGTGCAGCACGCCTCCGTGGGCACCTCTCGCGGAGCCCCAGGCGCTGTCCTGGGAGCGCGTGGGGATGCCGGGGGAGCGCTGCTTCGTGGTGGGAGAGCTGAGCCGCGGCCCCCTCGAGGGAACCTACGTCCTGCGCGGCCAGAAGCGGCGGGCGGCGCTGGTGGTGATGGGCTCCGAACTCGAGTCCCTCCGCTCCCGCCTGTCGCGCCGGGCCTGGATGCACTTCGCGGCGGCCGGAGCGATGTCCATGGCCGCCGCGGTGGTGCTCTCGCGCTCGATGTGAGCGCGAGGCATGTGCCTCACGGTGTCGTGGGACCCCACGCCGTGGAGAACACGAGCTGCTCCTGGCTGTCCGCCAGCCGTACGGTGAACGTGCGCTCGATGCCGCCCAGTCCCCGAGGCGTGGCCTTCGCGACCTCGGCCAGGACGGCGCCCGCGGCGCGCAGGTGGAAGCCGGTGTTCCACATGCCTTCCATGTCGCTGTGCACGGTGCGCAGCTCCTCACCGCTGCGCCGCTCCTCGATGGACCTGCGCAGGCGCACGAGCCCATCCACGAAGCGGCGGCACTTGGCCAGCGTGTTGCGGTTCTTGTCCGTGACCTCGGCGAAGCTGAAGTTGCCTCCGGGTGGCTGCCACGTCTTCTCGCGCAGGAGCAGGTCCGCGGCGAGCTGCTTCACCGTGGAGTCCTTCTCGATGAACCACGCGGCGATCTGCGCGGCGCGGGTGGGGGAGAGGTCCCCGGACAGGAAGCTGCCCTTGTTCATCACCTCGGCGAGGTAGGACTCCCAGATGGGCGCGTAGACGAGCTTGCGGAACTCGGAGGAGACGCGGGCCGTCTGCTCGCTCCACGGCATGGCGCGCGCGAGTGCCCTCGAGAAGAGCTTGAGGTCGAAGGTCTGAAGGCCCGGCACCAGCTCGCGCAGCATCGCATCGGACACCTTGAGTTCGACCTGGGTCTGCACGTCCACCTTGCCCAGGTGGGCCGCCAGCGTCGACGTCACCTTGGAGGCGTCGTTGGCGTCGAGCACGCCCCAGACGACGGCGTCATCCACCGCCTGCTGGAGCTCCTGCTTCGTGAGCTTCTTCTTCTGGCCCCACAGCAACATGTGCAGGCCGTAGCGGAAGTCCGACGCCGCGGGCGCCGGCGCGAAGGACTCCATGTCCGCCTGGAAGTCCACCATCCACCGGTTGCGGTGGCCCATCAGCGAGTCTTCGTACGCGCGCCGTCCCAGGAACGCCTGCCGCCGCGCGCCCTGCATGTTCTCCTGGGAGACCCAGGTCTGCTTGAGCGTGTTGCGCGACTTGAGCACCTCGAACGTGCCCACCGAGAGCGAGAAGCCCACGGTCTGCTGAAGCGTGAAGGACGCCGAGTTGAGGTAGTTCTTCAGCGTGAAGGTGCCCGCGTTGGACGGCTCGCGCAGCCACTCCAGCAGGTCCACCAGGTTGCCGCGCAACAGCGCGCCGTGGAAGCGCAGCGCGGTGGCCTCGTCCAACTCGACCTCCAGCAGCGAGGCGGACTCGGAGATGCGCAGGTACTCGTACTGGAACGCGCTGGAGACGCGGGCCTTCACCACCTTCTCGAGGGCGGACTCCACCTTCTGCTTGAACTGCTCCCACTCCTGCTTCAGGTGGTCCAGGTTGATGATCTGCGGATCCAACCCCAGCCGCTCCAGCACCGCGCGCAGCAGCGCTTCCTCCTCCACGGAGAGCACCTTGCGGAGTGCCTTCTCGATGAGCTCGTCCACCTTCGACTCGGCCTGACCGGCGAGCGCGGAGAGCACCTCCTTGAGCCGCGCCTGCACGGCCTCGGGGTCGGAGAACGCCACGGTGATTCCCAGGCCCGCGCCGCTCGAGGCCTCGTGGGACTTCGCCTTGCGCACCGCCAGGTGGATGCGGCCTGGGCTGGGGCGCGAGAAGCTGAGCTGGTAGTCATCCACCAGCGACACGCGGGCCCGCACCAGGGCGACAAGGGAGCTCTTCAGTTCAATGAGCTCGCTGTTGCGGACGAACGACAGGTCCGACAGGTTCGACGTGAAGAGGTCGGCCCAGCCCAGGTCCAGCCCCGTCTCCAGCATGCCGCGCACCCGCCACGCGACCGCGTCCCCCGTCCCCATCTTCGTCAGGTCGGTGGACAGCACCAACAGGCGCGGCTGGGCCAGGTCCTCCTTCGCGGCCTCGCGCATGTTGCGGGTCAGCGGATGGGCGCGGTAGTCGCTGAGGGTGGCGGACAGCTCTGTCTGGCCGTTGACGGTGACCATGGACCAGCCGCCGGACGCCGCCGCCTTGATGCGCGCGGAGGCTTGATAGCGCATCCACCCCACGCTCCCTCCCAGGAGGAGCTGCGGGCGAGGCAGGTCCGAAGGGGGCGCGTTCGCGGGCGGGGCCTCTCCCACCACGCCGTTCTCGTCCACGTCGCCCACCGAGTTGAAGTTGCGGACCGTCGCCTCCGCGCTGGCCTCGAAGGAGAGCGCGAAGTCCGCCAGGCTCAGCTTGGGCGGCAGGATTCCGCCGCGCGTCAGCCCCTCCTGGGCCAGCGTCACCCGGATGTCCTGCTCCTGCAGCTTCACGTCCGGAATCTTCTCGGCCAGCTCCGTGGGCAGGTTGACCAACGTCTCAATCACCTTCATCGGACTCCCCCTCGAACGGCATGTTTGTGCCGCCCCAGCATGCTCCAGGTTGTTCCGGGAGGCACGCCTTGTCCGTTTCAGGGGAGAATTCCCGGGTGGCCCGGCTGTCCTCGAGGGGGCCGGCCGACGGAGCGCGTCACACTTCGTCGCCGAGGCCGTACTCCTTGAGCTTCCGGGCCAGGGTGTTGCGGCCAATCTCCAGCACCTTCGCGGCGGCGGTGCGGTTGCCCTTCACGGCGTCCAGGACGCGCAGGATGTGCTGGCGCTCCACCTCCGCCAGGGGTTGCAGCAGGGCTCCTGGATGCGACGCGCGGTCCCCTGCGCGGGGAGGCTCCGGCGAGGCTCCGGGGGTGAGGCGCTCCAGGTCGGGGAGGGGAAGGTGCTCCTCGAGAATCTCCCCCTCGCACAGCACCACCGCGCTCTCGATGCAGTTCTCCAGCTCGCGCACGTTGCCCGGCCAGCGGTAGCGCTTGAGTCGCTCCAGCGCGGAGGCGCTGAGCCGCGGAATGGCGAGCCGGTGCCTGCGGGCCGCCGTGGCGACGAAGTGACGCGCCAGCCGCTCGATGTCCTCCGCGCCGCGCTCGCGCAGCGGGGGGAGCACCACCTCGACGACCTTGATGCGGTAGTAGAGGTCCTCGCGGAAGCGTCCCTCCGCCACCATCCGGGCCAGGTCGCGATGCGTGGCCGCGACGATGCGCACGTCCACCTTGATGGCCTGCGTGCCGCCCACGCGCTCGAACTCGCGGTCCTGGAGCACGCGCAGGAGCTTGCCCTGCACGGGCAGCGGCAGCTCGCCAATCTCGTCGATGAACACGGTGCCGTTGTCGGCCGCCTCGAACTTGCCGGGCATCCGATGGTCCGCGCCGGTGAAGGCGCCCTTCTCGTGGCCGAACAGCTCGTTCTCGATGAGCGTGGCGGGCAGCGCGGCGCAGTCCACCTTGATGAAGGGCTTGTCGCGCCTCGGGCCGTTGACGTGCACGGCGCGCGCGAAGAGCTCCTTGCCGCTGCCACTCTCTCCGCGCAGCAGCACCGTGGCATCGGTGGGCGCGGCCTTGCGCACCAGCCGGTAGATGGCCTGGAGCTGAGGGGACTCACCGATGATGCGGTTGAAGAAGTAGCCCACGGGCGCCTGGGGCTGGTCCTTCGCGCGCTGGAGCTCCTGGTAGAGGCTGGTGCTCTGCAGGGCGGTGCTCACCTGCGCGGCAATCGCGTCGAGCCGCTCCGTGTCCTCGGACGTGAAGCGCTCGCCGCCTCGGCGATTGAGCACCTGGAGCACGCCGTACAAGACACCGTCCACGTCGCGCAGCGGCACCGCGAGCAGGCTGTTGGTCCGGTAGCCCGTCATGCGGTCGATGTCCGCGAAGAAGCGCTGTTCGCCGCGCGGGTCCGGCACGTTGATGGGCTGGCCCAGCTGGGCCACGGTGCCCGCGACGCCCTGGCCCAGCTTGACGCGAATCTGTGACACCTCCGGCAGGTGGGCCGCGCGGCTGAACAGCTCGCGGCGCGCAGGGTCCAACAGCCACAGCGTTCCCCGGTCCGCCTGCATGGTGGCCGCGATGCGGTCCATCAAGCTCTGGAGGAAGGCGTCGAGGTCCACCTCCCGCCCGACGAGCCCTCCGAGCGGGAGCAGGACCTGGGGAACTTCCGGAGCTGAGGACATGGTGGGCAGGGGCGGAAGAATGAAGGCCGAAGCGTCACCATAGCATTCACCTGGCATCGTCCGGCCCACCTCTCAGGCCGCGCGGCCCAGCAGCAGCCGCTGGCCCTCGCGCGCCGGCTCACACACGGGGAAGATGGAGCGGGCCTGCTCGGCCATGTCCTCGAGCACCTCGTCCGAGTGCGCCGGGTCATGGTGGAACAGGCACAGACGGCGCGCGCCCACGGACTTCGCCACGCCCGCCGCGTCCATCATCGTCGAGTGGCCCCAGCCTTTCTTCGGGATGCCCCGGCGGCCGTCGTACTCCTCCGGCGTGTACTGCGCATCCAGGCACAGCACGTCCGCGCCCTCGAACAGGCGCGCGACCTCGGGCGAGATGTCCTCCAACCGCAGCTCCACGTCCGTGGCGTAGATGAACGAGTGACCATCCGCCTCCACGCGGTACGCCAGGCACCCCTGCGGGTGCGGCACGTCGATGGGCGTCACCCTGAACGGGCCCACCTCCACCGTCTGGCCATGCAGCGCCGACAGGAAGTCCATGCGCGAGCGCATGATGCTCAGCGGCACGGGGAAGTGCGGCGGCTGCATCTGCGCCGCCAGCTCCGTCTGGAGCCCCTGCGCGCCGTTGGCCCCCGGGCCGTACAGCTTCAGCTCCGAGGTGGGCAGGTACGCGGGCGTGAAGAAGGGGAAGCCTTGAACGTGGTCCCAGTGCAGGTGCGAGAAGAACATCGCGACCTTGTGCGGGGTCGCCTCGCGCATCATCGCCTCGCCCAGCGCGCGGATGCCCGTGCCGGCGTCGAAGATCAACCGGTGGCCCTGGCTCGTCACCTCCACGCACGCCGTGTTCCCACCGATGCGCGAGCCCGACACCGCGATGCTTCCCCGAACGCCGTAGTACCGGACTTCCATGACGAGCCTCCTCGAAAGGTGGAGGGCATCCCTGGGACGCCCCGATGCCGCCTGCTTGAGCACGGGGAATGCCATGCCCAAGTGCTTGGAATTGTTGACGAGAGGTCTGACGGCAGGGGCGGGTGCGCCAATCTGGATCGCCCCTGGATGGTGCGTCCGAACCATTCCGGTGCGTCCCGAATGGGCGGGAATCCGGCGTGCCGCGCGGGTGCGAGAGGGCGTGTGGGCGTGGTCGCCGGCGTGGGGAATCCGGTGTAGGACGGGCCCATGGCGTTGATTGCGTTCTGCACCATCAAGGGAGGCGTGGGGAAGACGACGCTCTGCGCGCACGTGGCGTCGGCGTTGGCGGACGCGGGGAAGCGGGTGCTGCTGCTGGACCTGGACCCGCAGGCCCATGCGTCGCTCGTGCTGGGGCTGGAGAGCCGCGAGGGGCCGTGTGTCGCGGAGGCGCTGGGGCCTCGGCCGAAGTACAAGATGGATGACGTGGTGGTGGTGTCGCCCAAGCGGCCCAACCTGTTCATCGCGCCGGCGGCGCCTCGCATGGCGGCGATGGAGCGGGAGCTCTTCCAGTGGGGCCACCGGCTTCAGGCCATACCTCGGGCGTTGAAGACCTTGAGCTGGACGCCAGACGTCATCCTCGCGGACACGCCGCCGAGCATCGGGGCCTATACGGAGGCGGTGCTGGGCCATTCGGACCTGGTCGTCGCGCCCGTGCCCACGGGGGCCTTCGCGCTCCAGGGGCTGGGGGAAATCGAGGCGGCCTGGCGCGACGTGCGTGAGCAGCAGGGCGGCGCGCTGGTGGCCGTGGTGAACCTGTGGGACCGGCGCACCACGGCGACGAACGAGGCGATGGAGGAGGCGTTGAAGGACTCCACGGTGCCGGTGCTGCGCGCGCGCATTCCCCGCTCGGAGTCCATCAACCAGGCCGGCCTGGGCTACGAGGTCGTTTTCGACACGAGCCCCACGGCGCCCGGCGTGGAGGAGCTTCGCGCCCTGGCGCAGGAGCTGGCCAAGCGCGTGGGCCTGCGCTGACGCGGACGCGAAAAGGCGCCCGCCCCTGGGAAGCAGGGACGAGCGCCGCTTCGACCTCGAGGGTGATTCAGAGGTGGAACTGGCCCGCGGCCTCGGGCTGATAGGGCACCGCGACGATGCGCAGCCGCTTGGTGCGTCCGCCCGGCAGCGGCCAGGCGATGGACTGGCCTACGGACAGGCCAATCAGGGCGCTGCCGATGGGAGCCAGCACGGAGATGCGGCCATCGTCGCTGTTGGCGTCGCGCGGGTAGACGAGCGTGACCTGACGCTGCTCACCCGTCTGCTCATCCTCGAAGAGCACGGTGCTGTTCATCGTCACCACGCTGGGGGGAACTGTCTCCGAGCGAACGACCTTCGCCCGGGACAGCTCGGAGTCAAGCATGTCCGCGAGCTCGGCCAATCGGCCCCCTCCATGGTGGTCGATGACCTGGCGCAGACGCTCCAGGTCGGTCTCAGTCACGATGAGGGACTGCTCGCTGGTCATGTCGGACGTCTCCGGGAAAAAAGAATGAGAATAAGGCCAATCCCTCTCTAACGGTTGAAAGAAAGCATTATTCCCGAGCGGTCTCGTCGGGGCGGGTCAGCACCCACCACTCGATGCCCTGGGCCCCGTCGTCCGCGAGGAAGAACACCTGGGTGTCGGCGACGGTGAAGAAGTAGGGCGCCGCTCCCACTCCGCCAGGGGCAAGCTCCTGCCTCAGCCGGGTACTGGCCTCCGTCCCCGAGGTCTCCCAGAGCTCTGGACCCTGGGTTCCGTTGTCCGCGTGGAAGAGAACCCGCGAGCCCACGGAGGTCATCCACCGGGGCTCGGAGCTACTCCTGCCGGGCCAGAGGTCCTTGACCCGTGTGGCGCTGGCGGGCGTGGCGCTGGCCCGCCACAGCTCGACGCCGTGTGTGCCGTCATCGGCGCTGAAGAGGACGCTGGTGCCCAAGGCGCTGAACCACAGGGGATAGGAGCCCTCCGGGCCGGGATTCACATCCGACACGCGAGAGGTGCCGGCGGAGGAGCCGTCGCTCAGCCAGGGCTCTCGTCCCGCGGCCGGGTCCGTGGCCGCGAAGAAGACGTGTCCGCCCACGGCCGTGAAGGTGCTCGCATAGGAGCCCGTCGGGCCGGGCCAGATATCGCGCAGGAGCCGCGTGCCGGAGTCGCTCCCGTCGCTGACCCAGGGCTCTTCGCCATGGACGCCGTCGTTCGCGGTGAAGAAGAGGCGTGAGCCCAGCGCGGTGAGGGTGGTGGGGAACGCGCCTTGGGGCCCGGGGAGGATGTCCTTCACGCAGCGAGTCCCAGCGGCCGTGCCGTCGCTGACGCCGAGCTCCCAGCCTCGGCGCGGAAAGTTCGCGATGAAGAAGACACGCGAGCCCATGGCGGTGAGGTAGCGAGGTGAGCTGTCCTCGGCGCCGGGAGCGAGGTCCGCGACGAGCCAGGTGCCCTCGGGCGTGCCGTCCGTGCGCCAGAGTTCCTCGCCATGCAGTGCATCTCTCGCGTTGAAGAACGCGATGCCTTCCACCACCACGGGGCTTCCTGAGCCCTGACCACTCGCGATGCCAGGGCGGAGGTCCTTCACGAGGAGGGTGCCCTCGCGAGTGCCATCCGTGCGCCAGAGCTCGCGGCCGTGGATGCCGTCGTCGGCGAAGAAGAGGACCCAGCGACCCAGGACGAAGAAGTCGGAGGGGGCCGAGGAGCCGGGGCCTGGACGCACGTCCTTGAGGAGCCACGTGCTCTCGGGAGTGCCTTGGGTTCTCCAGAGCTCCTGCCCGACGCTGCCGTCATCCGCGTCGAAGTAGAGCGTGCGGCCTTGCGAGGTCCACGCGCTGGGCGGTGTTCCACCAGGGCCCGGGAAGATGTCCTGGACGAGCCGGGCGGGATGCGCGCTCGTCGGTGGGGCTTCGTGTTCATCCGCGCTCCACGGCAGGCGCTTCGTGGCGACGCGGAAGTCGTAGCCCACGTCGCGGGCCCACAGCTCGGCGCCCGCGGCGCGCACGTTCGCGGTGAAGAAGACCCTCCGGCCGCTGACCGTGAAGCCGCGAGCGCTGGAGGAGAAAGCACCGGGCGCGAGGTCCTCGATGCGTGAGGTGCCTCGCGCGGCGCCATTGCTGCGCCAGGGTTCGTGGCCCGTGCCGGGCTCGCGGGCGGAGAAGTAGAGCTGACCGTGGGTCTCTCTCAGGAAGGCGAGGGCGGAGCCTTCCGGGCCTGGGACGATGTCCTTGACGAGCACGGTGCCGTCGGGTGTGCCGTCGCTGCGCCACAGCTCGTCTCCGTGCTCGGCCGTCCATGCGGAGAAGTAGAGGTGTCCATCCATCGCGGTGAGCTCGCGGGGGTTGGAGCTCAAGGGGCCTCGGGCGATGTCGCGCACCATGAGTGTGCCCGCCGTGGTGCCGTCGCTGCGCCACAGTTCGTCTCCGTGACCAGGAGCCTGTGTGACGAAGAACAGCAGGGGCCCCGCCGCGCGGACCCGTGGAGGCCCCGCGTGCTCTGGATGCGCGAGGTCCAGGAGCTTCACCGTGCCGTGCGCGCTGCCGTCGCTGGTCCATAGCGCGAGTGTGGAGAGGGCTTCGGTGGAGTCGTCCTTGGGCTCCTGGCTCATGAGGAAGTAGAGCCGTGTGTCCGCGGCGGTGAGTGAGCGGGGACGGACGGTGAGGCCCGGTGGGGCGTCCACCTCCAGAATGGCGCGGGTCCCTTCGGGGGTGCCATCGCTGCGCCACAGGGTCCGGTCCACGAAGAAGTACAGCAGGCCGTTCGCGATGGTGAGGTGGGAGGGGGGGGCCCCTGGAGGACCCGGGGCGAGGTCCTTCACCTGGGTGGTGCCTTCGCGGGTGCCGTCCGTCCGCCACAGCTCCGCCCCGGTCTTGCCGTCGTTCGCGATGAAGAAGAGGTGTTGCCCCAGCACCGTGAGGCTCTCGGGGGAGGAGCCCATGCGGCCGGGGCGCAGGTCGAGGACGAGTCGCGTGTTGGAGGCCTTGCCCTCGCTTCGCCACAGTTCCTCGCCGTGGACTCCGTCATTCGCGACGAAGAACAGGGTGTTGCCCAGTGCCGTGAGTTCGCGAGGCTCCGAGCCGAGGGGCCCCGGCCGCACGTCCTGGACGAGGCGCGTGCCGTCGGTCGAGCCATCGCTCTTGAAGAGCTCGGTGCCTCGGGTCCGGTCCGTGGCGGCGAAGTAGAGCAATCCGCCCACGTCGGTGAGTGAATGAGGGCCCGCGCTCAACCGTCCTCCCGCGATGTCGTCGATGAGGTAGGGCGACGCCCTCGGGTCTTCGGCGCCGCCGAGCTTCGTGCCTGGAGTCTCGGAGTTCCCTTCGCCGCCACAGCAGAGCGCTGAGACCATGAGGGTCAGGCACAGCGTCCAGGGCACGAGGGGCAGGTTCATGAGTGGCACCGTTGTTCGCGCGACGCCGCGCGCGTTCGGGCGCCAAAAGTGGCCTTGTCGCCACCGTTGGGAATCCTCCTGAGAGGGTGACGGGATGATGAGAAACCGACGGTGTCCCGAGCAGTGTGCAGTCGCGCTACCGCTTCAGGGCGAGAGGCGTTTCGCACGTGTGCAGTGACCTGCACAGAAGTCGCGCCGCGCCGACCGTCTTTCCAACACTTACGTCAGGCATGCGGGTTGCTCTGCGGGATGTCCCATGAACCTGAACGCCATTCGAGTCGTCACCGCCGCGGGCTCGCTCTTCACGTCGACCCTGGCCGTTGCTCAGGACGTCGCGCCCCAGGATTCTTCGCCGGTCACGGGTTCCGCTCCAGCGCCCCGGCCCCCGTCCTACCGGGCCGCGTTGTCCTTGGGCGTCGCGGGGGGGCCCTACTCAGCGGAGTCGGCCCTCTCGGAGTCTCCGGTGATCGACTTCGACCTGGAGCGGCGTGTCGACGGCGCCTTCACCATCTTCGTGGGGCCGACGTTCGCGACGGGGAAGGGGGAGTTCCCGAGGTCCATCGGAGCTCACGCGGGCAGCCGTTACTTCTTCGGCGAGCAGATCCACGACGGCATGTACGTGTCGCTCCAGGGAAACTTCATGATCTTCAACGATGGAGACACGAAGGATGGGCATCGCTTCGCGCTCAGCGGGCTGTTTGGCTACGCTCAACCCATCTCCGAGGGTTGGGTCCTGTCGCTGGGCGCGGGAATCGAAGGCAGCATGACGTCGACGACCGAGACAACGGTGAGTGATTGCTACTTCTTCTCGTGCAAGACCGAGACAACCACTGAGTTCGAACGGAACGTCCAGCCCCACGTGAAAGCAGGGGCGACCTTCCGGTTCTGAGAGGAGCGAATGACCACGTTCACCGAGCTGAGGTCGTACCACCCGCGGCCATTCTCGCCGCGAAAGTACTACGACCTGTCAAGGACGGATCATCTCGGGCCTGCGGACCTGGTCACCCTCTGCGCGGCCGTGGCGTGGATGCGAGAGGGACACTGTGAGCACCTCGAAGGTTGGTATCGCTCGCTGACGCTGGCCCTGTTCAGCCGCTTCGGGTTGAAGGATTTGCCTCAGCGGAAGGCCGTGGAGGAGGAGCGCTCGAGTGTTGCGTTGCTCAAGGCGTTGGGGGTCGTCGACGTTCCAGGTTGGAGGGAGGCCCTGGGGCGAGCCTGGTACATGCGAAGCATGGTGTTGGCGCTTCCCGACATGGCCTCGGGAGCATTGGAAGGCCATCCCTTCCAGCTCTCGGTGCGAAATCGTGGGGTCGCGGAGGAGTTGTTTCCCCTGGTCGATGAGGCCGCCAATGCCTTGCTCGACCATGCGTGGTCCGCGAGGGAAGTCACACGGAAGCTGGACCGGGCCATCGTCGCGCTTTGGGGGTGCCCACCCGACAAGCTCGACCACCGTGTCTCGGTGGCCGAACTCGTCGCGGAGGGTTTGAAGCTTCAGACGTTCGAGGATTGAACCCGCCCTCGTTCAGAATGGGCTGTCCGCTCCGCGCGTGGACAGGACGGACACACCTCCGGACAGATAGGCGTCGATGGACCGCGCCGCCTCGCGTCCATCGGAGAGGGCCCAGACGATGAGGCTCGCGCCGCGGCTGGCGTCGCCCGCGCAGTAGACCCCGTCCGCCGACGTGGCGAAGCGCGCGTCCACCTGCACCGTGCCTCGCGGCGACAGGGCCACGCCCAGGTCGTCCACCAGCCCGGAGGTCTCCGGTCCGGTGAAGCCCATGGCGAGCACCAGCAGGTCCACCTCGAGCGTCGTCTCGGAGCCAGGGACCTCCGCCAGTCTGGGTCCACCGCCCACCGAGCGATGCACCTCCACCTTCACCGCGTGCAGCTTCTCCAGCTTGCCGTTCGTCCCCGTCAGGTGCTTCGTCATCAGCGCGAAGGCGCGCTCGCCACCTTCCTCCTGGCTCGACGACGTGCGGAAGATGAGGGGCCACCGGGGCCACGGGTTGTCCGAAGCGCGCAGACTCGGAGGCGCGGGGAAGAGCTCGATTTGATGCACGCTCTTCGCGCCCTGCCGGAGCGCCGTGCCCAGGCAGTCCGAGCCCGTGTCACCGCCGCCGAGGATGACCACGCGTTTGCCCGCGGCGTCCAGGTGCGGCTGCTTCTCCCCGAGACCCGCGACGAGCCGGTTCTGGTGCTCCAGGTACTCCATCGCCTGCACGACGCCGGACAGCTCGCGTCCGGGGACGTCCAGCTCGCGGGCGCGCCGAGCCCCCATGGCCAGCAGCAGCGCATCATGCCGGCCGCGCAGCTCGCGGAAGCTCACGGCGCCGCCCACGTCCACGCCGGTGCGGAACACCACGCCCTCCGCCTCCATCAGCGCGAGGCGGCGATCCACCACGGACTTCTCCAGCTTGAAGTCGGGGATGCCCAGGCGCAGCAGGCCCCCAGCCCTCGAGTCGCGCTCATACACGGTGACGCCGTGCCCCGCCGAGTTGAGCTGGGCCGCGGCCGCGAGGCCCGCGGGACCGGAGCCCACCACGCCCACGGTGAAGCCCGTGCGGCGCGAGGGAGGCCGAGGCTTCACCCAGCCCTCCGCGAAGGCCCGGTCGGAGATCTCCTTCTCCATCTGTTCGATGGTCACCGCGTCGCGGTCGATGGCCAGCACGCAGGCGGCTTCACACGGCGCGGGACACAGCCGGCCCGTCATCTCCGGGAAGGTGTTGGTGCGGGAGAGGATGTCGTAGGCCTCGCGCCAGCGTCCCCGGAACACGGCTTCGTTGAAGTCGGGGATGAGGTTCCCCAAAGGACAACCCTGGTGGCAGAAGGGGACCCCACAGTCCATGCAGCGCCCCGCCTGCCGTTTCGCCTCGTCGGGGGCCAGGGGCAGGGTGAACTCGCGGAAGTCTCCCAGCCGCTCGTTCTTCTCCCGCTTGTGGGCGGGGACACGTGACCACTCCGTGAATCCGGTGGGCTTGCCCATGGTTCAACCCCTCCCTCCGACGACGTGTGGTACCTGCGTGGTGACGTGGGGCTCGGGCGGCTTCTTCGCCGCGCGCCGTGCCTGCAACACGCGCTTGTAGTCCGTGGGCATCACCTTCACGAACCGCGGCACCATCAGCTCCCAGTTGTCGAGCACTCGCCGCGCCAGCGCGCTGTGGGTGTAGCGCAGGTGCCGTTCAATCATCCCGTGCACGAGCCAGATCTCCGACTCGTCCACCAGCGACTCCAGCTCCACCATCTCCAGGTTGCAGCGCTGCCGGAAGGAGAGCTCCCGGTCCAGCACGTAGGCCGTGCCGCCGCTCATGCCCGCGGCGAAGTTGCGCCCCGTCGAGCCCAGCACCACCACCACGCCGCCGGTCATGTACTCACAGCCGTGGTCTCCCACGCCTTCGACCACGGCCTGCGCGCCGCTGTTGCGCACCGCGAAGCGCTCACCCGCGAGCCCGCGCAGGTACACCTCCCCGGCCGTGGCGCCGTAGAGGGCCGTGTTGCCCACCAGCACGTTGTCCTCCGCCACGAAGCGGCTGGACTGGGGCGGGTAGGCGATGATGCGTCCACCGGAGAGGCCCTTGCCTACGTAGTCGTTGGCGTCCCCCTCGAGCTCCAGCGTGACGCCCGAGACCAGGAACGCGCCGAAGCTCTGACCCGCGGAGCCCTTCATCCGCACGTGCAGCCGTCCGTCGGGGAGTCCGCGCGAGCCATGCCGCCGCGCGATTTCTCCCGAGAGCATGGCGCCCACGGCGCGGTGCGTGTTGCTCACCGGCCGCGTCAGCAGCATGGCGGGGCCGCCATCGAGGACGGCCTTCGCGTCGTGGAGCAGCTCGTGGTCCAGATGGTCCGACACGTCCTTCGAGCGAGGCACCGTGCAGTGCCGAGGCTCGCTCGCGGGCGCGGCGGGAGCGGCGAGGAGCGCGGAGAGGTCCACGCGCCGCGCCTTCCAGTGGTCCACCGAGGCGCGCTGGCCCAGGAGGTCCACCCGGCCCACCAGCTCCTCGAGTGTCCTCGCGCCCAGCGTGGCCATCCGCTTGCGCAGGTCCTCGGCGAGCAGGAGGAAGAAGTTCACCACGTCCTCGGGCTTGCCCTGGAAGTGTTCCCGGAGCGCTCCGTCCTGCGTGGCGATGCCCGCGGAGCAGGTGTTGAGGTGGCACTTGCGCAGCATCACGCAGCCCACGGCCACGAGGCTCGCGGTGGCGAGGCCGAACTCCTCGGCGCCCAGCAGCGCGGCCACGAGCACATCGCGCGCGGTGCGCAGGCCGCCGTCCACCTGGACGCGGATGCGGGAGCGGAGCCCGTTGTGCACCAGCACCTGCTGCGTCTCCGCCAGCCCCAGCTCCCACGGAAGGCCCGCGTGATGGATGCTCGAGATGGGGGAGGCGCCCGTGCCGCCCTCGTAACCCGAGACGACGACGCAGCCCGCGCCGGCCTTGGCCACACCCGCGGCGATGGTGCCCACGCCGACCTCGCTCACCAGCTTCACGCTGACTCGCGCGGTCGGATTGGTGGACTGGAGGTCGTAGATGAGCTGCGCCAGGTCCTCGATGGAGTAGATGTCGTGATGCGGGGGAGGGGAGATGAGCGTCACGCCGGGCGTGGACCAGCGGACCTTGGCGATGCGCTCGTCCACCTTGTGGCCGGGGAGCTGGCCACCCTCGCCGGGCTTGGCGCCCTGGGCGACCTTGATTTGCAGCTCGTCGGCGTTGACCAGGTACTCGGTGGTGACCCCGAAGCGAGCGCTGGCCACCTGCTTGATGGCGCTGCGGCGCAGGTCGCCGTGAGTGTCACGCGTGTAGCGGCGCGACTCCTCGCCGCCCTCGCCGCTGTTGGAGCGCCCACCCAGCCGGTTCATCGCGATGGCCAGCGTCTCGTGGGCTTCCGCGCTGATGGAGCCGAAGGACATGGCTCCGGTGACGAAGCGGCGGGCCAGGGACTGGGCTGACTCGACCTCCTCCAACGCCACCGGCTGGCGGCCCTCGGCCGAGATATCCAGGAGCCCCCGCAGGTTGCAGTGCTCACGGGTCTCGTCGTCCGCCAGCCGCGAGTACTCCGCGAACTGCGCCGCGTCGTTGCCTCGTACCGCGGCCTGGAGCCGGGCAATCGTC
This sequence comes from Myxococcus stipitatus, assembly GCF_037414475.1. Next base: position 9,796,455 of record NZ_CP147913.1, on the reverse strand, counting down.
GCGGGGTTCCACTTGTGGCGCTCACCCTGGCGGCGCCAGCGGTACTGACCGCCCACGGGGAGCTGTCCATCCGGATGTTCGAAGCCCCGGGTATGGCGCTCCGCCACCTCGCGCCCCAGCTCCGGCAATCCCACGCCCTCGACGCGAGAGGGTGTGCCCGTGAAGTGCCGCTCAATCAGGCCGCGTTGCAGACCCACGGCCTCGAAGAGCTGCGAGCCCCGGTAGGACTGGAGCGTGGAGATGCCCATCTTGGACATCACCTTCATCAGCCCTCCCTCCACCGCGTGGATGAAGCGCTCCTGGGCCTTCTCCGAGTCCACGGCCAGCTCGTTCGCGTCCGCGAGCGCACGCACCGTGTCCAGCGCGAGATAGGGGTTCACCGCCGCCGCGCCGTAGCTGAAGAGGCAGGCGAAGTGATGGACCTCTCGAGCCTCCGCTGTCTCCAGCAGCAGGCCCGTGTACATGCGGATGCCGTCGCGGACCAGCCGCTGATGGACCGCGGAGACGGCCAACAGCGCGGGGATGGCCGCATGGGCCACATCCACGCCCCGGTCGCTCAGGAGCAGGATGCTGGCCCCCCCATCCACCGCGTCCACCGCCGCGGCGCACAGCTTCTCGACCGCCGTCTCCAGCGCGCCCTCGCCGCCGCTCAAGGGGTAGAGCAGCGACAGGCGCCGCGTCTCGAACAGGCCTTCCCCCCGGATGGACGCCAGCCGCGCCAGCTGTCCGTTGGTGAGGATGGGGCCCGGGAGGGAGAGCCGGTGGCACTGCTCGGGGGTCTCCTCGAACGTGTTGCTCTCCGGGCCCAGCGCCGTGGCGAGTGTCATCACCAGCGACTCGCGCAGCGGGTCGATGGGGGGATTGGTCACCTGCGCGAACAGCTGATGGAAGTACGAGAAGAGGCTCGGGGACTGGTCGCTGAGCACCGCGAGCGGTGTGTCCGTGCCCATGGAGCCCACGGGCTCCTTGCCCGTCTCCGCCATGGGCGCGAGCACTGTGCGAAGGTCCTCGAGCGTGTAGCCGAACGCGCCTTGGAGCCGGGAGAGTTCGTCGCCTCGCAGTCGCTCCGGTGCGGGGACGGTGGGCAGGTCGTCGAAGGTGAAGACGTTGCGCTCGAGCCACCGGCGATAGGGCCAGCGCGTGCTGATGTCGCGCTTCACCTCGGCGTCCTCGAGGATGCGTCCCTCGGTGGTGTCCACCAGCAACATGCGGCCCGGCGTGAGGCGCCCCTTGCGCCGCACCTGCGATGGCGGCACGTCGATGACGCCGGTCTCCGAGGCGAGGATGATGCGGTCGTCCTCGGTGACCAGGTAGCGCGCGGGTCGCAGGCCATTGCGGTCCAGCGTGGCGCCGATGAGCTGTCCGTCCGTGAAGGCGATGGCCGCGGGGCCATCCCAGGGCTCCAGGAGCGCGGACGAGTACTCGTAGAAGGCGCGCTTGTCGTCCTCCATCAGGGCGTCGCCCTCCCACGCCTCCGGAATCATCATCATCATCGCGTGGGGCAGGGTGCGGCCGCCCAGGTAGAGCAGCTCCACCATGTTGTCGAACTGCGCGGAGTCGCTCTTGCCCGGGACGATGATGGGCCACAGCGGCTCCAGGCTTCCGCCCAGCCGCGCCGTCTGGAGCAGGCCGCGACGCGCCGTCATCCAGTTGCGATTGCCACGCAGGGTGTTGATTTCGCCGTTGTGGGCGATGAAGCGGAACGGCTGCGCCAGCTCCCACGTGGGGAACGTGTTGGTGGAGAAGCGCGAGTGGACCAGGCCCAGCGCGCTGACGAACTCCGTGTGCTGGAGGTCCACGTAGAAGCGCGGCAGATCCGCGGGCAACAGGAGCCCCTTGTAGACGAGGGTCTCCGAGGAGAGGCTGGCGATGTGGAAGCGGCCCTTCGGGTCCACGCCGCGAGCGACGACGCGGTTCTCCGTGAGCTTTCGGATGCGGTACAGCTTGCGCTCGAACGCGCTGGGGACCACGCGGCGACGGGCGATGAAGAGCTGGCGGATGACGGGCGCCGCTTCTCGCGCCACCGGGCCCAGGTGCTCGGGCTCCACCGGGACATCACGCCAGCCGAGCACCCGCTGGCCTTCCTCGGTGACGACCTCCTCCAGCGCCGCCTCACAGGCGGCCCGCGCGTCCACCTCCTGCGGGAGGAACACCTGCGCCACGCCGTACTGGCGTCGCGGAGGCAGCTCGAAGCCGAGCCGCGGCGCCTCATGTTCGAAGAAGCGATGCGGGAGCTGCACCAGGATGCCGGCGCCATCTCCTGTCCGAGGGTCCTTCCCCGCCGCGGCGCGATGGCTCAAGCGATTGAGGAGCTCCAGCGCGTCCTCGACGATTCCGCGAGAGCGTTCACCTCTCAGGTGAGCCACGAACCCGACACCGCAGGCGTCGTGTTCGGTTTCGGGCTCATAGAGGCCGTACCGGCCGGGGAGGATTGCGGACATCAACTTCCCCTTTCCCTCGCGTGACGCGAGAGGTCATCGCTGTGTGTCTACAGGCTAACGCGGCGCGTCGACCCGCGTAAAGGCGGGGTCGGGCGTGGGGAGGGTGGGCCTGGAGGGTCGGGTGCCTTCTGTCGCGAAGCCGACGAATGTCCACGTCTGGGCGGCCACACGGCCCGCCGGGGAGGGACGGGGGGCCATGGGGGCCCACGCTGGAGGGGCTCGGTGGCCTCGGGGAATCCGCTATGAAGCGGCGCCGCGCGCTCTCGGCGCCCGGCTTCAAGAGGAGCACATGCCCTATTCCCCCATCATCGGCACCCTCGGCTACGTCATGTCTGAGGACAGGCAACGCGTGCTGCTCATCCACCGCGACGCGAGGCCGGACGACGCGCACCTGGGCAAGTACAACGGGTTGGGCGGGAAGATGGAGCGCGACGAGGACGTCGCGGCCTGCATGCGCCGCGAGATTCGTGAGGAGGCTGGCATCGAGTGCACGCGCATGGTGCTGCGCGGCACACTCTCCTGGCCGGGCTTTGGAAAACACGGCGAGGACTGGCTCGGCTTCGTGTTCCGTATCGATGCCTTCGAGGGGACTCCCCTCGAGCGCAACCCCGAGGGCACGTTGTCCTGGGTGCCCCTGACGGACTTGCCCCGGCTGCCCATGTGGGACGGGGACAGGCACTTCCTGCCGCTCGTCTTCGATGAGGACCCCCGCGTGTTCCACGGGGTGATGCCGTATTCCGGTGGGCGCGCGCTGAGCTGGAACTACACGCGGCTATGACGCTCGGAGTCGCTGGAGAAATTCACTTAAAGTGCGTGTATTTGCCGCTCTGATGAAACAAATGCGCCGTTGTTCGCTGCGTGCGTTGACGGCCCTGGGGGAACAGCGTACTCCTGATGGTGCGTGAAAGTGAGAATGATTCTCAATTTCGACCTTCCGGTGCTGGAGAGTGAGCGACCCGCTGAGCCGCGGGTGGTTCCGTCCGCGCGGCTCTTCCGCATGGGCGAGGCCGCGGAGCGGGAGGGACTCTGGGTGCGTTGGGGCTGGGCGCTGGTGACGGCGGTGGTGCTCCATGCGGGCGTCGTTGTCGCGGGGCTGGCGATGCCCGCGCGGGCCCAGGAGCGCGCACCGGCGCCGGAAGAGCCGGAGCTGGTGCTGCTTGCCTTCGCACCGCCGCCTCCCGCCGCGTCTTCGGGTTCGACCCAGTCATCACCGGTGGAGCGTTCGTCTCGTGCGGCCCGTCCCCGCGTGGCGCGCCCCGTGGTGGAGCCGCGGGCGTTGGTGCCGGTGACACCTGCTCAACCCCAGCCGAAGCCGGAGGTTATCGAGCCCCCGGTTGAAAAGATGGTGGAGGAGATTCCGCCGGCGACTCATGACACGCCGAGCCCCTCCGATGCCGTCGCGGCCGCGCCGGTCGATTCGGGTCCGGCGCCCGCCGTGGTGGGTGGTGTCGCGGGAGGCGTGGTGGGCGGGACCCAGGGCGGCATCGTCGGTGCCACGGGTGTGCTGGGTGATGCGGTGGGGCTGGGACAGGTGCTGCGTCCGCCATCCGTGCTGAAGCAGCCCAGGCCCGACTATCCGCGCCGTGCCCGGACCGAAGGCATCCAGGGGCTCGTGCTGGTTCGCATCATCGTCGGCACGGATGGCGAGGTGGAGGCCGAGCACACGCGGGTGCTGCGCTCCATCCCCTCGCTCGACGCCGCCGCCATCGAGGCCGTCAACCGGTGGCGCTTCACGCCGGCCATCGGACGCCAGGGCAAGCCCGTGCGCGTCATCCTCGAGCTTCCCGTTCAGTTCACCTTGAAGTGACCAGGGCCATGGTTCTTCCGTTCCGCAAGACACTCTTCTGGATTCACCTGGCCGTGGGCGTCGTCACGGGCATCGTCGTCGCTGTCATGTCGGTGACGGGGGTGGCGCTGGCATTCCAGCCGCAGGTCATCGCGTGGGCGGAGTCCGAGGCGCGCACCGTGTCCGCTCCGGGCGCGGACGCGCGGCGGCTGTCCGTCGAGGAGCTGATGGCGAAGGTGCGCGAGGCCCGGCCGGAGGCCCAGGTGTCGGGCATCACGGTGTATCCGTCCGAGACGGCGTCCGCGCAGGTCGCGCTGGGGCGCACGGCGGTGCTCTACGTGAACCCCTACTCGGGCGAGGTGCGCGACAGCGGCTCACAGGGGTGGCGTGCGTTCTTTCACCTGATGGAAGAGTGGCACCGGTGGCTCGCGACCGGAGGCGACAACCGCGCGGTGGGCAAGGCCATCACGGGGGGCGCCAACGCGGGCTTCCTGTTCCTGGCGCTGTCGGGGCTCTACCTGTGGTGGCCGCGCAACTGGTCGCGCAAGGCCGTGCGGTCGGTGGTGTGGTTCCGCGGCGGGTTGAAGGGCAAGGCGCGCGACTTCAACTGGCACAACGTGATGGGCTTCTGGATGATGCCCGTGCTCGTGGTCCTCACCGCGTCCGGAATGGTCATCTCGTACAAGTGGGCGAGTGACCTGGTCTACACGGTGACGGGCAACGAGGTGCCCGCGCAGGGCGGTGGAGGCGTCAAGGTCCCCGCGCCGGAGACCGGGGCCGAGCGCAAGACGGTGAGCGCGATGCTGTCCACTGTCCAGGAGCAGGTCCCCACCTGGGCGAGCATCACCTACCGGATTCCGGCGCCGCCCAAGGGCGGGCAGGGCAAGCCGGGTGAACAGGCCGGCTCGAGGGGCGGAGGCGAGTCGCGCGGCGGCGCACCCGACACGCAAGAGACTCCGGGCCCCGCGAAGGTCGACGCCGTTTCGTTCAGCGTGAAGGAGAAGGATGGCTGGCCGCTGTTCGCCGCCACGCAGGTCTCCGTGGATCCTTTCACCGGGCAGGTCGCGAAGCGCGAGGGCTACGCGGACCTGAACTCGGGACGCCAAGCGCGCTCGTGGCTGCGCTTCCTCCACACGGGTGAGGCGCTGGGCTGGCCAGGGCAGCTCCTTGCCGCCATTGCCTCGCTCGCGGGGGCCTTCCTGGTCTGGACCGGCTTCGCCCTCTCATGGCGACGCTTCTTCCCGAGGCGCCAGCGCGCCGAGGAGCCCTCGCACACGGGCGAATCGGAGACCCCCGCCTAGGACGCGTCCCACGGGCGGGCGAGGTTCCCGCGACGCCTCCGGGCGTCACTTCACTGATTCTAATAATCGTCGTTCACAGCTGCATATGAGCGCCCGGCGCCACGAGCGCGGCCGGGAGTGGAGAAGTCCATGTCGTTCAGCAAGTCGCGTAGCGCGGGCATCCGGTCGAGCGTGGGGCATGTGGGTGGGGTTCGTGCGGCGCTGAAGCCGTGGGGGCCGGCGGTGGGGTTGGTGTCCGCGTTGGCGGCGGGTGGCGCGGTGGCGCAGGAGCCCGTGGCGGAGACGCCTCGCGCCGAGGCTCCGGTGGAGGCCCCGGCCGCTGCTCCTGCCACGCAGGAGTCCGCGCCGACGGAGTCGCAGCAGGGCACGGAAGGGCACTTCGTGCTGCCCACCGTGGAGGTGCAGGGCGAGACGGAGGGCTATCAGGTCCGTGAGAGCTCGCTGCCCAAGGTCCAGAAGGCGCTGGTGAATACGCCGCAATCGGTGACGGTGGTTCCCGAGGCGGTGATGGAGGAGCAGCGGGCGACGACGGTGCGAGACGCCCTGCGCAACGTCTCCGGCATCACCATGAGCGCTGGCGAAGGTGTCCGCCAGGGTGACTCGTTCATGCTGCGTGGCTTCTCCGCGCAGAACGACGTGTCTCGCGATGGCGCCCGTGATCTGGGCTGGTTCACGCGTGACACGTTCAACCTGGAGGGCGTGGAGGCGTACTTCGGTCCGTCCTCCGTGCTCTTCGGGCGTGGCTCCGCGGGCGGCGCCATCAACCTGGTGACGAAGAAGCCCAAGCGCACGTCCTTCCAGGAGGTGATGATCAGCGGTGGCACCGCGCCTACCGGCCGCGTGGACGCGGACATCAACCAGGTGCTGTCGGACGACCTCCAGCTCCGCCTGAACCTCATGGGCCAGCTGTCCTCGACGGCGGGCCGCGACGTGGTGAAGGACAACCGCGTGGGTGTGGCGCCGTCGCTTCGCTACAAGCTGGCGGAACACACCACGCTGGAGATGGACTACATGTTCCAGCGCGAAGACGGCGTGCCCGACTACGGCATGCCGTACTTCAACGGCAGCCCCGTCACCGAGTCGCTCGACGTGCCGCGTGGGAACTTCTACGGCGTGAAGTCCGACAAGGAGCGCGTGGACGCGCACGTCGCCACGGCCCGCGTCACCCAGGGGCTGGGCGATTCGCTCCAGTTCACCAACACGCTGCGCTTCGGTCGGGTGGACCGCTTCGCCAGCCCCACCGCGCCGCGCGGTCTCACGCCCGCTGGTACGCCGACGACCATCGGCCGTCAGCGCTTCCAGACGGAGACGGACAACTCCTACCTCGCCAACCAGGCCGCGGTGGGCGGTGAGCTGAAGACGGGCTTCCTCAAGCACAGCGCGAACGCGGGCGTCGAGCTGACGTGGGAGAAGCGCAGCCAGGGCCGTTTCAACCTCAACGCGGTGGGCCTGCCGACGGGGCCCAACCTCCCGGCGGACCTGTTCGACCCGGACGCGAACCCGGACCTGTCCGCGGTGTCACCGGTGTTCTCCAGCTCAAGCGTGAGCGTGCAGCGGACGCTGGGCCTCTACGTCGCGGACCAGATCGAACTGGGCCCCTACGTGGAGCTGTTGGGCTCGCTGCGCTGGGACGTGTTCAACACCGACTACGTCTCCACGGCCGCGACGGGCGCGAAGTCCCGCTTGCAGAGCAGCGACCACCTCCTCAACTGGCGCGCGGGCGTCGTCGTTCACCCGGTGGAGAAGGTGAGCGTCTACGGCATGTACGGCACCTCCGCGAGCCCGTCCGCCGAGCTGGGCACGCTGGCCGCGGACACCGTGAGCCTGGAGCCGGAGAAGAACACCATCATCGAGGCGGGCGCGAAGGCGGACCTGCTCGAGGAGCGGCTGGGTGTCACCGCGGCCGTGTTCCGCATCAACAAGACGGATGCGCGCGTGCCCAACACCAACCCGGAGGGCCCGCCGCAGGTGCTCGCCGGTGAGCAGCGCGTGCAGGGCTTCAACGTCGGCCTGTCCGGCACCATCGTCGAGCGATGGAAGGTGCTCGCCAACTACACGCTGATGGACTCCGCCATCGTCGAGCACACGACGCCGTACATGGTCGGCCAGCGGCTGCCCAACACGCCTCGCCACAGCATCTCGCTGTGGACGACCTACTCTCCGCTGAAGGACTTCACGTTGGGCGGCGGCGCCGTCTATCAGGATGTGACGAGCGTCAACAACCCGACCTCGGCCGCGGCGGCGACGAACTACGTGCCGAACTTCTGGCGCTTCGACGCCTTCGCGAGCTACGCGTTCGGCAAGGCGCTGGTCCAGCTCAACGTCTACAACCTCACCGACACGCTGTACTACGACCAGTACTACGCCGGTCACGCCGTTCCCGCCGAGGGCGTGTCGGGCCTGCTGACGGCTCGCTACCGCTTCGACTGAGAGAGGTTCGCGGTCATGATGTTGCACATTCCAAACGTCCTGACCGCGGCCGAGGTGGCCCGCTGCCGCGCGGTGATGGAGAAGGCGGACTGGACGGACGGCCGAGTCACGGCCGGCCACCAGTCTGCGCAGGTGAAGCAGAACCTCCAGCTCCCGGAAGGAAGCGCGGCCGCGCGGGAGTTGGGAGAGCTGGTGCTGATGGGGCTGGAGCGAAGTCCGCTCTTCATCTCCGCCGTGTTGCCTCAGCGTGTCTTCCCGCCTCTGTTCAACCGCTACGACACGAGCATGCACTTCGGCTCACACGTGGACGGCGCCATCCGGCCCATTCCGGGGACGGCGCAGCGCGTGCGCACCGACGTGTCGGCCACGCTCTTCCTCTCGGAGCCGGACAGCTACGACGGGGGAGAGCTGGTGGTGGAGGACACCTACGGGCACCATTCGGTGAAGCTGCCCGCGGGGGACCTCATCATCTACCCGTCGACCAGCCTGCACCACGTGACGCCGGTGACTCGGGGCGCGAGGCTGGCTTCGTTCTTCTGGATTCAGAGCATGGTGCGGGACGTGTCCAAGCGCGCGCTGCTGTTCGACATGGACACCGCCATCATGCAGCTCAACAGGGAGGTGCCCAAGAGCCCCTCCCTGGTCATGTTGACGGGCGTCTACCACAACCTGCTCCGCCAATGGGCGGAGCCCTGAGCGAGCCTTTCAGCCCCGGTCCTTGCGGACGAGGACCTTGCGGCCGCGAATCGTCGCCGCCTTCAACGCGGCGATGACGCGGTTGGCGTCGGGCTCGGGGACCTCCACCAGAGAGAAGCCATCCGTGATCTGGATGGCGCCGATGCGCGAGGAGTCCAGTCCGGCTTCTCCGGCGATGGCGCCCACCAGATCCGCGGGACGCATGCCGGCCTGCCGGCCCGCGCCAATCCAGAGGCGCGTGGTGTCCCATGAGCCCTGCGGCGGACGGCGGGGGCCTCCACGCTCGGGGCGGCCCGGCTTGCCCCCAGGACCCCCAGGGCGGCCCGGACGCTCCTTGCGCTCCTGGAGAGGCGCGACGGCGGGAATCTCTTCCTCCTCCTTGGTGCGGCCCTCGTCCTGGGCATCCTGGAGCAGCTTCACGGCCGCGGCGGCGATGTCGAGCGCCTCGAACTCTCCGGCCAGGTCCTCCACGACGCTCCGGTAGGCATCCAGCCCGCCGCCGACGAGCACCTCGCGCAAGGTGGCGCGCAGCAGCTCCTGCCGCTTGGCGCGGAGGTCCGCCACGGTGGGGATGGTGGCGACCTGGATGCGCTGCCCCGTCACCTTCTCGATGTTGCGCAGCAGCCGGTGCTCGCGAGGCTCCACCAGGGTGATGGCCACGCCCTCGCGGCCCGCGCGGCCGGTGCGGCCGATGCGGTGCACATACGCCTCCGGGGCGTTGGGCACGTCGAAGTTCACCACGTGGGAGAGCCGGGGGATGTCCAGGCCTCGCGCGGCCACGTCGGTGGCGACGAGCAGGTCGGTGCCGTGGGACTTGAGCTGTTTGATGACGCGGTCTCGCTGCTCCTGCGTCATGCCGCCGTGGAGCGCGTGGGCGCGCCAGCCTCGGCCGTTGAGGGAGACGGTGAGGTCATCCACCTCCGTGCGCGTGCGGCAGAAGATGATGGCGGCGGTGGGGGACTCCACGTCGAGCAGCCGGCCCAGCGCGGCGATCTTGAACGAACGCGGAACGACGTAGGCGGTCTGCCGGATGCGCGGCAGCTCCCCGGGCTCCACCTTCTCCTTGGCGATGCGCACGCGCACGGGCTGCCGCAGGTGGCGCTCCGCGATGCTCGCGATGCGCGGGGGCAGGGTCGCGGAGAAGAGGGCGGTCTGCCGGTCCTCGGGCGTCTCGGAGAGGATGGCCTCGAGGTCGTCGGCGAAGCCCATGTCGAGCATCTCGTCGGCCTCGTCGAGCACGACGGTCTGCACGTTGTCCAACTGGAGCGTGCCCCGGCGCAGGTGGTCCAGCGCGCGGCCCGGGGTGGCGACGACGACGTCCACGCCGCGCTTGAGGACACGAAGCTGCTGGCCGATGACCTGGCCGCCGTAGAGCGGGAGGACGGTGGCGCCCAGCTTCTGGCCGTAGCGGTGGATGGCCTCGGAGACCTGCATGGCCAGCTCGCGCGTGGGGACCAACACCAGGGCGGAGGTGGTGTGCGGCCCGGCCTCACCTGGAACCAGGTGGTGGAGGAGCGGGAGCGCGAAGGCGGCCGTCTTGCCGGTTCCGGTGGCGGCGATACCCAGCAGGTCCTTCCCGGCGAGCAGGGGCGGGAGGGACGCGTGCTGAATGGGCGTGGGTTCCTCGTAACCGAGGGACGTGAGCGCCTCCACGAGCTGGGGCTTGAGTCCCAGGGATTCAAAGGTGGCGTCGGGGGGGGCAGACGGCGGTGCGGAAGTCACGGCGGGGCTTGTACCACCGGGTTCCACCCGCGTGGCTCGAAGAATCGCGCTTTTGTCCCACATCTATCGCCTCCCACACGTCGGAGGCTGTCCGCCCCCCAGGCGTTCAGGGCGATTCCTGGGTGCCCAGGTGGGTGATCTCCTGAATCCCGAGAGGTGAGACCTGGAAGACCGCGAAGGCCTCGGGGCCCTGCTCGACGCTGGCGAGGCAGCACACCTGGGAGTCGGCGCCGGAGGCATGGATGAGGGCTCCTCGGTAGCTCTTGTGCAGGTGGCCACAGAGGACGAGCTTGGGGTGGAGCGCCTCGGCCAGGAGCCGTGCGTACTCGTTGCCCACGGCATCCGCGTCGGGGCTGCGGCGTTGCTGGGCGAGGACCTCGCGGTCCTCATCCGCGATGATGCCGGAGGGCCAGTCGTGGACGACCAGCACGTCCGCGCGGCCGAAGGACATGGCGCGCTCGATGTCCTCTTCATGGAAGTACGTGAAGGCCTTGTTGGAGATAGTGCCCAGGAGCGACAGCGGTGGATGGGGCTTCTGGAAGCTGGCCTCGTCGTGGATGCCGGAGACGCCCATGACACACAGTCCACGCAGGTCGATGACACCCACTCGCCCCAGGTAGTGGCAGTTCTCGGTGAGCTGGAAGCCTCGGGGGTGGGTGTCCAGGTAGCCGTGAGGCTCGTGATTGCCGCCGATGAAGTAGACGGGCCAGGGGAAGTGACGCCGCTTCTGGTGGTAGTCCGCGAAGTCGCCCAGGTGTTTGTGACGGGCCGGGGCGGACATGGTCGCGAGGTCTGCTTCGTCGCGGTGGGGCTCGAAGTCTCCCACCTGGAGGACGAAGGCCAGGTCGCGGCGCGCGCGCTTCGACCAGGACTGGAGGAAGGACACCATCCGGTTCATCCGTCCATGCACGTCGCCCACGGCGGCAAAGCAGAAGCTCTCGGAAGAGGAGGCCATGGTGGACGGAGCTCAGCCGACGAGTGAGGGCCAGTTGCGGCCCACCCACGCACGTTGCTCGACTTCATCGCGCCAGCGTGAGTCCTCGCGGTCGATGCGGCGCGAGGTGGCGAAGAGTGGCTCCAGGGCCCCGAGCATCCGCTCCGCGAACGGGGAGTCCTCGACGAGGAGCAGGGCCTCGCTCTCCCAATAGGCGGCCGTGACGTCCAGGTTCGCGCTGCCGACCGCGACCGCCGTGGTGTCGCAGACGAGAATCTTCGCGTGGACATGGGGAGAGAGCTGCTCCAGCGCCGCCTCCCAGGTGGGCAAGATGGGAAGCGCCAGCTCGTAGGCGATGGCGCCCGCTTCGATGACCGCATCCAGCCGGCTGCGCACGTAGTGGTCCGCCACTTCGCGCAAGGCTCCACCGGGGAAGTACGTCCGCGCCGCGCCGTGGTGAGGGCGGACGCTGCCAAAGAGAATCTCCACGCGCACGCCTCGGCGCACGGCGGCGATGAGCGCGTTCTGGAGCTCGAGCAGCAGCGGGAAGGTGTTCACCAGCACGAGCCGCGAGCGCGCATGCCGGATGAGCGCGAGCTGGGTGTCGAGCGTGTGTGTGTCACGGAGTCCTTCGTGGAGGACCAGCCTGGCCGCCATCGCTCCCGCTGGAGGAGGCACGGAGACCGCGTACGGCTCGCCTCCGGCGCGGGTCCATTCGGTGAGGAACGCACGCTCGAGGTCACCCACGAGAGGGCCCTTCAGCTTCGCGCCGCAGTCGAGCCAGGGGATGTCCCGGTAGGGCGTGTCGTGCTTCAGCGCCACTTCGTCGAAGCCCGTGTAGTAGGGCGCGCCGAGGTTGCGCCCCGAGACGAAGGCCTGGGCGGAGTCGATGACGGTGAGCTTGCGGTGATTGCGTTGCTTGAGCTCGGAGAGGCTCGGGACCCCCACGAGCGGCGCGATGGCACGTACCTCGACCGAGGGCGTCTGTGACAGGGAGACGAGCGCGGGGTTGAGGGAGCCGAAGGAGTCATGACCGCTGTAGAGCGCATCCGCGAGGAAGCGCACGCGCACGCCTCGCGCGGCGGCACGCTTCAGCGCCTCGGTGATGCGCGCGGTGATGGGGTCGTCCTCGACGATGTAGCACTGCCAATGGATGGTGCTCCGCGCCGAGTCGATGGCGGCCAGGAGGGACTTTCGGGCGAGCCGGTTGTCGAGCTCGAAGTCGATGTCATGGCCTTCCAGCCGGGGGCCGCTCCCGGCGAGCACCAGTGCTCGTGCACAGGCTCCCACCTCATGCGGAATGGGCAGCGGCTCCAAGGGCGTCGTCCGGGAGAGGGCCACACACTCCTCGGGGCTCAGTGTGCGAACGTGCGGATGGACGGGCTTGTAGGCATCCCGCGTGAGGACGGCGGCGATGGGGATGTGTCCGGCGGCGAGGCGGGTCGCCACGCGGAGGAGCCGCTGGCCGTCGACCTGTCGGGGGACGTCGTCCGCGCGTGCGTCATCGAGCCAGGCGCTGGCGTCGAGGAGAAGCGGCCAGGGGACCTCGGGCAGCCGCTCCCGCAGGCGGACCCGTTGCTCGTCGAGAGAATCGCTGTCGCGCAGCCTCACGAAGACCAGGTGGTAGCGCTCGGAGGCCAGGGCCTGGACCGCGTCGAGTGTCTCGTCGTCCACCAGGCTGTCCACGAGGAGCACGGGCTTCTCTGGGGCCAGCACATAGCAGGGCGTCAGGTCCCTGGGGGCATCGACGCCGGCGAAGGCGAACGCGAGGGCGTGTTGTCCCTGCGCGTGGGTGAGCCAGGAGGATTCGAGGACGGCGGTGCCGCCTTGGTGCCTGCCTTGGCCCAAGGTGCTTCCGCCCTCGAAGACCGTCAGGTCTCCGGGTTCGGGCACGGAGACGCTCGACATGAAGCCCACGCGTTCGACGGCGAAGCGTGGGGCAAGACCCGGGGCCGTGAGGGAGTCGGAGACCGCGTAGTGGTCCTCGAACATCGCGGAGGTGGCCTGCGCGCGAGGCAGCATCAGGATGGGGACTCGCGCCTCTTGGAGTGCCTTGGCGCCGAACAGGCCGAGCATCAGCGCCTCCACGTCGGCGAGCGCATCGGCGGGAACGAGCAGGAGGTCCGCGCCCGAGCGCAGCGCCGCGACGTCGAAGGCCTCGGCGCGGCTGTTGGCGGGATTCTCGGTGAGGGCTTCGACGTGGAGCAGCTGCTCGATGCCCAGTGCCCGTCCCAGGGCCTGGAGGTGCGCGACCTGCTCGGGCTCCAACTCGGAGGTGAGCGCGATGAGCTCGGAGCGCACCGCGCAGCGGGAGAGGAACGTGGCCACAGCGCCAAGTCCTCGCCCATCCGGCGCGACAGCCACCGCGGTGCGAGAGGGGGCGGAGGGAGTGGCCGCTCTGCCAATGGAGAGCACGGGGAGATGCTCTCGGAGACAGAGCATGAGCATGGCGCTCACCCTGGCTCTCGGCGACGTATCGAGGTTCGGGCCGAAGACAACCAGCTCCGCGCCGTGCTTCGTCGCCACGCGGACGAGGTCGCCGGTCTCGAGATGTGTCTCCAGCGCGCCGCTCACCTGGATGCCCGCATCCCAGTCATGCAGGGCATGGCGGAGGTGGTCCAAGACGGTGAGGCTGGTGGGAGGAGGGGCCTCCAGCTCACTGCGCTCCGGCACCAGCCCGTACAGATAGACGGCCTCGGGGACGGCGGTCAGCCGTTGGACCCAGTGAAGCACCTGCTCGGACTCCGAGCCGGCATCGAAGACGACCACGAGACGACGGAACATGGCGTGTGCGCTTCCCGGACAACCGGCCTCTCACCTTCACCGACCCGCGGCTCAGGCGATCAGCCGTGCATCCCATTATGCCCGGTCCCGTCGCGAACCCCAGGAGTATCGCCCGCCGCGCCCTCCACGGGAGGCGCCGCCCTGCCACCCCTGGCGGGCGGAGCGGCGGGGGGGATGCAACTGGTTGCCTCTGGCAATTAATATGTCATTGATGGGCGGGTGCCTGGTATTCTCGTTATCCATGATCCTCTCTTCGCGCTGTAGGAGTCGTCCGTGGATGGCGCTCGTGGTCGCGAGTGTCGTGGGCTGTGGAAGTGGCTCGCTCGACGGGGCGTCTCCCGACGGAGTGGGGGAGTCTGGGGGCTCGTTGGTGAGCTTCGCGTTGGGCATCTCGGATTCCGACCCGGATACCTTCACGCACCCTGCGTGGGACGGGCTCAACGTGACGCGGGCGCGTGTTGTCGTGCCCTATGACGTGGCGCAACGCCCCTCCACCGACGCTCGGCGGCAGAAGTTCGAGGCGTGGTTGCAGTCGGCGGCGGCGAAGTCGGTGGAGCCCTACGTCACCCTCGGGCCAAGCGACCTGCACAAGGCGGCCAATGGAAAGTACCTGGCGCCCACGGACGTGGAGTACCGCGCGGCCTTCGAGGCGTTCCACACGACGTACCCCGCCATCACCTTGGTGGGGGCCTGGAACGAGCCGAACTTTCCAGACTCCGTCCTGCAGAGTGGCGTTCCCTTGGACCAGCCCACCTGTGCCAGCGAGGACCTGAACCAATGTGGACCTCTGCGCGCCGCGTTCTACTACCGGCTGGTGGTGAGCCTCTGCCCGGCATGCACGGTGGCGGCGGGCGAGTTCGATGCCACGCCGAATGACCCGTACTGGGACCGCTACCGCGTCTTCCTCCGAGGCCACCGGCCCAAGCTGTGGAGCATCCATCCGCACCATGACGCCAATCGCTACCAGGCGAGCGGCGCGCACTGCGTTCCCGGGGATACGAGCTGTACGACGCGGACGTTCTTGAGTTGGCTCCAGGGCCTCGACACCACGTGGGACGTCGGGCACATCTGGCTGACGGAAGTCGGGGCCTTCTACCGCAACGCGAGCGGGCAGGTGTTTGGAGACGCGTCTCAGCGCGACACGACGAAGTTCATCCTGCGGCTGCCCAACCTGAGCCCCCGAATCACTCGCATCTACTACTACAACTACTCGAACCCGTGCTCGACGGCGGACCGCTGCGCGACCCAGGACCGAGGCGTCATCGCGCCAGAGCCCTGGGATGGGAGCCCGCTACCGTATGACACCGCGGGGCGCATCCGCTCCGCGTATGCCGTGCTGCGTGACCGGGATACCAACGGTCCGTGACGTGCTGGGGGCCCTGGCGGGCCTCAGCCCTCCGAAACCGTGAAGGAAATCTGTCGTTCACCCAGCACATAGGTCATGCGGGTGCTGCCCTTGCCGGCGGCGCTCTTCTTGGTGGGAGGGCCCTGCAACGTCTCGCCCCCCACGATTCGCTGCAAGGTCTCGAGCTCGGACTGGAAGGGGCGGGCGCGCGCCACCAGGCGGAGCGCTTGGAAGATCGGCAGTTGCGCCCGATGCGTGCGGTACGTGACGCCCAACACGAGGCCGGCCATCGCCGCGCCTGCCTGCGCGGCCACGTTCGCCATGGGCTCCTCGGGGAGGAAGTGAGCGGTGCTTCCCAGCACGGCCACCGAACCACTCTGGTAGCGCGCGCCCGATACCAGCTCCCCTGGGTAGATGTCGAAGGCGGGGTTCGACGCCGTCGCGGCGGGTGGCTGCCAACGTTGAAGCAGGAGCAATCCACCCCAGAGCTCCTTGTAGCACCACTGGAAGGGCATCGTGAGCTTCCGGGCGCCGCGCAACTTCACCGTCTTCAGCCGCGTCCCGATGTGAATCTTCAGGTCCCGCAACTCCTCACGGGGAATGAAGACCTTCTTCCCGATGTGCGGATTCCAGATGAGCCGGTGGCTGGTGAGCAGGAACCTGCCGGAGCGACCCCAGAAGAACCAGATGACCAACAGGGGGCCCACGTAGGTGGGGCCGCATGCGAGCGAGAACAGGAGCGTGAAGTAGTACGCCATCACATGCGTGCCGCCCGTCTCGAGCACGTACTCACCAGACTCCGATGGAATGGATTGGGCCCACTTGGGCCAGTCAGAAGGGTGGGACTGTGATGACATGACTCAAAGTGAAACACAGTCGTCATCAGTCCTTCCAGAGGATCTTCCAGGGATGCTTGCGCAGGTCTGTCACCAGCGTGCGCAGCTCGTTGTAGAGCGTGGGGTCCTGAAGGACCGCGCCGGCCGTGCCTTCTCCGGCCTCCAGTCGCGCCATCACGCGTTCCGCCCGGGTGGCGATGATATCCAGCTGCCCGGCCGCCGCCGTGAGCTTCTCCAGGGCCAGCTTGACGCGCTGACCATCCTCGGGTGTCAGTGAGCCGGTGACGGCCGCCAGGCCATTCAACGTGGTCCCCGCGGACTTCGTCAGCCCCGGGAGATCGTTTCGCAGGACGGCCGCCGTCGCCGCCGCGTCATCGAGCAGCTTCGCGGCCTTGCCACCCGGTTGCATGGCTTCACGAGCGAGCTGCGCGAGCTGTCTCAAGTCCTTCGATGCCGCGGCCAGCTCCGAGGCCAGCACCTTCACATCTCCCTTGTTCTCCGTGAGCACCTCATCCAGCGTCCGCGTCAGCCGAGACACGTTGGAGACCAGGTCTGTCACCGCCTCCGGGTCCTTCTCCAGCATCGCGGAGATGGTCTCCACGAAGCCGGAGAGCTTCTCCGCGAGCACGTCCAGGCGCGGAGCGTCGACGCCGCGCAGGGCTTCGCCCGCTGGTAGCGGGGCTGCTTGTGTTCCGGGATTGAGCTCCAGATACGGCTCGCCCAGGAGCCCCACGGTCGCCACCGTCACCCGAGCATCCGCTCGCAGCGCCTCCAACGACGCGGGCTCCACGGCCAGCTCCATGCGCACGGGCAGTGGCTTGCCGCGCGCGTCCCTCCGCTCTGGCATCAGCTTGATGGCCTGGACCCGCCCCACCTGCACGCCGGCGAGCTTCACCGGCGCACCCTCGACCACGTTGCCCGTGTGCCCGAAGTCCACGGCGAGCAGCGAGGTCGAGCCCAACGTCAGCTCTCCCATCAGCCACAGCAACACCAGCACGCCCACCACCGCGGCCAGCACCAGGGCGCCCACCTTCAATTCCAACCGTCGCTCATCCATCCGTCGCACCCTCCATGAACGGCGCCGTCAGCACCCGCAGCTCCGGCGCGGAGGACTCCAGGAAACCTTCGGGGGGACCCAGATAGGCACAGCGTCCCCGGGCCACCACCAGGACTCGGTCCGCCAGTCCACGGAGCTGGCGGTAGTCATGTGTCACCACCAGTCCCCCCAACCCTCGTGACTTCAGGGACGAGAGGACCGCTTCCACCTGCGAGGCCGCGCGCCGGTCGAGCCCCGTGGTGGGCTCGTCCAGGAGCAGATAGCGCGGCTTCAACACCAGGGCCCGCGCGATGGCCGCGCGCTTCTTGGCACCAGGGCCCAGCTCGGGCGGCAATCGGTCCGCCCACTCGAGGAGCCCCACTTGATTGAGCGCGGACTCCACGGCGTCATTGGAAGCGCTCGGGTCCGCGAGCCGCACGTTCTCCCGTAGCGTGCGCCAGTCGAGCAGGGCGGGGCCCTGCACCAGATAGGGGGCTCGACGCCGCAGTCGCACCAGCTCTCGCTCGGGTTGGGTGTCCACCCGTTCGCCCCACAGCTCCACGCTTCCTGCGTCCGGGCGCAACAGGCCCACGGCCATCCGGCACAGCACGCTCTTGCCCGAGCCACTCGCTCCCGCGATGAACGTCAACTCTCGCGTGGACACCTCCGCGGTTACGCCGTCGAGCACGCTTCGCCCTTGTTCGAACGCGACGCGCACGTCCGTGAACCGGAGCGTGTCCTCTCTCGGGGCGGTGGGGTTGTTCGTGTTCACAAGCGCAGGAGATGGAAGGCGAGGGAGACGGCGAAGTCGATCAACAGGCACCCCAGGCTCGCGGTCACCACGCCCTCGGTGGTCGCCGCGCCGACGGCCTCCGCGCCACCTCGGGCCCTCAATCCAGCGACCGCCGCGGCGAGGGGAATGTAGAGCCCGCACGCTCCGGCCTTGAGTGCGGCCACCAGCAGGTCCCAGCCATCGACATAGCGAGGATCCATGAAGGCTCGCCCATCCACGCCGAAGACGACGCCAGCGACGGCCACCGCGGCCAGCGTCGCCGCCACGGTCCCGAGCGTGCTGAGCAGCGGCACTCCCAAGACCCCCGCGACGATGCGTGGTGCCACCAGGTCCGAGTACGGGTCTCCCGCGGACATCTCGAGCGCTTCCACCTGTTCGTTCACGCTCATGGTGGAGAGCTCGGCGGCGTGGCCGGCGCCGGCTCGGGAGGCGGTGAGCAGCGCGGAGACCACGGGGCCCAGCTCTCGGACCAGGAGCTCGAAGTAGGCCGGGCCGAGCACCGCGACGTTGCCGACGAAGCGGCGCGCCTGACTGTTGGCGATGGTGACGAGCACGGCGCCGAAGAACGCCATGCCGGACATCACCAGCCACACGCTGCGACCTCCGAGTTCATGGAGCTGCACCATGGACTCTCGCCACGAGATGCCCTCGCGAGCTCCGGCTCGTGCCGTGCGCACCAGGAAGACAACGGGGGCTCCGAAGAACGAGAGCACCCGGTTCATGCCATCCACCCCGCGAGCAGGAGCGTGAGCAGGAAGTCGAGGACGAAGATGGCGGCGCAGCTTTGGACCACGGCGCTCGCGGCCGCTCGGCCCACGGCTTGGGCGCCACCTCTCGCGGAGAGGCCCACCGCCGTGGACACCAGTGAGATGGCGAGGCCGAAGACCCCCGTCTTCACCACGCCTCCCGCGATGTCCAGCGGGCTGAGCATGTGTGAGAACGTTCCGAAGAAGGTCCGCAGGGGGAGGTCGAGCGTGAAGAGGGCGGCCACGGACTCGAAGAGGATGGCGACCAGGAACGTGAACGTGCTCATCGCGAGCATGCTCAGTTCCATGGCCACCACTCGCGGCGCCACGAGGATGGCGAAGGGGTCCAGGCCGATTCCGCGCAGGCCCTCGATCTGTCCGCCCACCTGCATGGTGGCGAGCTCCGCCGCGTTTCTGGCGCCGATGCGCGCGGACATGATGAGCCCGAGCAGCAGGGGGCCGAACTCCCACAGCACTCCGTAGCCCGAGGCCCATCCGAGGAATGCTCGCGCGCCGAAGCGCTGGATGTAGAGGCCCGATTGCAGCACGACGATGACGCCCGCGAGCGCCGCCGTGGCCATGGCGAGGGGGAGGGAGTCGTAGCCGAACTGCACCAGCGCGCGAGTCAGCTCGCGCCGCTCCAGGCGAGGAAGGCCCAGGACCGTGCGCGCCGCGACGAGCGCGAGTGCGCCGGTGCCTCGGACCGCGTCGAGGCCCAGGCTTCCCACGCTGCGTATCGCGTTCAGCTCCGGGTTCGCCGTGCGCGGGGACGAGGTCATGCGAGCGCCTCGTCACGTTCGTGCTCCAGCGCGGGGGCGGGAGGGCCGTCGTGGATGAGCTGTCCGCCGCGCAGATAGAGCCAGCGGGGGAGGGGGAGATCCAGCGGTGCCTCGGGAGCGGCGACGATCAGCGTGCCACCTCGGGAAACGTCGAGCAGCACGCGAGCGACCTGCCGGGCTGTTCCCGGGTCGAGCCCCGCGAAAGGGTCATCGGCGAGCAGCACGGAGGGTTTCGCCGCCAGGGCTCGTGCGATGCCCGCGCGTTTCTTCATTCCTCCGGACAGCCGTTCCGGAAGGGTGTCCGCGGCGGCTTCCAGTCCGACCGCGCGGAGCACTTCATCCGCGCGTGCCTCCGCCTCGGCGGTGGGGACGTGGCGGCGGGTCAGTGGGAACAGGACGTTCTGGCGGACCGTGAGCGAGTCGAACAGCGCGTCGGTCTGGAAGACCATCCCGAACGCCGCTTGCCGCGCGCGCCGATCCGCGGAGGACAGGTGCGCCGCGTCCTGTCCGTCCCAGGTCACATGGCCTCGGGATGGAGTGACGAGCCCCGCCAGTGACTTCAGCAGGGTCGTCTTCCCCGCGCCGGACCGCCCGAGCAGGAGCGCCTGCGTTCCGGGCGGGAGCTCACAGCTCAAATCCGAGAGGACCGTTCGCGCACCATGCCTCACCGTCAGGGCGTTCGCGCGAAGGTCCATGGAGTCGAGCTTAGCGGTTCACGGCGGCGTCCAGCGAAGAAGAGTTGCGCTGTGACCAGCGGCCCAGACATCACCAGGGCCCGAGCCTCCTAGGGCGTTGATTGTCTGGGGCGGTGTGGTGACGGTGCTCCATGAGGTGCCGTTGAAGAAGTGGATGTCGTTGGTACCCGAGGACACAGCGTAGATGGCCGTGCGACCAAATGCCGCGAGGCTGCGGAGGGTCGGGCGGCTCCCGTTGGGAAGCGTCAGGCGCAGCTTCTGAGTCCAGGTGTCGCGGGCCTTCTCCAGCAACAGTCCGTCTTCGCCCACGACATAGGCCAGTCGAGGCGTCAGGACTCGGACTCCATTCAGGAACCCCGTGGCGTTGGGGACGCCCAGTTCTTCGCGAATCCATGTCGTGCCCGTCGCCGGAGCGTGAAAGGCCACAGGCCGTTGCTGCGAGCCCACATTCTCCGCGCCCACCGCGAGCAAGGTCTCAGGGCTCACGCCATGGATGGCGCGAAGGTTGGCCGCTACTTGGGTGACTTCGACGGGGGCCTCTTGGTTCGGCGCACCGGGGACATACCTCCAGCGGAGAATCCGGCCCTGACTGGTGACGGCGTACAGGATGATGTCGCCGTTGGCTTCCTCGAAGCCTGTCAGTCCATTGATGGATGCGGCGAAGCCGCTCGCTCGCAGCTCGCAGGGATTGCCTTCTCCGCCTGGGACCAGGGTTCCAAACTGGCCATTGCCGGAGCCCAGGAACACGCGCCCCTGGCTGGCGGCCCAGGCCGATTTCCAGTCCCCACCACCGTCACAGTTCGTGGCAACCGTGAAAGCAGCGTCATTGACGTGTACCACCTTTTCTTGGCCCGCGAGCCAGCCGCGCCGCTTCGCGTAGGTGGCAACCGCGTCGAATCGAGGGGGCCCAGAAACCGTTGGCGTGTCTTGCCGCCACTGCACCGAAGCGCATGTCGCGAGTCCGTCGTCGGTGGCGCCATTGCAGTCGTTGTCCAGCCGGTCACAAACCTCGACCCTTCCGACGGCGCGCGATGCCAGCGCAGTCCCCTCATCGCAGTCAGTGAGTTCACGTGTCGCACCTGCTTCGGGGGGCTGGCAGGCAATGCCGACCACCAGCCCGGCGTTCCCATCTCCATCTTCGTCCACGTAGTAGGGCACGGGCACCTCGGTGCTGATGCACTCGGATGCGGTGGTGCCGCTGCACGCCAGGAGTCCCGAGCAGCGCTGCGCCGTTTCACAGGTGCCGCCCACGTTGAACGGGGCATCGTCCGGGATGCCGTTGCAGTTGTCGTCCTTGCCATCGCAGGTGAGCTCCGCCTGCCCGGGATGAATGGCGCTGTTCGTGTCGTCGCAGTCGCCCCCTCTCAGTGCGGCACCTGGGGGCGCGCCACAAGCAAACTTCGGCGCAGTCTTGGCGTCACCATAGGAGTCGCCATCCGCATCGACCCAATAGGCAACGTTGCCGTCCACGTCGCTCTCGCCCGCGACGCAGTTGTTGTCGACGCCGTCGCAAAGCTCGGTCGCTCCGGGGTGGATGTCGGCGCGCGTGTCGTCGCAGTCCGTACCCGGGAGTGCCCCCTTCATCGCGACGTAGCCATCGTTGTCGAGGTCCTCGGCGCGCAGGTCCAGCGTGAGGTCCGTGACGTCCTTCTCTGGGAACCGCGCCTCCTCGACCTGGCGCGCGATGACACGGCCATCGCACGAGGCTTCGTAGGCTTCCGCCGTCACGCGCAGGTTCCGGCCCCATCCCTTCTGTTCCAGGATGATGCCCGTGCGCGTGCCGCTCGATTCGTCCTGGGTCCCTGTCACGTCGACCGCGGCCCGGCGCGAGGGATCCTGCGGATCCTCCACGATGAGCTTCATGCACTTCATCCGGAAGGTCGAATACGAGATGAAGACCCGGAGGACGCCTTCGGTGGAATTGGACTCACGCTTGCAGCCCCAGAGGGGAACTGTCAGCAGCAACACACTCACATGGAATAGACGCATCGCTCGTGCATTCCCCGGCGCCGCCGCGCCTGCTGTCGTCACGTCCCGACGAAAACCCAAGGGTCCCAAATACCCCCATAGACCGCCCTACTGGTCATCGTCCAGAAGCCCGGGGGCCAGGGGTGTCCTTTCGGTCGTCGGGCCCGGCAAGTGACACTTCGGGTCCCTCTGGCCCGAGTTTCATCTGACCCCGCACCGGCTCACTGTTCACTGGGAGAAACGGATTCGTGGCACCCCTGGGGGCCTTGAGGGCCAGTTCCGCATCAAAGACCGGGGGGCAGAGCGCAGCACCCGTAGCCGCTATCGGGACAGACCGCGCCGTGGACTCCGCACGGGCCGAGGGCGCTCGGCCACTGATGACTAGGGGCGAAGGACCTTTCTCGACGAGCGGGCGGGGAGCCAGCCGGTGGAGTGAAACGTGTCGGCGCTCGCGGTCAAGTGGCGTGACGACGAGACGGAGTGACGAGTCGCGCGAGTGAGCTCGGCATCACGGCGGTGTCCAGCGAAGAAGAGTGCTGGTGTGACCAACGGCCCAGACATCACCTGGGCCCGAGCCTCCCAGGGCGGTGAGCGTCTGTGACGGCGTGGCGACGCTGCTCCATGCGGCGCCGTTGAAGAAGTAGATGTCGTTGGTGCCCGAGGACACAGCGTAGATGGCTGTGCGACCAAATGCCGCGAGGGACCGGATGGTCGGGCGGCTGCCGCCGGGAAGCGTCAGGGCCTGCTTCTGAGTCCAGCTGTCGCGAGCCTTCTCAAGCAATAGCCCGTCGTCGCCCGCGACATAGGCCAGTCGAGGTGTCAGCACTCGGACTCCATGCAGGAACCCCGTTGCGTTGGGGACGCCCAGCTCTTCACGGTTCCATGTCGTGCCCGTCGCTGGAGCGTGAAAGGCCACGGGCCGTTGCTGCGAACCCACATTCTCCGCGCCCACCGCGATCATTGTCTCAGGGCTCACCCCATGGATGGCACGTAGGTTGGCTGCCACTTGGGTGACTTCGACAGGGGCCTCTTGGCTCGGCGCGCCGGGGACGTACCTCCAGCGGAGAATCCGGCCCTGGCTGGTGACGGCGTACAGGATGATGTTGCCGTTGGCTTCCTCGAAGCCCGTCAGTCCATTGATGGATGCGGTGAAGCCGCTCGCTCGCAGCTCACAGGGGCTTCCTTCGCCGCCAGGGATCAAGGTTCCAAACTGGCCATTATTGGAGCCCAGGAACACGCGCCCCTGGCTGGCTGCCCAGGCCGATTTCCAGTCCGCACCGCTGTCGCAGTTCGCGGTGGTCGTGAAGGCGGTGTCGTTGACGTGAACCACCTTGGCTTCGCCCGCGAGCCAGCCGCGCCGCTTCGCGTAGGTAGCGACCGCGTCGAAGCGAGGGGTCCCAGAAACCGTTGGCGTGTCTTGGCGCCACGGCACCGTGGCGCACCCCGCGAGCCCATCGTCGGTAGCGCCATTGCAGTCGTTGTCCAGCCGGTCACAAACCTCGGTCCTGCCGATGGCGCGCGATGCCAGCGTCGTTCCCTCATCGCAGTCGGTGAGTTCACGCGTCGCACCTGCTTCAGGAGCCTGGCATGCATTGCCGACCATCAGCCCGGCGTTCCCATCTCCGTCGTCGTCCACGTAGTAGGGAACGGGCACCTCGGTGCTGATGCATTCGGATGCGGTGGTGCCGCTGCAAGCCATGAGGCCCGAGCAGCGCTGCGCCGTTTCACAAGTGCCGCCGATGTTGAACGGGGCATCGTCCGGGATGCCGTTGCAGTTGTCGTCCTTGCCATCGCAGGTGAGCTCCGCCTGCCCGGGATGAATGGCGCTGTTCGTGTCGTCGCAGTCGCCCCCTCTCAGTGCGGCACCTGAAGAAGGTGCTCCGCACCCTTGGGTCGGTGCTTGCCTGGCGTCACCGTACGTGTCGCCATCCGCATCAACCCAAACCGGAGCCTGCTCGGGCTCATCGCTCGTTCCCGCGACGCAGTTGTTGTCGATGTCGTCGCAGCGCTCGACGGCCCCCGGGTGGACATCCGCGCGGCTGTCATCGCAGTCCGTGCCCGGCAAGGCCCCCTTCATCGCGAAGTAGCCATCGTCATCCTGGTCCACCGCGCGCAGTTCCAGCGTGATGTCCGTGGTGCCCTCGGTCGGGAAGCGAAGGTCTCCAGCCTGTCGCGCGATGACGGGCCCGGCGCACGAACCCTCGCGGGCTTCGGCCATCAGCCGTAGATCCCGACTCCATCCCTTGTGCTCCAGGAGGGTGCCCGTGAGCGTGTCGGTCTGGCGCGCGTCGGGCGCGACCTTCACCTCGGTAAACCCTCTGTTCGAGACGTCCCGGGTGTCCTCCACGGAGAGCGTCAGGCACTTCGGCCGGAAGCTCGAGTACGAGATGAAGACCCGGACCTCGCCCGGCGTGCTGGTCTCCCTCTTGCAGCCCCCAAAGAGAACTGTCAGCAGCACTACACTCCCATGGAATAAACGCATCGCTCGTGCATTCCCCAGGGCTGCGGCGCCCGCTGTCGTGACGTACCGACGAGAACCCAGGACATCCCGAACACTCCCCATAGACCTCCGTGCTGGACATCGTCCAGGAGCCCCGCCGCCGAGGGTGTCCATCCGCTCGTCGGATTCCAGCACGTGACACTTCATCTCCCCCTGGTCCGAGCCTCACCTGACCCCGCACATGTCCACCGTCCGAAACGCCCTCGTCATGCCCCTGTGTGCCTGGATGGCCTTGTCCGCGTCCGAGTCCCAGGCGGCATCGAGCGATGCCCCCGTGGCCGCCACGCCTTCACGTGATGCTGCGGATTCCGCAGCCGGGGCTGCGAATTCCGCACGGGGCGCTGCGGATTCCGCACCGGTCGAGGCCGTCCATGGCGCGACGCTGTCGTTGGAGCAAGCGGTGTCCCTGGCCGCGGAGCGCAATGAGTCCGCGCTCGCGGCCCAGCAGCGCGCCCAGGCCGCGGCGGCCCGCGTGGCGCGCGCGCGTGCGTTCTTCTTCCCGGAGCTGACGGCGACGGGCACGTACATGCGCCGCTCCAACCAATCGACGCGCGAGGTCGGCGGACAGACGGTGGTGCTCCAGCGCTACAACGCCTTCGGCGCCAACTTCGTCGCGCGCGTCACGCTCTTCGACGCGCGCGGCTTCCCGCTCTACCGCGCGGCGAGGCTGGAGGGAGAGGCCGCGGGATTCGAGGCCGTGGAAGCGCGCCGCCAGGTGGCCTTCGAGGCCGCCAACGCGTTCCTCATCACGCTCCAGGAGCAGCAGGTCTTCCAGGCCGCGGAGCAGCGCCTCGCCTTCGCCCGGCAATCACACGCGGATGCCGCGGCCCGAGCGAAGGGGGGCCTCGCCAGCACCAATGACGTGACGCGCGCGGAAGTCGAAGTGGCCACCGCGGAGGTCGCGCTCACGAGCGCTCGGAACCTGGCGGAGACGAGCCGCCTGGAGCTGGGCTATCTCCTGGTCGAGCCGGTCGAGGGAGGGCTCGCCGCGCCGCAGGCCTTGCTCACCGACGCGGCCCGTCCGCTGACTTCGCATGATGCGCTCATTCCCGGAGCCGTGGAGCGCCGGCCAGACATCCTGGCGTCGAAGCTGCGCGTGGAGTCGCTCGCGGCCAACGCGCTGGAGCCGCTGGCCCGGCTGCTGCCGTCGCTCGGTGTGGCCGCGACGTACCGGCTCACCAACGAGGGTGGCCTGACGGGACGCACCGGAGATGGCTTCCTGTCGGCGGACCTCACGTGGAACCTCTTCGACGGTGGCGAGCGCTACGCGGAGCGACGTGAGCGCGTGGCCCTGACCCGCGCCGCGGCGCTGGAGCAGCAGGCGAGCACGCGCCGCGTGGACGTGGACATCCAGCGGGCCCGGGTGGCATTGGAGAATGCGCAGGCGGCGCTGACGCAGAGCGAGGTGGCGACGCGTGCCGCCCGGCAGAACGCGGATGAGCAAGGCATTCTCTACCGCCAGGGGTTGGCCACGGCGTTGACGGTGGCGGACGCCTCGTTGCAGCAGTTCGAGGCGGAGGTGGCCCTGGCGCGCAGCCGCTATGCGCTGGGCGTGGCCCTGTTGGGGCTGCGGGCGGCAGTCGGACTCGATCCTTTGGGGAAGGAACCGTGAAGGTGATGCGACGCGCAGGAACGCTGACGCTGGCCGTGGCGCTGCTGGCCATGGGGGCATGCAAGAAGGACGAGGAGTCCCCGAAGGGCGCGGCGCCTTCCGCCGGCGCGAAGGGCGGCGGCCGTCCAGGTGGCGGCTCGGGTGGCCGAGGGCCCCTCCAGTTCCCCGTCGAGGTCGCCCCCGTCGAGGCCCGCGACGTCGAGTTCGTGGTGAACGCGGTGGGCTCCGTCGAGGCCTTCGAGCGGGTGCAGATCACCGCCCGCGTGCCCGGCGCCGTGGAGCGCGTGCTCTTCATGGAAGGGCAGTCGGTGAAGAAGGGCGAGGTGCTCGCGGAGATTGAGCCCGCCCGCTACGCCATCGCCGTGCGCGCGGCCGAGGCCTCGCTGGCCCGTGCGCGTGCCGCGCTCGAGGAGGCGAAGTCCGGCGCGGATCGCCGCGCCGCCGTCAACCAGGCCAGTCCCGGTCTCCTGCCGGCGGAGCAGCTCGAGTCGTTCCAGACGCGAGCGCTCACGGCGGAGGCGGAGGTGGCCTCGGCGCGGGCGGCGTTGGACCAGGCCCAGCTCAACCAGCGCGACGCGTACGTGCGAGCCCCCATGGACGGTGTGCTCCAGACGCGCACGGTGCAGACGGGGCAGTACGTCCAGGCCGGCGTGGTGCTGGCGACGCTGCTGCGCAAGGACCCGTTGCTCCTGCGCTTCACCGTGCCGGAGGCGGATGTGGCGCGCATCAAGCCGGGCCTGCCCGCGCGGTTCTCGGTGCGCTCGGAGGGTGGATCGTACATGGCGAAGATCACCCACGTGGCGGAGGCCGCGGACGAGACCAACCGCATGGTCCCCGTGACGGCCGAGGTCTCCGGAGAGGACGCGAAGAAGCTGCGGCCGGGAGCGTTCGCCTCGGTGGCGGTGCCGGTGGAGACGCGCGGAGGCAGCCCGGTGGTGCCGCAGACGGCGGTGCGGGCCAGCGAGCGTGGCTTCCTGGCGTTCGTGGTGGAGGGCGACAAGGCGCGTGAGCGCATCCTGGAGCTGGGCATGCGCACGTCGGATGGACGGGTGGAGGTCCGCGAGGGGCTCAAGCCCGGCGAGGTGCTGGTGGTGCGGGGCGGCGAGGCCCTCCGCGACGGCGTCACGGTGCGCGTGGCCGCGGAGAAGAAGCCCGCGTTGACGGGTGAGCCGATCATGGGCGACGGCGCCGGAGGAGGAGGTGCGCGGCGATGAGTCTGACCGAGGCGTGCATCAAGAAGCCGGTCCTCGCGTGGATGATCATGGCCGCCACCATCGTCTTCGGACTGGTGGCGGCGGACCGCATTGGCGTCAGCCAGTTCCCGGACGTCGACTTCCCGACCATCAACATCAGCGTGTCGTGGGAGGGCGCCAACCCGGAATCGGTCGAGAGCGACGTCATTGAGCCCATCGAGGAGGCGGTGACGCAGGTGGAGGGGGTCACCAGCATCATCTCCACCGCGCGCCAGGGCTCCGCGAACATCACGGTGGAGCTGGACCTGTCGCGCAACGTGGACGCGGCGCTGCAGGACGTCCAGGCCAAGGTGAGCCAGGCCCAGCGCCAGCTCCCCGAGGACATCGACCCGCCCATCGTCACGAAGACGAACCCCGAGGACAACCCCATCATCCAGGTGGGCGTGTCCGGGCCGTTCTCTCAGCAGGTGGTGAGTGACTTCGCGCGCTACCGCGTGAAGGAGAAGCTCCAGACGGTGCCGGGCGTGGGCGAGGTGCAGATGGGCGGCTCGTTGGAGCGCAACATCCGCATCTGGGTGGACTCGAACAAGCTGGACGCGCTGGGCCTCACGGTGACGGACATCACCTCCGCGCTCCAGCGGGAGCACGTGGAGCTGCCGGCGGGACGCATCGAGACGGCGGGCCGGGAAGTCAACGTGCGTGTGCTGGGTGAGGCGTTGGACCTGGAGACGCTGCGCAAGATCGTCCTGCGCGAGCAGGGCGGTCAGCCGGTGTACCTGCACGACGTGGCGCTGGTGGAGGATGGCTTCGAGGACGTACGGCGCATGGCGCGCGTCAACGGCACGCCGGCGCAGGGCCTGGGCATCAAGAAGCAGCGCGGCGCCAACGCGGTGTCGGTGGCGAAGGGGATTCGCGCGGAGCTGGCCCGCATCCAGAAGGACGCGCCGGAGGGAATGGACGTGGCGGTGCGGTTCGACTCGACGCAGTTCATCGAGGAGAGCGTGCACGAAATCGAGTTCGAGCTGCTCCTGGCGTGCATCCTCACCGCGTTCGTGTGCTGGCTGTTCCTGGGCTCGCTGTCGAGCACGATGAACGTGGTGTTGGCCATCCCCATGTCGCTGCTGGGGACGGTGGCCGTCATCTACTTCCTGGGCTTCACGCTCAACACCTTCACGCTGTTGGGATTGGCGTTGGCGGTGGGCATCGTGGTGGACGACGCCATCATGGTGCTGGAGAACATCTTCCGGCACGCGGAGGAGGGGAAGGACCGGGTGCGCGCCGCGCGCGAGGGCACGGCGGAGATCACCTTCGCCGCGCTGGCCGCGACGATGGCCGTCATCGCCATCTTCCTGCCCGTGGTGTTCATGAAGGGCATCATCGGCAAGTTCTTCCTTCAGTTCGGCGTCACGTTGTGCGTGGCCGTGCTGCTCTCGTACGTGGAGGCCATCACCCTGGCGCCAGCGCGGTGCGCGCAGCTCCTGAAGACCTCTCGAGAGGGCCGCAGCAAGCTGGGCGTGTGGGTGGACCAGGCCTTCACGAAGCTGGAGCACACATACGGCCGCGCCCTGGGCTGGGCGCTGAAGCGTCCCTGGCGGGTGCTGGCGGGGGCGGTGGTCATCCTGGCGGCCAGCGTGTTCGCGTTCCGCGCGCTCCCGGGCGAGTTCGTTCCGTCGCAGGACCAGAGCCGGTTGATGGTCCGCATGCAGACGGCGGTGGGCAGCAGCATCGAGGAGACCAACCAGCTCATGCAGCGCGCCGAGGCCTTCGCCGCGTCGCGCCCCGAGGTGCTGAGTGTCTTCGCGCTGGTGGGCGCGGGCGGCGCGAACGGAGGCTTCATGATGTTGACGTTGAAGCCGCCCGACGAGCGCATGCCGCAGGCCGAGTTCCAGCAGGTGCTGCGCAAGGAGCTCAACAGCTACCCGGGCCTGCGCGCGGTGGTGCAAGACCTGTCGCAGCAGGGCTTCTCGTCGCAGCGCGGCTTCCCGGTGGAGTTCAGCGTCCGCGGCTCGGACTGGGATGAGCTGGTGAAGTCGAGCCAGGAGATGCGCGAGAAGGTGCAGGCGAGCGGCAAGGTGGTGGACGTGGACACCGACTACCAGGTGGGCATGCCCGAGCTGCGCATCATGCCGGACCGCGCGCGCGCGGCGGACCTGGGTGTTCCGATGCAGGCGGTGGCGACGACCATCAACGCGCTGGTGGGTGGCGTGCGGGTGGGCAAGTACAGCACGGGAGGCCGCCGCATCGACGTGCGCCTGCGCTTGATGGCGGGCCAGCGCTCGCGTCCGGAGGACCTGGCGCTGCTGAAGGTGCGCACGGCGAGCGGCGCGCTGGTGCCGTTGTCGACGTTGGTGGAGCAGGAGGAGCGGCCCGCGTTGCAGGCCATCACCCGACGCGACAGAGAGCGCGCCATCAGCATCTTCGCCAACGTGGCGCCGGGCTCGAATCAGGAGGACGCGCTGGCGACGGTGGAGCGCCTGGCGAAGGACCTTCCGGGTGGAGTGCGCGTGGTTCCCGGTGGCGCGAGTGTGGCGTTCCGGGACTCGATGAGCAGCTTGTTCTTCGCGCTCTTCCTGGGGATTGGCGTCGCGTACATGGTGCTGGGCGCGCAGTTCAACTCGTTCCTGCATCCCGTGACGGTGCTCACGATTCTGCCGTTGTCGGTCGCGGGGGCGGCGTTCGCGCTCCTGGGGACAGGCAGCACGCTGAACATCTTCAGCATGATTGGCTTGTTGCTGTTGATGGGCATCGTGAAGAAGAACTCCATCATCCTGGTGGACTACGCGCTCCAGCAGCGGGAGCTGGGGTTGAACGCGGTGGAGGCGATGGCTCGCGCGGGTCCGGTGCGGTTGCGGCCCATCTTGATGACGTCCACGGCGACGATGATGGCGGCGGTGCCCGCGGCGCTGGCTTTGGGCGCGGGCAGCGAGACGCGTGCGCCCATGTCCATCGCGGTGCTGGGTGGGCTCTCCGTGTCCACGGTGTTGAGCCTGGTGGTCGTTCCGGCCTTCTACGTGGTGGCGGACCGGATGAAGACGCGGCTGGCCAACTGGCGGGGCAAGCGCCCGGACGACGAGGCAGGCGGCCCCGTGCAGCCCGCGCGTGAAGGGGGCGAGGAGCCTCGTCCAGCGGCGCACGGCTGAGGTTCGACGTGCCCTCTCTCGTGTCGAGGAGAGAGGGCAGGGGGCCGGCCGAGCGGATTGACGGCTTGATGGGGAGCGAAGTGGAGACGGGGGCAGTGTCCTCTTGCTGAAGCGCGTGGATGGCGTGGCCACCGTGTGGTGCAGGCCGCGAATGGGCCTCGCGTCCACGGCGAGCAAGGAGACACCCCATGGCGCAGGAGACGGAGCTTCCTCCCAACATCACCCCCGTGAAGGAGCGCGATGAGTCCCTGGACCTTCAAGGGTTCCTGGACGAAATCGGCAACAGCCGGGAGGTGCTGGTCAACAAGCTGGAGGCGCGGGACGCGGCGCACGCGGTGCTGTGCACGTTGGCGCGGCGCTTGTCGGATGGAGAAGACGTGAAGCTGATGCGCGCGTTGGGCCGCGACATCGGCGAAATCGTCGGCGAGTGCACCATCCTCCGAGGCCCGTCGCATGCGCGCCGCATGCACCGCGACGAGTTCATCGGGGATGTGGCGGACCACCTGAAGATTCCGGTGGACCAGGCGTTCCGGGTGATGACGGTGGTCTTCACCGCGGTGCGGGACAGGATTCCCGAGGACGAGGTGGCCGCGGTGGCCTCGCAGCTTCCGGCGGACCTGGCGGACAGTTTCCGCAGGCCGGTCTGACTGAGACGGACCGGCCAGGGTGAGGTCCGCGTGGGGATGCCTACGCGGACTTCGCCAGTTCGGCGTCGATGGCCTGGACGAGCCGAGGGTCTTCCGCCGTCACATCGGGGGCGAAGCGGGCGGCGACGCGGCCATCGCGGCCGATGAGGAACTTCTCGAAGTTCCATTGCACTTCGGGAACCGGGTTGGCCTCGATGCCGAAGCCCTTGAGGCGCGCGCGCATGGAGCCTTCGCCGGTGGCGTTGGGGACGGCGGCGGTGAGTTGCTGGTAGAGCGGGTGCTTGTCCTCGCCCACGACGGAGATCTTCGAGAAGAGGGGGAACTTCACGGCGTAGTTGAGGTCGCAGAACTGCTGAATCTCGGCCTCGGTGCCGGGCTCCTGGCCCAGGAAGTTGTTGGCCGGGAAGCCGAGGACCTCGAGGCCCTGGGCGTTCTTCTGCTCGAAGAGCTTCTCGAGCCCCGCGTACTGCGGCGTCAGGCCACACTTGGAGGCCACGTTGACGACCAGCAGCACCTTGCCCTTGAACTTGCCCAGCGTCACAGGCGCGCCGTCGATGGCCTTCAGGGGAATGTCGTAGACGTTGCTCATGTCTGTCTCGCTTTCGAGGGGGACTACTTGCGCTTCGGCGCCTTCAAGAACCGGCTCAGCCGCACCTTGCCAAGTCCGCGTCCGCCGAAGAGGTACCAGGTGATGGCCGCGCCAAACAGGCCCGCCGCCAGCGCGATTCCCACGGCGCCCAGCACCGGAATGTTCCCGTACATCCACGGCTTGGGCGCGAACGAGATGAACGCGCCCACGATGAACCCACACGCGCACAGCCCCATGAACGCAATCACCGCCGCGCTGCGCAGGTTCTCGTTCAGCTTCTCGAACTGGTCCGCCCGCACCGTCACGGTGAACTTGCCCGACTCCATGTCGAGCAGGATCTGCGACAGCTGCGTCGGCAGGTCCGCCGCCATCGACTGGAGCCGCAAGAGCGTGCGCATCAGCCCGCCCTGCAACTGCATCGGGTCATACCGCCCCGCGAGCAACTCCTTCGCGTAGGGCAGCACCACCTCGATGATGTTCATCTCCGGATACAGGCTGCGCAGCATCCCCTCGGTCGACACCGAGGCCCGACTCAGAATCGCGTACTCCTTCGGAATCCGGATGCGGTACTTCACCGCCAGGTCCAACAAGTCCCGCAGCAACGAACGTGTATCCACCTGTCCCAACGTCGTCGGCAGGTGCTGCCCGAGAATTCCCTCGATGTCGTTGCGGAACCCCACCAGGTTCGCCCGCGCGTCCGGCACGCCTACCCGGTAGAGGATGCGCGCCACCGAGTCGCTGTCCTTCAGCGCCACTGCCAGGCACAACATCACCAGCGTCTCCTGCATCGGCCGCGACAGCCGCCCGACGATGCCGAAGTCCAGCAGCGCCAGCCGGTTACCCTCCAACAACAACAGGTTTCCGGGGTGCGGGTCCCCATGGAACAACCCGTCGTCGAAGAGCTGCCGGAAGCTCGCCTCCAGGATGTGCTGCGCAATCGTCTTCCGGTCCTCGTCCGACAGCTCCGCCTGGTTGATCTTCACCCCGCGGATGAACTCCAACGTCAGCACCGTCCGGCTGGACAGCGCCGAGTACACCTTCGGAATCTTGAGGTAGGGCCGCTCCCGGTGGTTCTCCAGGAACGCCCGGACGTTGGTCGCCTCGTTGACGAAGTCCAACTCCTCGTGAATCGCCCGGTCGAACTCGTCGACGATGCCCGTGGGCGTGTAGATGCCCGTCTCCTCGACCACCGCCTCCAGCAGCCGCGCCAGGTTGCGCAACACCGCGAGGTCCGAGTCGATGTTCGCGGCGATGCCTGGCCGCTGCACCTTCACCACCACCTCGTCACCCTCCAGCGTCACCGCGCGGTGCACCTGGGCGATGGAGGCCGCGGCCAGCGGCACCTCGTCGATCTGCTTGAACAACTCCTTCGCGTCCTTGCCCAGCGACTCGCGAATCTGCGCGTGCACCTGCTCCAACGGGATGGGGTCCACGTTGTCCTGGAGCAACGACAGCTCGTCGATGAACTCCGCGGGCAACAGGTCCGCCCGCGTGGACAACACCTGGCCCAGCTTCACGAACGTGGGCCCCAGGTCGTTCAGGAGCATCCGGAAGCGGCGCGCCGTGGACGCACGCTGCGCCTCCGGCGACACCTCCACCTTCTCCTTGCGCCCCAGGATGCGCCAGAGGCCCGCGCGCTCCAGGACCTCGCCAAAGCCATGGCGGGCCGCGATGACGGTGATCTGCCGCACACGATTGAGGTCCTGGAGAATCACGCGGGAATCTGTCTCCTCGGCGCGAGACGTTACGCCGGTGTCACCGGCTTCGCCACGAACCGCAGCACGCTATAGCCCACCACCGCCGACAACAGCGACCCCACCAGGATGCCCAGCTTCGCCTCGGTCAGCAGCTCCGGCTGCCCCGCGAAGGCCAGGCCCGCGACGAACAGCGCCACCGTGAAGCCGATGCCCGCCACCACGGACACGCCATGCAGCCGCACCAGGTTGCCTCCCGCCGGCATCTCGGAGACCCCCGCCTTCAGCGCCCCCACCGTGAAGGCGAAGATGCCCACCTGCTTGCCCACGAAGAGGCCCACGATGATTCCCAAGGGCAACGGCGCGAGCAAATCTCCCCAGCCCATCCCCTCCAGCGAGATGCCCGAGTTCGCCAGCGCGAACAGCGGAACGATGCCGTACGCCACCCACCCGTGCAGCATGTGCTCGAAGCGGTTGAGCGGCGGCTCCAGCTCCTCCAGCCTCTCCTCGATGTAGAGCAACTGCGCGCTCCGCATCGACTCGTCCTCGGCCTTCGCGATGCTGCCCTGGACGTAACCGGACAGCTCCTCCATCACCTCCCGGCCCGGACGCGTGGGGCGCGCGGGGATGCACAGGCCCACCACCACGCCCGCGAGCGTCGCGTGGATGCCCCCGTGGTGCATCGTGTACCAGAGCGCCACACCCGCCAGCAGCCACCAGACGCCATTGCGCACGTAGAAGCGGTTGAACGCCACGAGCAAAGCCACGACCGCCGCGGCGGCCAGGAGCCACTCCACGTGCAGGCCCGTGCCATAGAACATGGCGATGACCAGGATGCCTCCGATGTCGTCGAAGATGGCCAGCGCCGTGAGGAAGACGACCAGCCCGTGGCCCACGCGCGCCTTGACCAGCGTGAGACAACCGATGGCGAACGCGATGTCCGTGGCCATGGGGATGGCCCAACCCGCCATGGCGGGTGTCCCCGCGTTGATGGCCGCGTAGAGCGCCGCGGGCACCACCATGCCTCCCAGCGCGGCGATGAGCGGCAGCATCGCTCGGGACAACGTGCGCAGCTCACCCGAGCTCAGCTCCCGCTTGACCTCCATCCCCACCAGGAAGAAGAACAGCGTCATCAGGCCGTCGTTGATGAGCTGCTGGAAAGTGAACGACACCTGGGTGCCCGCCACGCCGAGGTCCAGGCGGGCACCAAAGAGGTGGGCATACGACGGGGCCCACGGTGAGTTGGCCCAGGCCATGGCCAACACGGCGCAGAGGGCCAGCAGGATGCCGCTGCTCGCCTGGAGGCGGAAGAAGGCTTGGAGCGGTGCGATGGCGACCCGGAAGAGCGCGGGAACAGGCGCCGGGGGTCGTGGCCGGGGAGTGTTCGAGGTCGTTGGTGTCTCCATGACCTCAATCCCATGACATGCACCCGTGGGGGCATGCACCCGTTTTCGGCCCGCGGCCTGTCGAAATGTCGGCCCCGGGTGATAGGGAAACGCGGCGGGTAGGGTGAGGCGTTCGTTGATCCACGGGTGGGGGCATGAGAGAAGGGCGAGGATGGCCGTGACGCAGCAGACGAAGGCAGCCAAGGCAGCAGGGGTGGAGCTTCCCGTGGACCCGACGCCCGACGTCGGCTCGGAAGGGGAGAAGGCGAGCGACGGGGCCGGCGCGAGGGAGATTGCCTCGCTGACGCCCATGATGCGCCAGTACCTCGAGGTGAAGGCGTCGCACCCGGACACGGTGCTCTTCTTCCGGCTCGGGGACTTCTACGAGATGTTCTTCGAGGACGCGGTGAAGGCCTCGGAGATCCTCCAGATCACCCTCACCGCCAGGGCCAAGGGCGCCGACAAGGTGCCGATGTGCGGCATCCCCTACCACTCGTCGCGCCGCTACATCGCGCGCCTCATCTCGGAGGGGCTCAAGGTCGCCATCTGCGAACAGGTGGAGGAGGCCGGCAGTGGCCCCGGCATCGTCCGGCGCGAGGTGACGCGGGTCATCACCCCGGGCATGGTGCTGGACGAGGAGGTCCTGGAGCCTCGCGACAGCAACTTCCTGGCCGCGGTCTGTTGGAGCGAGCGCGGCTGGGGCGGCGCGCTGCTGGAGGCGTCCACGGGCGAGTTCCTCGCGGTGGAGGCGTCGAGCGCGGCGGAGCTGGCGGAGTCGCTCTCGCGCGTGGAACCTCGCGAGATTCTCGTCGCCGCGGGACAGCGCAACGCTCCGGAGGTCGCGCAGCTGTGCGCCCGGCTGTCGCGCGTGCCGTCCATCGCGGAGAGCGAGGCCGCTTCGTTCGACCCGGCGCGCGCGGCGGTCTTCCTGCGCTCGCACTTCGCCGTGCAGTCGCTGTCCGCCTTCGGTCTGGATGACGCGCCCATGGCCACGGGCGCGGCCGGCGCGGCGCTGCGGTACCTGAAGGACACGCAGAAGACGCCCGCGGCCCACATCGACCGGCTCAGCCGGCAGGCGCGCTCGGGCAGTCTGCTGATGGACGAGTCCTCCCGCTCCAACCTGGAGGTGCTGCGCTCCCAGCGGGATGGCGGGCGCAAGGGTTCGCTCCTGGGGGTGTTGGACCGGACGGTGACGAGCATGGGCGCGCGCAAGCTCGCGCGCTGGCTCGCTTCTCCGCTGGGGTCCTTGCCGGAGATTCATGAGCGGCTGGACGCGGTGGAGGAGTTGTCCGCGCGCAGCGTCTGGCGCGAGGAGCTGAGCGGCATCCTCAAGGAGGTCGCGGACCTCGAGCGGTTGACGGGCCGGCTGTCGCTCGGCGCGGGCAACGCGCGGGACCTGCGCGCGCTGGGCGTGTCGCTGTCGCAGCTCCCTCGCCTGGGGGCCGCGCTGGCCCGGTGCCAGACGTCGCTGCTCCAGTCGCTGTCGGGCCCGCTGACGGCGCTGCCGGAGCTGGCGGACCTGCTGGCGCGCGCCGTGGTGGACGAGCCTCCCGTCACGCTCAAGGAGGGCGGCCTCATCCGCCAGGGCTACCACGAGGAGCTGGACAGGCTCGTGGAGCTGTCCACGTCCGGCAAGGACGTGCTGCTGAAGATTGAACAGCGCGAGCGCGAGCGCACCGGCATCGGCTCGTTGAAGATCCGCTACAACAAGGTCTTCGGCTACTACCTTGAGGTGACGAAGTCGAACCTCCACCTGGTGCCAGCGGACTACATCCGCAAGCAGACCACGGTGGGCGCGGAGCGCTTCGTCACGCAGGAGCTGAAGGAGCACGAGGAGCAGGTCCTCACGGCGGAGGAGCGTCGGTGCGCGCTGGAACTCCAGCTCTTCGAGGACCTTCGTGCGAAGGTGGCGGCGGCGGCGCCGCGCATCCGCTCCGCGGCCGAAGCGGTGGCTGCGGCGGACGCGCTGTTGTCCTTCGCGCGGTGTGCCTCCGAGTACGGCTACACGCGGCCGGAGGTGGACGACTCCGAGGTGCTGAGCATCACCGCCGGCCGGCACCCGGTGGTGGAGCGGATGTTGAGCGCGGGCGAGTCCTTCGTCCCCAACGACGTGCGCATGGACCCGGAGGACGCGCAGTTGCTCGTCATCACCGGTCCGAACATGGCGGGCAAGAGCACGGTGATGCGGCAGGTGGCGCTCACGGCGCTGATGGCGCAGGCAGGCTCGTTCGTCCCCGCGAAGTCGGCGCGCATCGGGTTGTGTGATCGCATCTTCACGCGCGTGGGCGCGGCGGACAACCTGGCGCGTGGTCAGTCCACCTTCATGGTGGAGATGACCGAGACCAGCCACATCCTCCACCACGCCACGCGCAAGAGCCTCATCATCCTGGATGAGATTGGCCGCGGCACGTCGACCTTCGACGGCCTCTCCATCGCGTGGGCGGTGGCGGAGCACCTGCACGACCACGTGAGCGCACGCACGCTGTTCGCCACGCACTATCATGAGCTGGTGGACCTGGCGCGCGAGCGGACCCGGGTGAAGAACCTGTGCATCGCCGTCAAGGAGCAGGGTGGCAAGGTCATCTTCCTGCGCAAGCTGATTCCCGGTGGCGCCAGCCGCTCCTACGGCATCGAGGTGGCGAAGCTCGCGGGCTTGCCCTCGGAGGTCGTGGGCCGCGCGCGCGAGCTGCTCCAGAACTTGGAGTCAGGGGAACTGGACGACGCGGGCCGTCCTCGGGTGGCGGTGCGGCAGACGCCGAAGCGGACATCGGCCCCAGGGCAGTTGGGGCTGTTCGGAGACCCCACGCCGGTGGCGCCGGCCGCGCCCGCGCTGCCCGCGTCCCATCTGAAGGCCTTGGAGTCGTTGAAGTCCGCGGCCATCAACAACCTGACGCCGCTGGATGCGTTGAACCTGTTGGCCCGGCTCCAGCGTGAGCTGGACCCGACACAGGGTTGACGTCTTCGTGACGCACCCCTGAGAATCCTGGCCTCACTTCGATGGGGGGCCAGTGAAGACAGCTTGGAGATGGTTCGCGGTGCTCTTGTGGGGTGTCTCGTCGGTCGCGCTCGCGCAGCGTCCGGAGCTCACCCCCGCGACACCCGAGGCGACGTGCACGGTGGCGCCCGACGTGCGTGTCACCACGCTGGCGGGCCACCCCTTCAACGTCGAGCCCACGGGCATCTACACGCTGTCTCGCGGGATGAGCTGGGTGCAGATGCGGGTGGGCATGTCGACGGGAGCGGGCTCGCCGATTCTCGAGGCGGTGGTCTTCAAGCATCGCGAGTCGGCGTGCCTCATCTCCGTCGATGGCAACGGCCTCCAGTACGGCTCGAAGCTCGATTGTGAGGACGGGGAGATCCAGGTGACGGTGACCAAGGCCCTGGTCATCATCCGGACGCCCGACCAGGACGTCATCACCGTGGAGCGCCCCTCGAAGCCGATGGACCCGCTGTCCCTGCGCATCACCCTGGCGGCGAAGGGGAACTTCCGCTCGACGATGGGCCTGTGTGGGCCGTACACGAATCCTCCCGCCAAGGGGCTCGTCTGGACGGGCACTCGCATCGAGAAGGACGTCGGCATGTACGCCCGCCGCTGGCGGGTCTCCGACGAAGTCACGTCCCGGGACAGCAACCTCTTCCACCAACTGGGGGAAGCGCAGAAGCGCGCGCGAGGCGAGTGACACCCGCGTGAGGCCGGCTGGCGGATGTCTGGCGCGCGTGTAGGCTGATGGCCGTATGCAACTGGCCATTCCGCATGCACCCCGGAAGGTGCGACTGACGCAGGTCCCTGGCGCGATGGGGCGTCTCGCGCGAGACGCTGTCCTGGGCCTGCTCTTCATGGCGCTGCTGGGCGCCGCGGCCACCTGGGCGGGGCGCTTCTTCGTCGAGGAGCATGGTTTCGCGGCCCGCGCCGAAGAGGTCGATGGCGTGGTGGTCGCCACGCGCCTTCCTCCGCCCCATGCCCGGGATGGAGCGGAGGGCACGCTCGAGGTGCTCTACA
This sequence comes from Myxococcus stipitatus, assembly GCF_037414475.1. Next base: position 9,757,403 of record NZ_CP147913.1, on the reverse strand, counting down.
CCTTCCAGGACGTGGAGCACTCCGTGTCGGGGGTGCGGACCTTCGCGGAGTACGCGGAGGGGCTGGGGCGAGGCGCGGCGGTGAAGCTGCTGGTGGACCCGGCGGCGCCGGACCGGCCTCGCGAGGCGGGCTTCGCTCGCACGCGAGCGTCGCGGATGGGGTGGATGCCCTGGGGGCTCGTCGTGGGGGCCCTGGTGGCGGTGGCCCTGTTCACTCGGGAGGCCCGGCGGTTGGTGCGCTCCGAGGTGGAGCCGCTGCGCCTGGGCGCGCTGGTGTGGCTGACGCCGGATGGGCCGCTGCCGGAGTCCAAGGGCGAGGTGGCCTTCCCCGCGCACTACTTCCGGCAGGACGTCAAGATGGAGGTCCGCGCTCGGGTGCGCCCGGGACGCGCGCCGGTGCGCAATGGCGCGAAGGTGCTCGCGGCGGTGGTTCCCCGGGAGCCCGGCTGGGCGCGAGTCATCGACCAGGACCTCGCCGCCGTGCTGGGGTGGCTGCGCTGAGTCCAGAGGGGGACGGGCGGAAAATTTGCTGGTGACGTGGGGCCGTGTGACACACGCCTGTAGCTCCCAGTTACGCCGGAGGTCCTCCATGTGCCCACGCCTTTTGCTCGCGCTGCCCATGCTGCTGTTGCTCGTCCCGGGCACGGTGGGAGCCGCGAAGCAGGACGAGGCGGAGGTGGCCTACCAGGGGGCGCGCCGCGCGTACTACACGCTCAAGGACGACGCGGCCCGGCGCAAGCTGCGCCACCACTGGCTCAACGTCGTGCACAAATTCCAGGCGGTGGCGAAGGGCCACCCCAAGTCTGATCGCGCGCCGGATGCGCTCTTCACCGCGGGCGAGCTGCTCCAGGAGCTCAGCCGCATCTCCTTCGTCGAGGAGGACCTGAAGGCGGCCATCGCCGACTACGAGAAGCTGCGCACCGACTACCCGAAGCACCGGCTGGCGGATGACGCCGCGCTGGCGCTCGCCCGCATCCATGTCCACCGGTTGGATCGTCCCGAGGACGCGCGCCGCGTGCTCTCCGACACGCTGAGCGTCAACACCAAGGGCGACCAGGTGAAGGAGATGAAGGCGCTCCTGGCCTCGCTCCCCGCGCCCAAGGGGGCACCGCCCGCGCCCACGCCGTCCCGCAAGCCCGCGGCGCCGGTGAAGTCGCCGGCCGCGCAGGAGGAGAAGGGCACCGCGGTGGCCCGTGCCGAGCCGCCCCCGGAGAAGCCCGCCTCCGCGCTGGTGGGCGCCATCGAGAAGCTGGCCCGCGAGCCGTCTCCCATGATTCCTCGGCTGGACCCGAACGCGCCGGTGAATGGCGCGTCGTCGGGTGAGGGCAAGGGGTTGGATGAGGCCGTCGCCGCGGCGATGGCGTCGAAGGAGCGCGAGTCGAAGACGGAGCCGTCGAAGGCGCCCGCCGCCGCCGAGCCGAAGGCCCTGGCCGAGGTGAAGGTGGCTCCCTCGCGCGCGGAGCCCGAGCCAGTCCAGGTCGCGGCCGTCGCGCGCAAGAACGCGGAGCCCCCCGCCGCGTCCGAGCCGCCGAAGCCCGTCACCCGCCCGGTGGATGACGAGGTGGCGCAGGCGCGGCTCAAGGCGGTGGCGAAGCAGTCGCGCCGCGCGGAGCTGACGCTGGCGGAGCAGCTGGGTCTCAAGGTCCGGCGCGTGGTCATCGACCCGGGGCACGGCGGTCACGACACGGGCGCCATCGGCAAGGAGGGGACGCGGGAGAAGGAAGTGGCGCTCTCCATCTCGCTCAAGCTGGCGGAGGAGCTGCGTGAGCGGGGCCTGGATGTGGTGCTGACGCGTGAGGATGATCGCTTCATCCGCCTGGAGGACCGCGCGAAGTTCGCGAACGCGGAGCGCGGGGACTTGTTCATCTCCGTCCACTGCAACGCGGCGACGAGCCGGAAGCTGCGCGGCATCGAGACGTACACGCTCAACACGTCCGCGGACCGCTACTCCATCCGCCTGGCCGCGCGGGAGAACGCGACGTCGGAGAAGGGCATCAGCGACCTCCAGTTCATTCTCGCGGACCTGGCGACGAAGGCGAACACGGAGGAGTCCTCCCGGCTGGCGAACCAGGTGCAGCGCAGCCTGGTGACGGAGCTGTCGACGAAGTACTCGGACATCAAGGGCCTGGGCCACAAGGAGGCGCTGTTCTACGTGCTCCTGGGCGTGAAGATGCCGGCCATCCTCGTGGAGACCGCTTTCCTCTCCCATCCGGAAGAGGAGAAGCGGCTGGCCTCGAGCGCGTATCAGACGGACGTGGCGAAGGCGATCGCCCACGGTGTGGAGGAGTTCCTGGGCGACCGCCGCCGCGTCGCGAAGGTCGACTGAGTCAGGTGCTCACGCTGCTCCCGGCGCGAGCGCCTTCCATTGAAAGCGCGCGGCCAGCGCCACGGTGGCCAGCTGTGTCTTGTCTCCCATCTCCGCGAGGAAGAAGAGGACCGCGGTCGTCACGAGCGCGCCGTAGCGGGCCGGCTTCTGTTCTTCCTCGAGGGTATCGGGCTTGAGCGTCCAGAATCCGAAGGCGATGAACGTCACGGCGAGGATGCCCGCCATCCACCGCTCCGGGACGTGCCCGGCCACCCAGACGCCCACGGTGGAGGCGAGCGCATGGTTGGCGAGCGTGGCGATCAGGATGCCGGCCATGACGTGCCATGGCTTCCGGAAACGCGTGGCGAGGCTGAACGCGAGGAGTTGCGTCTTGTCGCCCATCTCACTGGCGGCGACGAGGGCGAAACTGCTGAGGATTGATTCCATCGACAACGGCTCCTTGCTGCGAGAAGCCTTGCCGAGGTGGGTGGGGGAGAGGACGGCGCCCACCGAGAATCCCCGGCAAGGCGCGGCCCCGCGTACAGACGCGGGGTTGCGTGCCTGACCGGAGGTCTCGTTCGCCTCTTCCGAGGTGGGTGCCCGGGTCCTTCCGGCACGGAAGGACCAGTGTGTCGAGCATCCCTCCACCGTCATCGCTGACGGTGGGAACTACTCCCCTCAACTGCCGTGCCGCATAACAGGAGTCCGCGGCGCGGGCAACCGTGTCTCCGCGAGGGCTCAGCGCAGCGAGCGGACCAAGAGCACCGCCGCCGCCAGGCACGCGACGGTGCGCACGTGGTTCCAGGCCGTCCACTCCGACAGGTAGCGCGCCCACTCGAGCGCGGCGCTGGCGCTGTCGGGCTGGAGCGCGGCCAGGGCGTTGTTGCGCGGGACGTTGAAGGCCGCCGTCACGACGAAGCCACCAAGCAGATAGGCCGCGCAGCCGAGGAGCCGCCAGCGCGTGGCCTCCGTGCCCCAAGTCCATCCCGAGGACACGGCCAGTCCCGCGCAGACCAGCGCGGTGGCCATGAACACCACCAGGAACAGGCCCGACACCGCGGCGACGTTGATGGCCTGCATGGCGGTGATGCCTTGGGCCGAGGGCAGGCGCGCCAGGCCCTTCATCACGAAGGTCGAGAAGGCGAAGAACACGCCCGCCGTCAACCCGCAGCCGATGGCCGCGGCCCACGTCAGGAAGGGAAGCACTGTGTCGAGCATATGTCTGTCCTCGTCAGTGACCCGCGGAGTCGAGCGGCAGCTCGGCCACGAAGTCCTCGAAGCGCGTGGGCGTGGTGTTGTCGGCCGTCCTGCCCGCGCGAGGTTGGACCCGGCCTTCGTTGAAGGCCTGCGTCATCTGGACATAGAGCCCGGCGAAGGTCTCGGACATTCCTGCCTGCACGAGGGCCTGGTGCATCTCCCCCGGCGGAAGCTGGACGTAGTCGAGCCCGGGCCGGCCCAGCCTCGCCCCGAGAATCCGGGTGGCCTCGCGGTAGCTCAAGTCCCGCTGCCCGAGCAATTCGCGGACGACGACGCTATTCCAGTCCCGGCGCTGGAGCGCGCTCGCGGCGACGGCCGCGATGTCCCGTGACGCAATCACTGGAACGGAGAGGTCTGGATCGACGGAGTCCGCGTTGATGCCCTGGTGCTGGATGAGCGGCAGCGCGTTCAGGAAGTTCTCGAAGAAGGAGGCGGGACGCAGCAGCAGGATGTTCGTGTCGCGGAGCGTCTTCAGGCGTTCCTCTTGGGCTCGCAGCGTGAGGAGCAGGCCCGTCCCCTCGGGTTGGTCCGCGCCCAGGCTGCTCAGCGCGACGACGTGCCGCACGCGGGACTCGCGGATTGCCTGGACGATGGCCTCGCCCTTGCGCCGCTGGTCCTGGTGGTAGTCGGGCGATTCACGGTCCTCGGGGAGCATGACGTAGACCGCGCTGGAGCCATGAAAGGCGCGGGTCAGGAACGCGGCATCGCTCGGGTCTCCCGCGAGGACCTCCGCGCCGCGCGCCGCGAGCTCGCCGAGCCGCTGCTCCGAGCGCCCCAGTGCACGCACCGGCTGGCCTGCGGCGAGCAGCATCTCCACCACCTTCTTGCCCGTATTTCCGGTCGCACCCATCACCGTCAACATGTGTCCTCCATGGGGCCCGTGGCCCCGCGGCATTGAATTGCCTGGAGTCCAATATCGGGGCTGGCGACAGGACTCTCAATGATGCGGAGTCGCTGATTCATGCTCATTCGTCCAAGGTGCCTGGACGATGGGTGGCGGGGTGGGGATACTCGCGAGCATGATTGACCGGTTGATTCCGCCGCTGGATTCCCTGGGTGAGGCGCTGCACTTCCTGCGGATGAGCGGGATGTTCTATTGCCGCTCGGAGGTGACCGCGCCGTGGGGTGTGGCGCTTCCGGCGATGAAGGGCAGCATGATGTTCCACGTCGTGGTGTCGGGCCGGTGCTGGCTCGAGGTCGCGGGGGCGGAGGACCAGTTGCTCGAGCCGGGGACGTTCGCGCTCATGCCGCATGGCGAGGGGCATCGGCTGACGAACGAGCGGGGAGGGCCGACGGTGCCGCTCGAGGAGATTGTCGAGACGTCCGAGAGCTCTTGCTACTCGGTGCTGCGGCACGGGGGCGGCGGCGCGCCCACGACGCTCATCTGTGGAGCGGTGCGCCTGGACCATCCGGCGGCGCGGCATCTGGTCACGTTGCTGCCGAGCCTCATTCGCGTGGACCCGTCGGACTCACCGCGGATGGATTGGCTCCAGAGCACGTTGCGCTTCATGGCGGCGGAGGCGAAGGAGCTGCGACCCGGGGGCGAGACGGTGATTACGCGGCTCGCGGACGTGCTGGTGGTGCAGGCCCTGCGCGAGTGGATGGAGCAGGACTCGAGCGCGCGGACGGGGTGGTTGGGAGCGATGCGAGATCCAGAGGTGGGGCGGGCGCTGGGGCTCATCCACCGCGAGCCGACGCGGGCCTGGACGGTGGCCTTGCTGGCGTCGCGGGTCGCCATGTCTCGTTCTGCGTTCTCCGCGCGCTTCACGAAGCTGGTGGGCGAGGGGCCCATGCACTACCTGGCGCGCTGGAGGATGTACGTCGCGCACGACTCGTTGAAGGAGGAGCGCCCCGGACTGGGGGAGCTCGCGGCGAGGATGGGCTATCAGTCCGAGGCGGCCTTCAGCCGTGCCTTCAAGCGCTTCATGGGGGTGTCCCCGGGCGCGGTGCGCAAGGACGGCTCGACGTCGTCACCCGCGCGGGCGTGAGGACGTGGGCCGGGATGAGGGAGCAGCGCACCCGACTGAGGCACTCAGCGATGTCTGGTTCCAGGCTGGAGGGGAGGTTGGTCGATGCTCAAGGCCACCTCATTGGTGAGGTTCGTGTGTCGGCGGAGGGTGGGCTCTGGTCGGGCGAGATCGACCTCCGCGGCACTGCACCGAGCATCGTGTCGCTCTTCAATCAGTTTGAAGATGTGGTGAACGGACAGATGCTGTCTTTCTTGGACGACTTGGAGACGGAGATCCGCCAGCTCGGTGCGCGTTTCCTGATTGCGGAGGGGCAGGCTCTTCCCGTGGGTGACCTGCAGGTCTACCCAGAATTGCGTGTGGTCTCGTTTCGAGCCGTCGGATGGTGATGGGCAGGAACCGAGTGTCTGCCTCTCGTACGGGGCAGTCCACACCTCATGTGGGGCACGACCTACGTCAGTCACAGGTGTCGCGCCGCGGCCGGCCGAGCACCTCTTCGGGGAGAATCTTCTCGGCGACAATGGAGATGTTCTCGTTCCCCTTGGTCTCTCTCCCTGCCAGTTTGTCGATCAGGTTCATGCAATGGATCTGATAGCGCGGCTCCCTGGCTGCATCAGGATTGTCCGTGGGCTGGTGCCGAGGGCTCGGGTTCAGCTCACGCGGCGGATTCCCAGGTGGACGTGGTCGTAGTGGCCAGAGACCTTCCAGAGCAGCTGGAGCGCGTACTTCTTCCCGTCGATTTCGACGGTGTGCTTGTTGAAGGTCCCGATGTTGCGCGCCGGGATGCCGTACTTCTTCGCGATGGCCTTGGCCAGCTTGTCGCCCTTCTTGCCCGAGACACCGAAGTCCACGGCGAAGGCGTTCTTGTTGCCCGTGTAGTGGTCGGAGTTCTTGGTGGAGTTGACGTTCGCGGTCTGCTGGGCGTTGCGCTTCTGACTCGTGACAGGGATGCCCATCTGCTTGGCGATCTTCTTGGCCGCGTCCGCCATGCCCTCCGAGCCACCCCATCCCTTGCCCGGCTTGGGGCCGCTCCCAGCCGCCGCTCGCGCCTCGGTGCGGGAGGCTGTCTTCGACTCGCTCGTGCTGGCCGCGCCCGCGCGGAAGGGCTTGTCATCGAAGCCATCGGGGATGCGCAAGGACTTGCCCGCGATGATGAGGTTGGGGTCCTTGAGGTTGTTGGCCTTCGCCAAGGCCTGCACTGACAGGTTGTACTTCTGTGCGAACGTGCCGAGGGTGTCGCGGCGCTGGATGGTCTGCAGGGTGGTCATTTTAAGGGACTCCAGTGTGGGAGTTGAATGACCTGGGTACGCGGGGCTGCGCTCAGCGGTTACACGGAATGAGCGCGAGCGTTGAACGAGCACACGGGACAGGCTCTCTCCTGGGCATGAGGAGAGTGGCGCCGGAGCCATTTCCTCGCTGGTGGTGGGGGGAGCGAGACACCGCGCTGCTGCGGCCATGGGCGTCGCGGCCTGCTAGAAGCCGTGTTCGTGACGACCTCCCCCGACCTCGATGAGAAGGGGGCGAGGAAGCCACTTCCGCGCGTGACGGGCTGGCCGCCTGATGCCCGCGATGACCAGGAAGGGGTGGTGGACGGTCCATGAGCGGAGACGACAGCAAGGCAGCGCCCGCGCCCCAACGACTGGCGGACCTGTTGCGCAAGGCGATGACGCAGGCCCGTGAAAAGCCGGCGGCGGGGCTGGCCGAACTCGAGGCCAACTGGAAGCAGCGGGAGGTGGCGCAGAGGCAGGCCGAGGCGGCGGAGCGAGCTCGATACGAAGCCGCCCATGCCGCCGCGTGGCCGCGGCACTTGCAGCTGTGCCATGCCCCGGCGGAGGCCGTGGAGGCATTCTCCAGCGACAAGGTGCTCGAGACCGCCGCACTCCGCGCCGCGCGGCACGTGTCGCAAGAGGGGCTGCGCACGCTGCTGTTGTCCGGTGGCGCCGGGGTGGGGAAGACCGTGGGGGCGTGCCACCTCTTCCGCTTCGCGGTGCGCTACGTGACGCGCGCTGGCCAGCAACTGCCCGAGTGGGACGCGTCCGCGGGGCTCTATGTCGGCTGGTCGCAGCTGCGGCGCGCAGTCGACCCCGGGGCGGAGGACGCGCGGCTTCTCCAGCGGGCGCTACAGGTGCGCGTCCTGGTGCTGGACGACATTGGTGGGTTGTCGGGGGAGGAACTGGGCCCGCGCCACCGGGAACTCCTCGAGGAGTTGATAGAGACGCGGGACAAGCCCGGCATGGTGACTGCGTACACCACGAACCTCTCGGTGCAGCGGCGCGAGGGGGCGACTTCGGATTTCGCTGCGCACGTCGGCACTCGCCTCGTCTCCCGGATGAGCCGCCAGGGGACGTTCCATCTGGCGGACTGCGGCACACGCGACCTGCGCCGCAAGTGAGGCTCGAGTCGAATGTGACGATGGCCAGGCGCTTGTTGTCGCGCTCACAGGCCGAGTTCGTTCATGGGGATTCGATACATGTCACCGGTGCCACTGCCGATGCCCGTGAGGGAGTGGTCATCGCGGGGCACGTCGAAGCGCTCACCCACGTCGCCGGTGAACGTCCGGGTGCTGCTGAAGTAGAGCCACTTCCCGTCCGGTGACACGCTGTGGTTGTACTCACTGGCGCGGGTGTTGATGCCGTCACAGAGCCGCCGCGCGGGCTCCCATGTGCCGTTCACCTTGCGGCTGATGAACAAGTCATAGCCGCCGAGTCCATCCTGCCGGCGCAGTGCACTGAAGATGAGATAGCGCTCATCGGGCGCAATCCAAGGCTCGAGCTCGTGGGCCGTGGAGTTGATGGCCGCGCCCAGGTTCTCCGGCGGTTGGTAGGCACCGTCGACCCAGCGGGAGACCCACAGGTCGCTGCCGCCGAGCGTCCCTTCGCGCTCACCCCCGAAGTAGAGATTGCCGTTGGCGGCGATGGCGGGAGACCACTCGTCGCGGCTCGGGTCATTGACGGGGGCGGGGAGCCGCTTCGCATCCCCCCATTCTCCACCCGCCCCCAGGGACGCGGCCCAGATGTCGTAGGATGCGCGAGGGCCCGGCTCACCCGGCTGTGGCTGATTGGAGATGAAGTACACCGTGCGCCCGTCCGGAGACACGTGGGGATCCGCGTTGCTCCAGTCCGTCGCGAACCGAGGACGCGTGGGCGCGGACCAGTGTCCATCGCGGATCCACCGTGTCTCGAGCAGGGTGTAGCGCTCGAAGCTGTCGTCGGCCCGGCCGAATAGCACGCGTTGCTGGTCGGGAGAGAAGGCCATGAAGAAGTCCCAGGCTCCCGTGGTGAAGAGTCCGGCGCCGTAGAGTTCTGGTGTGCAAGCGGCGCGAGGCTTCAGCGCCGGGCGACTCTCTGCTCCCGAGTGTGCACCACATCCCAGCGCCCCGAGGCCCACCATCATGAGCATGCATCGCATCGACCCCATCCCCGGCATCACGTGTCCCTCCTGGATGATGATTCAGTCCCACGAAGGTCAGGGGTAGCATCGCCGCATGAGGCGAAACTTGGGGAATGTTGCTCCGGAGCCGTCGTTGCGAGAGTCATTCCCCAGGCGCGCTCCCGGCTATCACGTGCTGAGTGAGTCCTCGTCGTTCGATGCGAGTGATTGCGTCTGCCATGCCGGTGTTCACAGCCCGGTGTTTGGTGGCCAGTATGCTCGAGTGAGTGTCAGTGTCGTCCTGTCCGGGGTCTTTCACGTCCGCTCGCGTGCGGGAGAAGCGCTGGTGGGGCCCGGCGCGTTGCTCTTGGGCAATCCGGGGGCGCCCTATGAATATCGGCATGTCGATGAGGGAGGGGACCGCTCCGTCGTCTTCGAGTGTTCCGATGCGCTCCTGGAGGACGGGCTGCGCGCGCTGGGGCTCCGCGTGCGCGGAACACCCGTGTTCGAGCGGGTCTGTGTTCCCGCGTCGGCTGAATCGGCGCAGGCCGTCATGCTGGCTCAGCGGGCCCTGGAGCACGATGAGACGGAAGAGGCGGCGCTTGCCGTGCTGGATGCGGCCCTGACACTGGGGCGCGCGGAGGAAGAGGGGACGGCGGTCGCCTCGGACAATCAGGCTCGCCGGGTCGCCCAGGTGCTGCGCTACATCGAGGCCCATGCCGCGGAGGATTGCGCCCTGGAGACCCTGGCGAGTGTCGCCGGACTCACGGCCTTTCATTTCCTGCGCGTGTTCAGGGCGATGACGGGACAGACCCCTCGGCAGTACGTCATCGCGACGAGGTTGCGCATGGCGGCGGCATCACTGCGTCTGACACGAGCACGGGTCACGGATGTCGCCCTGGAGGTGGGCTTCGGTGATCTGTCCCACTTCACGACGAGCTTCACGCGAGCGTTTGGAGTGTCGCCGCGTGCCTATCGTGCAAGGGCCCGAGGGTGAGCGGAGCGCCTTACGAGCCCCTGGCGGATTCGTGGAGCATCGCGAGGAAGTGAGGGCGCGGGAGCGCGGCTGGGTTACCTTGGGTCCTCATGATTCTGCGCGAGGGGTGTGGGTGAGCCGGAGCCGTTCCCTGGATGAGTGGGTGTCGTTCCTGTCCAACTCGGATGCGAAGAGAGCCGCCCAGGCGCTCGAAGTGCTGGGGGAGTCTCTCTGTGCGGACGACGGCGCGACGCGAGAGCGGGCGGCGGAAGCGCTGCTCAAGGAGCTGGTCCGGGAGGGGTCGACGAGCCAGGGGCCCATCCTCCAGTTGCTCCAACTCTCGTGGTGGCCGCCGCCCGTGAAGAGTGCGGAGCCCGCGCTGGCCGCGGTGCTGACTGGGGTGTCGCGCCTGCATGTGGATGCGCCCGCGGTGGATGATGCGGCGCTGCTCGTCGCGAACCTCTATCGCGCGGCGTCGCTGCCGCTGCGTGTGCTCGAGGAGGCCCTCGGCCACGGGCAGGCGTCGGTGCGGAAGGTCGCCGCGGGGGCCGTGGGGCGCGTGGGTAAGGGGGCGGTGTCGTTGCTACCTCGCTTGCTCCCCTTGCTCGACGACGTGGAGCCCGTGGCGGGAGCGGCGTTGGAGTCGCTGGGGTCACTCGCCCCCATGGAGCCAGAGGTCGCGCTGCCCGCGTTGTTCGACCAGGTGGCTCGAGCCGAAGGGGCGCGGCAATACCTGGCATTGACGTCGCTTCGCAGCGTGCTGGAGGAGTGGCGCCGCGAGGACACTCCGGCGCTCGACCTGACCTCGATGGATGGCGTTCTGTCCCGAATGGCCGAGGACCCTCAGGCGCCCATTCGCCTGGAGGCCATCTGCCTGCTGGGACTGGGGCGCTTGTCGTCGCTGACCACGGTGGCCACCCTGCGCAGGCATCTCCAGGATGAGAGCCTGGACGTCGCCGTCTGCGCCGCCGTGTCCCTGCTTCGAGTGGGAGCACCTCCCCAGGAGGCCGCGGCCTTCCTGTTCCAGCGGCTCACGTCGCGAGAGACCCCAGCGGAGACGGACATGGTCTTGAGCATGCTGGAGGGATTGGAAGCCGCCACGCTCGCGCGCATCAGGGACATGCTGGAGGCGGTTGCTCGCGAGGTGCAAGGACACGTCGGTGATGCCGCCCGGGCGCTCCTCCGTCAGGCCAGGAAGTGACCCTCGGGGAGTCAGTTACGAAGCCACGCCCACGCCGCGTGCCCATTCGAGTGGGGGAGCAGGCGAGCCCTTACCTCCGCCCCCCCAGGTTTCCGCCACCGGCCATCGCCTCGAAGGGGCCGTTGCGCCGACCTGGCGACCAGATTTGACATCTGGTCAATGAGTTCTGACCCACGCACCTCCATTCAAGGGCGCGCGAACACAAGTCGCGCTCGAGTATCTTCCCAACCTGTACGCCACGGCCCACTACTCCGCGACGAACGCCTCCGGCCTCATGGGAGGCCCAGATCTCCCGGTTGGTATTGGCTCGGGCCCTGGGACTTTTCAGCCCCACGGGTCATTCATTGGCGAAACCGTGACGTGAAGCCAATCACCGACATGTCATCTGGCCGTGAGCGCGTTCCAGGCTGACTCGGTTGCGTGATATCGGAACGCACCCGAGGTGTGGCTCAATGAGAGACAAGAGGGGCGCAGTCGATGGCTCGCCTCTTGCTTCGCGTGGCAGCGCTCCCGACGCCCGTCACCTCCGATGGGCACGGGCCTCCTTCGCGAATGTGAGCCCACATCATGAGACCCATGTACCAGTATGGCGCAGCCGATGTCCGCTATGGCCAGTACGTCCAGTTCGGTGGGCAGTGCCCGCTCGACCTGAGCGGAAGTTCGTCCTACTCCATCGGCTTCTGGTTGCGGCCGCGCGCGCCCATTTATGACGGCAAGCTGTTGGCATCCGGTACGAGCTGGTACCTGGGGTTGCACGGCCTGCAACTGACATTCAGCCTCCCGGGCATGTCGTCGCGCCAGGTCTCGGAGCTCGAGCTGCGGCCCGACGAATGGCAGTACGTCCTGATCAACTTCGAGACGGGCGGAACCAGCCTCGGGACCTACACGGTGTATGTGGATGGCACGACGCTCATCACCGGGAGCCAGTCCAACATCTCCCGTAGCACGTCGCCGTTTGTCTTCGGCATGAGCTGCGACGCGCAGTTCTACAACATGGCTTTCTGGTCCACTTCGAAGTCGGGGGACGAACTCAAGCCGGTGTGGGACGTGCCTCCGTCCGGCCCGACGCTCGTCGCCTGTTATAGCTTCAGCGATGGCTCCGATACGGACGTCTCCGGGAACAACCTGGGCCCCGCCAGTCTATTGAATGGCGCGCAGGTGGTGATGCTGGCCCCCTCGTTGCGGCTGGTGAATTCGGCGACGCTGCCCTCACCGCGGGACCACCTCACGATGTGCGCGAATGGTGGCCCTTTCAGCGTGCATGCATGGTTCTACCTCGACGCGCCGTCGCCCTATCAGGCGGATACACACACGTTGTTCTCCTGTCTGGACAGCGTCACCGGCGAAGGTTTCACCCTGGGTTTGCAGTGGGATGAGACGGGGTACGACCTCACGTGCTCTGGATACGTCGCGAATGGGAAGCGGGGCTGGGGACACATCCTGAAGATGCCCCCTGGCGCGTGGCATCATCTGGCTGCCACCTATGACGGCGCCACGCTCATGATCTATCTGGACGGAGAGCTCGACCTCGAGGTTCCAGGCGTGGTCCAGCCGACGTTGTCTCAGCCCGTCTGGCTGTTCGGCGCGCAGTCCACCTCGCAGGTCGACGGCGGGGCGGTCTATGACTTCCAGGGGCACCTCCAGGCCGCGGGGCTCTGGTCCCGAGCGCTCTCCTCCAGCGAGGTGCAGCAGTACATGACGCAGGACCCGAGTGACGCCGACGGCTGTGAGGCTTTCTACGCGTGGAACGGTGCTGTCCTGGTCAACCAGGTGACCGGCAACCCGCCAGTCTTCCTCAACACGGCCATGCCGGGCCTCGTCGTCACACCGCCGTCCGAATCCACGCCCCCCCCGGGTTCGGAGGAGCAGTCCCAGCAGCAGATGTTGAAGGCCGACCCGCCGTTGCCTGCCGCGCAGCGGAGCTTCGCGGAACCTGTGTCCTTCCCCGATCAAAAGCTGCTGACGCAGGAGCAGGCGGAGGCCGTCCTCACAACCCTGGAGCCGATGGTGGCCGCGCTGCCCGCCTCGACGCGTGAGCAGATGCGGTCGCTGGCGCGGAACAACCTGTACCAGGGGCTGGCGCGGGTGGGGGGACCCGGCGGGATTCCCGTGGGCGCCTTCAGCGGCCAGGTCGAGGGCAACCAGTACGTCTATTACCACCACACCTCGCAGGGCAAGGTGGAAGCCGGCCGGATGGAGCTGAGCGTCAACACCGAGTGTATCGGTTGGATTGTCACGGTGGCCGCGACCGCCTTCTCCCTGCTTCTGTCGGCGTTCGGCGTGGGCTTCGTGGGAGCCCGGCTCGTGTCTCCCATCCAGAAGGCGGTCTCGGAGAGCACCGTCCTGCTCAACACGGTGGAGACCGTGGCGAAGAGCTCCACGCAGGATGCCGGAAGCATCATCCGGATCCTCAAGGCGTTCTATGTCGCGGGGACCCTGGGGAAGATCTTCGGCGCGGTGCTGACGGGGAGCTGGTGGACCGTTGCCATCAACTGCGGCCTGCTCATGTTGCAGGTTGCCTCGTTGTGGGCCACGGGCGGAGCCTACCTGGCCGTCTTGATCATCGAACTCGCGGCCAACTTCGCGCTCTTCGTCTACGCCCTCACCCAGAAGCCGTCCAACTGCTGACGGCCGCCTGCGTGGCTCCAGGTCCCGGGGGCCTGCTCTGGCAGGGCCCCGGTCTCGAGCCCGTCGTCCCGCGCCGACGGTCAGTGTGCCGGCTCCGAGACTCCATACATCGACTCAATCAACGCCGCGTGCTTCCGGACAACCGCGTGACGTTTGACCTTCAGTGATGCGGTGAGTTCACCACCGTCCACCGTGAAAGGCCCAGGCGATACGCGGAAAGTCTTGATGCTCTCGAAGGAGGCCAGGCCCGAGTTCGTCTCCGCGACCAGGGTCTTCAGGACCTTGTCGATGCTCGGGTGTGAGGGGTCCGCTGGAATCCCCTCGCGCCGGGCGACCTCCGCGAGGATCTCCGTGTCGAGCGCGAACAGGGCCGTGCAGTAGTGGCGCCCCTCGCCGATGACGACGGCCTCTTGGATGAGCGGGTGTTGCTTGAGCTGCGCTTCGATCTTCAGCGGCGCGATGTACTTTCCACCGCTCGTCTTGAGCAGCTCCTTCTTTCGCCCGATGATCCGGACGAATCCCTCCGCGTCGATGGAGGCGAGGTCTCCGGTCCGGAACCAGCCCTCCTCGTCGAAGGAATCCGCCGTCGCGTCCGGGCGGTTCAAGTAGCCCCGGGAGATGTTCGGCCCGCGCGCGAGGAGCTCTCCATCCGCGCTCACCTTGAGCGTGCATCGCTTGAATGGAGTGCCCACGGTCCCCGGGCGCACGTTCTCCTTTCGATTGATGGTCAACCCGGGGCAGGTCTCTGTCAGCCCGTAGGCTTCGAGGACGGTGAGCCCCAGGGAGAGGAAGAACATCTGGACGTCGACACGAAGCGGAGCCGCTCCCGAGAGGAGCACCGAGGCGTTGTCCAAGCCCAGGCGTGAGCGCAGCTTCGCCAGCACGAGCCGGTCCGCCAGCCCCCGCTGGGCCGCCAGCAGAAGCGGCAGCGGCTTGCCGTCGATACCCAGGGATGCGGCCTCCCGGCCCACGCGCAGGGCCCATTCCACGAGCCTGCGCCGCAACCCGCGCTCGTTCTGGAGGGCACTGGTGACCTTCGCCATCATCTTCTCGAAGACCCGAGGCGCCGCCGGAAAGAACCCTGGCCGCGCGACCACCAGGTCCGCCGCCAGCGAGGGCACGGTGGACATGACCAGTGGCGCGTCGAAGAACGGCCCCGCGAACTCCACCATGCGTCCGAAGGAGTGTGCGGCGGGGAGGAAAAAGAACAAGCCATGCTCGCGCACGTTCTCATCCAGCATCCCGGCCTCTGCGACGTCCTCGAGCATCGCCAGCATGTTGTCGTGGGTTTGAATCACCGCCTTCGGGGCACCCGTGGTTCCCGAGGTATAGGTGTAGGTCGCGACGTGCTCGCGCCGAATCATTGACGCGCGCCGCCGCATCTCACTCTCCATCGACGCGTGACGGGCGCGGCCTCGGGCCTCGAGGGCCTCCAGGCTCTCCCAATCGTCCGCCGGAGCAAGGCCCGTGGGATGGATGACCACCACCTTCGCCCGGGCCATGAACTCGGTGGGGGAATAGAGCGTGTCGAAGAACGTGAAGCCCTTGCGGAAGGCCCGCACTTTCTCGAGCTGGCTGGCGTCGTCCACGACGATGAGCCGCGCCTCGGTGTCCGCGTGCATGTAGCCCACTTCCTCGGGCAGCAGGCTTGCGTAGACGGGGATGGTCCTCAGCCCGACGCTCAGGGCGGCGAAGTCGACGAGACACGAGGCCATCGAGGTGTTGCCGACGATGGTGACACACGCGGCATCCTCCACCGGCCCCGCGCTCAACAGGCCCGCGGCGATGGCTTCGATGCGCGGGGAGACCTCCGACCAGGAGACATCGGCATAGGTGTCGCCTCGTCGCACACGAAATGCGACGCGTTGCGGCGACGTGCGCGCACGGTTCAGTATCAGGTGGGAGAGTGTCGAGTGTGCGTCGGCCATGCGGCCTCCTCTGTGCGAGCCATCAAGCTAGGTGCGGCTCTCACGTCCACGCTTGTATGATTCTGCACATGCAGACCCACTTGTTGCTGGGCGGAGGAAGAGCGCTGTACGTCGGCCGCTTCCACAAGCTGCCCAGGCATCGGTTCGCCGCCAATGCGGTCCTCGTGGGGCTCGATGATGCCTTCGACCTCATCGGCGAGGATGGCCGCGTCGAACAGCACGAAGCCGCCTTCGTGCGTGGGTGGCAATGGCATGCGCTCGACTTTCATGGCGGCCGGGCGGCCGTGTTGTTCTTGGAACCAAGCGCGGGACTCCGACACCAGACCAATGCAACCGTGTTGCGCATGGCGGTCGAAGAGGCCCTGGCTGCACGTCACCCGGAGCCGTGGACCGAGCTCTTCCAGAACGCGCTGAACCTGGGACCCTGTCCGCTGGCGGTCGACGCGCGCATCGCCCGTGTCGCCGCGCTTCTCTCCACATCCGATGGCGAGCCCTCGGATGCGGTGACGCTGGCGCAGAGGGAGGGGGTCTCCACGTCGCTCGTCGAACACCGGTTCCGGGAGCAGGTCGGTGTTCCGGTGGGCGCCTTTCGCGCGTGGCATCGGATGTTGAGCGCCACGACGCTCGCGCTCGAGGGCCGAAGCCTCACCGAAGTGGCCCACACCGCGGGCTTCTACGACTCCGCCCACTTCTCCCGGTTGTTTCGCGGCATGTTCGGCCTCCCGCCGTCAAAGGTCTTCACCCATGGGCTCAAGGGCTCCGTCCTGGAGGCGCGAAGCTGCCTGGTGAATCGCTGAAGCCGTCTCGCCCGCCATCCCCGGGCGCGGGTGGAGCTGATCCTGGCGGATCGTCGCGTCGACCTCATCGAAGAGGGGATCGACGTCGCGATTCACATCGGGCCACTCGATGACTCATCCCTCGTGGCACGAAAGCTCGGGGAGAGTGCCTTCCACTACGTCGCGAGTCCTCGCTTCCTGGCGAAACAAGGCCTGCCGAATACCAGGGAGCTCCGCTCCGCGCGCTGTATTGGCTTCAGCGCGTTCGAGACCTGGGAGGTCGAGGGCGTGAAGTCTCGGATCGATCCCATTCTCGTGGTGAATGACCTGGAGTTGGCCTGCGAGGCGGCTCTTGCCGGCGTGGGCATCGCGAGGGTTCCAGTCATTCTCTGCCAGGATGCCGTCCTCGATGGTCGGTTGAGAATCCTCTTCGGCCCCAAGCCCGCGATGATGCGGGCCATCCATGTGGTCTACCCAAGCAGGGTGAATCTTCCGCCCAAGGTGCGGCACTTCGTGGACGCCCTGGCGGCGCTGGTTGAGCCTGTGCCGCCACCCCGACAGCGCGCACGACGCAGGCGCCGCTGAAACTGGATAGTGGATTCCCCTCGATGTGGGGGGGAGGAGCGGAGGGTGAGAGGAGCCTGGGCGGCCCCAGCCCGTGGTGTGTACTGGGCTGGCTGACACGTCATCCGATGCCGCTGACGTGTCAGCGCGCGTGGTGCGTCCGGCGCGCATGCGCGGGTGGCCAGTTCGCTGTGTCTGATGGCTCTCGTGCATGCGGTTTGCAGTTGGCGCGCGGGCCCATCAGTCATGGGCTCCTATGGAGATGAAAGACAACCATGCGCAAATTCGTGAACCTCTTGGCACTGGGCGGCTGTCTGTTGATGACGGGTGCAGGAGCTCAGACGCCGCCTTCGACCCAGACGCCCGTGAATGCGTGCTACCTGTGGAAGGGGCGCGGAGGTGCTCCGACCGCCAGCTACATGGCGACGTACGCGACCTGCCGTCCATGGAATAGCAACTCCGGGTGGAAGTTCCTCAAGCAGAACAACGGGGCGGACTACTACGGTGGGACGTTCAAGGACGCGGCGGCGACCCCTCCGACCTGGGCGGTCTACGCCGACTTCGGCTCCGCCGTCGTGACGTCGAAGGCGGACCACGACGCATTCGTCGCCAACAGCAGGTTGTCCGGTTCCTGCGCTGAGTGTCTGCCCTGACAGTCGGGTGCGGATGGATTGAGCCGCCAGCTCGGCAGGTGAGCTGAGTCATTCGGCCTTGTGGTTACCCGCCAGGAGTGTCGTACGCGTGAGCGCGGCACTCCTGGCTCCGGCACCTCGGTTGAAGCAGAGGGAGACCGGCCGGGAGTAGTTCAGTGCGCATCGTGATGCAGACCGTGATGCACTTCTCGCTGGCACCGCAAGGGTTCTCGGCGCCGCGGAGTTGATGGCAGAGGGGGCGCCTGTCGCGGGAGCGCAGGTTCCTGGAGGCGTCCCCGGTGGGCCAGGCAGTGGGCACTCCTGACTGACGTAGCAACGCTCCGCCGCCCTCTCGCAACCATCGAAGGCGTCGCACGCCGCGAGCGCGGACTTCGGGGATGCTGGAGTCCAGCGCTCCGCGGGGGACGACTCCAGCGTCGACATCCAACGCGCGTCACTTCGTTCCTGCACAGAAAGTGTTCACTGACGCGTCCATTTTCCGCGCTGACGCGTCAAGACTCTGTCTCAAGCCAGTAGGTGCATGTGTTTGTCTTGGAGAATCGCGGGTTGAATTGCTGGCATGCCCCCTGCTTTGGATTCGGGCGTGACTGGCTCCAGTCACTTTGTTTGGACGAGACCGAAAGGACACGGCACATGAAAGTCGTACAGCCCATCTACACCGGCGGAAGCTACAACATCATCCAAACTGTCTACAGGCTCTCGAGGTTCTCCGGTCTGGGCGACAGCCTGACGGGGACGGCCTCCAGCATCGCGACGAAGCTCGGGCCCATCATCGACAAGGCGTTGACGGACAACAGTCAGGAACTGGGGGTGTGGACGCGGGTGTGGGGCCCCTGCGTCTATCAGACGGACAAGGACTGCACCGGACAGGGCAGGGTGTCCACGGTGGCCGACAACGTCATGTATGTGGTCTACAACGCGCAATCCGATTGCTACGTCGTGGGAGTCGCTGGAACCAACGGCAACAAGGACTCCAGTCACAACTGGTACGATAAGGACTGCCTGGACAACAACGTCACCACGTTGGTCGGATTCCCGATGGGCATCACCCCGACCAACAGCACCAATCCCAGTCAGTACAACGTCGGGAATGTCTCACAGGGGGCGGCCTGGGGGACCACGAACCTGCTGAACATGCAGGACGCGCAGACGGGGAAGTCACTCCAGGCATTCCTGGCGGACAAGGTCTCGACCCAGACGACGCTCATCTTCGCGGGGCACAGCCTGGGGGGCTCGCTCTGCCCGACGCTGGCCCGCTGGCTCTTCACCAGCATCTTCGACGTGGCGCGGTGGAGCGCGGTGTATGTGCTTCCGACGGCGGCCCCTACAACGGGAGATCAAGGGTTCGTCAACAACTTCAGCGGCGTCTTCACGCAGACGTACATCAACGGCATCTCGCATTATGGCTTCTGGAACCAGGTCATCTGGAACCAGTACGACGTGGTGCCGCACGGGTGGATCAACCTGATGAACGTCCTGCCGAACAGTGTGCCGAACGACGTCGTGTGGGACTACGTCCAGGGGTCGTCCATCCAGACGCTCTATGGCCCGCTCTCGGGTTGGGATGCTGACGCCACCTACAAGACGATCAATCAGATGTACCAGCTGCCGCCGAGCCCGAATCCGTACGTCCGATTGCCGTCGCAGAGCTTCACGCCGTCGCCGCTGCCCCCGAAGCCGAGCAACTTCCTGGCCTTCCTGAGCACGGTGGGGACGCAGCACATCGACGCCTACGACACCTTCTTCGGAGTCCCCGCCACAAACGCGAACGTGAAGGTCAGCCTGGTGGCATCCGCGCCCGACTCCGCCCCTGAGGCGACGGCGGCCATGCGGCACACGGCCTGAGTCAGGGGCCGCCGCACCGTTCCCCGTGAGCACCGCCTTGGCGGAGAATGAAGTGGCCAGGTTCTCACGCATCAAGGCGGATGCTCATGCCTCCGCTGAAGGCCCCGTGGACCGGACTCCAAGGTGTTCGTCAGGGCTTCTGCTGCGCGAGCAGCCAATCCCAGACCTTGGGGTCCTTGTACACGGCGTCCCAGATGGCGTGGCCGCCCGTGTCGTAGACCGTGAAGAGCACCGGGCGAGCAGGGCCCGCGCCGCTCGAGTCCGTGGCCGTCTGGCCGCTGTGCCATTGCCAGTCTCCCGTCCCCGGGCGGAAGAAGGCGGTCTGCTTCTCATTGGGGGAGGTGTAGGTGGCAAGCACGCCACGGGTTCCGCCCATCGCCTTGCCGAACTGGTCGAACCAGGAGGCCGTCGCGTTGTAGCTGTAGGTCGCGTCATTCCGGGCGTGGACCGCCCAGACTGCGAGCCCCGCGTTCATCATCCCGTCCGAGTAGCTCTGGGCTCCGGCCCACGACGTGGGGCACGCGGCGAGAATGGCCGCGAGCTTGTTGGGGAAGACGGACGCGAAGGAGATGGCGCCACCGCCGCCCAGGCTCAGGCCCGTCATGTAGGTCCGGCGGGGGTCCACATTGAGCGTCGCCTGGATGTGATTGACGAAGGGCCCCAGGTAATACTCCGCCTCGAACTGCCCCCAGGTTCCATTGGGGCCCGTCTGCGGCGCGACCATCACGAAGGGGTAGTCCTTTCCCTCCGCGTCGATGTAGCGAGGTGGGCCCAGTTCCCGGACGCGCTTGAGCTCGTCCGGTCCCCCGTTGCCTCTCTGCCCCATGCCGTGGAGGAAGACCACCAGGGGCCAGTTGGAGCCCTCGGCGTATCCGGGGGGGAGGTAGAGGACGTAGCCGAAGCCGCCCGGCGTGGAGGAGGACCGGTAGACCTCCGTCACGGTTCCTCGGCCGGCGGCCGCCGGGAGCACCTTCACCGTCGTCTTGTTCGAACTGCTGGCCCCGTCGTCATCCGTCACGGTGAGCTCGAAGATGTACGAGCCCTGCACGAGCCCGGAGGCCGTCGCCGTCAGTGAAGTGGCGTTCGTGAGCGTGGCGATGCTGGGGCCCTGCGTCTGTACCCATTGACGCGAGACAATCGTCCCATCCGAGTCGCTCGCTGTTCCGGAGAGCGTCGCCGTCGACGTGGGCAGCACGAGCTCCTGGGTCGCACCCGCCGAGACGCTCGGGGGCACGTTCCCAGGCAACGGGTCCACGGGGCTGCCATACACGACGATTTCATTGACGCCCGCGTGGAGGGTCCGAGCGAAGCGGACGTAGCGGGTGCGCTTGTTGATGGAGAAGAGCTTCCACTTCTCCCAGAGGTCCGTGCTGAAGTTGACGGCGGGGACCCACGCTCCAGGCTCTCCCACATCGAACGATGCATCACCCGTGGCATAGGTGTCGAAGACACCGACCTCCGTCACGTCGTAGGTCGCGCCGAGGTCGATGTAGAAACCCATGGGATAGGCGTTCGCGTCGTAGACCACGCTGCCCCAGGTCGTGGTCGGCTTGGCGCCCGTGCCCGCACGCGGGTCGCCGATGGCGTCCTGCTCGTCGAACAGCTGCTCGTAGGGGCCCATGGCCGGACGCACCGAGTCCACCCGCACCATCGACGCGGTGATGGGAATCTTCACGCTGGCTGCGAGCGAATGCGTGCCCGGGGGGATATCGATGGCCATGCCACCACCCGCTTCTGCGCCACTGGCCCACAGCGCCGCCATCAAGAGTGGGCGAAGTTTCTTCCATGGCTGTCGATTCATCGTGAGGTCCCTTCGGGAATGGGCCCGAATAGAGGCAATGCTGATACTAAAGCAGCAATAGTGCTATTCCAGTAAGTCGAGTAATCCAATCGAGTTATGACGGAGCTCCGGGGCCGGGGTGAATCCCTCCCATCGCGGACGGCGGACATGAAAAGGCCGGGCGGCCTCGACGGCTCCACCCGGCCTTCAATTCCGTGTCGCGAGCGTGCGGGGTGTTACGGCTTGGCCACGCGCAGGTAATACGTCACGCCGCCGATATCGCGGGTCTTTCCCTCGGCGAGCGGGTCCTCCAGCACGGCCGCGAAGTCGAACTGCTCGAAGGTGTCCGTCTGCTTGCCGGTGAACTCGTTGTCCTTGAACTCGAGCCCCACGTTGAACTCCTGGAGCGGCTCCAGGGGAATGGCGAAGGCGGCCCGGGTCGGGTCGACGACGCGGAACTGCGTCTCACCCACGCGCTCGAGGCCCTCAGACTTGCGGCTGGACTTCTGCCACAGCTCGGTCAGCTCCGGGCCCAGGTCCACGGTGATGGCGCCGCGCGCGATGAACGGCCGCTTCGCGTCGGTCGTCAGCTCACGGAAGCGCACGTTGAACATGCGCGCCTCGCGCAGCGTGTTGCGCAGGATGAACGTGGCCTTGGAGAAGCCGAACGGCACCAGGTTCACCACGTTGGTGTTGCGCCAGATGATGTTGTTGTTCTGGCGCGTGTTGTAGTCCGGGTTGCCGATCTCCACGAACGTCATCGGGTCGGCCGGAGTCACCATCCGCGCCAGCAGGCAGTAGTGGCCCTGGACCGACGGGCTCCACTGCACCTCGACTTCGTCGTCCGCGCCGCCGGGCAGGTACACCACCGTCGCCTGGCCCAGCTCCGTCCAGCCCGCCGGCCAGGAGGTGCTGGTGGCCGCGTTGGTGCCGTACACCTTCACCACGACGTTGTGGGCGTCCACCGCGCTGCGGTTGCGCACCTTCACGTGGACATAGTTGACCTGACCGAACTCCGGGTTCTCGTGCGGGCCGTTGGTGGGCGAGTTGCGGACCCAGATGTCCTCGCTCTCCCACATGCCGTTGCCCGCGGTGGCCGCGTCCGGCTCGTTGCCGGTGTCCCAGGGCTTGTCCTTGCCCCACACGTCCGTGCGGCAGGCGGCGGGCACGGCGAAGCCGTTGGTGGGCGTGGTGCTGTTGGAGCCGCCGGACACCGCGTTGCTGCCCAGGCCGAAGGCGGCGAACGCCGTCCACAGCCGGCACACGTCCTCGCCACCGTGCAGCGTGGTCGCCGCGGTGATGATGCCGTCGCGCACCTGGGTGAACGTGGGGCTGCAGGGCGTGTTCTTCAGGCCCTCGGTGAGGTACAGCATCATGCGCTGGTTACCGGCGCTGCCCGTGGCGTTGTAGAGGTTGGTGCTGAAGCCCCAGCGGTCCACCAAGGCCCAGTACGCCTCCCATGCCGCCTGGGCGAACACGGAGCCCACGCCGTGCGGAACGGCCATGCCGTTGATGCTGGCGTACGTCCACGTGTTGACCGTCTGGTTCGTGCTGTAGCGCTGCCCGCGGATGCCCAGGCCCGTCGTCGCCTGGCCCAGCGCGTACGTGCCCATGCCGCGCCCCTGAGGGCCGGTGTCCGAGGCTCGCGCCGTGTAGATGAGCGACAGGAAGTCGCTGATGCCTTCGCCCGGGGCCTGGTTGTTGTTGAGGCAGGAGACGTTGCTGGGGCCGCCGACCAGGCGGTTGGAGATGCCGTGGCCCGCCTCGTGGACGATGATGCCGCTGTCCACGTCACCGTCGCGGTTGGGGACGGTGGTGGTCCACCGGTACATCTGCATGCGCGGGCGCTGGCCGTCCGGCGGCGTGTAGAAGTTGGCGTTGTTGGTGCTGGTGCCGTCCTGCGCCTCGGCGCGCACGTCGTCGTTGCCCAGGCCGCCGTTGCCGTAGTTGTTGACCTGGAAGTTGCCGGACACCTCGTCGAAGCCGTACTGGTACTGGACGTCGTGGATGACGTTGTTCCAGTAGAACAGGTTGGTGATGGCGGCCGGGATGTACGTGCCGGGCGCGTTGGCCAGGTTCATCGGGAAGGTGCAGGTGAGCGAAGGCCCGCAGTCCGGCTCCACCGTGGGGGGCAGGTTGTTGGCGTCCGCGTCGTCGTAGGCGTGGACGTTGTTGCCTCGGTGGATGGTGAACTCGGGGCCGATGGCGCCGTTGGTGTCATGCCAGCCGAAGGGGGAGGCCGTCGCGTTCGCGGGGTTGAGCACGCTGACCCGGGCGTCCATCGGCGGAAGCGGGGTGGTGTGATTGGGGCTCTCCACCGGGCGCGGGTAGACGGTGTAGGAATCCGCGGCGACCCAGTCGAAGCGCGTCCACACCTCGCCCGTGGCGGCGTCCACGGTCATGTCATAGACGTGCTGCTGGTCCGGCGTGTGGACCTGGAAGTTCCACACCAGCCGGGCGTCACCCTGGTTGATGGGCAGCAGCGCGAGCCGCGCGTCGATGGGCTCGCGGGAGATGCCGGACTGCTCCACGCGCGTGCGCTGACGCGGGCCGGAGTCCTTCTCCAGGGCTCGAGGCGCGGTCAGCGGCTTGAGGCCCAGGTGACGGGCGGCGCCGGAGACGGCGGCGGCCGCGTCCAGGCGGGGCTGGATGCTCGGGACGGCGCGCGCCAGCGAGGGAAGGAAGTCGCTGTGCACGCTGACCACGCGGCCTTCGCTGTCCACGTTGATCTGGAGCTGGCCGTTGTAGAGAGGAAGGCCCTGGTGCGTCTGGCGCAGGTACAGGTGGGTGACGCCGCTCTGCCGCGAGTAGACGCGGTCGGCGACCTCCAGGTTCGCCAGGTCCGTCAGCTCCAGGCCCAACAGCTCGCGCTGCGCCTGGACGAAGGAGAGGCCGATGGCGAGCGCGTCACCACTGCTGCGGCCCGTCAGCGCACCCACCGGGTTGATGAGCGAGCGGACCAGGCCGGTGGAGGCGTCGTGCTCCACACGCAGCTCGGGCACGTCGCGACGGAGTGTTGCTTCCTTGTCCTTCTGCAGCGCGCTCACGGCCCTCTTCAGGCCGAGGTTGTGGGCGATGCGGGCGTCGTGGTTGCGCGCGCCGCTCGTGTCCTGGGTGACGGCGAGGGCGGTGGGAGCGCCCAGCGCGCCCAACAGCACCAGCGCCTGGGTGAGACGGCGGCGGAGATGACCCTGTGACATGTGGACTCCTGCTCCGGGAATGAAGCCAGCGGGGGATGAAGAACTGGCGCCCCGCACAGAGCAGTGAACGTGCCAACGTGGGTTTCAGAGTCTTTTTTGCAAGCCAGGAAAAACATGTGGCGCCTCTGGCTACAGCCAGAGGGGATTCTGTAGCGGCAAGCGTCACAACAGGCAGTGGGTTCGCGTCGCCGCGCGGGCTTCCCATCCAACCGATGGCGACGTGGTCAATGGAGCGTTGATCCGACCTCGAGGCTCGCCCGGTGGCGATGCCTGTTGGGCTCCGCCTGAGCACGTGGCTCGCGACGTTCGGCTGTTCTCATTCGCGCCGTGGCGGTGGTGACTGCTCAAGGACCGGGTGCTCGACGAGGTGGCTGGACCTCATTTGTCAAGGGACTAGGTCCAGGTTCCGAGAACTGATACGCAGAGTCGACGAGCCCAGGGTCACTTCGCATGAAAAACCTCCCTCTCTCCATTCTTGCCTTCGGTCTGGCGCTGGCGGTCATTGGCTGCGGCGACAAGCCGCCTCCTGCCAATGATTTCTCAATCCGAGTCGTCATCGCGGAGACCCGCCTCTCCGCGGGAATGAAGGCCACCGCGAAGGCCCAGCGAGTCAAGAAGGATGGCCGCGTCGAGGACTTCGACGCCGCTACTTCACGGCAATGGACCTCGTCCGACCCTCAAGTGGCCTCCATCGAACCCCAGGCGGACGGCACGGCCAGCGTGACGGGGCTCAAGGCGGGGAGCGTCGTCATCAAGGTCACCGTGGATGGAATCTCGGGTGAGACTCCCCTCGAGGTCCTCGCGCCGAGGCTCGTCACGCTGCAGGTGACACCCGCGCAGTCCACCGCGCTCATCGGCGGCACGCAGCGGTTCACCGCGCAGGGCCGCTACAACGACGGCACGACGGCCTTCGTGACGAGCGGCGTGACGTGGAGTTCGAACAACCCCTCCATCGCGACCGTGAGCAGCACGGGCCTGGGCACCGGCGTGGCCGCGGGTGGGCCCGTCACCATCACCGCCAGCGTGGACGGTGTGATTGGCACGGCTCAATTCACCATCACGGACCCAACGCCGCCCGCGCTCACCTCCATCACGCTGACCCCCGCGACGGCGTCGGTGATTGAGGGCGCGACGCAGCAGTTCGCCGCGCAGGGCCGCTTCAGCGACGGCTCCTCGTCGGACGTGACGAGCCGTGTGACGTGGACCTCGAGCAACACCGCCATCGCCACCGTGAGCGCCGCGGGCCTGGGCACCGGCGTGAAGGTGGGTGGGCCTGTCACCATCACCGCGGCCCTGGGGGGCGTGAGCGCCACGGCGCGATTCACCATCACGACTCCGCCGCCCGTGCTCACCACCATCACCGTCACCCCCGCGACGGCGTCGGTGGTCGCGGGCTCCACCCGGCAGTTCTCCGCACAGGGGCTCTATAGCGACGGCTCCACGCTCGATGTGACGAGCAGCGCGACGTGGACCTCGAACAACACCGCCGTCGCCACCGTGAACGCCTCGGGCCTGAGCACGGGAGTGACGCCGGGTGGCCCCGTCACGCTCACCGCAGCGCAGGCTGGCGTGAGCGGCACGGCGCAACTCCGCGTCTCCGGGTGGACGTCCGCGGGAAGCCTGTCCGCGCGCCGCTCCAATCACACCGCCACGCGGCTCGACTCGGGCAAGGTGCTGGTCGTCGGGGGGCGCGATGGGGCAGCTCCTCTGTACAGCGTGGAGTTGTACGACCCCGCGACCAGCGCCTGGTCTCCAGTCCAAGCCCTGTCCACGAGCCGCTTCGCTCATGCCGCGGTGTTGCTCCCCTCGGGCTACGTCTTCGTCACGGGGGGCACCGGCGCGATGAGCAGCGCGGAGCTGTACATGCCGGAGACCAACGAGTGGTTTCCGGGCGGC
Source organism: Myxococcus stipitatus (assembly GCF_037414475.1). The sequence continues at coordinate 9,731,059 of NZ_CP147913.1, read as the reverse complement.
ATCATGAGCGTGGGGCGTTCGAGCCACACCATGACGCTGCTTCCCTCGGGCCTGGTGGTCGTCGCGGGTGGAACGGATGGCACTAGCGCGGTGGCCTCGGTGGAGGTGTTCGATTCGGCCGCGAACACCTGGGTTGCGCCCAGCACCCTGAACACCGCCCGCTTCAACCATACGGCCACGTTGCTCTCCACGGGCAAGGTTCTCGTGACGGGGGGAACCAATGGCTCCGGGCGATTGAACAGCGCCGAGCTGTACGACCCGGCCACCCGAACGTGGACGACCGCTGGCGCCATGACCCGGTCCCGCGCGCTGCACACGGCTACGCTGCTTGCTTCCGGCAAGGTGCTCGTCTCGGGAGGGCAGGTGCTCACCGAGACCGCGTCCTCGGAGCTGTATGACCCGGCCACGAACACCTGGTCCGCCGCGGGCTCCATGGTGGAGGGCCGCGCCCGACACACCGCCACGCTGCTCTCTTCGGGGCAGGTGCTCGTCGCGGGGGGCAATGGCAGCACCTTCCTCAAGGCCGTGGAGCTGACCAACCCAGCCACCTCGTCCTCGTCCGCGACCGCCTCCATGATCGCGGTGCGCGCGTCTCACACCGCGACGCTGCTGACGTCGGGCAGAGTGCTCGTCGTGGGCGGAGAAGATGGCACCCGCTCACTGGGTTCCACGGAGCTGTACGTGCCTTGAGGGCACGGCCGCTCCCCGGGCCCGCTGAAGGCTTCCTGCTTTCGTGGTGTCCACCGAAGCGGGGATGTGGCGCGCTTGGGACACGTCAGGTTCCGCGTGTCCTGGTCGATGGTGAGGGGCGAGGAGGGGACGCATGAAGCGGACCGTGGTTGTCGTCAATGGTGAGCAGTACTGGCAGGGCTACCTGCCGGAACATGAGGTCGTCTCGCGGCGGCTGCAGGACACCTCGTGGGTGCTCCGCGATGGGGAGCTGTGGTGTATCGACCGCCAGTCCGCGATTCGCGTCGAAGGCATCCTCTGGCGGGTGGGCGCCATCCGGCCGGAGCCTCGGCACCGAGTCTTGCTGGACGTCATCCGCCTCAGCGGCGTGCCCTGTGTCAATCCCGCCTCCACGTTGGCTCGGAGCTATGACCGGCTGTCGATGCTCGCGGAGATGCGGGCCGCGGGCCTGCCTGTCATTCCCTTCAACGTCGCGGTCGGCGATGACATGGTCCGCCGCATCGCGCGCCCCCCGCCGTTCGTCGTCAAGGTGGGTAACCACCATGGGGGTTACGGGAAGGCGCAGGTGCGCAGCGAGGCCGAGTGGTCCGACCTCGCCGATCTGATCTTCACCGCGAACGACTATGCCGTGGTGGAGCCGTTCATCCAGTACCGCCGGGACGTCCGCTGCCTCGCCATCCGAGACCGGCTCTGGGCCATGGAGCGCAGAGGGGCTGGATGGAAGGCCAACGTCCAGACCCGCGCCTACCAGGTGATCGACCCGCCTGATGTGCTCGCGATGCACACGCGGCGAGCCCTGGAGCACCTGGGCGCGGACATCGTGGCGCTCGACTTCCTGGAGACCCAGGAGGGCGAGTTCCTGCTGCTTGAATGCAACGACACTCCAGGCCTCAGTGGCTTCCCGGAATCTCTCCGGGAAGCGCTGGCGGAGTGTCTGCGAGACCGCTTGGGGCGTCTCGGGGGCTGACCGCCATCAACCTCCCTGGTTGCTCGAAGCCAACGGCAGGTTGGTCGAGACGCCGTCCCGGCCCGTCGCCCAGTCGCTCACGTATTTGTTGAGCTCGCCGTAGAACGACACCGACACGAGTTCAACCACGGAGAACAACTGGGCGAGCAGCGCGCCCACGTTTCCGTTGTGGGTCTCCGCCGCGTCGGCGTCGGTGTACTCCTCGAGAATCGTGTAGTGGCCCGGCTTGTGGTTGACGAACCACTGGTACCGCAGCGTCCCCGGCTCGGTCGCGGAGGCGGAAGCCAACGCGCGGGCGATCCGAAGGAACTCCGGCTCATGAATCGGCTGCTTCAGCTTGAACTCGAGCTGCACTAGGAGCGTCATCCACGGATGATAATGCGGGGGCCACACGGGGGCTGCTCCAAAATCAAGTCGCCAGCCTTCGCTCCACGTTGTGGGAGGCACAGGACGGCCCGGTCACCCTGGACGTCGAGAGCTTGGACCTCGGATGGTCTCGTGGGCCCGCTTACACACAGGCCCTGCACACCTGGTACCTGGCCAAGTATCGCGAGCGCAGGCCGGATGCCCTCATCGCCTTCTGCTCCGACGCCATCCAGGTGGTCCTTCAATTGCGCCAGGAGCCGTGGCCTGACAATCCCGCTGCTTATCCTCTCCGAGGACGAGCAGCTCTGGGAGCAGCAGCCTCGTCCCGAACGCGTGGTGGGCCTCTGGCTGCGCTACGACATGAAGGCCACCGTGGAGCTGGCCCTGCGACTGCTGCCCCGCACGCGGAGGCTGGCGCTCGTCAACGGCTCGAGTCCGTGGGAGCGCGCTCAGCAGGAGCAGATGATGCGCGAGCTGCAACCCTTGATGGCAGGCCCAAGGGCTGACGAACAAGGAGATCGCCCTGCAGCTGGGCACCACCGAGAAGACCATCAAGGTGCACCGCGCCCGCGTCATCGAGAAGCTGGACGTGGACTCCGTGGCGGAGTTGGTGCGGTTCGTGGACCGGTTGGGACAGGGCTGAACCCAGCGGGGATTGGCAGTAGGTCCACGGGACGTCCCGCGGTGACCCGACGGGGAGACACCCGGCTCCCCGTCGAGTCCATCAGGGCGAGAGGAACGGCAGCAGCTCGCCGGTCTTCTGCCACATCGACGCGGGGTAGGCCTGCGCCGAGGTGTAGCCCTTGTTCGTGAAGAGGTACTCGAAGGTCGACTGGTACGTCGCCTTCCAGCCGTAGCCCGGATGGTCGGTTTCGCTCCACTCCGACTTGGGAATGCCCATGGCCTGGAGCGCGGTGCCAAGCCACTGGTTGTGCAGGAGGCCCGACCAGATGAAGTTGCTCTCGGCGCCCGTGCTCGAGTCGCCGCTCACCTTGCGCGTGATGTTCCGGTAGTCGCAGTAGCTGCCCGTCTTGAGCGCGCCTCCCGCGCTTCCGGCGGTCACGACCGGGAGGGAGAAGGAGAAGTGAGGCGTGTTGCCGTTCTCCTGTCCCCAGGCGAGCAGCGAGTCATCCAGCAGCGTCCCCCCCGCGCCGTTCGAGAAACGCTCGAAGCGGGAGACGAGGTCGAGGAACACTTGTGAGAAGAAGACCTGGTTGAACTGGACCACCAGGTCCTGGTTCGTCCCGGGCACGGTCGATGGATGAACGACGTTGTTGTGCCAGTCTTCTCCCTGCGGCGCGCGCGGGGTGAACGTCAGGTTCTGGATGTTCTCGTCGATGCTGATGGTGGCGATACGGCAGACGCCGCAGTTCATCGCCACGGCGAGCACCTCGTTGATGAGCCGGAAGTACTCGACGTTCTTCGCGGGGTCTCCGGCGAACGTGCCGGAGTTGCGCAAGGACAGGTTGTCGGTGGTGGGGCGGGGCGGCACCTGGCAGCCCGCGGAGGTGGTCGTCTCCAACCGGCGCTGCAGTTCCGCGACCGCGTCGATGTGCTGGTCCAACCGCACGCGGTCCTCCGACGAAAGCCGGCCGTTGCCGTTGCGCAGGCGCCGGTAGCTTTCGAGGACCTTGTCCACCACGGGAGACCGGGGAGTCCCTCCGGGGCTGCTGGCTCCGGCCAGCAACGTGTCGAAGAGCGAGAGCGAGCTCTCCGTGCCGCTGATGGAGCTCGACGCCACGCCCGAGGAACGAACGCCGGGGGTGTTGTACCCCCAGGTGCCGCTCGAGGTGCCCGAACCCGCGATGGCGACGCTTCGCTTCCGGACGGAGGCGACGCTCGGGTAGAAGGCCGGTGAGTGGGCCATCACCTGGTCGATGGTCGCTCGAGGGGTGCCGGGCCGCTGCTTGTCGTAGTCGTAGTAACCCAGCGGGGCGCCGAAGTTGTGGCCCATGTACATGGGGTAGTCGAGCCCCCGCAGGATGTTCATCTTCGCGAGGAGCGCGGGCGTGAGCACGGACGAGCGCGCGGTCAGCACGCGGCTGATGACGGCATCACCGTTCGCGTTCGTCGGGGCGGCCAGGTCTCCTCGCCGGACGTCGTGGTCCGCGTAGAACAAGGACTGAGTCAGCGCCGCGTCCGTGGGCCACATGTTCGCGCCGAAGATGGCGCCGTGGGGCGTCCGGAAATGCACGAAGCACTTCGGGCGCTGGCCACTCTGGGCCTTCGCTTCGCGGGGGCTCAAGAGCGAGGGGAGCAGCGGCAGGGCCAGCGCGGCTCCGCCCGCGCCGCGCAGGAACATGCGGCGGTCCAACCGGAAGACAGGTGTGTCGCTCACTGGAAGCTCCTCTGCTTGAACGTGGGATGACGGGCGACGGTCTTCAAGAGGTCCGCCATCGGCGCGCCGCTGCGCGCGACGGTCTCCATCTCCGAGAGCAGGCAGCCATCGCGGGAGGTGGACTCCACGCGGGCGTGCGCGAAGCGGAAGTAGTGCTGCGCGACGCACGTCTCGAAGAGCTGGCTCTCGTCAATCATCCGCGTGAGGTCCGCGGGGTTGGTGATGGCGCGCTGCTCGGAGTCGTAGAGCCAGACGTCGGCGGACGTATCCACGGCGGGCTTGCCGGTCTCCTGCCCCTGGGCGGTGAACAGCCGCTCCACGGTGCGCTCCCGTCCGAGCGCGTCGAAGCCTTCCAGCACGAAGCCCGGAGGATTGATGGTGTTGTTGTGGCATCCCCCGCAGCTGCCCCCCGAGGTGAGCTGGGACACCGCCTGTCGCGTCGTCATGTTCTCCGTCGGCGCGGGAGGCCGGGTGCTGGCGTTGGGGGGCGGGGCTCCGACTTGCTGGCAGAGCATGGCGTTTCGCACCATGTAGCCTCGGTGGATGGGACGCGTCGAAGGTGTCCCCGTGGCCAGCAGCGCCGGGCGCGTCAACAGACCGCTGCGGTTCTGGGACGGGATGACCGGCGCCGGGCCCGAGCCATTCCACACGGGGACCCCGTAGATGGCGGCCAGGAACGGGTCGGCCGTGTAGGACTTTCGATCATTGAGGAAGTCGCTCACCGAGCCCCCGGACGTCAGGGTGTTCCAGGCGGAGAGCTGGACGTCCTCGAACATCGCGGTGCGCGAGGCGTCCGTGGGCATCTCCGCGCCGACGAACGCCTGGTAGACCGGGTCGTTCCGGAGCGCGACGAGTGACGGCAGCTCATCGAGCCGCAGCCACTCGCTGACGAACTCATCCAGCGAGCTTCGCAGTCGCGGGCTCTTCATCATCCGGTCGAGCTGGGTGTTGAAGCCGTTCGCGGTCAGCAGCGAGCCATCCGTCGCGGCGGCCCAGAGCGCGTCGTCCGGAGGCGCTTGCCAGAGTTGATAGGAAAGCTTCGAGGCCAGCTCGAACGCGGAGAGGGGACTGACCGCCTGGCCCGCGGTGCTGCCGTGTTCGACGCGATAGAGGAACCAGGGCGAGTTCAGGAGGGTGGTGATGACGTCCGCCACCGCGGCCTTGTCCACCGGAGTGGACCCGGCGATGTCGGCGAAGGCGGTGACCTCCGCCGCGGGCAGCGGGTAGCGCAGGACGCGCGAGCCCCATCCCTTGATGAAGTTCTCCAGACAGGCCCGGTCGTTGGCGGTCTGGCTGTCGCTCGCGCAGCTGCCCAGGAGTGTGTTGCGGCGCGCGTCCGTGCTGGTGAGCTCTTGCGCCACGGCCTTGCCCAGGTCGTACATGACGTCGATCTGGGTCTGCTGGATGGATTGGTCCAGCCGGCTGAAGCCACCCTTCAGGTCACCGGGCGCGGCGATCCGCCGGTCGAGGGGATAGCGGACAAGGGCGGGGGTGAGATTCTCCCAGAGGGCATCCGCTTCATTCGGAAGGGCACGTCCCACGGCGAAACGAAGCGAGTTCATCAACTGCGTGCGGGACAGCCGGGGCAGCGGCAGGTCGGAGGGCGCGGCGTTCGCGTCGCAGGAGAACTTCGCGGGTGCTGGAGTGATGGCGCCGGGCCCCGGTCCAGGACCAGGGCCAGGACCGGGCTCTCCTGGCGGATTGGGATCTTCTCCGCCGGGGTGATGGCTGTACTTGGCGGAGCCATCACAAGCGGCCGCGCCAGCGCAAAGCAGCAGGATGCTTACGGAGCGAGGAAGCGTCATGACCCTGGCTACGCGCGGGCCCGCGAAAACTTTCCTGCCCGGAATGCCAGGGCGTGATGTGCTGGCTGGGGGACACGGGCGACGCTACTCTGGCCCTCACCGCATGACTTCCTGGCTCTGCGTGCTCTCCCTCGTCGTTTTGACTCAGGCCCCGGCGGTGTCGGTTTCCTTCGACCTTCGCGCCCTTCCAGAACAGGACTATCGGCGGTGGGATGGTGTGGAATTGGAGCGGAAGGTGGCCCTGCGCCTCATTCAAGAGGGCTTCGCCGTCGTCTCTCCCCGGAGTCCCGCGAGGCTTCGCCTGCGTGTGAGCCGCACACCCGAAGGACTGAGGCTCGAGGCCTCCGGGCCGCTTCAACGGGTCGAACAGGATGTCCGAGGAGGGCGCGGTTCGCTCGCGGAGCTTCACCTGGAGGTCGCACAGAAGCTCACCGAGATGACGCGGGCCGTGCAGTCCGAACCTGAGCCCGAGCCCCCCGTGCCTGTGCCCGTGCCGCCGCCGTCACCCGTGCCCGAACCCGCGCCGATGCTTCCGGTGGAGGTCGCCGCCGCCCCACGCCCCTCCGAGCTGGAGGTGAGCCTGGGCGTGGGAACGCTGTGGCGTGGACCCGGCGTGGATCCCCTTCTGCTGCTCTCCGTCCGGCGGGGGCTGGGGGCATTCGGGCTGGATGCGGAGGTGGGGCTCGGGCGGTCGCGGGAGCCGGCGCTGACCGTGTTCGAGGCGCAAGGTGGGGCCTTCTTCAGCTATCGGCTCTCCCTGACGGAGCGACTCCAGCTCGAACCGGGCGCGGGTGCGGGGCTGGTCCTCCACTCGTTCCGGCTCGAGGATGACGGCGTCTTGGAGCAGACGGGGACGCAGGTGTCTCCGGCGGGTTGGGCCCGGATGAAGCTCCGGTGGCGCTTCACCGAGCAGCTCGCGGCCGAGGTGCGCGTGTCCTTGGGATTGCTGCGCCCCGTGAGCCATGTGCGCGAGGGCGAGACGTTGTGGTCTCGGGATGGCGCGAGGTTCGAAACGGGGGCGCAGCTTTCCTGGGGACTGTAATCATCGAGGAAAGTTCCGCCGGCTTCATTCGTAGCTCTTCAGGTGCTGGATGTCGCGTGTTCTCCACCCCAAGGCCTCGCTCGCCCTGCCTGCTCGGCCTGTGTCGTTCGACACCCTCTACGAGGAGCACGCCGACGACGTCCATGGCTGGGCCACGCGGTATGCCGCGGGGCGTTCGGGTTGGGCCGAAGACGTCACGCATGACGTGTTCCTCAAGGCTTGGGAGCACCAGGCCTGGCTGCGGGAGGAGGATGTGAGGGGCTGGCTCTTTCGCGTCACGCAGAACGTGGCGTTCTCCGCCCTGCGCAGAGAGAAGACGTTTCGACAGCGCATCGCGGACCTCTTGTTCGCGGGGCAGTCCAGTCAGACGGAGACGACGCCGGAGGCGGACCTCGCGCGGAGGGAGGCAGTGCGCAGTGCCACGGCGGCGCTGGACCGATTGCCGGGGCAGGAGCGGGTGGTGATGGCATTGAAGATTCTGGACGACCTGAGCCAGCGCGAGATTGCCCAGCTCCTCTCGCTGTCAGAGGGCTACGTATCGAAGTTGATCAGCCGTGCCCATGGGCGCCTGTCGGCCTGGGGATGGAGGGTGGACGATGGCTCCCCGTGATTTCCGTGCGGAGCTCCGGCGTGAGGACTCGCTCCGCCGCGAGCAAGGGATGCCGCCCGCGGTCCGGGCCCGGCTGTGGTCGCGGCTGAAGGACACTCGCGAGCCGAAGACCCCATGGCACCGACGTCCCCAGGTCTGGGGACTCGCCACGGCCGCGGTGGCCGTGGCCCTCGTGGTGTTCTTCATGCGGACTCCGGCTGTGCGCACGCTCGGGGGGCTGGAGGTCGCGCGGGCCAGTGCGGATTTGACGGTGAGGGAAGAGGCCGAGGGTGTGGAGATTCAAGGGGGTGAGGCCTCCCTGGTCGACACGGTCCGAGGCATCACCGTCGAGAACGAGGGGCCGCTGGTCGTCCGCCGTGAGCCCTCCGGGGTTCGGCTGGTCCGGGGGCGCGCGGAGTTCTCGGTGAACCATCGCGAGCCCGGCGCGGCCCCCGCCGTCGTGCTCGTGTCAGGTGGCGCCATCGAAATCATGGGCACGCGCTTCACGGTGGAGGAGCAGGGGACGCAAGGCACTGTCACCTTGCATGAAGGCGCCGTTGCCTTTCGGCGGCTCGGCGGAGAAGTGGTTCACATGAGCGTGGGGCAGACGTTGGCGTGGCCGGTGGTTGAATCCACCGAGCCCGTTCTTCGCGAGCCCGTGCCTCCTGCGCCGGAGCGTCCCCAGCCGCTGGCGGCGCCGGTCTTGAAGGCCTCGCCTCCTCGCGCTTCGACTCCGAGCGCCGAGGAGGTGTTGCGGGAGCTGGAGGTCCTTCGCGGCCGTCACGAGTTCGAGCAGGCGGCGAGGTATCTCGAGGAGTCGATGCGCAGGCAGCCTCTGGCGACGCGGGAGCGGCTCAGCTTCGAGCTGGGCTCGTTGCTGACGCATCAACTCAAGGATTCGCAGCGCGCTTGTGCGCATTGGGTGCGGCACGCACAACAGTTCCGGCGAGGGCACTACACGGAGGCGGTCCGGCGTGCTCGTGAGACACTGTCCTGTGAGGGCGGGCGATGAAGCACGGGCATTGGCGCGTGCTGTTCCTCACGGCGACGTTGACCGCCTGCGAGCCCGAGGTCATCGACCACGCTCCGGCCTCCAATCTGATTGACGCCGAGTCAGCGTCCCTGGAGACGGGCCTCGGCGTCTGGGCGCCGTGGTTTGGTGTCTCGGTGTCGAGAACCCCCACCGCCGCGAGGGAGGGCGACGCGGGCCTGCGTGTGGAGGTGACCGAGCCGTATGGCTGGGGTGTCAGCCTCGACAACTGGCCGGGGTTCGTCGCGGCACCGGGGCCTCATCGCGTTTCGTTCTGGGCGCGTGTGACGCAGGGACGTTCGCAGGTCGCCGAGATGACGGTCATCTGGCGAGACGCGGGAGGCCGGGAGCTGAGGGCGGAGACGGTCTCCAGTCCGGCGCTCACCAGGCAGTGGGTCCGGACGGCGCGTGAGCTGACGGCTCCAACGGGAACCGAGCGGGTGTCCGTGGCGGTGACTGGTGCTGAAGGGGCTCCAGGTGATGTCATCGAGCTGGATGTCGTCGTGGTCCAGGCCGTGGGTGTGCCTTGAGCGGCTGGGGCGGGACTGAACCCAGGTTGGTCCAGGGAGAGCCAGCACACACGGAGAAGAAGCTGCCGTGCCGGCAGGCACCGGCGGCGTGTGCGCGTTGAAGGTCCTGACGGACCTGAGCGCACTTCGAGCGCCTGGACGTGAGGAGGAGGGGAGGGCGAAGCTCGAGGGATGCCCATCGACCGCCTCATGCGCATCCACACCCCGGAGTCCGTCGCGAGCGGGGAGAGGGTTTTCAGCCCCGAGTTCAAGGCCATGAGCGAGCGGGTGCTGCGGGTCACCGAGCTGACGTCGCGGCTCAACGTCCTGCCCTTCGAGGACGAAGCGGGCAAGGCGGCGCTGTTCGAGAAGATCCTGGGCAGGCCGCTCCCGAGGCGGGTGACCGTCTATCCGCCGTTCTACACGGACCATGGCTTGCGCCTGGACCTCGCCGAGCGGGTGTTCATCAATCAGGGCTGCACGTTCCTCGACTACGCCGGCATCCGATTGGGGGAGGGGGTGATGGTCGGCCCGAAGGCCACATTCATCACGGTCAGCCATCCCGTGGATCCGGGAGACCGGCGGCTGTACCTCACGGGGGCCCCCATCGACGTGGCTGAGAACGTCTGGATTGGCGCGGGTGCCACCATTCTGCCTGGGGTCAAGATCGGGCGGGACGCGGTGATCGCCGCGGGAGCGGTTGTCGCCGACGACGTGCCCGCCGCGAGCCTGGTGACGGGCGCCAAGGCGACTGTTCGCCGCCGGTGGTGACACGCGCGCCTCGCGGCCTTGGGACCACGGCGTCGTGGTTGCCGGGCCGCGCTTCTGGCGGGTCTCGTGCGTGAGGTGCCCGCATAAGCGCGGCACATCTATTGCGTTGGTACGGGTTCATGAGCTTTCCGAAGAGCAAGTGGCGAGGGATGTGCCTCGCACTGGGACTCATCCTTGCCGCTGGCGCCCGCGCAGCCGCCCAGAAACCGTGCGAAGTGCCCGGCAATCCCTCGACGTTGCCCTGTCAGTCGACTCGCTCGTACCACAGCTCCTCGTGCCAGGAGGTCTGTACGGAGGGGTTCTGCATCCGCACGGTTGAGCAGCAGTTCTTTCAGGGGCAGAGAGGGTTGTGTGTGATCGCGCTTGATGCCCGGACGCGCGCGGTGACCGGCTCCTTGTCACTGGGCCCTGGAAGTTTCGGTCGCACGGGCCTGGATGTGTCGGCGTCGGGCCTGGTGGACTTGACCGTGGTCAACCACCGTGCTGTCGGCCGTGGCCGGCTCGCCCGCACCTCGGAGGGGCGGCTCGAAGTCTCGGAGCGACAGTGGCGGGACCGGAGGGGGCGCGATGTCGACTGGCCCCTCGAGTCCCAGTGCGCATGGGCCCCAGAGGAGGGAGGCTATTCGGTCGAGTGCCGCATCCCGAATGGCGTCATCTTCTTCATCCCCGCGGCACCTGGTCCGTCGGTGTTCTCCGTCTGGGTCTCGGACGCGGACCAGCCTGGGATGCAGAAGACGCTGATGGGGTCGCTGCTAAGTGAAAAAATCGTCACCGAGATGCCGCCGACCCTGGGGGAGTCCCTCGCCATCGAGCAGTATCAGGATGCGAGGCTTCCATGAGCGGACGGCGAGGAATGGCGTTCCGGCTCGCGCTGGTGGGGCTCTTCATCCTGGCTTCGCGCGCCTCCGCGAGCGAGCCCTGCCGCGACGTGGGGGCGGCGTCCGATGTGGTGTCGTGCATGACGGACCCCGAGGACTGGAAACGCAGCTCGTGCGACACGCGCTGCCAGGCGGACTACTGCGTCGCCCTGCGCGGTGACTATCTTCGACCCGGCATGGCGCCGGAGTGGTGCCTGGTGGTGACAGACCTGCAGGGCACCGTGACAGGGAGCCTCCTGCTCGCTGATACAGAGGACCCGAAGATCACCCAGGCGAGCAAAGCGGGGGGCATCGACGTGCGGGCAAAGGGCACAGCCGGGCGCACGTGGGTGTTGCGCTCGAAGCGCCGGAAAGACGGCTCTCTCGTGGAGGTATCCCGGAAGGTCGAGCACAGGACCCAGACAGCTCCTACTCCTGCTCCCATCCCCAAGCCGAGGCAGACGGTGGAGGCCTTCTGTGCCGTCGAGCCGTCTGGTGGCGGGCCGTCACTGACATCTCCCACGTGCTCGGGGCGAAGGCCGGCGGCGCGATTCCTCCAGGAGGCGGCGAAGCTCTGTGGCGCGCAACAGGGCGAGGGCGAAAAATCGGTGTCCGCAGCGGGCACCTGCTCGGCGTCGGCGTGCATCGCGCTCGTGTCCGGTGAGTGTGTGGTGGGCCAGTTGGACGGAGGCGCTGCGCATGTCCTCAAACTCGCCGAGGTGGCAAAGTCCTATTTCCTTGTCGAGGTCTCGCTGACGGGCACGACGGCGTGCGCGAGCTTCGACGAGGGCGGCGGGAGTGATGGTGTCGACTACTCAAGTGCGTGTGTCGCCATCGGCCCGCCGGATCGCGTTGTGCTGCCGGATCCACCACCACGGGTCTCCTTCCAAGGAGAGCAGGGTTACAACACTGTCCCCATGAAGGCCGAGCCCACCGTGGATGGGGATATCGCGGGCGACGCGGCGTGGGCGCCGGTCGAGTCGCTCCCAGCGCGCACGGATTCGAACGTCATCCATGGTCTGGGCGCATGGCAGGGTCCTCGGGATGCGTCCGTCACATGGCGGCTGGCACAGGGGGCCTCCGCGGTGTACCTGGCCGCGCAGGTGAGCGATGACCGCGTGACGTTGGCTCGCCCTGGCCTGCGTCCCGTCTTCGCGGATCACTTGGAGATCCGCCCGTACTATGCGGTGGTCCTGGAGCCCGAGGGCCACGCATCCCTGCGCCAGTGGAGAGACTACTGGGGGACCCGTGTGGACTGGCCGGTACACGGCGCACGATGCCGGTGGCGGGCGCGGCGGGGAGGCCAGGATATCGAGTGCCGTCTTCCATTCGGCGCGGTCGGTGCCCTTGCCTCGCCTCCGTCGCGCACTGCCCTCATGTTGGTGTTCTCGGATGGGGACGGCGAGCCTCGGCAGAAGTCCCTGGTGGGGACGCGGGTTGACCTGTTGCTCTGGACTGAATTCCCGCCATCGGTGGATGACTACCTGTCTGCGCAGTGATGTGGTGGCTCCAACGCGAAGGCGCTGGCGTGCGTGCCGCGCGGACCCGGAGTACACAGGGCCTCATGAGTCTTCCAGGCCATGGCGAAGACAGGAGCACCGAAGAACTCATCCATCTTGCCCTGGAAGGGGACGAGGACGATGAGCGCGCCTGGGAGGCCATCGGAACGCTGCAACGTCGGGGAACGCGTGACGTGTTGGACGCCGCCCTACGGCTTCTCGGGTCCTCCTCGGCGAAGGCGCGGGGGCGCGGCGCGGATATTCTTGGCCAGTTTGGCGCTGGGAACAGGGTTTTCTCCGTGGAGCGTGGCGATGCATTGGTGGACCTGCTCCGGCGGGAGAGGGAACCCAGGGTCCTCCTCGCGGCAGGTGTGGCATTGGGGCATCTGGTGGAGCCGCGCGCTCTGAAGGAGCTCATCGGTCTGGCCCGTCATCCCGTTGCCGATGCTCGATATGGAGCGGTGCACGGACTGGCTGTCTTGGATGCGCCAGAAGCGATTGAGGCGCTCATCCAGCTTTCGTCCGACGAGGACCGCGATGTCCGAGACTGGGCGACGTTTGGGCTGGGGACGCTCAGGGAGGAGTGCGACACACCGCAGCTTCGTGATGCGCTCGCGGCGCGGCTCGGCGAGAAAGACTCGGAGATTTTCGGGGAGGCGCTGGCGGGCTTGGCGGCACGCAAGGACCCTCGCGCTGTAGGGCCCACCCGTGCCACGCTTTGTGGTGCTCGCGTGACGGTGTACGCGCTCGAGGCCGCTGCGTCTCTGGGCGACCCGAGTTTCTATCCGCTCCTCCTCGCCATTCGCGATGCCGGAGGCCCCGCGGATGGCTATTTCCTGGGCGTCCTCGAGGATGTTATTTCCCAATTCGAGCGCAGGTGACGGGTTCATCCCATCCCGGGGCGCAAGCGGAACCAGACGCTCGAACAGGAGTGTTTGATGAACCCAAAGAATCCCCATCCGCGAGTCGCGGTGGATCTCGCCATTGCTTCACTTGGGGGATTGATGCAAGCCGCATCGATGCCCCGGCGCATCTGGGTGGAAACGTCTCCGCAGGTGGCTCATGCATCATCGACATCAGCGTCGACCTCGACGAGACACGGGTTGATGGATTGTCGGTGACGGGGGCGACTCACGACCGCTGGTCGACGGGAATCAACAGTCCATCACTCTCGCTTTCGTTGGACCCTTCGATGTCCAGGGCAACCATCCCCGTGTGGGGCGCGACGTCATAGCCCACCACGATTCTGCCCAGGGCCAGGAGGCCCCGTCTGAGCGCGGGTAGGTCATCCTCCTCCTCCTCGTCATCATCCTCGTCGAGCAGCAGGCCCTCCCCACGGGCGAACTGTGTCCACGAGTCGAGCCGTCCTTCGAAGACGATGTTGTCGGCACCCTCCACCCACTTGGGCAAGGTCGAGTCTGGGACGCGCATGAGGTGCTCCGTGACCACCTTCGGAGCAAGGCCTCCCAGATTGGCGTGGAGCGCGGCGTTGAGGAACTCCTCGACCGTGTTCGCCACGGGGGAATGGCCTTTCTGGGAGAGGCTGTACGCCCTGCTGAATTCTCCAGAGATGGGCAGGTGCCCCCTGTCCGGTCGGAGCCTGGCGAACTCCTCGGGGTCCACATGATTCCGGAGCCACCCCTGGTCCGTATCGCTCAGGCATTGCGCACGGAGCTTCAGCAGGTCGAAGCGGGGGAGGAAAAGAAAGCGATTCTTGCTCGCGACCTTGCTCCCTTCGAAGGTCAGCCGGTGCAGCACCAGGAACAGATAGCCGAGCAACCGGTGATGCTGATTCGTGAACTGCTCGATCCGGGCCAGATTGCGCAGCTCGGCGACGATATGCAGTTCGTGGTCTCGGTGCATGTCATCCAGCAACTCGACGAACGGATGCGTGCCTTGCATGAGGCGGCTTCCCAGGTGCTCCAGGTTGGTGGAGAAGTTCACCTGGACGCAGCTGCTGGAGAAGACCGTGCCGGTGGCCTGGAGCGTGGTGGCCCTGATTCCAGCCACCCGGGAGTCCTCGGCCGGCCAGCAGCACAAGAGGCTGCGAAGGAAGGAGACCTCTTCGGCGCCCATTCGGGCGGAGATGTCCTTGGTGGTCCGGGAGGCGGAGAACTTCACCGGTTCCGACGGGTGCGTCCGTTCCACGAAGGACGCGACGGTGACCGGTCTATTGCATTGCGACAGCGCCTGGATGAGCGCCACGAACTGATCGACCTGGACCTCCCAGGTCGGCGAGCCCGTGTAGGGGTTGACGTCCACGTTGGAGACCAACTCCAAGGTGGACGACATGCCCATCGTCCCCGTCTCGATGACCGCGTTCAATCCGGGTCGCACCTGTGTCTTGAACAGCGTCACCCCCTTGTATGCCTCAGAGTAGGACTCCCCAGCTGCGTCCCGGACAGCGATGCCGTTCAGCTCCACTTCGAATCCCAGTGACATGCGATGTGCCTCTCTTGTGGTGTCCCTTGGGAGGACCGCGCCGCGTGGATGTTCAGGTCAAGAAAATCGGCCGCCCGCTGTCGCGCCACTGAACCGCGGCCTTGAAACCATTCTCCTGCGCGTAGCGGCGGAACCAGAGTCCACATGGCCGTCGTCGGACAACCCCAGACTCGCATGGGCATGTAGCCGATGCGCGCGTCTTCCGCCATGACCAGCAGATCGCAGCGACGTGCGTGGTGTGTCGGTCAGCACTGGGGCTCCATTGGCCAGTCACGTCGTACGGGCTTCAATCGTGGTCCGCGATGGCAACCTTTGGATCGGCGAGAGGGCGGGCCGCGAGCTCGCGGCGAAGGTCATCCAGCAGGCCGTCCAAGCTCCCCCTTCATGAGTCAGTCGGCGCTGCAAGCTCCGCTCGCTCATGCGCAGTCGCGCCGAAAGGTGACCCCCGCGAGTCCTCCTGGTTCTCCGTGAGCCATGAGCGGCGGGAGGTTCTCATCCGGCTGTGACCAGATTCCCACATGCCATCTCCTCGCGGATTCTCCGGGAACTTCGAGCGGGGTGTCTTGTGTCATCTCCCCTGCCGTCTTCGGAGCCTCGCCTGATCGATCCTGATGGGGGGCCCTCCGCGGATGGCACCCATGCGGTGGTGCGCAGCAGCTTGCTTGTCATCCTGCCGTCCGCGAACGGCCCGGAGCTCGTCCAGATGAAACGATTCCTGTTGTACTTCGTCGCAGCCGTCATCGTCGCTCCTTGGATTGCACTCGGCGCGCAACCGGCTCTGCCCGCCGGGAAGCAGTCTCCCACCCGCCAGGGCAAGCTCGTGTTCGTGGCCACCACGGGGCTGGAGGACATCGGCACGCTCTCCAGTTCCTTCCGGCACGCCAAGAGCGCGAAGGAGTCGGGCTATCTCTCGGACGTGGTGTGGCTCACGTATGGCCGCGCGGTGGTGGCGCTGGACCCGACTGTGAAGGCCGTTCCGGAGGAGGTGCGCAAGGCGGCCCAGGAAGCGAAGGCCGCTGGTGTGAGGCTGGTGGCCTGTGGCCACGCGCTCCAGAAATTCGACATCGACCCGAAGAAGCTCCAGCCCCAGGCCGACGTGGTGGACAACGGCGTGGCGGAGCTGGCGCGATTGGTGGCCGAGGGCTATCAGGTCATCCGCTATTAGCACGGCGCAGCCACTCACTCAGCGCCGGCTGCGTTGACCTTCACCGAGGGCGCTTGCTCTCCTGGAACGTCACCTCGAGCGGCACTTCCTTGCCGTCACGCAGCACGGTCGCCTGCACCGTCTCGCCGGGCTTGGAGGCGTTGAGGACGAACATCAGGTCCTCGACGCCGCCGATGACGTGCTTGCCGAGCCGCACGAGGACATCCCCCCGCAGCATGCCGGCCTTGTCCGCCGCGCCCCCCGCGCGCACGCCCGCCAGGAGCATGCCCTTCTGTCCGTTCGGCGGGCCCGCGTAGTCAGGCACCGTGCCCAGCGACGCGTTGAAGCTGCGCAGGTCTCCGCGCGGAGCAGGGGAGGGGACCTTGCGATACGTCAGCGTCGTCGCCCCATCCAGCCCCAGCGCCACGGCCGACACGACCCGCGCCACCTGCGCCGTCCCCACCGCGTTGAGCCGCGCCGCCGTGTCCGAGGGCTTGTGGTAGTCCGAGTGCGTCCCCGTGAAGAAGTGCAGCACCGGCACGCCCGCCGCGTAGAACGGTGAATGGTCGCTCGGGCCGTAGCCGTCGCCGCTCGGATTGCACGCGATGCGCGCCTCACCACACGCACGGGCGAGCAGCGGCCCCCACTCACCCGCGGACTCGGCGCCCAGCACGGAGAGTCCCCCCGCGCGCAGCCGGCCCACCATGTCCAGGTTCAACATCGCGGTGAGCTGCTTCATCCCCTCGTCGCCCCGCTGACGCGTGAAGTACGTGGACCCCAGCAGCCCCGTCTCCTCACCCGAGAAGGCAACAAAGAGCACGTCGCGCTTCAGCTCCCCCTGGCGCTCCTTCAACGCACGGGCAATCTCCAGCAGCGCCGCGACACCGGACGCATTGTCATCAGCTCCGACATGCGGCTCGTGCCGGTCCGGTGTCAGCGACGAGCGGCCGCCGTACCCCAGGTGGTCATAGTGCGCGCCCACCACCACCGCGCCCGGCAGCTTTCCCTCGCCCGCCTCGAGCAGCGCGGCGACGTTGAACGCGGGCCGCTGCTCGGCCTCGAGCTTCACGTCGACCTGGGCCTCACCGCGCTTGCCAGCGAGCAGCGCCGCCATCACCGGCTCCATCGCCGCGCGCTTCACCACCACCACGGGGATGCCCGCGTCTCCTGGCCCCTCGGGCGACAGGGTCGGCAGCGTCGCCTCGGGAGGCATCTGCCACTCCTTGGGCGCGGGCGAAGGCGCTTGGGGCCAATCCACCACGATGAGCGCCTTCGCGCCGCGCTGCGCGGCCTGCCACGCCTTGTACCGGAGGTCTCCAAAGCGCCGCTGCTTGTCCGTGTCCCCGAACTCAGCGCCGTCCGGAACGAAGCGGCGCACCACCACGACCTTCCCCTTCACCTGCAACTTCGCGTAGTCGTCCACCTTGAGCGACGGCTCGGAGATGCCGTAGTTCGCGAAGACCCACGGCCCCTTGGCCTGTCCCTGGGCGGAGAAGCCCATCACCGAGAAGGCGTCACTCGCGAGCACCGTCTTCCCAATCCGCACCTGCGTCCCCGCGACGGGCCGCACCGCCGTCGTCACCGGGAATGTCTGCCGATAGGCCCCCGTGTCCCCCGCGGGCTTGAGCCCCAGCTCCTTGAACCGCGCCTCCACGAACGCGCCCGAGGCCTCCAGGCCATTCGTGCCGATGCCTCGGCCCTCACGGACAGGGTCGGCGAGGAACGTGACGTCATCGCGAATCCGCTCCGCGGCGCCCGTGGCCACGCCGGGCTTCGCGTCATCCACCCAGCGCGCGATGAACAGGTTCGTGTCGCTCTTGCCCTGGGCCGTGGCGCGGTTGCTCGAGAACGCCAGCCACTTGCCGTCCGGCGAGAACATCGGGAACCCGTCGAAGCCCGGCGCGTACGTGATGCGCTCCAGGTTCGAGCCGTCGACATCCACCGCCCAGATGTCGAACTCGCGCCCCTTGGGGTCTCCATGGTTCGACGAGAAGAGGATGCGCCGGCCGTTGGGATGGAAGAACGGCGCGAACGCCGCGCCGTTCAGCCACGTGATCTGCCGGGCCTCCGAGCCATCCGCGTTGGCGACATACAGCTCCAGCTTCGTGGGCCGCACGAGCCCCCGCTTGAGCAACGCTTGATAGTCATCGAGCGCCTTGCCCGGCTGCGGACGCGACGCGCGCCACACAATCTGCGTGCAGTCCGCGTTGAAGAACGCACCGCCGTCATACCCGGGCGAGTGCGTGAGCCGCTTCACGTTCTTCCCGTCGCGGTCCATCCGGTACAGCTCCAGGTCTCCATCCCGGACAGAAGTGAAGAGGATGGAGCCATCCTTCGCGCACACCGTGCCTTCCGCGTCGTAGCCCGGCGCGTCCGTCAGCCGCTGGATGCCCGTGCCATCCGCGTTGGACTTGAAGATGTCGTAGCTGTCGTAGAGCGCCCAGACGTAGCCCATGGAGTGGTCGGGCTTGGGAGGGCACTCGGGGCCGCCCAGATGCGTGGACGCGTAGATGACCTCCTGGTCTCCCGGCAGGAAGTGCGCGCACGTCGTGGCGCCCTTGCCCGAAGAGACGGGCTCCACCTTGGCGCCGGCGCCACGGACGGGGTCCACCTCCATGCGGTAGATGCGATCACACCCCATGCCGTCGTGGCGCGCCTGGAGTGACAGCTGCTTGCCGTCGAAGGACCAGTAGGCTTCGGCGTTCTCGCCGCCAAAGGTCATCTGCCGCAGGTCCGCCAGCCGGACTTCCTCCGGGAGCGCGGGCGCCTGGGTCGCGGTTGACGCCGCCCCCGTGTCTGAGGACGGGGACGGAGTCGAGGGGGTGGCGCAGGAGGCCAGCGCCAGGAATGAGAGGAGGGCTCGCTTCATGGGGCGCGACCATGTCAAAGGCCGCGCCCACACTCAACGTCCGGCCCCGCGCATCTTCCGCGCGCTACTGCATCACCGCGAGCAGGTCTCCTCCCTGGATGGATGCCTTCAGCGAGGTGGCCACCTCCGCGATGGTCCCCGCGCGAGGCGCACGCACCACCGTCTCCATCTTCATCGCCTCCAACGTGACGAGCGGCGCACCCGCTTCCACGACGGCCCCGGACTTCACATGAAGGGCGATGACCGTGCCCGGCATGCTCGCGGCGATGTGGTTGGGATTGGAGCGGTCCGCCTGGCGCCGAGCCTCCACGCGCGCCGCGCGGCTGCGGTCGCGGACCTGCACCGTGCGGTTGTGGCCATTGAGCGCGAAGTAGACGGTGCGCAGCCCGTCTTCATCCGGCTCGCCGACCGCGGACAGGCTGATGACCAGCGTCTTGCCCGGCTCCAGGTCCACCCAGATCTCCTGTCCCACCTCCATGCCGTAGAAGTAGTTGGGCGTGTCGAGGATGGAGACATCCTCGAAGCGGGCCGCGTCCTCCAGATACCCCGCCATGACCCGGGGGTAGAGCGCGCTGGAGATGGCATCCACTCGGGAGATGGGCTGCCCCGTCTTCTTCGTCAGCTCGGCGCGCAGCGCTTCCAGGTTCAACGGGGGGAGGCTCGCCGAGGGCCGGCCCTCGACGCGCGGCAGGCCCTTGAGCACCGCGGTGCGCAGGTCCTCGGGGAAGCCATTCGGCGGCTGGCCGAGCTCGCCTCGGAAGTAGCCCACCACGCTGGAGGGGAAGTCCAGCCGAGGCGCCTCCGCGATGAGCTTCGCATGGGTGAGCGTCGCGGCCTCGGCCAGCGTGGGCGCGCGCACCATCAGGTCGTTCTTCAAGAGGAAGATGGCGAAGTCGCCGACCATCTTCGACGACGGCGTCACCTTCGGGATGTCGCCCACCAGCACGTTGACGAGCGCGAACGCATCCTTCACGTCGTTCCACCGGTTGAGCAGCCCCATCTCCGCGACCTGGGGCCGGAGGTTGGAGTACTGGCCTCCGGGAATCTCGTGGTAGTAGACCTCGCTCGTCGTGCTCTTGAGGCCGCTCTCGAAGGGGGCGTAGTACTCGCGCACGTCCTCCCAGTAGTTCGCGAGGGGCTGGAGCCTCGCGTTGGCGAGCCCCGTCTCACGCGGGTGTCCCCGCAGCGCGCTCACCAGCGCGTTGAGGCTGGGCTGGCTGGTGAGGCCCGCCATGCTTCCCAGCGCCACGTCCACGATGTGCACGCCGTGCTCGATGGCCTCCAGGTAGCTGGCGATGCCATTGCCCGCGGTGTCGTGCATGTGCAGGTGGATGGGCAGCCGGGTCACCTCGCGCAGGCGGTCCATCAACATGGCCGCGGCGCGGGGCCGCAAGAGGCCCGCCATGTCCTTGATGCAGAGGAAGTGCGCCCCCGAGTCCTCGATGCGCCGGGCCAGGTCCGCGTAGTAATCCAGCGTGTACTTCTTGCGCTTGGGGTTGGCGACGTCGCCCGTGTAGCAGATGGCCACCTCCGCCACCTTGCCCGTCTTGAGGACGCGGTTGATGGAGACCTCCATGCTGCCCAGGTCGTTGAGGCTGTCGAAGATGCGGAAGACATCCACGCCCGCCTCGGCCGCCTCGTCGATGAAGGCCTCCACCACGTTGTTGGGGTAGCTCGTGTAGCCCACGGCGTTGGCGCCACGCAGGAGCATCTGGAGCAGCAGGTTGGGCGCCGCGGCCTTGAGCGCGCGCAGCCGGGCCCACGGGTCCTCATTGAGGAAGCGATACGCCGTATCGAACGTGGCGCCGCCCCAGCTCTCCAGACTGAACAGGTCCGACGCCAGGTGCGCCGTCGCCGGAGCCACCCGCAGCACGTCCCGCGTGCGCATGCGCGTGGCGAGCAGCGACTGGTGTGCGTCCCGCATCGTCGTGTCCGTCAACAACACGCGCTTCTGCGCCAGCACCCACTCGGCCAGACCCCGGGGGCCTTTCTCCGCGAGGATCTGCGCGGTACCTCGGGGCGGAGTCCCGGGAGGCGCCACCGGGAGGCGGGGCTCCAGGAACTGATTCGGCTTGAGCCGCTGGTGCTTCTTGATGGTGGGGTGGCCGTTGACGATGACCTCGGCCAGATAGGTGAGCAGCTTGCTGGCGCGATCCCTCCTCGGGGCCAGGTGGAACAGCTCCGGTGTCTCATCGATGAAGCGGGTGTACGTCTCACCCTCCTGGAACGCGGCGTGCCGCAGCACGTTCTCCAGGAAGGGGAGGTTTGTCTTCACGCCGCGGATGCGGAACTCCCGCAGCGCCCGCTGTCCCTTCATCACCGCGCCCTGGAACGTGGGGGCGTAGGCGATGACCTTCACCAGCATGGAGTCGTAGTACGGGGAGATGTGCGCGTTGGTGTAGCCGTTGGAGCCGTCCAACCGGATGCCGAAGCCCGTGGCCGCGCGCCACGCGGTGATGATGCCCGCGTCCGGCATGAAGTTGTTGGACGGGTCCTCCGTGGTGACGCGCAGCTGCACCGCGTAGCCGCGAGGCTGGAGCGACTCCTGCGAGGGAATGCCCACCTCGGGTGAGCCCAGCGAGTAGCCCTCCGCGATGCGAATCTGGCTCTGCACCAGGTCCACCCCCGTCACCTGCTCGGTGACGGTGTGCTCCACCTGGAGCCGCGCGTTGCACTCGATGAAATAGAAGTGGTCGTCGGAGACCAGGAACTCCGCCGTGCCGGCGCTGCTGTAGCCCGCCTCCCGGGCCAGCCTCACCGCGGCGTCGCAGATGGCGTTCTTGAGCGCGGGAGACAGATTGGGCGCGGGGGCAATCTCGATGACCTTCTGGTGGCGCCGCTGCACCGAGCAATCCCGCTCGTGGAGGTGGACCAGGTTGCCGTGCAGGTCGCCCAGGAGCTGGACCTCGATGTGGCGCACCCGCTCCAGGAACTTCTCCAGGAACACCGCCGACGAGCCGAAGGCGCTCTGGGCCTCCGAGCGCGCCGAGGCCAGCGCCGCCTCCAGGTCCTTCGCCTCGCGCACCACACGCATGCCGCGTCCGCCGCCGCCGTGGGCCGCCTTCACGAGCACCGGGCCGCCATGCGCGGCGAAGAACTCCCGGGCCTGAGTCAGCACACTTGTATCATCGCCCTCCAGCGTGGTGCCCGGCACGGTGGGCACGCCCACCTGCTTCGCGAGCTGCTTGGCCGCGACCTTGTCGCCCATGGTCCGCACCACCGCGGAGCTCGGGCCGATGAAGCGGATGCCCCGGCGCTCACAGGCCTCGGCGAAGAGGGCGTTCTCCGACAGGAAGCCGTAGCCGGGGTGGATGGCATCCACCCCCGCGCGCACGGCCACGTCGAGAATCTCCTCGATGCCGAGATAGGCCTCCACGGGGCGTTTGCCGTGACCCACGCGGTAGGCTTCGTCCGCCTTGTGGCGGTGTTCGTGCGTGCGGTCCTCGTCGCTGTAGATGGCGACGGTGCGGATTCCCAGCTCGTTGCACGCGCGAAACACGCGGATGGCAATCTCACCGCGGTTGGCGCACAGCACTTTCTGAATAGGGCGTAGGGAGGTCTGAGCCATGGCTTGGAGCAGGGGATAGGGCGCCGATGCCTTCGTGCGCAACGGGCGCGGGGCCGGACGTCGGATTCAGGTCAGTGCGAGGCAATCTTGACGGCGCGCGGGCGAAACGAGCAAATCGGGGTCATGGACACCTCAGTTTCCTCATCCCCCAGGCGCCGCCTCGCCGGCCCCCGGGGACTGCCCGTGCTGGGAAGCTTCTTTCCAATGTTGACGGAGCCGTTGGCCTTGGCCAACAAGCTCCACGCCCGTTACGGCGATGTGTCCTTGGTTCAGGTCTACAAGACGCCCATCGCCTTCCTGCGCAACCCCGTGGACGTCAAGCGGGTGCTCATCGACGAGCCCCAGTCCTTCCCCAAGCCGCTCATCGACAATCCCTTCAACGGAAACGGGCTCACGGTGAGCCGGGGAGACCACTGGAAGCGGCAGCGCCACATGGTCCAGCCGCTGTTCCACAAGGACAAGGTGCGGCTGTGGTCCGGCATCTTCAGCGAGGAGCTGGCCAAGTCCGTGGAGCGCTGGAAGGAGATGGGCGCCCGGGGTGAGTCCTTCGACATGTACACGGAAGGGGCGCGCCTGATGTTCGGCGTGATGTGGCGCACCTGCTTCGAGGAGCAGCCGGAGATCGCCTACTTCGACCGCATCATGGATGCCATCGACGTCTTCGGCCGGCGCGTCTCGCCCATGTCGGTGCTCCTCTACAACCTTCTTCCCAGGATGGACCCGCGAGGCGAGCGGGTGTTCACCTCGGTCAAGCTCATCAACGGGTGGATCTACGAGCGGATCGGAAAGCGGCGGGGCAGGGGCACCGAGGACGGCGACATCACGCTGCTGTCCATGCTCGTGGAGGCGAAGGCGCGGGACTCCGGCGAGTCGATGACTGATCGCGAGGTGCGCGACGAAATCGTGAACCTCTTCGGCGCGAGCTTCGAGATGATCGCCACGTCCCTGACGTGGGCCATCCACGCCTGCACCCAGCATCCCGAAGTCACCCAGGCCATCCGCGAGGAGGTCCAAGGCGTGACGGGGGGCGCGCCGCCCCGCTACGAGGACGTGGCGAAGCTCCCGTACACCCACCGCGTGGTGCAGGAGATCAACCGGCTGTGTCCTCCGGCGTGGACCATCCTCCGCGAGACGGCGAACGCGGTGGAGGTCGGCGGGGTGATGCTGCCCAAGGGCACGCAGTTGCTCCTGTGCCCCTACGCCATCCACCGGCACCCGGACCACTGGCAGGACCCGGAGAAGTTCGACCCGGACCGCTTCCTGCCGGAGCGGATGGTGGGCATGCACAAGTGCGCCTACGTGCCGTTCGGCGCCGGGCAGCGCATCTGCGTGGGCCAGCACATGTCCCAGGTGGACACCGTGCAGACGCTGGCCGCGGTGCTCCAGCAACTGGACGTGGAGTACCTGGGCAAGACGCCCGTGGAGTGGCAGACGCGCCTGACGTTCGTGCCCAAGCACGGGATGCCCGTGCGCATGCGCGCCCGTCAGGGCTGAGGGCTCAGGACGGCTGCGAGGAGCCCACCGCGACGGTGTCGGGCGGGGTCTCCTCGTAGTCGAGGTCCCGGTGGAAGGTCTCCTCCAGGCGGGTCAGCGCGAGCAGCGCGAGGCCGAAGCAGAGGGTGCCCACCGTGATGGCCGCCGCGGGCACGGAGATGTGGCCCTTGAGGAAGGCGAAGCCGGTGGCGGCGAAGACCGCGGAGCCTCGGACGAAGTTGGGCACCGTCGTCGCCACCGTGCCGCGGATGTTGGTGCCGAACTGCTCGGCGGCCATCGTCACGAGCACCGCCCAGTAGCCCACCATGATGCCGATGAGGAACGTGAGGAGGTAGACGACGGTGCTGGTGAGCCCCGGGGTCAGCCCGTAGACGAGCATCAGCACGAAGCCGCCCACCAGGTTCAGCGCCACCGCGCGCTTGCGGCTCTTGAGCCACTGGCTGAACAGACCCGCCAGGAGGTCTCCCAGCGTCAGGCCGATGGAGCCATAGAGGATGGCGTTGCCGGCCGTCACGGTGCCCTGGACGTTGAGGCCCGACGTCAGCTCCGGGGCGAAGGTGAAGAGGATGCCCGTGGTGAAGTAGATGGGCACGCCAATCAGGATGCAGCAGATGTACTTGAGGAAGCGGCCCCCCTGGAGGAGCAGCAGGGGATTGGCGCGGGACGGGTCCGTCTTCTTGGTGAAGAGCTCGGACTCGGAGACCTTGAAGCGCGCGAACAGCAGGGCCAGGCCCATGAAGCCGCCGGTGAGGTAGGCCGTCTTCCAGTGCAGGTGCTGGCCCACGAAGGCCGCGGCGACGATTCCCAACATGCCGAGCGTCGCCACCACCGTGGTGCCCAGGCCACGCTTGTCCTTGGGCAGTGACTCGGCGACCAGCGTGATGGCCGCGCCCAGCTCCCCGGCCAGGCCCACTCCGCCAAGGAAGCGGAACACCGCGTAGCTCGTCACGTCCCACGCGAAGGCGTTGGCCAGGTTGGCGAACGAGTAGAGCAGGATGGAGCCGAACATCACGGAGAGCCGTCCGCGCTTGTCCGCGAGCACGCCCCAGAGCAGGCCGCCCACCATCATCCCCACCATCTGACAGTTGTAGATGAGGATGCCCTTGGACAGCACGTCCTCCGGCTGGGTGATGCCGATGTCCCGGAGCGAGGCGGCGCGGACCACGCCGAACAACGTGATGTCGAAGAGGTCGACGAAGTAGCCAAGCCCGGCCACCAGCACTGTCAGATTGAGCACCGAGCGCAGCTCACGCAGGAATCGCATGCACGCGATTCAATGGGTTTGGTCTCCTCGGAGCAAGGCCGAATCGTTCGACGCAGCGCGTGGAGAATCCCGCCTGCTCGCAAGTACCCGAAAACATGAACCGTGATTCAGGTCTCATCCCAGGGAAGGGCGGTTTCGTCCCTTGCCCGGGCGGGTTCGTCACATACCTCCCGGCCCTGAAGAGGGGGAGCGCTATCCGTGGGGACGCGAGCACTTCTTGTTCGCGGCAAGGGAGCAGACACGGATGCGGCTACTGAATGCGGTGCGAGGAGGTTTCCTGGCGGGGGCGCTGGCGCTCCTGGGCTGCCAGGGAGAGGAGCCTGCCGTCGCGGAGTCGTCGGACGAAGGACGGGTGACGCAGGAGGTGACGTCCACCACCTGCTTCAACACGGTGCCGGTGATGACGGGGAACACCACCCCCACGGGAATCGTCACCAGCTCGGGCATCTTCGATGACATGTCGGACTACGCCCCGTGGAAGGCCTTCGACAGCAGCTACACCTTCTGGCTCTCCCCCCGCGGCCAGACGCCAGCCTGGCTGGCGTACGAGTTCGGCGGCGGCAAGAAGGTGGAGGTGACGAGCTACGCCATCCAGTACGCGAACGGCAGCATCACCTCGCGTGCGCCGAAAGATTGGAAGCTCGAGGGATGGAACGGCACCGCGTGGGTGGTGGTGGACACGCGGAGCAATCAAACCAACTGGGCTGGAAACGAGCGGCGCGAATTCACCGTCGCGTCGCCTGGCTCGTATCTGAAGTACCGGTTGCTGGCGACGGACGACAACGACTCGCGCGCGGGCATTGTGACGCTGTCCATCGGTGGGTTGGAGCTGTTCGGCTGCCTGTCGTACGACGCCACCCCGTCGGCATGGACGAGGCTGATGGGGGCGGCGAATGGGATTTCCTATGTCAATGACATGACGGGGGACCCGGCGGGCCGCGCCTACACCACGGGTGTCACCAGCGTCGGGCTCGGAGGGCTGGCCATGGTGGGCACCACGGACAGCTTCCTCACGATGCACTTCCCGGATGGCTCCCGGGTGTTCCACCGGCAGATTGGCGCGCCTGGCGCGATGACCGTGGGCAATGGCGTCGCCCGGAACAAGAGGTTCGAGGAGATCTACGTCGCAGGGTACACGAACGGCTCCATTCAAGGCACGCCGAGCAGCGGAGGGAGGGATGCGTTCATCACGCGCTACCGCTACACCGGCGTGTGGGGATGGACGCGGCAGTTGGGGGTCGCGGGAGCGCAGACGGAGGCCAATGGCGTGTCGGTGGATGCCTCGGACAACGCCTTCATCGCGGGCACGACGACGGGCAATCTGGACGGGAACACGCGCGTGGGACTCATGGACGGCTTCGTCGCCAAGTACGACGCGGCGGGCAACCGCTTGTGGACCCGTCAATTCGGTGCGCCCCAAGGGATGGTCCGGCCGACGCGGGCCACGGCGGATAGCGCGGGCAATGTCTACGTCTCCGGCTATACGAACGCGGGTTTGGATGGTGTCGCGCGGACGGGGACACAGGACGCGTTCATCATCAAGTACGACGGCAGCGGCGTGAAGCAGTGGACGCGGATGCTGGGCGTGGCCAACACCGACACCTGGCTCGATGGCGCCATGCTGGATGCGGCGGAGAACGTGTACGTGACGGGCTTCGGGGCCGGTGGGCTGGATGGTCTCCCCAACGTCACCGTGGGACGCAAGCCCTACCTCGTGAAGTTCAACTCCGCGGGCGTCAAGCAGTGGGTCTGGGAGCTCGACACCGGCGCGGGGGCCTGGGCCCGGAATGGCTACGCTGACTCGGACGGCATCTATCTGACGGGAAGCGCCTGGGGGGACGTGACGTCGGTGACGAACACGATGGCGAGCGCGGCCCACGCCTTCGTGGCGAAGGTGGACTTCAACGGCACGCTCCAGTTCATCAAGCAGCAGGCTCCGGCGATGTACTACGAAGAGGCCAGGGCCGTGAACGCGACGGGCATCATCGTGAACATGTCCGGCGAAGTCCTGCTCGGGGGCATGGTCGAAGGCGAAGGCTATCTCGACGGGCAAGTGATGAAGGGCAAGTGGGACGTGTTCGTCTCGAAGATTGCGCTGTAGCACTCAAGTTGGAACGGGCGCGGCGCGTGGATGAGCGCCGCGCCCTCAGTCCTCTTCGTCTCGCCGGATGCCAAGCACTGCGCTTCTCGCGGCGCTGTCGCGTTCACCCTCGGGGTCCGCGGACCGGAATGCCGCGAGGCGCTCGCGGGCCTCGGCGAATCGCCGGAGGGCGATCAATGCGACGATTTCCGCATCCCGTGCTTCCCGAGCGGCGTGTTTCTCGACGAACTGTGTCCCGGGTCCCCACTTCTCATAGTAGGCACGGCAGGGCCGCAGCGCGTGTTCGAACTGTTGAGGAAAGGCGAACGAATCGCACCGCGCCTCGTCGAGCAGGCGCAGCGCCTCGGTGGTTGGCAATCCCTGGTGCTCGAGGATCACGACCTTCACGGCGGTCTCTTGTTCCAATTGGGCGATGTAATCGTGCGCCTGTTTGAGACGCCGGCGGTCTTCGGCCAGGCGCAGCGTAAGGCCGCGCATCGCGCCATCGATGGCGAGGGCGCTCTCCGCGTGAGGGTAGGTGCGCAGGAAGGTGTCGCCCGCTTCGAGAGCGGCATCCCAGTCGCGCAATCCATCCAACGCCACGAAGCGAGCGTATGCGGCTTGTTCCGCTGGGAGGCGGCCTTGATAGACGGGAAGCTCCAGCGAGAGGATTCGATTCGCGTCCTGGAGGAGGGTGCGCCAGCGCGCTCGGGGATAGTTGATGTCCAGCAGTCGCAGCGCCGCCGCCGACCGTTCTTCCAAGGGGAGCGCGGGGTCCTGCATCGTGGCCCGCAGACTGGACTCCAACGCCGCCCAATGCGACGTCGCTTTCTGGGCAAGTTCGGCCAGCCGTGCCTCCATGCGCGCCAGTTCATCACGGGCGTAGTCGAAGGCTGGGGCCTCCTCCAGCGTCGCCCGCAGCAGCGCGGCGCGCTCCTCCTGCGACTTCGTTTCGAGGGCGCGCCCGTAGGTCTCCAGGGTCCTCACGGCCTGAGGTCCCGAGGGCCGCTTCGCTCGGGGCTTCACAGGCGAGCCGAGCAGCTTCGCGGCCATTTCGTCCTGCAAGGCGAAGACTCGATCCGCTCGCCCGGTGACCTTGGCGCTGTCGAGCACGGTTCCTGTCTCCACGTCGATGAAGCGTGCGTTGATGCGCAGCGTGTCCCCGGCGCGCTGGAGGCTTCCGATGACGATGGTGCGCGCGCCGACGAGTCGACCCACGCGGACCGCGGACGATTCAGTGGTGACGGCTTCTGTCTGGAGCTTCAGCTCGGCGATGGCCGCGTCGAGTTGCTCCCGCTCCACCAGCACCATGTTCCCACTGGAGCGGAGGTCGGAGACCAACGTCTCCGCCATGCCTCGCGCGAGCCAGTTCTGCGCGGCATCCGCGTTGAGGTTGCGAAAGGGCATCACCGCCACGGGACCGGGCGGTGGACGCGGGGCCGCGAGGACGAGGTGGAGGGGCAGGAGAACAAGCAGAAGCCCCGGTGCGGCTTTCATGGTCTCAGCCTCGCGAGCAGACGGGGAAGCAGCGAACGAACCTCGATGGCGAGTGCATCCTGGACCTCGAGGGGATTGAGGGCGGGTCCTTCCACGCGTGCGGTGTCGAGCACCTCACCGGTCTCGACGTGGACGAACCTCGCCGATGCGCGCAGGACGGAGCCTGCCTGTTGGAAGCTGCCAAGGACCACCACCTCCGCGCCGATGATGCGTCCGAGTCGGGCGCGTGTCTCGGGGTCCACTCGCGAGCCGTGGGTGAAGTCCTGCTCCTTCAGCGGCAGGTCGAGCTGTCCGCGTTCGATGAGCCGCAGCCCGGCCATCTGGCCGATATCGGTGACCACGCTCTCCACCAGGGCCTGCTTCAGTGTCGAGAGAGCCGGCGACCCGCTCAGGTCTCGGAACTCGAGCACGCACACCCTCACGGGGCCGGTCGGCGCGAGAGCCGGAGGCGCATGGGCGGTGGCTTCGATGGGGGGCCTCGAGGTGGGCCGGAGGAGGACCGCGGCCACGCCTGGAACGGAGAGCCCCAGCGCCACGAGCAAGGCGGTGCCAACGCCAGCGATGAGTGGGCGGCGAGGGCGCGGTGGCGTGGCCTCCTCGGCGTACAACGTTCCGGCGACCCCGCGTGTCGGCGTGGGGCGGGGTCCATGGGGTTCAGGCGGCTCTTGGCCAGGGCGGGTCCTGTTCACGGAGTACGAGCGGCTCGGTGGAGAGTGATGTTGCCCATGGTGACGAGACAGGTCTTCGCGCAAGGGCTTTCGTCGTGGCCAAGGTGCGGAGGAGGCCATTGTACAAGCGGGGGCTTCCAGTACGCTTCACCGCCTTGGCCGAGAGGGACGTCGTGAAACAGGGGGAGTCGCGAGTCCCATGGGGACTGGATGGGCGTCCTCCGTCTTGGTGGCGTGTGTCGCTGGCTGGGATGGCGGTGGGGCTGCTCGCCGCGTTGCCTCATGCCGTCGGAGCTTATGCCCGAGATCCCACGGCGTTCGGCGGCAAGCTGGCGATGGCCCTGGTGCCCTACAGCGCGTGGGCAGCGCTGGCTCCGCTCATCCTGGCGACTTTCCAGCAGGTGGGTCGAGGAACACCTGATGGGAGTCGACGGGTTGGCATGCTCGTCGCCATCGGGGGGCTCTTCGTCCTGCTGCATGCGCTTCTGCTCTCCGCGATGCTCTCGGTGCTCGAGGCCTGGGGAGCGCAGGGGCGGTCCTTTGGCGAAGGGCTGCGGACTGTTCTCCTGGAGCGCGGCGCGCTGGGGACCTTCGAGTATCTGTTGTTCCTCGCCGCCTGGATCGTGCTGAACGCCGTCCGCCGCGCCCGGGAGCGAGAGCTCGCCGAGGTCCGATGGAAGGCCCAGCTGGCCGAGTCCCGGCTCCAGGCCCTTCGCGCCCAGTTGGATCCCCACTTCCTCTTCAACACGCTGAATGCCGTGGTCGGTCTGGTGCGGCAGTCACGCAATCCGGAGGCGGTGGATGCACTCGTGCGGCTCGGGGAGCTGCTGCGGGCCAGTCTGGAGGGGCAAGGAAGCCACGAGGTTCCCCTAGCGGAGGAGCTGGACCTGGTGAGGCGCTATCTAGAGATCGAGCAGCTTCGGTTCGGTGCCCGGCTGGAGTGGTCCTTGAACCCGGAGCCGGAGACCTTGGAGGCGCGGGTCCCCTCGCTCGTGCTTCAACCCCTCGTGGAGAACGCCATCAAGCACGGCACCTCTCGGCGGCGTTCGAAGGGGCACATCCAGGTCCGCGCGACGCGGCAGGGGGCGCTGTTGGTCCTCGAGGTCCAGGACAACGGTCCAGGGCTGCGGCCCGGCGCGACGGCGGGCTTGGGGATTGGCGTGGCCAATACGCGGGCTCGAATCGAGCAACTCCACGGTGAGGCGTTTGGCTTGACGCTGACGGAGGTCGCCGAGGGTGGGGTGATTGCCCGCGTGGTGTTGCCCTTCGCGGTGTCCGACGGTGGAGACTCAGGTAGGCGGGAGGTGACGGCTCGTGCGTGACCCGAAGGCAGTGGATGGCGGCATGCGTGTGTTGGTGGTGGATGACGAACCGCTGGCGCGGGACAACGTGCGCCACCTGCTCTCGCGCGAGAAGGATGTCTCGGCAATCCATGAGTGCGAAGGCGGGCCGGAGGCGGTGGAGCTCATCCTTCGAGATCCGCCGGACCTGGTCTTCCTCGACGTGCAGATGCCGGAGCTGGACGGGTTCGGCGTGTTGCGCGAGGTCGGGCCCGAGCGGATGCCGCCGGTCATCTTCGTGACGGCATTTGACCGGTACGCGGTCCGGGCCTTCGAGGTGAATGCGCTCGACTATCTGCTCAAGCCCTTCAGCGACGCACGCTTCCAGGATGCGCTGGAGCGGGCGCGAAGGCAGTGCGCCACCGGCCGCGACCGGGGGATGCTGGAGCGGTTGTCCGCGTTGCTCTCGGACTATCGGCCCCAAGCCGTGGAGCCTCCGCCGCCTGCTCCGGAGGGATATCTGGAGCGCATCGCGGTGAAGACGGACGGCAAGGTGCTGCTGCTCCCCGTCGCGGAGCTGGACTGGTGCGAGGCCGAGGGCAACTACGTCGTGCTTCACGCGGGAGGCCGCAGCCCCATGCTGCGCGAGACCCTGAACAGGGTGGAGCAGCTGCTCGACCCGAAGTGCTTCGTGCGGGTCCATCGCTCCACGCTGGTCAACGTGAACCGGATTCGAGAGCTGGAGCCCGATGTGGACAAAGGCTGGGTGGTCGTCTTGCGGGACGGGACTCGGCTGCGCCTGAGTCCAGGCCGGAAATCAGCGGTGGAGGCCTTGCTGCGCCAGTCGTTCTGACGCCGGGCCGTTCAGTGCTCTCACGGGCATACTGAACACATCATCAGCCATTTTTCAGGGTGCCCGGAGGGTCCTCCGCGGCGCGTGACATCGCGCGCGCGAGTGTCGTGCCTACATGCTCACGAGTTCAGCCATTTCGTGACAGTTCCTGCCTCGCCACGACCTCGTCATGGCGGGGGAATGCCTACCTGAACAAGTCCTCAGGCATTTTTCGAGAGGAGCCCGTGACGTCTCGAAGACTTCGTGGCGACACAATGCCTACATGAACGTGTCTTCAGGGATTTTGGCAGGGGTGGCAGCACGAACACGGGTGGACCCGCGCGGAGATATCCGCGAGCCACACCCACGCCCGATGAAACACAGACACATGTCTGTCATTGCGCAATGACAGACATGTGGTCTTGATTATTCGCCCGCGCGCTGCCGGTTGAGGCGGTCGTAGTGCCGGTAGCCCAGCTTGTCGAGCGCGCTCGGCGGAGCGAGGCCGATGTCGACCAGCGTCTTGATGTCGTAGGTCCCCGCGAGAACAGGGGGCGCGTAGCTCCGAATGGCTGACGCCGTGCGGAACTTCTCCAGAGGGAAGAGGACCGCGCTGGTGTGGACGTGGATGAAGTGCGCGGCCGACTGGCGCTGCCAGCCCGAGACACCCGGAGCGGTGATGACGTGGGGCGTGGCCAGGAACGTGCCACCCGTGAGGATTTCGAGCTGCTGGCCCACCTGCGCAACGATGCAGCCAGCAGGGGCGGTGCCGCGCACCTTGATGCCATTGGGCTCGTCGGGCGTCGCGCGGGTGCGCAGGTAGAGACCGCTCTTGTCATCCGGGCTGGGCGCCGGCTTCCCCTCCGGGTCGAGGAACCGTCCACCCGGGAGCAGCGTGAGCAGGTTGAAGTCCGTGTGCTCCTCGCCCCAGACGATGTCTGTGTTCACCTGCGCCGGCGTGAGCGGCAGGTACTGGAGCGCGCGGGTGATGTGCGGCGCGCGCTCGCAGAGCTTCGTGAAGGTGTCCTCCGGCAGCCCCAGCGCCACGGCGGAGCCGCGCAGCAGCTTGAGGCCCGCCTCGTGGAGGGAGCGCCCCAGGGTCATGATGCCGTCCTGGAAGTACGGCGGCGCATCGGAGGGCCACACGTTCTCCGGATAGAGCTCCGGGAACTCCATGGCCGCCACCTCGTCGTTGGGGTAGGGCGCGACGAAGTAGCACTCCTTGAAGTCGGGCTGGCCATTGCTGGCCACGGCCACCTCGGTGTTTGGAGGCGTCCAGCCACGCTGGTACCAGAGCTCGGCGCGGCCGTACGGCTTCTTGGCCTCGGCGGAGCGGGCGATGAAGGCCGCGAAGGCGTCGTAGTAGCGGTGCAGCGCCTGGGTGTCGACACCGTGGTTCTTGATGTAGACGAGGCCAAAGACACCAAACGCCTCACGCAGCGCCGTCGCGGCGCGCTCGAGGCGGCTCGCATCGCCCGAGGCGAGGTCGGCAAGGTCGACAGTCGGAATGTTCAGCGAAGATGTCTCGGCCATGTGGGCCATAGATGTATCGCTCCTCGGAGGGAAAAGGGAGGGGCTTCTACCCGGAGTGCCACCCTCGGCCCCTGGGGTGGCCCCGTGAGTCCGTGGGGGCGCCTCCGTCAGGGGGCTCGGGTCAGGGTGATGGGGTAGGTCCGGGCCTCGCGGCGGATGACGAGCGTCGCGGGGCTGCCAGGGGCTCCCAGCTCTCGATCCCGCGCCTCTCCCGGAGTCAGGACCGTGGCTCCATCAATGGACATGACCACATCTCCCGCACGCAAGAGGCCGACGTGCAGTCCTTCCTCGATGGCGCGGACCATGACGTCGTTGCCATTCATGGCGAAGGTGATGCCCAGCCGCCCGGGTTCGATGGGTGACGCGACGATCTTCCAATCGCCGATGTCCAGGGTCTTCCCCGCGGTGATGTGGACCGTTTTCTTCGCGCGCTCCAAGTTCCTGGCATACGCGACGAGGCCATGCGGGCCCGGGGGGAGGTCATCCACGCGGAACCGGCCATCTTGCTGCGTCAGGGGGGACATCTGGCCTCCCACGTCCACGACGGCCCGAAACAAGGGGGCTCCGGACGCGTCGACCAACCGGCCAGAGACCGAGCCCCCGGCTTCGATCATGATGTCCGCCTGGGTGGTGGTTCCCGCGACGATGGTGGTCTCCGCCTTGCCGACCCGCTTGTCTGGCAGCGTCACCGAGAGGATCACGCGTCCAGCGGGGAGGTCGTCGACGGTGAAGCGAGTCCCCGCGAACTCCAGATCCTTCCGGGAGAGGAAGTCGTCCTCCATCTGTGTCGAGGAGGCCACCAGCTTGAATCTTTCGATGCTCGGGCCTCCTGGCGAGCGCACCGTCCCGGTGATTCGCCCACCGGGTTGGAGCTGGATGACGACGTCTCGGCTCAACGCAGGCACGGAGGCCACTTCTCCGCGCCGTCCGCCGTTGGTGGCCCAGAAGTGGAGGGGCTTCGACCCCAGTGCATCCGCGGCGATGGCGACCTGCCCCGAGGTGTTCGTGACATCCTCGAGGAAGATCTCCCGGCGCCCTGGCTCACCCACCATGACGATGGCCCCGATGCTGGGGGCTCCATTGGGCTCGCGGACCGTGACGACGTGCGGTCTCTTCGCCTCCTTCACGCGAAGGTCCACGCGCCGCGTCTGTTCCACTTCCACGTCGACGACCTGCGCCTGGTCGGTGTTCTGGTTGCCCACCTCGGAGAGCCATGCGGAGAGCCGATAGCGTCCCTCGCGCACGCGCATGGACCAGGTGCCCTCGGGGCTGGTGGAGACCTGGTGTGCCTCCGAGGCGCGAGACTCGAAGCGTTGTGCGTAGACGATGACGGGGCCTGTGAGGGCACGTCCGTCCTCCATGCGGACGGTGCCTTCGAGCACCCCTTCACCCGTGAGTTGGATTCGGACACGGCTGGTAGCGTCGGCGCGCACCTCCACGCGTTCACGAACGTGGGGCAGGCTTCCCGGACGCTGGGCCGCCACGAACACCTCCCCCGGGGGGACATCCTCGAGCGTGAAGGCGCCATCGGCGCCGGACACGGTCGGGATGCTGCCGTCCAGAGGTCCCCTGTGCCACTGGCTCTCGGGGGTGATGAGGATGCCCGCGAGGGGCTTGTTGTCCCCATCCACCACCGTGCCTTCGATTCGCCCGGTCGAGTCCAGCTCCATCACGACGTCGAGTCGCTGCCCCGCGTGCACGGTGAAGCCAGCTTGGATGAACGAACGGAATCCGCGGGCCTTGATGCCTATCGAGTACTCACCCGGCGCGAGCCGCCCCGCCTCGAATCGTCCGTCCGCGCCCGACACCGCGCTTGCGACCTCGGAAGGTCGCGCATCCGGGATGAAGGCCAGCGTGCTCGGGGTGATGGAGACGGCTCCGCCGGGAACGGGCTCGCCCGAACCTCTTCGGCGCAAGACGCCCGTGATGGAAGCGGCGTCCCCCAAGCGGATGCGCAGGTCGCGGACCGTCATCCCGGGCCCTAGGACCACTTGCTCCGGAGCCGTGCCCGTGAGCGTCTCATGGTGAGCGGCGACCTGGTAGACGCCTGGAGGAGCCTCGATGGAGAAGGCACCGCCCGCGCTTGTTTCCGCATCGCGGATGTCCCCCATCCCCGTGGCGGTGACGCGTGCTCCCGCGGCGGGCCCGCCCTCCGGAAGTTCGACGAACCCTTCGATGAAGGCCGAGCCATCCAGCTCGACCGTGAGGTCCGACATGGGGACCAGGACACGCGCAAGCCGCCGAGGCGCATGTCCCGGGGCGACGGCGTCGAGCTGGTATTCGCCCGGAGCCAATCCCTCACAGCGAAACGCCCCGCGCTCATCGGCGGTCGCAAGGGTGGTCTCTTCCTCGGGGGCGGAGGCCATGGCCTGGGACACGGAGCCCGGCGTCGTGCGCGGGGTCAGGGTGAGCTCCGTGAGTGGGACCGGGGCCTTGGAGGCGCGCTCCACCACGGTCCCCGACAGGGTCGCGCCCGCGCCGAGCATCAGGCGGACTCGCGTCAGGTCTTCGCCCCTGGGGCGGGTGACGGTGGAGCGGGCCGTGGCGTAGCCCCGCGCCTTCGCGCTGACCAGATAGAACCCCGGCCGAGCGGGGAGCCGCAGCGCCCCCGTGGCATCCGTGACGCCACGCCCCGCCACGAACCAGGTGATGCGTCCCGTCGCTGGGGACTTCGGCCCTTGGAGATACAGCGTGACCTGTGCGTCCGCGAAAGGGCGGGCGTCCTTCATCACGACGTCGACATGGAGGATGCC
Organism: Myxococcus stipitatus; assembly: GCF_037414475.1. Next base: position 9,695,172 of record NZ_CP147913.1, on the reverse strand, counting down.
CTCACCTTCGCGCATGGGGTCGGCGACGGGGGGAGTTCCGGTGAGCACTTCGGGTTCAGGATGGGAAAGCCCCATCGCCGTGGAGCCCGGGGCCGGAGACGGGGAGGGCTTTGAGCCGCTGGACCCAGGCGCGGAGGGCCCGGGTGGGGTGTCATCGGATGGCGAAGCCTTGAGCCACCCAACGACGCTGGCAATGACGACGCCGAGCAGCACCACGACGAAGAAGCGCTTTCGGTTCATCTTCCCTCCCGAGGGCGCATCCTGGCGCCGGGGGCGCGTCGAGATCCAGTGCTGTTGGGAGCGATGAAGATTCGGCTTGGACAAGGCCCCGGGTGAGTGCCGACCTGTCCAGGTGATGCAGCGAGGCGTGCGGGGCGTAGCATTGGTGAGGCCCGTGGTGGGTGTCTTGGCCCAACTCAGGACAGGGTGACGGCGCCCGGGGGTAGTTTTGTCACGGCGCCCGGGTGCCTATCTCCAGGTGTTGAACCGCGAGCTGTCTATTCCCCGAGCAGCTCGTACCCACTCAATGCGAGGTATGTCATGAAGGACCGTCCTGCAACGCTTGTGCTCTCTGGTGGTGGCGCCAAGGGCGCCTTCCAGGTGGGCGCCGAGCGTGTGCTCAGAGAGGTCCACGGCTTTCGTTGGGAGCGTGTCTTTGGTGTGTCGGTGGGTGCGTTGAATGCCACCGCGATCGCGCAGCACGAGTATGAGCGGCTGGCGGACCTCTGGCTGAACCTGCGTGAAGAGGACGTGTACCGCAAGCTGCCGTGGCTGGTCGTCGCGTTGCGGCTGGGCTTGTTCCACAAGCTGGGGCTCTTCGAGAACTCACCGTTGAGGAGCCTCCTCGAGCGGAACTTCGGCAGCCGCCCGTTCGCGATTCCCGCGCACGTGGGCCGGGTCTCGCTCACGTCGGGGCAGTACGAGTTGGTCTCGAGCGACTCGAACGACTTCCTCCCCGCCGTGTGGCACAGCACGGTGATGCCCATCATCTTCGAGCCCGTGGGTCCCCATGCGATGGTCGACGGCGGGCTGCGCAACATCGCGCCCCTGGGCGATGCGCTCGAATACTCGCCCACGGAGATCGTCGTCATCGCGTGTTCGTCGTCCAGGCTGGAGCCGATGAAGTACCCGGCCAACATCCTGGAGGTCATCCGGCGAAGCCTCTCCGATATCGCCCTCAACGAGATGCTGATGAACGACGTGGACCTGTTCGTCCGCATCAACGACATGGTGAGACAGGCACAGACGCACGGCACGACGCTCCGGGGGCCGGATGGCAGACCCTATGTCTATTGCCGCATCACCGTCATCGAACCCACGGCGCCCATCGGGCACACGCTCGACTTCTCGCCGGAGATGATTCGCATGCGGTTGCGCCACGGCGAGGACCGCGCCCGCGCCGTGATGCGTCCAACGGGGGTGGGGCCTGGGGAACGCATGCCGCCGCGCATCGCCGCGCAACTGGAACCCGTCCTCTACAATTGATTTGGCGCTACGATGACCGCGCGCGTGCCCGAGGGTGGATGGGCACGGGAGGTCCTTGGTGGAGCGTCAGCAATCAGCCGTCTTCCGACCCGAGGGAGTCGAGGAGACTCCCTTGACCGAGCGAATCCACTCGCTCGTGCTGCGCGCGCGGACCGCGTCCTCTGAGGAGCGCGAGGCCTTGGGCAAGGACCTCAATGACTTGCTCCTCCAGCTCCCCAAGCAATCCGAGCGTGAGTCCGCCGTGACCTTGTTGCGGAGGTACATGGAGAACGGCGCGTTGGAGGGATTGGGCACGTCCTCGCTCCCCGCGGACCTCGCCGCCACGAAGGCCGCGCTGGACCTGGGATATCCCATCGCGCTCGAGGTCGCGCCCGAGCGGCTGGAGGCGCTGCGTGAGTGGGAGGGCTCCGCGGACACCGCCGACAGTCCCTGGCTGGCCATCATGGTGGTGTCCTTCGTCGCGTTCATCACGCAGGTCGCCTGCACCAGCTTGTCGGATGTCGGGGCAAGCCAGGCGGATCTCTCGATGTCGTTCTTCGGGGGGCAGCTGCATGTCGGTCCGCCCTCATCGATGGATGTCTTCCGGCGGTTCCTGAATGAGTGGTCGTCCGCCGTGATGGGCACCCAGTTCTTCGGCGGGGTGTTCAGCTTCTTGTTCACCGTGACGTTCGGACGGCTGCGCGGCGGGGCGAAGTGGGCGTCCTTCCTGTATCTGGCGCTGGCCACGTTCGGGGCGGGGGTGGCGCTCCTCCAGCTCCCTTCTCTGCCGTGGTTGGGCTTGGGGACACTCACGACCGCGGTGGGTGGATACATCTGCTCACGGCTGCTGAAGTCGAAGTCTTCCTGAGCTCGCGCCGCGCGGAGCACCGCGCGCGCTTCGATGCTTGAACTGGGGCTTCGTTGCGCGTGCCCCTCCCTCACCATGTCGCGGGGACACCGCCGCTCTTGGAGGCGGGAGGCCGGAGCGTGGCGGCGCGCCCGAGGTCGGGAACCGTTGTGCCGTCTCGAGCATCCGATGTTGGCGCGGTGAGCTGCGTGGGCTCGCTGAGCGCTTTGTAGAAGCGACGGCCGATGAACACGCCCAGCACCAGCGACACGACGAGGCCGGCGGCCGACACCGCTGTCATCAGCGTGCGCCCCTGGGCCAGACCACTGCCGAACTGCGCGGTGAGAAAGGTGCCTGGAATGGTCCCCAGCATGAGTCCCGCCACCGATGGCCAGAACCGTGCGCCGCTGGCCGCGGAGGCCACCAGCATCACGTCGGTGGGACACAGCGGATTGACACACGCCATGAACGCAAACAGGAAATCGTGGCGCCTGGCCGCACTCACCAGGGCTGGATATCTACCTCCAGCCAGGCGCTTCATGGGTCGGGTTCCCAGCTTGCGTGCCAGCGCGAAGAGCAGCGTGGCGGACAGGAAGCTGCCCGTTAGTGAATAGAGGGTCGCTGCGAGCGTTCCAAACATCATTCCGCCCACGGCGGTCAGCAACTGCCCGGGCAACAGCGTGAGAGGACGAACGGCGAGGAAAGAGATGTAGGCCAAGGGCGCGGCTTTACCCAGGGGAGCAAGCACATCCGCCAGACGCCGCTGATCGATGAAGTCAGGTCCCAGGAGGCGCAGCATCAGGAGCCCTCCCACGGACACGAGCATCGGGGCCAGGACTCGGAGCCATGTCTTCGCACCCTGCGCCACGCCACGCCTCCCCCGGCGCGAGCCGCATGCGCCGCGAGCATGAAGGTGAGTGCCGGTTCGGGAATCGGCAATGTGTTGGGAATTGTTTTCAACAAGAGAGCGTCCTGCCGGGCATGCCTCCGCCCGGAACGTAAGCAGGGCGAGCTTGACCAACCCTCCGGAACCATTGGGGTTTTGGTGTGGTGGGTCAGGCGAGAACGGCTGGCGGTGTACGGAGCTTGCTTGCATCGGGGCGCTTCCGTCCCAAGGTTTCAGGCAAGGGGCATCGTGGCGAGGGACGGGGGCAGGCAGCCAAGAGAGGAGAGGGCGCAATGTCGGACAAAGACAACAAGGGCAGCATGACGGTGGCCGAGGCGGGCCGTAAGGGTGGGGAGACAGTCCGGAACGAGCGGGGTCGGGAGTTCTACGAGACCATTGGCCGAAAGGGCGGCGCGACGGTGAAAGCCGAGCGTGGCCGTTCGTTCTACGAGGAGATCGGGCGCAAGGGCGGCGAGACGGTCAAGGCCGAGCGCGGGGCGAAGTTCTACGAGGAGATCGGCAAGAAGGGTGGCGACCGCGTCAAGGCCACCCGCGGGCCGAACTTCTACGAGGAGATTGGCCGCAAGGGTGGGCAGAAGGTGAAGAAGCTCATCGAAGAGGGCAAGCGCGCGGCGCGCGCCGCGATGGCGGCGTCTCCTGAAGGGGCCCCGCAGGAAGGTTCGTCGGCGACCCCGGCGACTCCGGCGGCTCCTTCCGGTGAGACGGCGGGCCCCGGCCAGAACGAGTAGCGTGGCGCCAATCGCGCGGACCCGGTAAGACGGCCGCGTGTACCTGGTCATCACGTTCCTCGAGCAGATGGAAGGGACCGAGCGAGCCATCCGTCGGCTCCGGGAGTTTGGCATCCCGGAGCCGCTGGTGGTGCGAGCTCGGAGCGCGGCCGCGGCGCTGTCCGCGGAGGTGCCTGTGTTCGCGGGGCTGCGCAGTCTGGCCCTGGGCGCGGACGAGGACCGCGTGTTGTTGGTGAGCATCCTGCCGGCCGTCTCCCCCGAGGAGATGGAGCGGATGATTCAGCGGGTTCAGCTGGAGATGGACGCGGACGACCCACCCATGGGCCGTCTGGTTGCCCTGCCGGTGATCGCCGCCCCCACTCACCGTCGTTCGTGACGACGCGGCGCTGCCGGTGTAAGCAAGTCCCGTGCAAGCGCTGCTCGTTTTCCTCGCCATCGCGGCGCTGTCTCTGCTCGCCTCGAGTCCGGCGTTGGACCCCAGCCGCTTCCCCTCGCTGGCGAGGCTGGCGGCGGGGGGCTTCCTGTTCCTCCTCTTCGGGGTGGTGCTGGGCCCGTCGGTGGTGGGGGCCTTGTCCGCCGATGACCTGGGGCACCTGCGGCCGGTGATGGCGCTGGGGCTGGGGACGGCGGGCGTCATCCTCGGGTTGAACCTGGAGCCGCGGCTGCTGCGGCTGTTGCCCCGGCCGGTGTATGCTGCCGCGCTGGCGCATTCGGGGACGGCGTTCCTGTTCGTGGCGCTGCCGCTGACGGCGCCGCTGCTCCTGACGTCCCATCCGTCGCTGCATGCCGCCGTGGGGGCCGCCTCGCTCCTGGGGGCGTCGGCGAGTCTGTCCTCGGGGCACTTCGCGGTGCTGGCGTACCGGGCGGGGCGGATGGACCGCGCGCGGGGCCTGGGCGTGGCGCTGCTGACGATGCTGGACGACGCGGTGGGCCTGGTGGTGCTGGCGGTGGCGCTGGTGTTGAGCGCGGCCCCCAGCGCGGGCGAGGGCCTGGGGCTGGTGTGTCTGGCGGTGCTGCTGGGGGTCCTGTGTGGGGCGCTGCTGGCGTTCCTCACGCATGCGATGAAGGACCCGGCGGAGCTGACGACGGTGACGTTGGGCATGGTGGCGCTGGTGGGCGGCGCGGCGGCCTATCTGCGCGTGTCCGCGCTCCTGGCGGGTGTGGCGTGTGGGGCCACGCTGGCGCTGGTGGGCGGGCGGACGGTGGAGCGGGTGGCTCGGGCGCTGGGGCGGGTGGAGCGGCCCGTGTTCCTGGTGCTCGTGTTCCTGGTGGGCTGTGGCGTCTACACGCGCGACTGGGCGGCGTGGGCGTTGGTGCCGGGCTTCGTGGGCCTGCGCTTCCTGGGGAAGGTGCTGGGCGGGCGCTTCGCGCAGCGCTTCGCCTCAGGGGTGTTGGAGTTGCCACCGCGCGTGGGCTACGCGCTCATCGCGCAGGGCGGCCTCGCGCTGTGTCTGGTGGCCGAGTACCAGTTCCTGGTGCCCGGAGGGCTGGCTCGCCGCGTGCTGGACGTGGTGGTGGTGGGCGCGGTGGTGAACGAGCTGCTCGCGGGCCCGGCCTTCCGTCAGGTCCTCGCGGAGCCGAAGCCGAGGATGGCTCCGGCCGCGGCGGTGGATGACGTGGAGGTGGCGACGTGAAGGGCGCGGTGACGCGACTGCTGTTGCTGATGATCCTCCTGGCCATCATCAGCCGTGCCCAGGTGTTGCGCGCGGACTCGGGCACCTCGGTGACGTTGGCGGCGGGGGCGTTGCTCTTGTGTGGCCTGTTCGCGGGCAAGGTGGCCAAGGGGTTCGGGCTGCCCCGGCTCACGGGCTACCTGCTGGTGGGCGTGGCGGTGGGGCCGTACGCGCTGGGCTTCATCCCCGGCGAGGGCGTGAAGGGGCTGGACCTGGTGAAGGGGCTGGCGGTGAGCCTCATCGCGCTGGTCGCGGGCACGGAGCTTCGCCTCGGGCTCATCCGGCGGGTGGGGGCTCGTGTCGCGTTGTTGTGCGCGGCGGTCTGCGCGGTGACCTTCGCGGTGTGCTTCGGGGCGACGCTCGCGCTCAAGCCCGTGCTGCCCTTCCTGGCGCCGTTGACGATGCCCCAGGCGCTGGCCGTGAGCGCGTTGATGTCCACGGTGGTGGTGTCGTTCTCGCCCACGGTGACCATCGCCATCGTCCAGGAGACACGCGCGCGCGGCTCGTTCACCGAGTTCCTGATGGCGCTGGTCATCATCGGCGACCTGCTGGTCATGGTGGCGTTCGCGCTGGCGGCGGGCATGACGCGCGCGAGCTTTGGCGGAGGCTTCGACGTCGCGGGCCTGTTGGGCGGGGTGGGGTGGGAGCTGTTCGGCTCGGTGGTCGTGGGTGGCGTGCTGGCGGTGGCGATGCTCGTCTACATGCGCGGCGTGAAGCGCGAGCTTCCGTTGTTCCTGGTGGGCCTGTCGTTCGCCGCGGCCGAGGGCGGCACGCGTCTGCACCTGTCCCCGCTCCTGGTGTCGCTGGCGGCCGGGGCGCTCATCGTCAACCTGGATGAGCGGGAGGGAGAGCGCATCCACCATGCGATTCAGCAGGCGGGCCTGCCCGTGTTCGCGCTCTTCTTCGCGGCCGCGGGCGCGGGACTGAAGCTGGATGCGCTCGTCACGGTGGGCCCCGCGGCGCTCCTCCTGGTGGTGCTGCGCGGCGCGGCCATCTGGTTCGCTTGCCGACGTTTCGCCCCCGCCAGCGACCCGCGCCTGAAGGAATACCTGTGGATGGGGCTCATCTCACAAGCGGGCGTGACGTTCGGACTGGCGGCGCTGGTGTCCCGGACATTCCCTTCGTTCGGCCCCCAGGTCGAGGTGCTCATCGTGGCCATGATCACGGCGCACGAGCTGGTGGGGCCGGTGCTCACGCGCCGTGCGCTGACGGCCAGCGGCGAAGTCAGGACGGACGAGGCGCCGGGAACGGCGTAGGCTGTTCGCGGGACCCAGGAGGCACGACACGTCATGGCCGCACCCATCCTCGAGGTGGACATGGAGCACCCTTCTCCGCGCCACATCCAGCGCGCCGTGGAGGTGCTCGAGCGCGGCGGACTCGTCGCCTATCCGACGGATACGTATTACGGCATGGGCTGTGACCTGGGCTCGAAGAAGGCCATCGAGCGGCTCTACCAGCTCAAGGGCCGCGACAAGAAGAAGCCCTTGTCCTTCCTCTGTCCGGACCTGTCTGACGTGGCGCGCTATGCCCACGTCAGCAATTTCGCATACCGGACGATGAAGGGTCTGACCCCTGGCGCGTTTACTTTCATCCTTGAAGCCACGCGTCTGGTGCCGGACTTGATGATGACCCGTCAGAAACAGGTAGGGATCCGGGTACCCGATGCCCCATTGGCGCGGGAACTGGCGCGTGCGCTGGGGCGTCCCCTGGTGACGACGTCGGTGAACAATCCCCAGGGTGAGCCGCTCACGGACGCCCGGGACATCAAGGACGCATTGGGCCATGGGCTGGACCTCATCCTGGATGGTGGCGTGACGTTGAACGAACCTTCCACGGTGGTTTCACTCATTGGCGATACGCTTGAAATCCTCCGCCAAGGCAAGGGTAGGCTGGAGGACTGAAACTCGCTCACGAGGGGGGGCCGCAGTGCAATCAGGAGCCGCGGGGCCGGCGCGGACGGACATCCCGCAGTACGTCCCATCGCCGATGAGGTTGCTGTTGCTGCTGTTGTTCCGACCCGTGGACCTGCACTACAGGCTCCGCGCGGCGGGCATCCTCAGGCCAGGAGGGCGCATCGGTCAGCTCTGGAAGGAGCAGGCCGAGGGAGGACGCGCCGCGGGGCTCTATGTCCGGCGCATGTTGTTGTTGCTGGTGGTGGGCTCTCCCCTGGCGACGGCGCTCGTGGGATTGGGGTTGTACTGTGCTGGCATTCCCCTTCGAGGCGGCTGGGCGGTCTCCGCGCTGTGTTGTTCGGCGGTAGGGCTGGCGCTCGCGCAGGTGACGGGCCTCGCGGCGGGGGTGCTCCTGGGTTCCCTGGCGAGTCTGTCCATGCTGGTGGGATTGCATGCGATGGCGGCGGGGGCCTTCGGGCCAGTGGACGGGGGCGGCGCGGGAGTGGCCGTGGGCATCTGTCTGGGAATGGTGTCGGGGTTGTCGGTGGGAAGCATCGCCAGCATCGCCGTGGGCCGAGGCCCGTCCGTGTGGCGGGTCCAGATGGCGGCCATCGTCACCAGCGTGGTGCCCATGCTGGTGTGGAGCCGGCTGGCGAATACGTCCTTCGCGGGAGCCGTGGCGGCATCGGCGCTGGTGGCCTTCCTGGTGAGTGCGTTCCGGCTGCCGTTGTATGCGTTGGAGGTGCTGGCTTCGGCGGTGGCGTACGCGGTGGAGCGATGGACGGGGCTTCCGACGCTGCACTGGGTGCCCGTGCGGCACCACAACCTGAGCTATCTGCCGCACCCGTTCCTCAGCCGGCACCTGGCACTGGCGGTGCGTTCCCGGCCCGCGGAGGTCCTCGCGGTGGCGGATGCCTGCTTGCGCTCCCCGGGGAACATCGTGGTGGGCTGGCCCTGGGTGGTGCAGGCGTTGGAGCGTGCGTCGTCTGAACGGGCGGGTGGACCGCACGCTTGATTGCCTCGGCGCGAGGCTCCGGTAGCCTGACGGCATGGAAGGGTTGCTCGACGCATTCATCGCCTTCATCCGCGCGGAGCGCGGGCTGTCCGGCAAGACGGTGGATGCCTATGCGGCGGACCTGACGGCCTATTTCGAGGACCTGCGCTCGCGGGGCGTCGAGGACGTGACGCGGGCTCGTCAGGAGGATGTGACGGCGCACCTGTCGTCGCTGTCGAAGTCGGGGCTGGGCAAGCGGAGCCAGGCCCGGCATCTGGCCGCGCTGCGGGGCTTCCACCGGTTCCTGGTGGCCGAGCGTCTGGCGGACAAGGACCCGACGGAGGACGTGGATACGCCGCGTTCGGCGCGCAAGCTTCCGTCATTCCTGACGCTGGAGGAAGTGGAGCAGCTCCTGGCCGCCCCGGACGAGCGCACCTCCGCGGGCCTTCGGGACAAGGCGATGGTGGAGGTGCTCTATGCCACGGGGCTGCGCGTCAGCGAGTTGTGTGGCCTGGGTGTCAACGACGTGCAGCTGAGCGCGGGCTATCTGGTGGCCAAGGGCAAGGGCGCCAAGGAGCGCATCGTCCCGCTGGGGCGCCAGGCGGTGGAGAAGGTGCGGGAGTACCTGGCCACCTCTCGCCCGGCGATGCTGGGCCGGCGCGAGTCGCGAGCCCTGTTCGTCACGCCGCGAGGGGGCGGGTTCACCCGGCAGGGGTTCTGGAAGCTGCTCAAGCGCTACGCGCTGAAGGCGGGCATCCGCAAGCCCTTGTCTCCACACAAGCTGCGGCACTCGTTCGCCACGCACCTGGTGGAGCGCGGCGCGGACCTCCGGGCCGTGCAGCAGATGCTGGGGCACGCGGACCTGTCCACGACGCAAATCTATACACACGTCAACAGCGCCCGGCTGCGCTCGGTCTACGACGAGTTCCACCCGCGCAGCGACGTGTTCGTCCCCAAGCAGAAGAAGCAGCGGGCGGTGTCGTAGGGTCGGGCATCTCCACGTTGTTTCCCGACTGGGTGGCTGGGAGCAAGTGGGGCTTCACCAGGACGCCGCGGTGGTTCGAGCCGAGCCCTTCGCCGCCGTTCCACTCGAGTTGGAGCTGCTGTGGCTCCAACGGCGGAGGAATCCAGGGCGGCGTGACGACGGGCCGTCGCCCCATTCGTGAGCGAGCTCAGGTCCCCAGTGTGACAGCGGGAATGCCGAACGGGTCCGTGCTGGTACGATGTCTCTCGGGGGAGGACTCCGCGTCGGGCAGGGACGCCACGTGAATCAGGCCCGAGGCCATCAGCCGATGCACCGAACGCGACGCCGCGAGCTCTCCCATGGCCGCGGTGCGCAGCGCCTGGCGGATGCTCCGGCTGCCGCGCAGCTTCGAGTACAGGTAGAGGTCGTCCGCCGTGAGCTGCGGCGGGGTAGGGCGGGGAATGGGGTCGAAGACGAGCCTTCCATCCAACGCGAAGAGCTCATCGCTCAGCGCCAAGGTGAGGCGCACCTCGGCCTCGCGGTACAGGGCGTGGGCTTCGGGCACGGGGCCTCGCTCCAGGACCTGCGCGGCGAGGGCGACCGCGTGGTCGTACTTTCCCTTCTCCAGGAATCCCTTCACCAGGTTCAGCAGCTCGGCCAGCTCCGCGGCTTCACCAAGTCTGGGGCCCTTGGGCACTCGCGGCGCCAGTGCACCTCTCCGGTATAGATGGAGAATCCACCGCGCGGCGAACAGCGGGGCCTCCTTGGCCGTGGCCAGCATCTCGCCCAGCGTCGCGCCGCTGGCCGCCAGCTCCAGGAGCTTGTCTTCCTCCTCGGAGTACGTCTCCACGGCGAACTCACGGAACACCCTGAACGTGGCGTCCAGATGCGGGAAGACCTCGCGGAAGACCGACCACTCGCGCAGCCGCGTCACCGCGTCCCGGTGGAGCGTCGAGAGGGACAGCTTCAGGCCCACCGCTCGCGAGGAAGGCGGCAGCTTGGGCGTGAACTCCACCTCGCCGGACTCCCAACCGTAACAGTCGAAGAGCGCCTCGCGGGCCTTGTGCTCCATGGCCTCGATGAGCCGAGGCAGCTCCACGAAGCAGCGCTGCACCAGGAACGTGCCGTAGGGCATGTTCGCGCCCTCGGCCGCCTCGAAGGCCGCGGCCGCTCGGGGCGCATCGAGGATGCGCAGGTTCACCAACACCTGCGCCAGGTGCTCCCGAGGGTCGTTCGAGCTCTCGCCCACCAGGAAGCCGTCCTTCACCTGGAAGCAACGCTGGATGGCACCTCGCTCCACCCGCAATGTGCCCTCCACGCCGGGCGTCGAGAAGAGCGGGGACATCACCAGTTGCAGGCGATAGCTGGCGAGACTTCCCTTGAATGACTCCATGCCCGTTCGTCCTCCCGAGGAGAGGTTGCTCGCGGATGCGGCGACCAGGGTACCGCTCCACCCGCCGCCACTCAATCGCAAGTGCCTGGAATTCCTCGGAAATTCCTTGCGGGTCGCAATTTTCCAAGCAGGCGCGTGGTGGGGTTCGAGGAAGCCTCGAAGGTGCTGGCGACTTAACGGAGGGTTGCAGGGGCGGGGCGGGTGTGCGAACCACCTGCGTCTCATGGACACCGGATTCGAGTCGTTGGAATCCGGCGGCTGATTCCCGACTTCCCGATTCGGAACCCGACATGCGGATCCTCTCAGGCGTGCAGTCTTCTGGAAAGCTGCACATCGGCAACTACTACGGCGCCATTCGCCAGTTCGTCCAACTGCAGGACCAGGGCGAGGCCTACTACTTCATCGCCAACCTCCACGCGCTCACCACCGTGCGCGACCCCAAGCTCGCGCTGGACCTCACTCGAGAGGCGGCCGTCGCGTATCTGGCGCTGGGGTTGGACCCCAAGAAGGCCGTGCTCTTCCGCCAGAGCGACGTGCGTGAGGTGCTCGAGCTCTACTGGATCCTGGGCACCGTGGTGCCCCACGCGAACCTGGAGCGCGCCCACAGCTACAAGGAGAAGGTCGCCAAGGGCATCAGCCCCGACTTCGGCCTGTTCGCCTATCCGGTGCTGATGGCCGCGGACATCCTGCTCTACAGCGCGGACTCCGTCCCCGTGGGCAAGGACCAGATTCAGCACGTCGAGTTCGCCCGCGACTGGGCCGTGAAGTTCAACACGGAATACGTGCCGGGTTACGACCCCGCGGACCCGGAAGGCAAGGAGCGGGGCCACGCTCCGGGCATCCTCCGGCTTCCCTCCGCGCGCATCCAGGAGTTCACCCAGACGGTGCCCGGCGTGGACGGCAAGAAGATGTCCAAGTCGTACGGGAACACCATCGAGCTGTTCGGGGACGAGAAGGAAATCAAGAAGCGCATCATGTCCATCAAGACGGACTCGACCCCCGTCGATGCGCCCAAGCCCGTGCCGACGGGCAAGCCCGCGGACCCGTCCGTCGCCAGCGACGTGCCGCTCTACGACCTGCTCAAGCTGCTGTTGCCCGAGTCGGAGTTCCGCGACGTGGACGCCAGCTGGAGGGCGGGCGGGAAGGGGTACGGCGATTACAAGAAGAGGCTCCTGGAGGCCTACCATGCGGTCTTCGGTCCGGCCCGCAAGCGCCACGCCGAGCTGGTGAGCGACCCGGCGGAGCTGGAGCGCATCCTCCAGGACGGCGCCGGCCGGGCCCGCGCCGAGGCGACCCAGCTGATGGACAAGATTCGCCGCGCCGTCGGAATCCCGTGAGTCCCAGGGCCTGAACGGGTGTTTACCGCCGTTTGTTTGACCCACCTGGAACCCACTGTTAAGGAGGTGTGTCCCCCGGCTGGTGCTTGAGGCTGGCGCAACCGGGCCTTTGCATGATGAGCCGCCACCGAAAGCCAGAAGGGCAGCCAGGTTCCGCCGTTGAGTGACGGCCGCCCCACTTCGGCCGACGAGGGCCTCCGCGAAGGCGAACTCCCCCTGACCCCGGGGGACGCCTTCCGCGTCGCGTTGCCCAACTTCGAGGGCCCGCTCGACCTGTTGCTCCATCTCATCAAGGAGCACCGGGTCGACATCTTCGACATCCCCCTGGCGCTCATCACCGAGAAGTACCTGGAGCACCTGGAGCGGATGCGGGAGATCAACCTGGACATCGCCGGGGAGTTCCTGGTGATGGCGTCCACGTTGGCCCACCTCAAGAGCCGCATGCTGCTGCCCCGCCAGGACGCGGTGGCGGTGCCCGAGGGCGGCGAGGCCCTGGCCGCGGTGGAGGAGCAGGAGGACCCCCGCGCGGAGCTGGTGCGCCGGCTGCTCGAGTACCAGAAGTACAAGGACGCCGCCGAGCACATGGCCAAGCAGGACATCCTCGGACGGGATGTCTTCGCGCGCAGCGTGCCCGTGGAGGCCGTGCCCATCCCCGAGGAGGAGGTAGGGCTCCAGGAGTTCAGCGTCCTCAAGCTCGTCGAGGCCCTGGACCGCGTCCTAGAGCGCCTGCAGCCCAAGCACCAGCACGAGGTGGTGCGCGAGAAGGTGACCCTGTCCGAGGCCATCCTCCGCATCGCGGAACGTTTGCGCCCCACCGGTCAGGTGCTCTTCGAGAGCCTGTTCTCACAAGAAGAGACGCCTACACGGCAGGAGATCGTCATCACCTTCCTGGCCATCCTGGAGATGGTGAAACGGCGCCTCATTCGTGTGGTACAGGACGAGCCGCTGGGTCCCCTGTTGCTGCTGCCCAACGGGGATGCCCTGGAGAAGCTGGTCCCCAAGGAGGTTGACGAGAGTGACTACCGGTAGGAAGGGACCGCGCAAGGCGGACGCCGACGTCGAAACCGAAGGCGCGTCCGGAGGCCCGAGCCCCTTCTCCGAGGAGGAGCTTGCCGCCGTCACCGGCCCGGGCCCCGCGGACGAACTGGACGAGTTCGAGGCCGCGGCCATCGAGGAGGACTCGGACGGCGCGCCGGACCTGGAGACGTCCTTCGAGAAGCTCCTCTCCAAGAGCCGCAAGCTGTCCCAGGACCGCATCCGCACCGTGCTGGAGAGCGTGCTCTTCGTCGCCGAGCGGCCCCTGTCGGTGGACGAGCTGTACCAGGCGACCGGCATCGAGCGGGAGCTCATCGCCGAGGCCCTCAATCAAATCTCCGGCAGCCACCGCGACGGCATCAGCGGCATCGTCCTGTACGAGGTGGCCGGGGGGTGGCAGTTCCGCACGGACCCTCACTCGGGTGAGTACGTGCGGCGCTACTTGCGCGTGAAGCCTCAGCGGCTCACCCGCGCTGCGGTGGAGACCCTGGCCATCATCGCCTACCGGCAGCCCGTGACGCGGCCGGAGCTGGAGGATATCCGCGGCGTGGATTGCGGCGCCGTCCTCAAGGCGTTGATTGACCGCAAGCTGGTGAAGATCCTGGGCAAGCGCGAGGAGGTGGGGCGACCCATCCTCTACGGCACTACGCGTGAATTCCTGGAGTTCTTTGCCTTGAAGGACCTGTCAGCGCTGCCCACGCTGCGGGAGTTCCACGAGTTGACGCAGGAGCATCGCGAAATCGTGGAGAAAGAAGTACGACCCGCGCCGGTTGCGGCGGGAACCGTGGAGGCCCTGTCGGATCCGGGGTTCACGAAGCGGATGGAAAAGAGCGAGGCCGCGAGTGAGGCCGCGCTAGAGGACCTGGAAGAAGCCATGGCGGCGGCTGACCGGACACAGAAGGCCAGCTCCAGCGTCCTGGACACGCCCCCGAAGCCCGAGACGGGTGCCGAGGGGCCGAAGCCCGAGTAACGGGCAGCAATGGAAGAAGGGGAAGTAATGGCGGCCGAAAGACTACAGAAGTACCTGGCCCGCGCGGGAGTCGCTTCGCGCCGGCATGCAGAAGAGCTGATCACCGCGGGCCGCGTGGCGGTGAACAACACGACGGTGACGGAGCTGGGAAGCCGAGTGGAGCCGGGAACGGACCTGGTGTCGGTGGACGGGCAGCTCGTCACTCCGCCGGACGAAACCTCTTACTTCCTGCTCTACAAGCCCGTGGGCGTGGTGACGACGCTGTCGGACCCTCAGGGGCGGCCGACGGTGGCCAACTACGTGGAGGAGACGGGCAAGCGGCTGTTCCCCGTGGGCCGGCTGGACTACGACGCGGAAGGCGCGTTGCTCTTCACGGATGATGGAGCGCTGGCGCACAAGCTGACGCACCCGAGCTTCCAGGTGCCTCGCACGTATCTGGCGAAGGTGAAGGGCCAGCCGGATGTGGCCACGCTGGACAAGCTGCGCGGTGGCGTCCGGCTGGAAGATGGAATGGCCACGCCGGTGTCCGTGGGCGTGTTCGAGTCCGCCGAGAAGAACACCTGGTTGAAGATTGTCGTGGCCGAGGGCCGTCCTCACCTCATCAAGCGCCTGTGCGCCGCGGTGGGCCACCCGGTGGTGCGCCTGTTCCGCCCGGCCTACGCCGGAGTGGGCGTCGAGGGCCTGCGGCCCGGAGAGCTGCGCCCGCTGAAGAAGGGCGAGGTCGATCTGCTGAACCAGGTGGCGGATGGAAAGACGTCGCCTCCGTCGGCCGAGCTGCGGCTGCCTCCGCGCCGTCATGGGCGCGCGGCGCCGGGCATGGAGGAGTCGGACGAGGACGAGCTGTCGATGGATGACGATGCTCCGGCGCCTCGTGCGGCGGCGCGCAAGAGCGCGGCCCGAGCGGACGGTGGCAAGTGGAAGCCCGTGGTGGATGGGGGTTCCAAGCTCGCGCGCTTCGGTCGTCCTCGTGCGGGGCGTGCGGACGATGACCGTCCGGCGCGTCGTGAGCGGGGGGCGGAGCGTGAGGGTTCTGGGCGTCCCGCGCGCAAGGAGTGGGGCGCTGGGGCAGGGGCGGGGTCTCGCTTCGCTCGAGGCGCGGGTGGCGAGGGTCGTCCCTCGCGAGGTCCCCGAGGTGCGGATGGGGAAGGTCGTCCTGCCCGTAAGTCCTTCGGCGCAGGTGGCGATGATTCCCGCCGTGGTGGAGAGCGCCCCGCCCGTAAGTCCTGGGATGCCAGTGGTGAGGGTCGTCCTCCCCGTAGGTCTTTCGGTGCTGGTGGCGATGAGGCCCGGGGCGGTGATCGTCCCGCGCGTAAATCGTGGGGCGCTGGTGGTGATGACTCCCGGGGTGGAGATCGTCCCGCTCGCAAGCCCTTCGGCGCTGGTGGTGGAGACCGTCCTTTCCGTAAGTCCTTTGGGGCTGGCGGCGAAGATCGTCCCGCTCGCAAGTCCTTCGGCGCTGGCGGCGAAGATCGTCCCGCTCGCAAGTCCTTTGGCGCTGGCGGTGGGGATCGTCCCGCTCGCAAGCCCTTCGGCGCTGGTGGCGGAGACCGTCCTTTCCGTAAGTCCTTTGGCGCTGGCGGCGAAGATCGTCCCGCTCGCAAGTCCTTCGGCGCTGGTGGCGAAGAGCGTCCCGCTCGCAAGTCCTTTGGCGCTGGCGGTGGGGATCGTCCTGCTCGCAAGCCCTTCGGCGCTGGTGGCGGAGACCGTCCTTTCCGCAAGTCCTTCGGCGCTGGTGGTGACGAAGGTGGCCGTGGTGGTGACCGTCCCGCGCGGAAGTCCTGGAGCGCCGGTGGTGACGAAGGCGGCCGTGGCGGTGAGCGTCCGGCTCGCAAGTCCTGGAGCGCTGGTGGTGATGAAGGCGGTCGCGGCGGAGATCGTCCCGCGCGGAAGTCTTGGGGCTCTGGCGAAGGTGGCGAGCGTCCCGCCCGCAAATCCTTTGGTGCCGAGGGTGCCCGTGGCGGAGACCGTCCGGCGCGCAAGTCATGGGGTTCGGCTGATGACTCGGGGCGTGGTTCCCCTCGCCGTAGCATGAGCTCGTCGGGCTCGGGCCGCTTCGGCGGCGCGGGTCGCGGTGACTCTGCGGGTGAGGGTCGTCCTCGCTTCGGTCGTGGTGCTGGTGCGGGTCGCGGTGACTCTGAGGGTGAGGGGCGTCCTCGCTTCGGTCGTGGTGCTGGCGCGGGTCGGCCGGGTGGCCGCGACGCGGAAGGCTCGGGTCCTCGGGGTCGTGGTGGCTTCGGCGCCAAGCCCGGTGGGAAGGGTCCTCGGGGAGCAGGCGGCGAGGCTCGCGAGTGGAAGCCGTACGATGACCGGGGCGCTCCTCGCGAGCGCGTCGTCCGTGCTGGCTCCCGTGGCGGCGCTGCCGACGGAGCCCGCAAGTCCGAGGGCTTCCAGGATTGGCGCAAGAAGAAGGACGACGGCGCCAAGCCCCGCTGGAGCAACTCGGCTCCGCGCGGCGGCCGGGCAGGCTCACCTCCCAGGGGTCCTCGCCGTCCTCGCTGAGACATTGCTCTGCGGATTGGGAGACGAGGGGGGTGTTGATATAACCCCCCGCGACTTTTCCACCGTTTCCCTCCGCGGAGACCGATGCGAACCGGCGCGCGCCCCTTCATCCTCATGCTGGCCCTGGTCGTCGGTTGCAATGGCAGCCGAGACCAGCTCCTCGCAGACCTTCAGAGTCCTCGTCCGGAGGTCCGCGCCCTGGCGGTGAAGAAGCTCGCCGGGCACGCCAATCCGGACGACCTGATTCTCTTCACGCGCGCGGCCAAGGACCTCGCCTCCATCGTTCGAGCCGAGGCCGCCGTGGCCCTCGGCGAGAGCCAGGACCCCCGCGTGGTGGACCTCCTGGGCGAGCTCCTCGAGGACCCCGATGAGGAAGTCCAAGGCCGCGCCGCCATGGCGCTCTCCAAGGTCAAGAACGACAAGGCCAAGGCCTACCTCACGCTCCAATACGGGCGTCGTGGCCGCACCACCCGCCAGGTCATCGTCCAGGCCCTGAAGAACGCCAACGTGCCGGGCGCCATGACGGAGGTGGTCGCCGCCGAGGCCAAGGCCCAGTGGGACCGCAACCTCTTGACCCTCGCCGAAGGCGAACTGCCCGAGCGTGTCGGCGCCGCCGAGGAGCTGGGCAAGAGCGGACGCCCCGAGGCCGTGAACCGCTTGCTGCCGCTCGTGCGGGACAGCCAGGTCATCCTCGCCGCCGCCGCGGTGCGGGGCCTCGGCGACGCGGGTGACAAGCGGGCCGTGGGCGCCATCGCCCTCCTGCTGGACGAGAGCTTCCCGGAGCTGCGCGAGTCCGCCATCACCGCGCTGATGAAACTCCAGGACCCCGCCGTCGCGTCGCGCCTCCAGGCCGTGGCCTTGGAGAAGAGCGCGGTGAGCCCCCAGGCCATCGACGCCATCCTGTCCTTCCCCCGTACGCCGGAGACAGACGCCGCCCTGTGCGCGGTCGCGCTCGACGGCGCACCCGCGGATGCGCTCGCCGCGGCTCAAGCCATGCGCTCGCGCGGCGGATGCCCGGTGGACCCCATCGGAGAGCGGCTGTCCCGTCCCACCACCGCCGCCAATGGCCTGCAGGCGGTCATCGGCCTGGGCCCGTCCGCCCAGCCGCTGCTGCCCAAGGTGACACCCTGGCTCCAGCAGAACGACGCCGCGCTGCGCTTGCTCGCGGTGGAGGCCGTGGCGTCCGTGGGGGATGCGTCCGTCGTTCCGCTGCTCCAGAAGCTCCTCGAGCAGGAATCCAAGGGGCTCGAGGCGCTCCGCACGGACTGGGTCACCCAGAAGCTCCCCGAGACGTATTCCTCGGAGTTCGACCCCTCGGTCGTGTCGGCGGCCCTGCCTCCCGGTGCGCTCAAGGACGAGCGTGCCTCTCGCCAGGCGACCCTGTTCGAGCGGGTCAAGGCGCTCAATGCGCAGCGCGCGCGTGATGCGGGCCGGCCCGTGATCAAGCCGCGCGTGCCCACGGAGCTGTTCGATGACGTGGAGCCCGCGCGCATCGTCCCGCTGGCCACGGTGCTGCGCGCCCTCGGGATGCTGCGCGCACCTGGCGCGCTGGAGCTGCTCAAGGGCTACAGCCAGGACTCGAGCCTCCCGCTGCGCACGGCGGCGCTGACGGGTTTGACGCGCCTGGGCGCCGAGGGCGTGGCGGTGGCCCGCGAGGGAATGCTCGAGCCCGAGCGGGACGTCCAGAAGGCCCTGGCGCTCGCGCTCGTGGAGGGTGGGGAAGCGGGAGTGGCCGCGCTGGTGGAGCTGCTCCCGAAGATGGGCGGGGAGAAGCTCCTGGTGCTGGATGCGTTGACCCGGAGCACGTCGGTGCCCGCGTCCGCCTCCGCGGTCCTCCAGACCGTGGTGAAGGACGGTGGGCCGGAGGCGGCGCTCGCGGCGGTGTTGCTCGCGCGCATCCAGGCGAAGGACGCGGTGCCCACGCTCATCAAGGCCCTGGACGAGACGAACACCGTGGCCCGGCGCGATGTGTTGTTGGCGCTCGGAGCTCTCGGGGACGCGCAGGCCGCGGACGTGGTGGCCCGAGACCTCTTCCACGACCTGCCGGAGATTCGCGCGGCGGCGGCCACGGCCCTCAAGCGCATGGGCGCGACGACCCAGTCCGAGTCGCTCGATGCCCTCAGGAGCGACTACTACCGCACCGTACGAGACGCCGCGGGCGCGGCGCTGGCGAAGGGGGGCACGGCTTCGGAGGGTGCCCGGTAATGGAGGCGCGCAAGCTCAAGGACAGCGCCGCGGAGGCCTTCTCCAAGGGCCGCTTCTCCAAGGCCGCGGAGCTGTACGAGGACTTCTGCAAGCTCGACCCGAAGGACCATCAGTCGCGCCTTCGCACGGGCGACGCATGGGCCAAGGCCGGTGAGCGCGAGCGCGCCATCCTCGCCTACCAGACCGCCGCCGAGGGCTTCGCGAAGGAGGGCTTCCTCCCGCGCGCCATCGCCGCGAGCAAGCTCATCCTGGAGCTGGACCCGAGCCATCAAGGCGTCCAGCAGATGCTGGCGAACCTCTACGCGCGGCGAGGGACGCCGGTGGGAGCGCGGGCGCGTGGCCCGATGACCAGCGCGCTCTCCGCGCCGCCACAACCCGAGCGTCCCGCCTCGACACCTTCCACGGCGCCGTCGCGGCCGGTGGAGGAGGTCAGCCCTCCCGGGGCTCTCGACGCGGGCGATGGAACGGTCGACCTCTCCGCCGAGCTGTCTCTCTCCGTGGAGACCGCATCGAGCACGGAGTCCTCCGGCATTTCGCACGAACTCGTCGTCCACTCCGTGAGCGTGGGGCTCTCGAGTAACGACGGCATCGACAGCTCCCTGGACGAGCCTTCGTCGCGGGCGCCCTCGATGCCACCGGGGCTCTCACCTCGAGCCTCGCAGGGGGGCACGGAGGAGGTTCGAGCCCCCAGTCCCGCGCCGGCTTCGCCCGCGAGCGGCAAGTGGAGGGCGCTGGCCTCACCCATCGCGGACGCCGCGTCGATGGAGCCTGGCACCTCGCTTCGGGTTCCGGCGGTCATCGACCCGCCCGCGGCACCTCCAGGTCTGCGGCCACGTCGCACCGAGCCCACTCCGGCGGCGGGGGCCACGGCGGTGCCGTTCCGAGAGGTGTCGCGTGCGTTGGGCGCCTCGCTGCGCGCGGTGCCTCCCATCCCGTCCTCCTTCACGGAGTTGGAGCTGGAGGCGGACTCATTGCTGCACGCGGTGGAACTGGCGGCCCAGGCGGGGCTGCATCAGCGCGCGCAGGAGTCGGACGGCGGGGGAGGGGAAGAGGTCTTCAGCCTCACCGAGGAAGTCGTCACCGACGTGCCCTCGTTGGACACGCTCCCGGCCATCCCGCTGTTCTCCGACCTGCCGCGAGACGCGTTCATCGAGCTCTTCGAGCGCTGCCCGCTGCGCCGCTTCCAACTCGGCGACCGCATCATCGAGCAGGGCAGCCACGGCGACGCCTTCTACGTCATCTGCGAAGGGAAGGTCCGCGTCTCCCGGACGGACGACGCGGGGCAGCGAATCGAGTTGGCCCTGCTCGAGGGTGGAGCCTTCTTCGGAGAGATGGCGCTCTTGTCGGGTGCGCCACGCACCGCCTCCGTGGAAGCGGGCGCGGACGACACGCAGTTGCTCGAGATCTCCGCGCCCGTGCTCGCGTCGCTCTCACGAAGCCATCCCCAGGTGGCGGCGGCGTTGAAGAAGTTCGTCCGTCAGCGCCTGCTCACCAACGTGATGAACACGTCCGCGCTGTTCCGGCCCTTCAACCGGAAGGATCGCCGGACGCTGGTGGAGCGCTTCCGCGCCCGGGATGTCGAGCGGGGTGACGTCATCATCCGCGACGGAGACGCCACCGACGGCCTCTATGTCCTGCTCGCCGGCGAGGTGGAGGTGCGCAAGGACGGGCACCTGCTCACGCGGCTGAAGGAGGGAGACCTGTTCGGTGAAATCTCCCTGCTCCAGAAGACCCCCGCCACGGCCACGGTGATGGCGGCGCGGCATACCACGCTGCTCCGGCTTCCGCGCGAGGACTTCGACACGCTCATCTCCAGCCACCCGCAGATTCTCGTGCTGGTGTCGGAGCTGAGCGACGAACGCCTGCGCCGCACCGAGGCGGTGCTGGGGGCGAGCTCCGCCTTGGATCCAGACTCGACGGAGTTCGACGAGGACCTCATCCTCGTCTGAGGTCCGGAGACGTCACGCTCAGCGCACCTTCGCGAGGTAGTCGTCGCGGGTCACCAGCCCGCGCTTCTCCAGGAGCTCCAGCATCGCGCGCAGCGAGCGCGCCTGCTGCGCGACCATGCGCTCCAGGTCGGTGACTTGTTGAGTCAGGCCCTCCACGCGCTGGAGCAGCTCACTCTCCCGGACAGGGGCGGGCGGCGCGGCGGGAGCCGAGGGACGAGGCGAGGGCGCGAGCTCCAGCGGCCCGGACGGAGGCGCGAGCTCGAAGGTCTCCTCCTCCATGCCGAACGCCAACGGCGTCGCCGTCGCGGAGGTGATTTCGCCGTGGTAGTGCCGGCGAATCGCGCGCTCGATGGAGGACGCCGCGGCCACGACGACCTGGAGGCGTTGGCCCGTGTGGAAGGCCAGCTCCTGGAGAGACTCCACGTTGGTGGGGTCCGCGGTCGCGACGGTCAACAGCTTGCTGCCGACGTCCACGGCGGTGGGGAAGACGGTGTAGCGCTCGGCGATGTCCACTCGCAGCGCCTGGAGCGCCGCGGACGAGGGGGCCAGGTCATCCAACTCCACCGTGGGAATGGCGAGCTGCCTCGACAGCGCATGCACCATGGAGCTTTCGTCCACGAACCGCATCTGCACCAGGGTGAGGCCCAGCCGTCCGCCCCACTTGCGCTGTTCGGCGAGCGCCGAGCGCAGTTGGGTCTCCGTCAGGAGTCCGGCGTCCATGAGGATTTCCCCGAGCCGGCGCTTGCGGCCCGGGGATGACGGGGGAGGTGACACGGATGAAGGATTCACGGCGCGCAGCATACCAGCGACCGGGCAGGCTGGCCGCCGGGGGGACGGACCGCGGGCGGGAAGGGGCGGGCGGCCCCGCAATGGGGTAAACCTCCAACCATGACGCGAAGTCTCCTCCCGTTTCTCACTCTGGTGCTGTGCGCCGGCTGTGCGTCGCAACGGCTGGCCGGCGCGGACCTGGACCGCGTGCGCCGCCCCGCTTTCATCTCTCGCATCGAAGACGGCGCGGGGCCTCGGAGCTTCGTCTTCCGCGATGACTCCACGTATGGCGACAAGCTGAAGAAGCTGGAACCCGTGGAGGCGGACCGCCGACTCACCGTGAAGCTCATCCAAGCGGTGACGCGCTTTGAAATCTCGGAGCGGCTGCGCGTGAATACGCTGACGCAGCTTCCCCGCGAGACGCCCTGGACGCACACGGTGGACCCGGCGCGCGTGGCCTCGGTGTTGGAGAGCTTCCTCGTGGAAGAGGTCCCCGCGAATGCTCCGGACTACGACCTGGTGACGCCCCTGGGCGCGGACACCATCGTCGAGTTCGTCGTGCAGGAGTACGGGATGCGCAGCCACAAGGGGCACGCGGGAGCCTACCTCCGGGGCTACGGGCGGATGTTCACGCTGGATGGACGCTCGGAGGTGTGGCGCCGCCCGTTCGAGGTGGACCAGTCCGAGTCCGATGCCGCGCACCTGGACCCGTTCAAGGTCGGCAAGAATCCGGACCTCTTCCGGCAAGCCATGACGGCCATGTTGGACACGGTGGCGGCGGACTTCGTGAAGGACCTGACGCCCCGCGAGCGACATGTGGGCCCGTCGAACGCCGAGCCCCCCGTCTCCGCCGCGCCGGACACCGTCGCACCCATGGTGGCCGAGCCTCCGAAGCCCGCGGACCCGGAGTTGGCCCCGGGCGAGCTGCCCGACCCGGACCCGGAATGACGGCTGGGCCCCAGGGCCCACGGCGGGGCTCGAGCCTCCCCCTCAGAAGAGGGCGTGCTCCAGGTAGAGCACGGCGAGCCCCGCGACGAAGCTGACGAGCGTGACGGGGAGACCCACGCGCAGGTAGCGCATGAAGGTCATGTCCACCTTCCCCCGGGCCGCCTCGAAGACGATGAGGTTGGCGACGCTGCCCACCAGCGTGAGGTTGCCAGCGAGCGTCGAGCCCAGCGCGAGCACATGCCAGCCCAGCTCCACGTCCTGAAGCGTGGGCACCCATGAGCGCGCGAGCATGACGAAGGGCACGTTGCTGAAGAGGTTGGACGCCACCAGCGTCAGCCCCGCGAAGCCCAGGCTCTCCCGCAGCCTCGAGCCCGTCATCAGTGGCTGGAACACCTGGCGGATATCCTCCGCCCAGCCATGCTTGTTCACGCCGTACACCACGACGAAGAGGCTGGCGAAGAACAGGAGCAGGATCCAATCCACGCGCTCCAGTGCCTCGCGCGGCTCCCGGCGGGACAGGGCCATGACGAGCGAGGCGCCCGCGAGCGCGCTCCAGCTCATCGGCAGGCCCGCGAAGAACGCCACGACGACACCGGTCATCACCACGAGGGTCATCGCCATCAGTCCCCGGTCCACGGGCGGGGGCGGCGGGTGCGGGTCGAACCGCGCCGACGACAACTCCTTGCGGAAGATGAACAGGAGGGCCCCCGCGACGATGGCGGTGGAGAGCAACGCGGGCAGCGCCATGTACGCCGCGAAGCTGGCATACGAGAGGCCGGACGCCCCCTGGATGAGCATGTTCTGCGGGTTGCCCGTGAAGGTGGCCACCGAGCCGCTGTTGCTCCCCATGCACACCGCGAGCAGGTACGGGGCGGGCGGAAGGCGCGCGTCCTCCACGGTGGCGAGCACCAGGGGCGCGAGCATCAAGCACACGGTGTCGTTGACGAGGAAGGCGGACAACACCGCGGAGATGAACGTCACCGCCAGGAGCAGGCGCCGGGGCGTATGGGCATGGCGCACGGCCCATGCTCCCGCCGTGCGGAAGAAGGAGGCCTGGGAGAGGTAGGCAGCCAGCAACATCATCCCCAGCAACAGGACGATGGTGTCCGCGTCGATGGCGTGCCGGGCCGGGTCCTCGCTGTGGTTGAAGACCTCAGCGGGGGTGACGACGCCGAACACCACCATGAGCACGGCGCCCAGCAGCGCCCCCCCAGGGCGGTCCAGCTTGAGGAAGGGGAGGCGGGCGCCGGCGATGAAGATGTAGGTGAACAGGAAGATGGCGAGGGCCACGGGCGCGCACCCTAGCCGAGCCGCATTCCGCGCGCCCGCCCCCGTTCGCGTTGTCCGTCCGGGTACACGCCTGTACAGTGCCCGCCCCATGAAGTCCCAGAAGGAAGAGGGCGCCTTTGGCGGCCCACGTCGTACGCCCTGGAACGCGCCTCGCGGGTTGGACTCGGTGCTCCAGCAGTGGCGCGCGGACAAGGCCCTGTGGCCGTGCTTCTCCCTCGATGAGGCGACCCCCGCCCGCGTGGGCTCCTTCGCGCCCATTCCCGACGAGGTGGCCCCCCAGGTGCGCGAGGCCCTCAGGTTGCGGGGCGTCGAGCAGCTCTTCTCCCACCAGGCCGAGTCCTACCGCCTGGCACGCTCGGGGAAGAACCTGGTCATCGCCACCCCCACCGCCTCGGGCAAGAGCCTCTGCTACAACCTCCCGCTGCTGGACCGCTTCGCGCGCGAGCCCCAGGCCCGGGCCCTGTACCTGTTCCCCACCAAGGCGCTGTCCCGCGATCAGGAAGAGTCCCTGCGCGCGTTCATGCGCGAGGCGGGGCTGACTCACGGCGCCATCACCTTCGACGGTGACACGCCGGCGGATGCGCGGCGCGCGGCCCGGGAGCGCGGGGGCGTGCTGCTCACCAACCCGGACATGCTGCACACGGGCATCCTTCCGCATCACGCGAACTGGGCCCGCCTGTTCTCGAACCTGCGCTTCGTCGTCATCGACGAACTGCACACCTATCGAGGTGTCTTCGGCTCGCACCTGGCCAACGTCCTGCGCCGGCTGCGCCGGGTCGCGCGCTTCCATGGCTCGGACCCGGTGTTCATCGCGGCCTCGGCCACCATCGGCAATCCGCAGGCGCATGCCCGGCGGATGTTGGGGTGTGACGTCGAGCTCGTCTCGCAGAGTGGCGCGCCGTCCGGCGAGCGCCGGGTGATGGTGTACAACCCACCCGTGGTCAACGCGGAGCTGGGGATTCGCGCCAGCTACTTGAAGACGGCCGTGCGGTTGACCGCGGACCTGGTGCGCGCGGGCGTGTCCACGCTGCTGTTCGGTCAGTCGCGCAACAACATCGAGGTGATGCTCAAGTACCTGAGAGATCGCTTCGTCGAGGAGAAGCTCGACCCATCGCTCATCCAGGGCTATCGCGGCGGCTATCTTCCAGGCACGCGGCGCGCGACGGAGGCCGCGTTGCGCGCGGGCGAGGTGCGCTGTGTCGTCGCCACCAACGCGCTGGAGCTGGGCATCGACATCGGCTCGTTGGACGCGGTGGTGTGCGCGGGATATCCGGGCTCGGTGGCCGCGCTCATGCAACGGTTCGGACGCGCGGGACGCCGCGGCGCGGGAAGCCTGGCGCTGCTGGTGACGTCGAGCGCGCCGTTGGACCAGTATCTCGCGGCGGACCCGCGCTTCCTCATCGGCGCTCCGGTGGAGCACGCGCGAATCGACCCGGACAACGTGGAGATTCTCGTGCAGCACCTCAAGTGCGCCTCCTTCGAGCTGCCGTTCGAGGAAGGTGAGCCCTTTGGTGACGTGCCCGCCGAATCGACCGCGGAGGCGCTAGGGTTCCTGGCCCAGCACGAGGTGGTGCATCCCACGGCCGGCGAGGGCGGCCGGCGCGTGTTCCACTGGTCCTCGGATGCATACCCGGCCAATCACGTGTCGCTGCGCAGCGTGGGCTGGGACAACGTCGTCATCATCGAGCGCGGCACGGACCGGACGCTCGCGGAGATGGACTTCCGCTCCGCGCACACGATGCTCCACGAGCAGGCCATCTACCAGCACGAGGCCGAGCAGTATCAGGTCGAGCACTTCGACTACGAGAACCACAAGGCCTTCGTGCGCAAGGTGGCCCCGGACTACTTCACGGACGCGATGACGTACGTGCGCGTGAATGTCATCCAGGAGGACCAGGGCGCCGCCGTCGGACCCGAGCTCCAGGCCGGCATGGGCGAGGTGAGCGTCATCGAGAAGGTCGTCGGCTACAAGAAGATCAAGTACCACACGCATGAGAACGTCGGGTACGGCGACGTGGCGCTCCCGGAGATGCAGATGCACACCACGGCGCTCTGGCTGACGGTGCCGGAGTCGGTGGTGCGCTCGATGAAGGCGCCTCGTCCGGCGGTCATCGACGCGCTTCGAGGCGTGGCCACCGCGCTGCGGACCGTGGCGTGTGTGGGGTTGATGATCGACCCGAGGGACCTCGGAAAGACCCTGGGCAGCCGCGACGACGCGGACGGCCCTCCGCGCAAGGACGGCGGCGTGGGGTTCGACCCCACCATCTTCCTCTACGACAACGTGCCCGGTGGCGTGGGGCTGGCGGCGCGGCTCTTCGACCAGCGCGATGAGCTGCTCGTGCGCGCCCGGCGGCTGCTGGAGTCGTGCGCGTGTGAAGAGGGCTGCCCGGCCTGCATCGGCCCCGCGTCGGGTGTCATGCCGGGACAGCCGCCCGTGGACCCGCATCCGCGCAAGCGATTGGGATTGGAAGTCCTGTCCATCCTGGGCATCGCGGGCGTGCAGTAGACGGAGGCTCGGCGCGTGGACCTCAAGCGAAAGCTGGCGCGACTGACGGGCGTGGGCCCGGGTGGCAAGCCCGCAGGCCGCGTGGCCACCGTGATGGAGCCCGTCCCCGCGCCCCCCGCCGAGCCTGTCGCCCCCGCGGACGCGGGGACACCTGCGGGAGAGGCCTCACCGCCGCTCCCGAGCCCCACTGTCGTCACCGAGGCGCGACCGGCCACGCCGGAGCCTCCTCGTCCTCAAGACCCGCGCATCGAGTCCCTCCGCCGGATGCTCGCGGACTGGTCCGAGCGCCAGGAGCAGACCTCCGCGCGTCGCGGCGCCACTCCCGCGCGAGCCCGTCCCGGCCCGCTTCCCGTGGTGCCCCAGGACACGCGGCATGGGACAGTCCACGTCTCCGAGCGCATCCTGTCGCCGGACCACCATCACGGCACCGCGCCCGTGGCCGGGGCGCTGGACGTGGAGGGCACCTTGGTGGCGCGGCTCGCGCTGCATGAAGACCTGGCGGGTGTGGACTACCAGCGGATGCTCTTCCTGGACACGGAGACCACGGGGCTCGCGGGTGGAACGGGCACCGTGCCCTTCCTCGTGGGCCTGGCCTGGTTCGAGGGGCGTTCGCTGCGGGTCCACCAGCTCTTCCTGCGCAAGCTGGGCGAAGAGGCCCCCATGCTGCGCGTGCTCGCCGAGCGCATGGCGGCGTCCTCGTGCCTGGTCACCTTCAACGGCAAGAGCTTCGACTGGCCCCTCTTGCGCACGCGCTTCGTGCTCAACCGCGTGAAGACGCCCTCGGAGCTGCCACACCTGGACCTGCTGCACTGCGCCCGCCGCGTCTTCAAGCACCGTGGGGCGGGCACGCGGCTGGTGCACATGGAAGAACACGTGCTCGGCCATCGCCGCGTCGACGACGTGGACGGCTCCCTGATTCCAGACCTGTACTTCCGGTACTTGCGAGGAGGGGACGGCTCGGCGTTGACGCCCGTGCTGGAGCACAACGCGAATGACCTGCTCCTCCTGGCCGCGCTGCTGGGAGAGATGGTGCGCCGCTTCCGGGCGGGAGACGGCACCGCGGTGCCAGGGGATGAGGACCCTCGGGACCTGCTGGGCTTCGCGGGGGTGGCGCTCCGGGCCGGAGACCATGCGCGGGCGCGGGCCTTCGCTCACGCGGCGACTCGAGGCACGGGCGTGGTGGGGATGGAGGCGCACGCCCTGGCGTCACGGCTGGCCCGCATGGCTGGAGAGCCCCAGGCCGCGGCCGAGCACCTGCACCAGGCGTTGAGGACGGCGCGCGGTGTCCAGGCGGCGACGATGCACCTGGAGCTGGCCAAGCTCTACGAACATTCCATCAAGGACCTGCCAGGCGCGCTGAGGCATGCCCGGCTCTCCTCGGCGGCGGAGGCCCCCGAGGACCATCAGCGCCGAATCCTCCGCATCGAGGGCCGGCTGGACCGGAGCTCGCGCGCCCGGTCCCTGGACCTGGTGGAAGCCAGGCCTCCGCGCTCCGGCGCCTGAGCCCTTGCGTCTGGTTTCGGGCGAGTGCCCGGGACTTCCGTGCGCCCCGTGCGGGGAATGAGCACATGATGGGGGCGCGAATCCACGGCCTGGGCTATGAGGGGCGCCATGAAAATCACGAAGGACAGTGTCGTCTCCATCGACTTCAAGCTCCACCTGGGCGATGGCGAGGTGATTGACGAGAGCGATGCGGGAGATCCGCTCGTCTACCTGCAGGGCAACGAGCAGCTGGTCCCCGGTCTGGAGAAGGCGCTCGAGGGCAAGGTGAAGGGTGACACCTTCTCCGTCGTCGTCCCCCCCGAGGAGGGCTACGGCCCGTACGACGACGAGGGCATCGAGGTGGTTCCCCGGGACATGTTCCCGCCGGACCTGAAGCTCGAGGCCGGTGGCATCCTCACCGCCGAGGACCCCGACGGCGACGAGGTGGAGTTCCTCGTCAAGAGCGTGAACGAGAAGGAAGTGACGGTGGATTACAACCACCCGCTCGCCGGCAAGACGCTGCACTTCGACGGCAAGGTGACGGACGTGCGCGCCGCGACGAAGGAAGAGCTCGAGCACGGCCACGCGCACGGGCCGGACGGTCACCACGACCACTGAAGTCCACACACCCTCCGCTCCCGCGCATCGGCTCGCGCGGGGGCGGGGTTGCGCGCTCAACGCGTGCGCATCAGGTCCGAGTTGAAGGCGAAGCCCACGAACATGAAGGGCAGGGCCCCCTGGCGGCTGGGGTGCTTCAGGTACCAGGCCACCGACGCCACCACTGTGGGACGGTTGAACAGCGTCCCCTCATCCTGGTTCAAGGCAAAGGAGCCGAACGGCCCCACGCGCATGTGGCTGTTGTTGGCCTGGGTGTCGCCGGTGATGCCCTGGTCCGCGCCGTACTGAGGCCAGACGCCGCTGAAGCGCACGCCCGTGGCCCACCGGTCCGCCAGGTAGATGACGTCCGAGTCGTTCGTGTAGACCCAGCCCTTGCCCGCCAGCAGCGAGTCGAGGAACGGGTCATAGAACGTCGTCTCGCCATCGCGCAGCGAGAGGTTCCAGTACTCGAAGCTGAACTTGGTGCGCACCGCGATGGGGCCCACCTTGGCCTGGAGCGTGGGCTCCAGCATGAAGTGGTGGCCGCTGGTGCTGTAGGCGTTGTCCTCGCCCGCATCGAGCGCGTCATCCGAGAAGTCCCGGAGCGGGTCCGGATACGACTGGAGGAAGCCCATGATGCCCAGGAACTGTGTGTACTCGTAGCTGGCGCGCAGGTTGAAAACCGCGGCCGGCTGAATCTCCACCGTGGGGCCGACCTTGAGCGAGGCCGGGCTGAGCTTCATGCTCGCCGCCGCGTTGACGAACGTGTCTCGCAGGAGCACCGACGTGCTGTCGAACAGGCGCTTCTGGAGGACGAGCCGGTTCTGCGTCTCCAATCCCAGCGGGTTGACGCGGAAGAGGTTGAGGCTGGTCAGGTACAACCGCACGTTGGGGATGGGACGCAGCGGCACCGCGGGCGAGGGCTCGTTGGCCGGGGTGACCTCGGGCGGGGGCGTGGGCCGCGCCACGGGCACGTCCGGCACGGCGGTCGCGGCCTGCTGAGCGACGGCGGGGAACGCGGCGAGGCCCATGGCCAGACACAACCCACGGAGGGCCTTGGAAGGACGCTGATACGTCATCTCGACACTTCCTCGTGAAGGACGGGGGCCGGGCCACCGCGGGTGACGGCGAAGCCAAACGCCGCCGCCGTGAAATACATGATGATGCTGTAGATGGCCGGAGGGATGGCCATGGTCGCGTTGCCCAGCAGCAGCGGGCTCAGGGCGATGGTCATCGCGAGGATTCCATTGTGGATGCCGATCTCCATCCCGATGGCCACCGCCTGACGGCGGGGGAGGCGGAACACCAACGGCGTGACGAAGCCGACGGCCATGCTCAACAGGTTGAAGCTCAGCGCCGCCAGCCCCACCTGCTGGAAGTACGCGCCCACGTTGGCCCGGTCCTGATACACGGCGCCGACAATCATCAACGCCAGGAACACCGCCGACAGGAGCCGGATGGGCTTGTCCAACCGCTGGGCGAAGCCTGACCAGCGCGAGCGGATGAGCATCCCGATGCTCACCGGCCCCAGCACGATGACCATGACCTGGATCACCTTGGTGAACTGCATGGGCAGCACGCGGGTCTCACCCATGAAGTGCTGGATGGACAGGTTGACGATGAGGGGCAGGGTGACGAGCGTCAGCGCGCTGTTCACCGCCGTGAGCGTGATGTTGAGCGCCACGTCTCCGCGCGCCAGGTGGCTGAACAGGTTCGCCGTGGCGCCTCCGGGTGACGCCGCCAGCAGCATCAGCCCCACCGCCAGCTCCGGCGCCAGCCCGAAGGCGTGGGCCACCAGCGCGCAGCCCACAGGGAGGATGAGCATCTGGCACACGAGCCCGACAATCACCGCCCGCGGGTAGATGATGACGCGCTTGAAGTCCTCGAGCGTCAGCGACAGGCCCAGGCCGAGCATGATGACGGCCAATGACAGTGGAATCAGGACCGCGGTGAATACGTTGGACTGCATTCTCCCCCCGTCGAAGGTTGAGTGCTGCGTTGGCTGCGTGGAGCCGGGCGTGGATGTCTCAAGTGCAAACAAGCGTCGCCCACTCGGGTGACGCGCTTCAAGCCACCCCCTCCGATTTGCGTCGCGATGGGCGCTCAATGCATGACGCCCGGCGTCAATCGCATGTCACATCGAACGCGCGCTACACCTGTATGCGCGTTACCGGGACATGCGGGGTGGCTGCGTGTCCCGGGCCCTGTCTGTCTTCCGTGCCTTCGTTCGGAGCTCGCGGAGCGCGGCGCCTGGGGGACTGGGAACCCGATGCGCGCTACGACACGTTGCGTCCACGCCGGGCAAGACAGGCGCGCCCCGGTCGGGTAGGAGGGGGCCATGAGCCGAGTCCTGGACGAGCTGCTGGAGCTGCTCAAGCTGGAGTCCATCGAGGAGAACCTCTTTCGCGGCAAGAGCCAGGACCTGGGCTTCCGCCAGCTCTTTGGCGGACAGGTGCTGGGCCAGGCCCTGTCGGCGGCGAGCCGGACGGTGGAGCCGGCCCGGCATGTCCACTCGCTGCACGGCTACTTCCTGAGGCCGGGGGACGCTGGGCTCCCCGTCGTCTACACGGTGGACCGGGTGCGCGACGGCGGCAGCATCACCACCCGGCGTGTCGTGGCCATCCAGAAGGGGCAGCCCATCTTCACGATGATGGCCAGCTTCCACGGCGACGAGGCCGGCTTCGCGCATCAGTCGCAGATGCCGGACGTCCCGGCGCCGGAGGGCTTGTCCACGGACCTGGAGCTGTGGTCGCGGCAGGCGGACCGCATCCCCGCGCGGCTGCGCGAGAAGATTCTCTGCGCCAAGCCCATCGAGATCCGCCCCGTCGAATACACGGACCCGTTCAACCCCACCGCCACCGAGCCTCGCAAGGCGGTCTGGTTCCGCGCCGACGGCGAGCTTCCGGAAGACCCGCAGGTCCACAAGTACGTGCTGGCCTACGCGTCCGACTTCAACCTCATCAGCACCGCGCTGCTGCCCCACGCCGCCAGCTTCTTCCAGCCGCAGGTCATCGGCGCGAGCCTGGACCACGCCCTCTGGTTCCATGGGGACCTGAAGGTGAATGACTGGCTGCTCTACGTCATGGACAGCCCGTGGGCCGGCAACGCGCGGGGGCTGGCGCGAGGCTCCATCTACTCCCGCGACGGGCGGCTCGTGGCCTCCGTGGCCCAGGAAGGACTGCTGCGCATCCTCAAGGACGGCAAGCGCCAGTCCGGCGGTTCCAGCTAGGCTTCCACGCACCGACGAAGGCAGGGAGGTCGCACCGATGCGCGCGGTCGTCTATCAGCATGAGGAGCACGAAGGCGTGGGGCTCCTGGGGCCGGCGTTGACCGAGGTGGGCTTCACCCTGGTCCACCGGTTCCGCGCCGTGCGCCGCGAGGACGTGGACGCGGAGCTGGTGGTGGTGATGGGCGGCCCCATGGGTGTCTACGAGGCGGACCAGCACCCCTTCCTCCGCGACGAGCTCGGCATCCTCGGTGAGCGGCTCGCCAACGAGCGGCCCTGTCTGGGCATTTGCCTGGGCGCGCAGATGCTCGCCAGCGCCGCGGGCGCGGAGGTCTTCCCGGGGAAGAACGGCTTCGAGGTCGGCGTCGCCCCGGTGCGCTGGACCGCCGACGCGATGAAGGACCCCGTCATCGCCGGCGCGCGGCCCCGCACCGTCGTGGCGCATTGGCATGGCGACACGTACAAGGCCGTACCCGGGGCCACCTTGCTGGCCTCGACGGACCGCTACTCGCAACAGGCCTTCCGACTGGGTGCGTCGTATGGCTTCCAGTTCCATCTGGAGCTGACGGCCCGCGAGCTGGGGCACTGGCTGGAGCTGGGTGCCGATGACCTGCGTCAACGAGGCAAGGACCTCGCGGAGTTGAGGGCCCAGCTCCCCAAGCTCCAGTCCGCCGAGCGCGAGAACACCGAGCTGCTTGAGCGCCTGGCCCGGCACCTCGCTCAAGCCGTGCGTTGACGCGGCATTCCGTGTTTGTGAAGCCAAACATCTTCCTGGTTTCGGGTTTGGCTCCGCAGCTTGCGTGTCTTCTCCGGGTTTCATGAACAGCGCGGGAGATGTCCGGGCAGGCGAGCAGGGGAGAGCGGGGGCCTGCGTTCCTGTCACACGTGAGATGTCTCATTCGAGTATCGTCGGTGTCATCCGCCGGCGCGAAGGAGATGCCAGTCTTCGCCGAAACCGCGTGCGGACGCGTTGAGGTCTGGATGTGGTGTATCGGCGTGGTGCTCACGGTGCTCGCGGGGATGCCCCCGGATGGTGTCGCGCAGCTCGAGAAGGTGGATGCACTGATTCCCGTGCTCCAGCGGCTGGCCGTGGACCCGGAGCTTGTTCGAGCGGTCAAGGCGCAGAACGCGCGCGGCGCATCGCTCGCGGCCATTCGCGTGGAGGACGAGGCGTGGCTCGCGACTCCCGCGCTCACCGAGGCGAAGCAGCGCGTGCTCGACTCCGCGGCGGCCCGGATGCTGGCGCGCCACCGCGCGGCGCTGGGGCGGAAGGTCGCGGAGATCTTCGCCATGGACCACCAGGGCGCGCTGGTGGGCGCCACGCGGCGCACCACGGATTACTGGCAGGGGGACGAGGACAAGTTCCGCGTGCCCTTCAACGAGGGGAGGGTGCTGAAGGAGAAGCCCTTCTTCGACGAGTCCTCGCAAGCCTACGTCATCCAGGTCTCCCTCCCGGTCCGTGACGGCCGCCAGGTCATCGGCGCCATCACGGTGGGCCTCTCCTTGCTCGAACTCTGAAGTCTCGCCGCGCCTCCATGCGAATCCTCGACAGAACTTCCTTGCGCACCCGGTTGACCCTGGCGGTGGCGCTGCTCACGCTGTGTGCCCTGCTGCCGCTCAACGTCCTGGGGCGCTTCTTCATCTCCGACACGCTGCAGGACCAGATTCACGCCACGATGAGGGTGGAGGCCCAGGGGCTTCGAGACCTGGTCGAGGCCACCCTCGTGGAGCGCGAAGCCTCCGTACGGAGCTGGTCGGAGCACTCCATCCTTCGCGGCGCGCTCCTCTTCGATACGTTCGATGAGAGCAACGCGGTGCTGGCCACGTTCCGCAAGCGCCACCCGACCTTCGCGGGTGTGGTGCTCTTCGACGTGAACGGGCGCGCGGTGTCCGCCAGCGAGGAGCGGCTGCTCAAGGCCTACGCGGGCCGAGAGGGCGAAGTGCTCGCCTCCTCGTGGTTCCGGGCCGCGAGCAACGGCACCGCCGACGTCTCTCGCTTCACGCAGGTGGACCCGTTCTTCGGGACGGTGGTGCTGCCGCTCGCCGCGCCCATCTTCAGCCCCCTCAGCGGCGCCCGCATCGGCGTGGTCCTGGGCGCGTATGACTGGGGACAAGTGGGGCAGGTGGTGGCACCCGCGCTGGGGCGCTCGCGCGCCCGGGGGCTGCGCAGCTTCGCGCTCGAGGTGCTGGACCTGGAGGGCCGCGTGCTCTTCGACTCCATGGAGGCGGGACAGGCGCGGTCCGATGACGCGGTCCGCGAGTCGGCCATCAACGAGTCGTCGTTGCGCGACGTGGGCGACGGCTGGCGCTTCGTGGCGACGGTAGAGCCGGAAGAGGTCTATGCACCGCTGAACCAGGCCGAGACCATCGCGGTGGGGTTGACGCTGCTGTCGCTCGCCATGGCGGGAGTGGGGGGCTGGCTGCTGGCGCGGGGCGCCACCCAGCCCATCATCCGGCTGAACGAGGTGGTGAGCCGCGTCGTTCGCGAGGGCGACCTCACCCAGGATGTGGAAGTGACGTCCCGCCGCGACGAAGTGGGGGAGCTCGCCGCCGCGTTCTCCCAGATGATGCAGCACCTGCGTGAGTCCACCAGGGGCCTCAAGCAGGGCACCCAGGTCCTGGGCCAGACGGTGGCGGAGCTGACGGCCGCGTCGGCGCAGCAGGAGCGCACCCTGACCCAGCAGGCCGCGGCCCTTCAGGAGACGCAAGTCACCGCGCAGGAGATCAAGCAGACGTCGCTCATGGCCGCCGAGCGCTCGCAGGCCGTGCTGGGTGTCACCGCGCGGGCGCGTGAAGTGGGCCGCTCCGGCGAGGCCACCGTCGCCGCGAGCCTCGCGGGCTTCGAGCTCCTGCATGAGCAGGTGGGCCGCGTGGCCCAGAGCATCACCGCCCTCAATGAGCGCACGCGCCAGATTGGTGGCATCACCCAGACGGTGAAGGACCTGGCGGACCAATCCAACATGCTGGCCCTCAACGCCGCCATCGAGTCCGTCCGCTCCGGCGAGCACGGCAAGGGCTTTGGGGTCGTCGCTCGCGAGATTCGCAGCCTGGCCGACCAGTCCATCCAGTCCACGGGCCGCGTGCGCGAAATCCTCGAGGACATCCGCCAGTCCATCCAGGCCACCGTCACCCTGGCCGAGCAGAGCCAGGGCAGCGCCGAGACGGGACTGACGCAGGTCCGCGCCAGCGGCGACAGCCTCCGCGAGCTGACGCGCATCATCCAGGACAACGCCAACGCCGCTCAGCAGATCGCCGCCGCCGTCACCCAGCAGAATGCCGGGGTGGCGCAGATCTTCACCGCGGTGACGGATTTGTCCCGGATGATGGAAGAATCCATCCAGGGATTGCAGAGTGCTCAGCGGATTACCGCGTCCCTGCGTGACGTGGCCGGACACATGGAATCCGTAGCGGCCACATACCGCGTCTAGTCATTGTCCTTCGGATGACACTCAAGGTGCTTTGCGGGGACGCACTCTGAGTAAATCTGGAATATGCGCAACCCGAGGAAACCCAGGGCCATCCCGGTCCTGCGGGGTCCTCGTTCCGTTGGTCCCTTCGTTCGAAGGAGCACCGCATGCGCAGCGTCGTGAAATCCGCCGTATGTATGGCAGTGATGGCGACGTCGTCGGCGTGGGCATTCAATCCCACCGACCACTCCCCCAAAGGAGTCCTGGCTGACCAGGCGTTC
The DNA here is from genome assembly GCF_037414475.1 of Myxococcus stipitatus. The sequence goes on along the minus strand of NZ_CP147913.1, from coordinate 9,659,810 downwards.
TTCAAGCCTGAGTTGTCGTTGGTCAGCGGACAAGTGCCCTTGTCCCAGGCCCTGCCGAAGTTGAGCCCGCAGCAGGCGAAGGTCTGGGAGGACTTCTTCGCCCGCAACGGGAAGAACTTCGAGATCTACATCGACGTCGTGACGGGCACGGCCAGCAACATCCAAGGTCCCGTCCCGCTCATCCCGGGTAAGGGCGTAGGCAACAAGGTCACGCTGGCGAGCGTAGGCAAGCAGCTCGGCCGGTCCGTGGAGCAGGTGGACGGGGCCGTCGTCGCGGACCTCGTCTACCGGTTCATCGAGGCCAACCGGGATGCCATGGGCGTGGACATGCGCCAGCTGGGCCAGGCCCGGGTGGATCAGATCACGCCGGAGCTGTGGCAGATCTCCATCACCCAGGAGCTCCAGGGCGTTCCCGTGCGCCATGGCCGCATCGCGGCCACCATCAGCCACGGCAACCTGGTCCTCCTCGGGACGGAGCAGTGGAGCAACGTGAACGTGTCCCCCATGCCGCTGGTGGACGGCGAGCGGGCGACGATGCTCGCGCACGAGCGCTTCGGCCTGTTCGAGAGCCCCGCCTCGGTCTGGAAGGAGCCCACGCTGGAGGTCGCCCCGGTGTCCGTGCCGAACGCGGGCTTCGGGCAGGGCATCGCTCACCAGCTGGTGTGGACGTACGGCTTCCAGCTCCAGGGCGAGCATGAGCACTGGAAGGTGACGGTGGACGCGAACACCGGCGAGGTGCTCGCGCTCGAGGACGACAACCACTACCTCGACCGCGCGGTCCGGGGTGACGTGTACGTCTTCACCAACACGGGCACGCCCTCGCCGTGCCCGCCCGGGTCCTTCTGTGGCTCCATCCAGGCGCGCTACCCGATGCCCTGGGCGAACGTGTCGTCCGGTGGCTTCACGGATGGCTACGGCGTGTACAACTACACCTCGGGGACGGTGACCACCACGCTCGCGGGCCAGTACATCCGCATCGGCGACAACTGCGGCGCCATCAGCGTCGGCGGTGCTGGCGACATCAACGTGGGCACGGGGGCCACCGCGCCCTGCCCGGGGGCTGGAACGACGACGGCCGCTGCTCGCAGCGCCTTCTACGAGCTCAACCGCATCGCGGAGCTGGCGCGTGGCTGGCTGCCGAACAACACGTGGCTGCGCTCGCAGATGACGGCGAACGTCAACATCGTCTCCACCTGCAACGCCTTCTGGAACGGCTCGACGGTCAACTTCTACCGCGCCGGTGGTGGCTGCCGGAACACGGGTGAGATTGGCGCCGTGTTCGACCACGAGTGGGGCCACGGCATGGATGACAACGACACGGCCGGCACGCTGAGCAACTCCAGCGAGGGCTACGCTGACATCGCGTCCATGTACCGCCTGCCCATCAACCCGGCCGCGACGCCGCTGCTGGCGGGCCGGTCTCCGGCGTCCTGCATCGGCTATGGCTTCTTCCAGACCATCAACAACGGCTGCGGCATGACGGCGGATGGCACGGGCTACAACGTGAACGAGGCGCAGACGGGCGCCGCCTGGTGCGCGACCAACTGCTCCGGCGTGCGTGACGCGGACTACGCGGTCCACAACCCGCCGACCCCGACGACGCCGCAGAACTTCGTCTGCTCGCGGTGCTCCAGCGGCACGGGGCCGTGCGGCCGTCAGGTGCACTGCGCGGCGTCTCCTGTCCGTCAGGCCGCGTGGGACTTCGTCGCGCGTGACCTCCAGTCCCCGCCGTTCAACTACGACTGGAACACGGCGCAGAACATCGGCAACAAGGTGTTCTACCAGGGCAGCGGCAACATCGGCTCGTGGCACGCCTGTAACTGCACCGCGGGCACGTCGGACGGCTGTGCGGCGACCAACGGCTACAAGCAGTGGCTGGCCGCGGACGACGACAACGGCAACATCAACGATGGCACGCCGCACATGACGGCCATCTACAACGCGTTCAACCGCCACAACATCGCCTGCACCACGCCCGCGCCCGTCAACAGCGGCTGCTCGGGTGCTCCGACGGCGAAGCCCACCGTGACGGTGACGCCCGCCACCGGCCAGGTGTCCCTGTCCTGGGGCGCCATCGCCGGCGCGTCGAAGTACTTCGTGATGCGCTCCGACGGCGTCAACGCCTGCACCTACGGCAAGGCGCGCATCGCCACCGTGACGACCACCAGCTTCGTGGACGCCGACGTCGTGGCCGGCCACCGCGTCTGCTACTCGGTGGTCCCGGTGGGCGCCAGCGAGTCCTGCTTCGGTCCGTCCAGCACCTGCGACGACGCGACCAACGTGGGCTGCACGGTTCCGCTCTAGTCGCGGGCCGGTCCAGACCTCCGCGGGGGAGGGGGCGGGCTTGAACGGGGCGCTCCCATCACCGCGGGCGACTTGAAGTCATGAGGCGGCTTCCCTTCGGGGGAGGCCGCCTTTGTCGATTCTTGGAATGCAGTGCCTTGAACGGCGAAGGAGTCCGACATGCACAGCGTGATGAAAGCCACCGTGTGTATGGCAGTGCTGGCGACGTTCCAGGCGTGGGGGAGTGTGCCTTCCGGACAGGATTCGAGGGGCTCACTGGCGAGCCAGGCCTTCTTCAAACCCGAGCTGTCGCTGGTGAGCGGGAATGTCCCGCTCCGGGAGGCTGTGTCGAAGTTGAAACCCGAGGCTGGGAAGGCCTGGGCGGACTTCTTCGCGCGCAATGGGAAGGACTTCGAGGTCTTCATCGACAGGAGCACCGGCACGGCCAGCAACATCCTTGGCGCGGTTCCGCTCATCCCGGGATCTGGTGTCGGCAACAGCGTGACGGTGGAGAGCATTGGCCGACAGCTCGACCGATCCGTTCCGCGAGTGGATGGCGCCGTCGTGGCGGACCTTGTCTTCCGGTTCATAGAAGCCAACCGGGAGGCCCTGGGCGTGGAGATCGGCGAACTGGGGGAGGTCCGGGTGGATTCGATTTCGCAAGATCTGTGGCAGGTGTCGATTGCGCAGGAACACCAGGGGATTCCGGTGCGCCATGGGCGCATCGTGGCCACGCTGAGCCATGGCAACCTCGTCCTGTTGGGGACGGAGTCTTGGCGCGATGTGGACGTATCGCCCATGCCGCTGGTGGACGCGGAGCGGGCGACGATGCTGGCCCACGAGCATCTCGGGCTGTTCGAGAGTCCCTCCATGGTCTGGCAGGAGCCCACGTTGGAAGTCGCCCCCATGTCGGTTCCTGGGGCGAAGTTTGGCGAGGAGATGGGGCACCAACTCGTGTGGACGTATGGCTTCCAGCTCCAGGGAGAGCATGAGCGCTGGAAGGTGACGGTGGATGCCACCACTGGCGAGGTGCTCGCCCTCGAGGACGACAATCACTACAGCGACCGTTCTGTTCGAGGCGGAGTCTACCCGTTCAACTATGACGGGCCGCGTCCTCCCTGCGACCCCTACGACCCGTACTGCATTCCCCAACGGCTCATGGTCCCCAACTACCCCATGCCTTGGGCCAATGTGGGCTCAGGCGTCTATACGGATGGCATGGGGGTGTATGACTACACGTCAGGCACGAGGACCGCGACCCTCCAGGGGCGCTACATCCGAATCGTGGACCACTGTGGCGCGATGAGCGTCAGCAGCGCCACGGGGGACATCAATCTGAAAGGAGTCGATGGTGACCACAACTGCACCCCGGGCATTTCAGGTGTCTTGGGGAATACGGCGTCGTCCCGGACGGCCTTCTACGAGCTGAATCGCATTGCGGAGCTGGCCCGCGGATGGCTCCCCAACAATGCCTGGCTTCAAACGGCCCTGACCGTGAACGTCAACATCAACCAATATAGCTGCAACGCCTACTGGAGTGGTTCCTCGGTCAATTTCTACCGCGGGCAGGGGGGATGTTTGAACAAGGGAGAGGTCGCCGCGGTTCTCAACCACGAGTGGGCACATGGCCTGGATGACAACGACAGCGGGGGAGGGATGAGCAGCGGAACCTGTCAACGTGAATGAGACAGTGAAACTGAGAGATTAGTGCGCAGCCGCCTTTGAGTTGGGGAGGTGCGCGGGGTTGTTAATCCAGACAGCGTTCGGAAGGGCCTGGGGCTTCGGGAGTCCGTGGGGGAATCGCTCGGGATGAGCGGCGAAGGCTGCCTCGAGGACGACGGCGCGGGCCGAGAGGCGCGCGTGGGCCAGGCCGTGGTGGACGTCGTGAGGGGTGAGCAGACCCAGTCCCGAGTGGTGGTGCTCCTCGTTGTACCAACGGAAGAAGTCGGCACAGAAGCCGCGTGCATCCTGGAGGCAGCCGAAGACGCGGGGGAAGTCGGGCCGATACTTCAGCGTCTTGAAGTGGGCCTCGCTGAAGGGGTTGTCGTTGGAGACGTGGGGCCGGGAGTGCGTCTTCGTCACGCCGAGGTCCGCCATCAGCAGAGCCACGGGCTTGGACGTCATGGAGGAGCCACGGTCCGCATGAATCGTCAGCTGGCCAGGTTGGATGCCCTGGCGCTCGCAGGTTTGCGCCAGGAGCTTCTGGGCGAGCGCGGCCGACTCGCGGTGCGCCACCATCCAACCGACGACAGCGCGGCTGTACACGTCGAGGACGACGTAGAGGTAGAAGTACGTCCACTTTCCTGGGCCGTGCAGCTTGGAGATATCCCAGCTCCAGAGTTCGTTCGGCTTCGTCGCGTGCACCTGGGGCACCGGATGGTTGGGGTGGCGCAGTTGGTTGCGGCGCTCTCGTACCTCCTGGTTCTCGGCCAGCACCCGGTACAGCGTCCGCTCCGAGCACAGGTAGCGCCCTTCATCGAGCAGTTGCGCGTAGACTTCCGCGGGCGCCGCATCCGCGAATCTCGGCTCGTGCAGTACGCGGAGCACCTCGGCCCGCTGCTCGGCGGACAAGGCCCTTGGCTGGCGACGTCCACGGGCCGCCCCCTGCGTCGGCCGCAGGCTCCGGTAGAAGGTGGCTCGCGACAGGCCCATCACCTGGCACACCGGAAAGACTCCCAGCTCTCCCACGGCCTCTCGTGCCGCCGCCATCAGGGCTCCTCGTCTGGCTTGGGCAGTTCCACTCCCAGGATTTCCGATACTTTTTTTTGGAGGTCCAACAGGGCCTCGGCGCGTTTGAGTTTCGCCTGGGCACGCGCCAACTCCTTCTCCAACTCGGCGATTCTCCGGACCCCGGGCGCGGGCACCTTCGCCGGGGGGCCTCGCTTGACTGGCTCCAGGGCGGCCTGTCCTCCGGCCTCGCGTTGACGTCGCCACACGCTCAACAGTGAGGAGTACAGCCCCTCACGGCGCAGAAGTGCGCCCACCTCTCCGGGCTTCGTGCACCGGTCCGCTTCCTCGAGGATGCGCCGCTTGTCCTCCGCGCTGAAGCGACGACGCTTTGCCTTCTCCACCACCTCGGTCTCCCCAACCCGAGCCTCTTTCACCACCGGATTCATCGTCCCTGCCTGGGTCGCCCTGCACACTAAACTGCTGGGTACGAACTGTCTCACTCACGTTGGCAGAGAGGGCAGCTCGAGCGAAGCCTATGCGGAGATCGCCACCCTCTATCGATTGTCCTTCACGGTCGACACCGTCCCGGACGTGCTCGTTTGTATCAAATGCCCCTCTGGCACGGGCCCGTGTGGAAAAGAGACTCGGTGCGCATCAGGGTTGGCGCGCCAGGCCGCATGGAGACTCATCTCCCGCGAACTCTTTGTCGCGCCATTCAACTACAACACGGCCACGGTCCTGAACATCAGCAACAAGCTCTTCTACCAGGGGAGCGGCAACATCGGCTTCTGGCATGCCTGCAACTGCTCCCAAGGGACCCTGGATGGCTGCGCGGCCAACAACGGCTATATGCAGTGGTTGGCGGCGGACGACGATAACGGAGATCTCCGCGATGGAACGCCGCACATGACAGCCATCTACAATGCCTTCGAGAGCCAGCGCATCGGGTGCAATGTGCCCGCGCCCGTGAACAGCGGTTGTGCGGGCGGGCCGACGGAAATGCCCACCCTCACGCTGACCCCAACGAGTGGCGCGGTGATGCTGAGCTGGACACCTGTCCCTTCCGCGACCCGTTACTGGGTGATGAAGTCCGATGGAGACCAGGGGTGCGTCCTGGGCCAGGCGCGCATCGCCACGGTGACGGGGACCAGCTATGAAGACACCGAGGTCCTGAGCGGTCACAAGACGTGCTACTCCGTGGCCGCCGTGGGCAATAGTGAGGCCTGCTTCAGTCCGTGGAGCTACTGTCGTTGCATCTGACGGTGGCGCTGTCTCCGCTCAGAGCTTCAACTCCCACGTCTCTGAAACCAGCCCCTCGCCGAAGTCATTGTGGGGCTCCGTGCCGATGCGCACGAAGCCCGCCTGTTCATACAGATGGCGCGCGGCGAGGAGCTGGCTGTCCGTCCACAGGCGCACCTTCCGGTAGCCCGCGTCGCGAGCGAAGCTGACACACGCATCCACCAGCCGGGTGCCGATTCCCAGCCCTCGCGCCGACGGCTCCACGAGCAACAGCCGCAGCTTCGCCACCGTCTTCGACTCGCTCACCAGGAACACCGAGCCGACGCTCCGTCCGTTCAGCTCCGCGATCCAACAGCGCTCCCGTTCCGGCTCCCGCTCCAGGATGAACCGGGATGCAATCCCCGCGACCAGCGCCTCGAACCGCTCATCCCAGCCGTACTCCTGGCTGTACAGCTCACCGTGCCGCTGGATGACCCAGCCGATATCCCCAGACCGGTGGGGCCGCAGCACGACGGACTCCGCGGACACCCGAGGTTTCGCATCCGCGAGGAGCTCCTCGATGACCCGCATCGCCTCCACGATGCGCTGGCGCTCGTCACCTCGAAGAGGGGACAGCAGGGTCCGGATGGAGTCCTCGGAGCGGTTGTTCAGCCGCGCGTACGTCTGCTCTCCCTTGGCCGTGAGGCGCAGCAGGTGCTGCCGTCCATCCAGCGCGGACGGCACCCGTTCGATGTGCCCCTCGTTGCCGAATCGGCGCAGCAGCCGGCTGAGGTAGCCGGGGTCCAGCGCGAGCTCCCGGCTCAGCTCCGCGGCGGTGGGCGCCTCCCGATGGTGGAGCTCGTAGAAGAGCCGGGCTTCGGTCAGCGAGTACTCGCTCTTGAGCAGGCCATCGGTCAGGACGCCAATCTTCTGGGTGTAGAAGCGGTTGAAGTGCCGCACCGCCGCCACGTTCTGGTCACGTCGTGTCTGTGCCATCAGCCTCTGTCCCCCAACCGCCAACCCAGGGTCGCGCCATTGTCGTGGAACCTGCTCGAGGCAGGCAACCTCGGAGGAACTCAGGACGCGGTGGGGCGGCTCGCGTAGCGCTCCGCCAGCACCGAACACACCACGAGCTGAAGCTGGTGGTAGAACATGAGCGGCAGGACGATGAGCCCCAGCGCCGGGTGCGCGCCGAACAACAGCCGGGCCATGGGCACTCCTGACGCCAGCGTCTTCTTGGAGCCGCAGAACACGGCGGCGATCTCATCCTCCGTGGAGAACCCCCACCGCCGCGCCGCGAGCGTGCTGAGCGTCAGCACCGTGGCGAGCAGCAGCGCGGCGCCGCCCACCACCATCGCGAGCGTGCCCCCGCCGTGGCTGCTGAAGATGCCTGACGAAAACGAGTCACAGAACGAGGCATAGACCAGGACCAGGATGAACACCCGGTCCACGCCGTTGGTGTACTTCCGGTAGCGCGCGAAGGCCGCTCCCACGAAGGGCCTGACTCCCTGGCCCACCGCCAGCGGCAAGAGCAGCAACAGCGACAGCTTGAAGATGGCGTCGCCCAAGGGCAGCGACTGCCCCGTGGTTCGGGCGAGCAACCCGATGATGAGCGGCGTGAGGAAGATGCCCAGCAGGCTGGACAGGCTCGCGTCGAAGATGGCGCCCGCGACGTTGCCTCGGGCCGCTCCTGTCATCGCCACGGATGAGGAGATGGTGGAGGGCACCGCGCACAGGAACAGGAAGCCCAGCGACACGTCCGCCGGCACCCAAGCGCCCAGGAGGAGGTTGAAGACGAACCACAGCGCGGGGAAGACGAGGAACGTGAAGGACTGCACCAGGACGTGCAGCCGCCACTGAAGGGCCCCGGCCTTGAGCTGGGCCAGGGGCATCCCCACGCCATGGAGGAAGAACACGATGAAGATGCCGACGTTCGTGACGACGTCGGCGTGCATCGCCCCACCGGCCCGGCCAAAGTCGGGGAAGAGGAGCGCGAGCCCCACGGCACTGAGCATTCCCAGAAGGAACCAGTCCCGCGAGAGCCGCTTGATGAGGCGCAGTGACATGTCGGGGGCTGAATACTCCCTGGCTCGGGAGACCTCCAGCCCCCTGTGTCAGCTCAGTGCGTGAGGCGGAACTCCACTACCAGGCCCGCGTGGTCCGTGGGCCAGAGGCCCGCGGGCGTGCGGTCCGTGAGGTTCGCGCCCACGATGGCCGTGGACTGTGGGTCGATGCCGCCCCCGGCGTACAGCACCAGGTCGATGCGCTCGTCGAGGCCGTTCGCGTTGGCGTCGGTGAGCGTCTCGTTGAAGCAGCACGTGAAGCCCGACCCCGTGCCCACGGTGGTCCACGCATCGGTCAGGCCCGTCGTCGAGTTGACCAGCACGCCGTAGCCCGTGGTTGGCGAGCCCGGCCCGGTGTTGAGGTCACCCACGAGGATGAGCGGCCGCGCATACGTGGCGACGAGCGCCGCCAGCTCCGTGGCCTGGTTCTGGTTGCCAGGGGACAGCGTCTCCAGGTGCGTGTTGACGAAGGCGAAGCGCGCGTCCTTCAGGTTGGCATCCAACTTGGTGAAGCCTCGCAGGATGCGGAACGGAATGCCCCCCACGCTCACTTCCTGGGCGAAGGCATAGTTGCCCGTCACCACGTTGGAGACCTGCACGTCTCCGCGCGCCAGGATGACATCGCGGTCCGTGAGTCGCACGTCGGTCAGGTCGGTGGCGTTGCCAGAGAGGGAGGCGGGGAGCTCGACGTCGGCATTCTGAACCGTCGCCGCCACGCGGTAGTTCAGCCCACGGCTCTGGAGCTCCTTCATCAGGATGTCCAGGTAGTCGTAGGTCACCGTCTGCGCGTTGGGCATGGGATTGGTCGAGAAGTCGCTGGGGCTCTGCGTCCGGAAGAGCGCGACCTCTTGCAGCCCGATGAGCGCGGGGTTCGTCGCCTGGATCTCATCCGCGATGGATTTGACGCGCTCGGGGAAGTTCGTCTGCTGCACCGTCGCGTAGAGCGTCGCGGTGATACCGGGCACGTCGGCCGCGGACTGTGCCGCGAACAGCCGGTCGATGTCGGCGCCCAGGTAGAGGTTGCGCGTCATCACCTTGAACTGGGTGGTATCTGGATCGACGCCATCATCCTCATCGTTGTCACTGCAGGACGCGAGGAACAAGGAGGCGCACGCGAGCAGCGGCGCGAGGCGAAGCAAGCGAAGTGGTGTCATGGGACGAGTGGGGCAAGAGTGGATGAACGCTCATCCGGCCCCGTTCTCGTCATCCGGGCAAACGGTTTCCCCTCGCGCCGTCGCCTCATGCACAGCCGCCGGTGTGGAGTGTTCACAGCCCAGCGGGACCTCGGCTGTGAGGCAGAGCGAGATGTTGGCCGGGCGGAGGAAGCGTGATGCGCCGCAGCCCGTTGTTGCTCCAGGTGACGAAGCAGAAGTCCCCCGACTCCAAGGCTCGGCCAAAGTCGAAGCGCGCACGCAGGAAGCCCGACTCACTCGACTCGAGCACGGACACCTGGAGGTCTCCCAGGTTCAGCGTCGTGCCCGCGGGTGGGGAGCCTTCCCGGTTCACGACCTCCCAGAACCCGCGCTCGCGAGGAGCGCCCTGGACGATGAGTTCGATTGCCTCCGGGGAGACTCTCTCGAGGAGGTGGTCATGCGGCGCGCCGCTGAGCAGCCGGAACATTCGCGGCGGCCGGCCGTCCAGCGCCATGGCGGCGGGGACATACTGCGACACGCTCGGGTCCGAGGAAGCTACCAGCACCAGGGTCCCGTCGCAGGGCGGCGCTTCGCGAGCGACCCGCCACTGTTCATCCGCGACGTGCCCCAACCCGACCCCCATTCCGATCCGGAACAGCGGCCCCAGCCCACAGTGGCCCAGCACGAGGACCACCACGGCGGTTCGGAGGAGGAGGGGACGAATGTGAAGACGCTCGGACTCGCGCGCCGCTTGCCAGCCTCGGAGGATGAGCACGGACATCAGCGCGCTGCCCGCGACCAGCGGCACCAGGAGGACGCGCCCTCCGACGATACCCACTGCGCCGGGAAGCGTGGCGAGGACCCCTCCGGGAATCAGCCACCGCAGGGCCGCCTGCTCCTGCGGGGTGAGCCATGGCCGCAGCACACGCGTCATCCACCACGCGCCTGCCGTGGCGAAGACACCCAGGCCCGCGATGATGGGCTGAAGGGTCGGAGCGCTGGAGGCAATGTCCGATGGGGTGGCCACCACCAACTCACTCAGGAGGATGAGCGCGCGCTGGATGAAGACCCCGAGGAACGCGAGGGGCGCGGTCGCTGGATTCAGATAGCCACCGCTCCCGCGCGCGCCATAGCCCTGGCTCACGTAGAAGAGGACATAGGCGAGCGACAGCGCGAGATAGGGCGCGAGGTAGCGCAGGGCCCGCCGCCACGTGTCTCGCCGCCCGAACACTTCATAGGCCCCCAGGAGCAGCACGGCCCCCACGGCGGCCTCGCCAGAGAGCAGGGCGACCGTGAGCGCCAGCGGTGCGAGCACCCATCCTGGCTTCCATGCGTCCTCGCGCGCCCGCACATGCGCCGCCAGCGCGAGCAGCCCCAGGAGCGCGGAGACGAGGGGATGACGCGCGGCGAGCCACGCCACCGGGAGCGCGTGTGCGCCGGCGATTGCGTAGAGGACCGTGGCCAGCCCCGCCACCGGGGCGGGCAGCAGCCGCCGATGCAGCCATCCCACCAGCACTACCAGCGCCACGAACCACGCGAGACTGTGCAGGTGCGCGGGGAGCGCCGCGTCGCGGAAGAGCCATGCGTCCAGGCTCAGCAGCGCGCTGGGAATTGGACGGAAGAACCGGACGAGCAACGCGTCCGAGGCCCACCACGGCAGGAGCCCAGACTCTCGCAACCGCTCGGGCTGGGTTCCTGGACCTCCGACAAACTCGTAGAGCGACAGGGGACCCCAGTCCCCATGCCCATTGACCGTGCCGGTGATGACCAGCCGGTGCATCAGGTCGTCGAGCATCAGCCCCACTCGCAATGAAGGCAGCGAGAGAAGGATGCCCAACCCCAACGCCAGCACGAGCGAGCGAGGCCACGTCCAACGTGAGCCCGCGCGAGGAGGACCTTCCACCATGAAAACCTCCGGCATGGAGGCCCCTGGCGCGTCCACCCCAGGGCCCTCGCGGGCACGCTAGTCCGGACACAGTCACCTCAACCATGACCCAGGCGCCCACGCGCCCGTACCTGTCCACTGGTGTGAAGCGAACCGTGCGGCCAGGTGATCGAGCCCCAGGGCCAGGCAGCGGAGCGGCTGCTCCTCCGCGCTTGGGTGGCCAGGGCCTGGTTGCGGAGGACTTCGGCTGCGTTACGTCGAATGCATGACCGAAGCGCCTCCACAGCCCGCGTCGCGCGACTTCATGATTCCAGAAGGCTGCCCCGCCTGTGCGGCGGACCTGCCCGTGCGTGTCACGGCGGCGGGCCCGAGCGGTGTCTGCAAGCACTGCGGATGGATGGGCCGGCCCGTCATCACCGTGACGCACCGAGGGTTGCGCGTCACCTACCAGGGCGCCGCGGCCTGAGCGCGGCGAGCGCCCCCCAGGTCAACCCGCCTGGCTGGCGGGTTCCTTGGACGTGTCCGGCTCGGGAGAGGGGCCGGCGGCGGTCAGCTCCAGACGATCCACCTTTCGCAGCTCGGGGAAGCCCCAGGCCCAGATGGCCACGACCACCAGGGTCCCCACCGCGCCCGTCACCACGGCCGGAACGGCGCCCACGTGCTCGGCGAGCCAGCCCGCGCGGAACTCACCGAGCTCGTTGGAAGCACCGATGCACATCATGTTCACCGCGCCGACGCGACCCCGCATCTCGTCGGGAGTGGCCATCAACTCCAGGGTGTGGCGCACCACCACGCTGACCATGTCCGCGGCGCCGGCCACCGCCAGGGCCAGCAGCGACAAAGGCAGCGAGCGGCTCACTCCGAACACGAGCGTCGCCGCCCCGAAGACGGCCACGGCCGCGAACATCTTCCAGCCCGCGTTTCCGCCCAGGGGGCGCATGGCGAAACCCACCGCCGTGAGGGCCGCGCCCGCCGCCGGAGCACAACGAAGCAGTCCGAGCCCCCAGGGGCCTGTGTGCAGCACATCCTTGGCGTAGATGGGGAGCAGCGCCACGGCGCCACCGAGCAGCACGGCGAACAGGTCCAGGGTGATGCTGCCCAGCAGCATCCGCTGGCGTCGCACGAAGCCCAGGCCCGCGACGAGCGTGGCGAAGGACAACGGCTGTGACGAGGCCCGGCCGGTCCGCACCTTCAACGAGAGGATCCACACCACCGTCAGCGCGCACAGCGCGGCCGAGCCGACATAGGCCCCCGTCGGGCCCGCCCATCCGTAGAGCACGCCGCCCACCGCCGGACCCGCGATGGTGGCCACCTGCCACGTCGTGGAGTTCAGGGCGACCGCGCGCGTGAGGTCCTCCTTCGGGACCAGGTGCGGCGTGAGCGCGGAGCCCGCGGGCGCATAGAAGGCGCGCGCCGTGCCGAAGAGAATCAAGACGCCGTAGACGAAGCGCACATCCGTGATGTGGCCCAGCGAGAAGGACAAGAGCGCCAGGCTGCACACCAGCATCACGCCCTGGCAGATGGCCAGGATGGTCCGCCGATCAAACCGGTCGGCGGCCTGTCCCCCGAGCAGGCAGAACATGAGGAAGGGGACGAACTGGGCAAGCCCCGTGTAGCCGAGCGCCAGGGCGCTGCCCGTCATCTCGTACACCTGCCAGCCGATGGCCACCGACTCAATCTGCATGGCCAGCACCGCGCAGAGTCGAGCGATCTGGTAGGTGCGGAAGTCTCGGTGACGAAAGACGGAGAGGGCCGGGGCTGCTGCGGTTGCGGACATGCTGGAGGCCTCGTCTAACGCAGGCCGGGTCCGCATACCAGTGACAGTGATGCCACCGCCGGGCCGGATCAGCCCGAGGTCTTGTGGAACCGCCGAGCGGCCACGGCCATCATCGCGCCTCCAAAGAGGGCGAGCAGGAGCACCTGCCGCCACAAATCCCACAGGCCCGCGTCCTTGAGCAGCGCGCCGCGCAGCACCTCCGCGTAGTAACGCACCGGATTCAGGTACGTCAGCCACGCCAGCCAGTCCGGCATCGCCCGGATGGGGCTCATCACTCCGGAGAGGAGCACCGCGGGGAGGACGAAGAGGAACCCACCCACGAAGGCCTGCTGCTGCGTGCGGCTCACCGTCGCGATGAGGAGCCCCACGCCCAACGTGGACAGGAGGTAGAAGAGGGTGGCCACCGCGACGAGCAGCAGGCTCCCTCGCAGCGGGACACCAAAGACCCAGGCGCCCACGCTCAACGCGAGCCCCACGTCCACCAGCCCAATCAGCAGGAACGGCGTCACCTTGCCCGCCATCAAGATGCCGGGCCGCAGCGGCGTCACCTGGAGCTGCTCCAGCGTCCCCGTCTCCCGCTCGCGGGACAACCCCATGGCCATGATGACCGTGGTGACGATGAGCAGCAGCATCGCCGCGATTCCGGGCACCACGTACACGGAGGTCGACAGCTCCGGGTTGTAGAGGACACGGGGGACCAGCTCCACCGGAGCGTGCATCGGAAGCTGCCCCTGCCGCTCCGCCTGAATGCTCAACAGCTGAGTGGCCCGACGCAGCCCGTACTGCGTCACCGCGGTCGCCGCGACGGCTGAGCGCGTGGGGTCCGAGCCATCCACCAACGCCTGGACCTGGGCCTCGTCGCCGCGCAGCAGGTCCTTCTGGAAATCCGGAGGAAAGATGAGCGCGACGGAGGCCTTGCCTTGCTCGATGGCCTCGACCGCCGCGAGTTCATCAGGGAGCTCGGCCGTGAAGCGCAAGGTGTCACCCGCGAGCTGGCCCCGGGCATAGTCGCGGCTCTCCGCCGTCTTGTCCCGGTCGACGACCACCGTGGGGACGTGGCGCACGTCGAAGTTCACCGCGAAGCCCAGGATGAACAGCTGGATGAGCGGCGCCAGCGTCAGGAGCGCCATGACGCGACGGTCCCGCGCCGTCTGCCGCACTTCCTTCACCACCACCGCGCGGTACTGCACCACCAGCGGATGCATGTTCGCGTTCCTCCTTCAGTCCAGCCGCCGCTGGAAACGGCGCGTCGCCACCACCAACATGAGGGCCGCGAACAAGGTCAGTGCCACCAACTGCGGCCACAGCACCGCCAGGCCGTTGCCGCGCAGGAGCACCCCGCGCAGCGTGGCCACGAAGTACCGCGCGGGTATCAACGTGCTGATGAGCTTGAGCGGCGCCGGCAGGTTCTCGATGGGGAAGATGAACCCGGACAGGAGCATGGATGGCAGCACGGACGTCATCGTGGCCACCTGCGTCGCCACCATCTGGTTGCGAGTCACCACCGAGATGAGCAGCCCCTGGCCCAGCATCCCCACGAGGAACAGGAACGCGCCCAGGCCCAGCGCCAGCAGGCTGCCGCGGATCGGCACGTCGAACACCCAGGTGCCCACCGCCAGCACCAGCATCACCTGGAGCAGGCCGATGCCCAGGTAGGGCAGCAGCTTGCCCACGACAATCTCCATCCGGCCCACGGGGGTCGCGAAGAGCTGCTCCATGGAGCCTCGCTCCCACTCTCGCGCCACCGTCAGCGCGGTGATGAGCACCGCGACGATGGCCAGCAGATACGCCGCGAGCCCCGGCACCAGGAACATCGCCGAGCGCGCGGTGGGGTTGAACAGCGTGCGCACGCGGACCTCCAGTGGAGGCGCGGCCATCACCCGGGAGCCCCCGAGGTTGCGGCCCGCCATCTCCACCAACGCCTGGGCCTTCGCCAGGGCCTGTGTCGCCGTGTTGCCATCCGCGCCATCGAGCAGGAACTGGACCTGGGCCCCTCCGCGCATCCAGTCCTCGGCGAAGCCCTTGCGAATCAGCAGGACCCCTGTCGCGTGGCCTCGGCGCAGCTCGCTCACGGCCTCCTCGGGCGAGGTGCCATCGCGCATCACCACGAACTCGCCGGACGCGGTGACCTGGCGCACCAGCTCGCGCGACAGGTCCGTGCGGTCCTGGTCCACCACCGCCAGCTCCAGGTGGTCCACGTCGAAGCTGATGCCGAAGCCGAACAGCACCAGCATCACCACGGGCAGCGCCAGCGCCAGATAGAGGGTGCGGATGTCCCGGCGGATGTGCAGGACCTCCTTGCCCGCCATCGCGAGGATGCGTCCCACCCGGCGATTCACTCGAGACGAGTCCATGGCCACTCAGTCCTCTCCACGCTGGGCGTTCGCCGTCAGCGCCAGGAAGACGTCGTCCAGCGTGGGCGCGGAGTCCTCCATCTCCAACGGGTCCACCCCCTGTGCACGCAGCCGGTCCGCCAGCGCCTCGGGAGCAAGCCGGACCGGGTCCACGCGAACCGTGGCCCCCGAACCGAAGCGGCTCACGTCCAGCACCCCCTCCAGACCGCGCAGCGAATCCAGGGCAGGGGAGAGGCGGGGGCCTCGCACCTCCAACACCCGGCCCGGAGCGTGGGTCCGCTTCAGTCCTTCGGGGCTGTCCAGCGCCACCAGCTTTCCGTCCACCATGATGCCGATGCGCGCGCAGTTCTCCGCCTCGTCCATGTAGTGCGTGGTGACGAAGACCGTGGTGCCATGCGAGGCGAGGTCTCGAATCAGCTCCCAGAAGGAGCGCCGCTGCACCGGGTCCACTCCCGCGGTGGGCTCGTCGAGGAAGACGATGCGAGGCTGGTGCAGCACCGCGCTCGCCAACGCGACGCGCTGCTGGAGTCCTCCTGGCAGGGAGCCCGTCACTTCGTTCTGGACGTCGCGAAGCTGCATGCGCTCGAGCATCGCCCCGATGCGCCGCTCCAGCTCCCGTCCGTACGCGCCATACGCCGACGCGAAGAACTCCAGGTTCGCGCGCACGCTCAGGTCCAGGTACAGCGAGAACCGCTGGGACATGTAGCCGATGCCCGCCTTCACGCGCTCGGGCTCGAGCCCCACGTCGAAGCCCGCGACATGGGCACCGCCACTCGAGGGCTTGAGCAGGCCACACAACATCCGGATGGTGGTGGACTTGCCCGCGCCGTTGGCGCCCAGGTAGCCGAAAATCTCTCCCGCTCCGACGTCGAAGCTCACGTCGTCCACGGCGGTGAAGGTCCCGAAGCGCCTCGTCAGGTGACGCACCTCGATGGCCGGAGTCATGCGGCCCTCCCGCCATCGCGCTTCTCGACGAGCGACAGGAACACGGCCTCGAAGTTGGACGCCGCCACCCCATGCTGGCGCGCCAGCTCCCGAGGGTCTCCCTCCGCGATGAGCGCCCCCGCATGGAGCAGACCCACGCGATGACACCGCGCGGCCTCGTCCATGTACGGCGTGGACACCAGGAGCGTCATGCCCTCGTGGACCAGGCCGTAGAGCAGCTCCCACAGCTCGCGGCGGCTCACCGGGTCCACGCCGTTGGTCGGCTCGTCGAGCAGCAGCACGCGAGGCCGGTGGAGCAGGGCACACGCCAGCGCCAGCTTCTTGTACATGCCGCCCGACAACGCGTCCGCGCGCCGGTCCGTGAAGCGCCCCAACCGGGTGATGCCCAGGAGCTGCGCGCGCCGCTCTTCAAAGTCCCGGTGGGACAGGCCGAACAGCTTCGCGAAGAAGCGCAGGTTCTCGTCGACGCTCAGGTCTCCGTAGAGCGTGTTCCGCTGCGGCACCAGGCCCAGGGACTCACGCACCGGGGAGCGCGTGTTCGCGGGGTCCTCTCCCAACAGCCGGACCCGGCCCGAGTCCGGAAGCAACAGGCCCGACATCAACCGGATGGCCGTGGTCTTCCCCGCGCCGTCGGGGCCCACCAGCCCGTAGACCTCACCCGCGTGGACGGAGAGCGACACGCCCCGCAGGGCCTGCGCCTTGCCGAAGGCGCGGCGGACGTCCTCGAGCACCACGGACATCTCCGGCGACGGGCTCACGGATGCTGCTCCGCGACCGCCGCCGCGTTCACCGGCCCCAGGGTGATCTCCACCGGCATGCCCGGCAGCAGCACGCCCTCGGGCGCGTCGATGTGCACCTCCACGGGGTAGACCAGCCGGTCCCGGTCCGAGCGTGTCTGCACGTTGCGAGGCGTGAACGCCGCCTCTCGCGCCACCGTCACCACGTGGGCCTGGAACGCGCGGTCGGGATACGCGTCCGCGTGCACCGTCGCCGCCTGTCCCGGCCGGGCCGAGGCGAGCTCCGCGTTGGGCAGGTAGAACGTCGCCTTGGGGCGGCGCGTGTCCACCAGCCGCGCGACCACCGCGCCGGGCAGCGCCAGCTCACCGACCTCCAGCGGCAGCGTCTCCACCGTCCCGCTCAGCGGCGCGCGCAGCTCACACTCCGACACCGACACCTGGGCCCGGCGGACCGTGGCCTCCGCGGCCTGGATGGCTCGGAGCGCGGACTCGGCCTGCTGGAAGCTGGCGCGCTCCTGCTCGGTGGCGGCGCGGGCCTGTCTCGCCGTGGCCGCGCTCGCATGCCGTGCCGCTTCGAGCTGCTGCGCCAGGGCCTGGGCCTGCGCGCGGGCCTGGTCCAACGCGGCCTCCGTCGTGGCCTCGCCCATCTTCTTGAGCCGCTCGGCCTGACGCTCGGCGAGCCCGTGCTGGTCCGCGAGCGAGGCAATCTGGGACTGGCTTCCTTCCACCTGCGCGGCCACCGCTTCACTGCTGCGGCCCGCGGCCACCGCCGCCGCGCGAGCCCCTTCCGCCTGGGCCTGCGCCATGGCCAACCTCGCGGTGGCCTCCGACAGCCCCGCCTCCGGCTCCGTGCAGTCCAGCGCGAGGAGGACCGCGTTCTTCTCCACGCGGGCGCCTTCCTCCACGTAGCGGGCGATGACGCGGGCGTTGATGCGCGCGCGCACGTCCACCGCCGTGCCTTCCACCACGCCCGAGCCCCCAGCTGGCCCCTCCGCGGCCCGCCGGTCCTTCAGGATGCGCACGCCCAGCAGCGCCGTGAGCACCACCACCAGGACCACGAAAAGCACGACCGCACGCCGCATGAAGCCTCCCGTCGATGCCGCGGTCTCTCTCCGCGGTGACGGCCGCCACGTTGGCAATGTGTGTGCCAGCGCTTGCTCGGTGCAGCCGCCACAGCCCCGCCGGAACCCCGCGCGTTCCCCCGCCGGGAATCCGGCACCCCCGCCGGATGCCCGACACCTCGACGGCGGCCGGGCTCGGATGGAAAGGTGCGCATGGCCCGTCCCCGGGGCTTCCACCACGCCTTCTTCATGCTTCTTCACGCCTGGAGACGACGCGGCGTGGCACCTTGCGCATCGCTTCCTCGGAGACCGGGGAAGGTGGCACCGCCATTGCTCATGGCGCGCACGGCACACTCATCCACTGCGCATCCGCACAAGGCGAAGAGGCCCCATGCTGCTCGACATGTACCTGTTCTTCTGCCTGCCTTTCCCTCGCCCGAAACGGCGCACGCTCGGAGGCAAGCCAGTCGCCGGGGGGAGCCGGGCTCCAAGCCGCTCCGCCGCCAAGTCGTCCCGGCCCGCCCGCGGCGCCCCGGCGGGGAAGGCGAAGAGCGCCTCCCGGCGGCAGACGAAGCCCTCGCTTCGGGTCGTCGAGGGCGGCAGGTCCGGCCTCCGCTGAGGCGCGAGTCTCTCTGTTCCCGGCGACGGGGCCACGTGATTGACTGCCCCCTCTGGGAGCGATTTTTCAATGAAGACCCAAGGCATTCGGCGCGTGCTGCGCCGGGGCGCGATGGGGCTGGCGGCGCTGCTGGCGCTGGGCATCCTCGTACTCGTCGTGGACGGATACACCGCGTTTGGCAAGCGTGCGATAGGGGCGCGGCGCGAGAGGATGGAGCGCTCGCCGCAGTGGAAGGACGGGCACTTCGACAATCCCCAGCCGCTGGTGAACCACTACGGTGAGATGCTGACGAGCGCGCTGCGTGCGAGCCCTCATGCGAATCCCACCGAGCCCCTCCAGGTGGCCCCCATCGACCCCGGGCGCTTCCGGACGCCCCCCGCGACAGGGTTGCGCCTGACCTGGTTGGGACACTCCACGCTGCTGGTGGAGCTGGATGGCCACCGCATCCTCACGGACCCGGTGTGGAGCGAGCGCGTCTCGCCCTACACCTGGGTGGGTCCCAAACGCTGGTTCCCGCCGCCCATCGCGTTGGCGGACCTTCCCCCCATCGACGCGGTGGTCATCTCCCATGACCACTATGACCACCTGGACATGGGGACCGTGGTCGCGCTCAAGGACTCCAAGGCCGTCTTCATCGTGCCACTCGGGGTGGGCGCGCATCTCGAGTCGTGGGGCATCCCCGTCGAGCGCATCGTGGAGCTCGACTGGTGGGAGCGCACCACCGTGGGCGGGCTGGAGGTGGTCGCCACGCCCGCGCGCCATGCCTCGGGGCGCCAGGTGCTCGACAAGGACGCCACGCTGTGGGCTGGCTATGCGCTGGTGGGCCCGCGGCACCGGGTCTTCTTCTCGGGTGACACCGGCTTGTTCCCCGCGATGAAGGACATCGGCGAGCGTCTGGGGCCCTTCGACGTGACGATGATTGAGACGGGCCAGTACCACCGCACCTGGCCGGACTGGCACATCGGCCCGGAGCAGGCCGTGCTGGCACACCAGATGCTACGTGGGAAGGCGATGCTTCCCATTCACTGGGCCCTGTTCGGGCTGGCCTATCACGGTTGGACGGAGCCGGCGGAGCGAGTGCGCGCGGCGGCCACGCAGGCCTCGATATCGCTCCTGCTCCCCAAGCCCGGGCAGAGTCTGGAGCCAGGCACCTCGCGGGCCGAGCCTCCCTGGTGGCCGGTGTTGGCATGGGAGACCGCGGAGCAACATCCCATCCTCTCGACGGGGATGGATGCTCCGGTGATGGCCACGCAGCCGGGCCACCTGCCTTGAACGTGGCGCGTTGACGAGGCGGACATGGAACCGCGAACCCGGCGCAGTCTCGATGCGATGCGCCTCAAGCACGTGGGCCACATCTTCGGCCGCGTGGTGCGGATGCGCGCCTACTTCGGGGCCTTCCTGATGGCGACCATCGCGGGGCTCACCCTGATGGACGGCGCGCCCTGGCGCCGCGTCTGGCTGCTCGTGCAGATGGGGGTCGCCCTGGCGTTCTTCTTCTACGAGCTGCGCCGGTACGAGCGCGAGGGCATCTCCGCGAGGGGCCTGTTCATCAACTTCGCGGGCGGGCTCTTGTTGGAGCAGGGCCTGACGTGGGGCACTGGCGGGCTGGCGAGTCCGCTGTTGCCACTCATCGCGCCGCTCGCGTTCGTGGCGGCGGCGCTGTTGCCGGCGGGACAGCGCAAGGTGCTGATGGCGGCGGAGCTCGTGCTGGTGGCCGTGCTGTCGGTGGCGCACCTGAATGCGTGGACTCCGCCGCTGCACCTGTCCTTCCTGGGGGCACCTCCGCGCGAGCTGCTCATCGCCATCTCGGTGTGTACCTTCCTGTCCATCGTCGCGGCCAACGCCATGGGCGCGGCCTTCCGGCGCACGGTGGAGGGGATGCTCGCGGAGTCCTTCCAGCAGCGCGACGAGCTGCTCGCCACGCACCGGACCTACGCGCGGACGCTGGAGGCGCTGTCGGGAGAGATTGCCCATGAGTTGAAGAACCCCCTCGCCACGGTGAAGGGGCTGACGCAGCTCATGCAGCGCGAGACGGGGCGCGCGCAGCCCCAGGAGCGGCTGGAGGTCCTCGCGGGGGAGGTGACGCGCATGCAGGGCATCCTCGATGAGTTCCTCAACTTCTCGCGGCCCCTGGTGCCGCTGTCGGTCGGCGAGGTGGACATGGCGGCGCTGTGCGACGAGGCCCTGGTGCTCCACGAAGGCATCGCGGCCGAGCACGGGGTGACGCTCATCCGCGACAGCGAGGGACCGGTGCATGCCGTGTGTGACTCGCGCAAGGTGAAGCAGGTGGTGATGAACCTGCTCCTCAACGCCATTGATGCGAGTCCCCGAGGGGGCCAGGTGGTGGTGTGTGTCGATTCGGGGAGCCAGGGGGACGTGCGCGTGTTCATCCGAGACTCGGGAGCGGGGCTCTCACCGGAGCTGGCGGGCCGCGTCTTCGAAGCTGGGGTGACGACCAAGAAGCGGGGCTCGGGGTTGGGGCTGACGGTGGCCCGCGCGCTGGCGCGTCAGCACGGCGGCGACGTCTCCTTGCGCAACGAGGTGTCGGGGGGATGTGTGGCGGAGCTGGTGCTGCCGCGTGAGCCCCCCGCGGATACGTTGAGTCCTGTTCGGGAGCGAGAGGTGAGCCATGCGCGGTGAAGCTCGGAACGTCTCGCGTGTCCTGGTGGTGGATGACGACGCGGGCGTGCGCTTCACGTTGCGGGAGATGCTCCGGAGCATCGAAGGCATGGAGGTGGAGCAGGCCGAGGATGGCGTGGCCGCGCTGGAGAAGCTGTCCACGCACGGATTCGAGTTGATCATCACCGACCTGCGCATGCCGCGAATGGATGGCATGGAGCTGGTGCGGCGCTTGAGCACGATGCCCCATACGCCGCGGGTCATCGTCATCACCGCCCATGGCTCGGAGCGCTTCGCGGTGGAGGCGGTGAAGGCGGGGGCGTATGACTACTTCCGCAAGCCGTTCGACGTGGATGAGCTGCTCGCCGTCGTCACTCGGGCCCTGGAGTCGGTGAGGCTGCGCCATGAGAATGAGCGTCTGACGGGGGAGCTCAACCTGTCGCGCTCGCTGGTGTTCACCTCGGAGCCGATGGGGAAGCTGGCGCAACTGGTCCAGCGCGCGGGCTCGCGCGACGTGACGGTGCTCATCACGGGAGAGAGCGGCACGGGCAAGGAGCGCGTGGCGGAGGCGCTGGTGCGAGCCTCGTCTCGCGCCCAGAAGCCCTACCTGCGCTTCAACTGCGCGGCGCTCACCGAGGAGCTCGCCGAGGCGGAGTTGTTTGGCCACGCGAAGGGGGCGTTCACGGGAGCGCACCGCGTCCGGCAGGGGCTCTTCCGTGAGGCGGATGGGGGCACGCTGCTGCTCGACGAGGTGGGCGAACTGGCGCCTCCGCTCCAGGCCAAGCTGCTGCGTGTGCTCCAGGAGGGCGAGGTCCGTCCCGTGGGGGAGGACCGGCCGGTGAAGGTGGACGTGCGCATCCTGGCCGCCACCCACCGAGACTTGCGCAAGCGGGCCGCGGAAGGCCTGTTCCGAGAGGACCTCTACTACCGGCTCAACGTGGTGCACCTGCGGGTGCCGTCGCTCCGGGAGCGTCCGGAGGATATCCCGGTGCTCGCGCGCATGTTCCTGGACCGGTTCAGCGGCCGGTTCCACACGGGCCCGCTCAAGGTCGTGGAGGGCTTCATCGAGCGGCTGGTGGCGTTGCCGTGGCGCGGCAATGTGCGCGAGTTGGAGAACACGCTGGAGAGCCTGGTGGCGCTGTCCAGTGATGGGGAGCTGGACCTGTCGCTCCTGCCATCCCTCGATGCGGAGGGGGCGGCCCCGGCGTCTCCGGGAGCGGTGGGGGATGGGCCAAGGCCGGACGAGGTCGAGGCCTCCCCGGGCGTGGGCCTGAAGGAGCGGGTCGAGGCCTACGAGCGGGGACTCATCCTGGACGCACTGCGTATCGAGGGGGGAAACCGCAGCGGCGCCGCCCGGCGGCTGGGGATTGGCCGCGCCACCCTGCACGACAAGCTGCGCAAGTACGGCCTGGACAGCGCTCTGGATGAAGGGGGGAGCTGATTCACCGGGGGCAGGGAACAAACGGGGGCTCCCGACGTTCGGGGTAGGCTGTGTCCCCCACGAGGTCGCGTCCCCTCCCTGGAGCGTGCATGTCCACCGTGTCCCGCAAACTCGCGGCACTGTTGCTGTGTTCCCTCGCCAGTCCTTCGCTCGCGCAGACACCTCCCGCGGCCCCTCCGAAGGTGGGCGCCACCGCGACGCCGGAGCGGATTGAGCGCATCCGCTCGGGCTACACCAAGTTCGAGTACCGCATCCCCATGCGGGACGGCGTGAAGCTCTTCACGTCCGTGTATGTCCCGGTGGATGCATCCCCCAGCAAGCGCTATCCCATCCTGTTGGTCCGCACGCCGTACAGCGTCGGGCCCTATGGCGCGGACCGCTATCCGAAGCGGCTGGGGCCGACCGAGGACTTCGAGAAGGAGGGCTACATCTTCGTCTTCCAGGACGTGCGCGGTCAGCACATGTCCGAGGGCGAGTTCGTCAACGTGCGTCCGCACAATCCGAAGAAGCGCGGGCCCAAGGAGACGGACGAGAGCTCGGACACGTATGACACCATCGACTGGCTGGTGAAGCGCCTGCCCCACAACAACGGCCGCGTGGGCCAATGGGGTATCTCGTATCCCGGCTTCTATGCCTCCGCGGGAGCCATCGACTCCCATCCCGCGCTCAAGGCCGTGTCACCGCAGGCCCCCATCGGAGACTGGTTCTGGGACGACATGCACCGTCACGGGGCCTTCAACCTGGCGCTCGCCTTCAACTTCTTCTCGGGCTTCGGCAAGCCGCGCCGGGCTCCCACCGCCAGCGAGGACTTCGCTCGCTTCGACTTCGGCACCCCGGATGGGTATCAGTTCTTCCTGGACCTGGGCCCGTTGAGCAACGCCGACACGAAGTACTTCAAGGGCGACGTGGCGTTCTGGAAGGACGTGGTGGCGCACCCCAACTACGACGCCTTCTGGAAGGAGCGGAACATCCTGCCGCACCTGAAGAACATCAAGGCGGCGATGCTGGTGGTGGGTGGCTGGTACGACACGGAGGACCTGTACGGGCCGCTGCGGACGTATGCCGCCATCGAGAAGCAGAACCCCGGCACGGCGAACACGCTCATCATGGGGCCGTGGTCTCACGGTGGATGGATTCGCACCGAGGGCTCCTCGCTGGGCGACGCCCAGTTCGGCTTCCGCACCGCGGAGACGTATCAGGACCTGGCCCTGGGCTTCTTCAAGCACCACCTCAAGGGAGGGGCCGCGCCCGAGGTGCCCGAGGCCTTGGTGTTCGAGACAGGCGCCAACCGCTGGCGCCAGTTCGACGCGTGGCCGCCGAAGGGACTGCGCGGGACGAAGCTGTACTTCCAGCCCAAGGGAGGACTGTCGACGCAGGCGCCCGCCGGCAAGGGGGCGGCGGAGTCCTTCGCGGAGTACGTGAGCGACCCGGCCAGGCCCGTGCCGTACACACAGGAGCTGACGACGGGCTGGAGCAAGAACTACATGACGGAGGACCAGCGCTTCGCGGCGAGCCGTCCGGACGTGTTGGTGTTCCAGACGGAGCCGCTGGAACAGGACCTCACGCTCGCGGGCCCGCTGGAGGCGGAGCTGTGGGTCTCCACGACCGGGTCTGACGCGGACTGGGTGGTGAAGCTCATCGACGTGAACCCCGGGGTGCTTCCGGGCCAGAAGGCTGACGACGAGGAGAACGGCACGAAGAACCGGGGTGGGCAGCAGACGCTGGTGCGCGGTGAGCCGTTCCGTGGCCGCTTCCGCGAGAGCTACAGCGAGCCCAAGGCGTTCAAGCCCGGCGAGGTGACGAAGGTACGCTTCACCATCAACGACGTCCTCCATACGTTCCAGCGGGGGCATCGGGTGATGATCCAGGTGCAGTCGAGCTGGTTCCCGTTCATCGACCGGAATCCGCAGACGTACGTGCCGAACATCTTCGAGGCCAAGGACACGGACTTCACGCGTGCGTTTCATCGCGTGTATCACTCGTCGGCACACCCGAGCTTCATCGAGGTGGGTGTATTGCCCGCGTTGGATGCGCAAGGCGGTTGATGCGGCGTGACTCCGAGCGTGGCGGTGCATCTGTCAGGCACCGTCCGCTCATGCGCGGTGCGAGAGCAACTTCACGAGAGATTGCCGATCGTTCCTGTTAGCTTCCGCGGGCACTGAGGGACGGGAAGGGTCATGACTGGCACCGAGGGGCTCGAGAATGGGCCGGTGCGGCTCGATGGGAGTGAGGGTGAGGGGGGAGGGCAGATCCTCCGCTCGGCCCTGTCGTTGTCGCTCATCACGGGGCGTCCGTTTCACATCACACGCCTTCGCGCGCGTCGTGAGCCTCCTGGATTGAGGCCTCAGCACTTGGCATGTGTGCGTGGGGCGGAGGCCTTGGGAGGACTCAGTGAAGGCGCCACGGTGGGCGCATCCGAGCTCTCATTCACCCCATGTCCCGTGCGCGCCGGGGACTACTTGTTGGAGGTGGGCACGGCGGGGAGCACGCCGCTCATCTTCCAGTGCCTGGTGTATCCGCTGGCGTTGGCGGGAGGCGGGCGGCTCACGCTGCGGGGAGGCACGCACCTGCCGCACAGCCCCAGCTTCCACTACGTGGCCACGGTGTGGCAGCCGGTGGCGCATGCGTACGGGTTTCCCGTGCACCTCACGATGCCTCAGGCCGGGTTCTATCCGGAGGGCGCGGGGGAGATGGTCGCGCAGGTGGGCGCTCCTCGGGAGCCGCCTCTGTTGGTGGAGTTGCCCGCGCGCGGGATGTTGCGCGAGGTGCATGTCTCGTCGTTCGTGGGAGGACTGCCCTTCAGCATCGCCGAGCGGCAGTCACGCGCCACGGTGTCGACGTTGCGCGAGCGAGGCATCCTGGCGGAGGCGGAGAACCGGCCGCTGCCCGTCACTCGCTCCATGGGCACGGTGACATTCGTGCTGGCTCAGTTCGAGCACACCATCGCGGGCTTCACGGCGCTGGGAGAGAAGGGCCGTCCCGCCGAGGAAGTAGGGCGGGAGGCGGGCGAGGCGCTGACGCGCTTCATGGAGACGGGGGGCGCGCTGGATGAGTACCTGGCGGACCAGATTCTCCTGCCAGCGGCGCTGTTGGCGTCGGGGCGGCTGGGGGCGGTGACGCCGGGAACGACGCGGTTCTCGGCGGCGCGGGTGACGGACCATCTGACCACCCACGCCCGCGTCCTCGAGCAGTTCCTTCCGGTTCGGGTTCGAGTGGACGCGGGAGGGGCGGTGGAGGTGGCGCCGGCGTGAGGCTGATTCAGGCCTCTTCGTCTTCGCCCCGGTTGGAGTTATTGCCGAAGGTGTTCGCGTTGCTCATCTCCTTCGACGTGCTGCGGAAGGCGCGGATGCCGAAGGGGATGGCGGCGAGGAACACGATGCCGGCGAGGCCCACGGCCTTCCACGGGAAGGGCTGCGCCTTCACCTGGATGTCCTTGCCGTAGGAGTTGAGGTTGTTGCCCATGGCGCGCTGCTTGGCGGCCTCCCGCTCTTCGGCGGTGATCTCACGAGGGGCTTGGAAGTCCTGGACCGGTTTGCGCGGCTGGGCCAGCGCGGCTCCGCCCGTCGCGAGTGCGAGGACGAGGAGGAGTCGGGCGAGGGAAGGGGTTTGCATGAGGGGGGAGGCTATCACGACCCAACGGGAGTGCTGAACAGGGCTTGCGCCTGGGGAGGCTGTCCAGGTACGCGCCTGGACGCCCACATCCACCACGGGACGCCATGCTGCGCCTGCCCTTCATTGCTCTCGCGAACCTGCTGTTGTTGCTGCGCACCCTCCTCGGAGCGCCCTTCCGGATGTTGGCCGCGCGTCACCGGCCGGCGTACGTGCGTTTCCGGCTGACCGGGGACCCGACCTACCGCGAGCGGCGCCGGCCGTGGTTCTCGCTGGGGGGAGGGGCCGCGCCGGAGCCCGCGGATGTGACGTCCCTGGAGCGGTTCGGGGAGGCCTTGCGGCTGTTGGCGAAGGATGCGCGGGTGAAGGGCATCCTGCTGGAGGTGGAAGCGCTGGGGCTGCCGCAGGTGAAGCAGGAGGCGGTGGTGGCGCTCCTGAAGGAGTTCCGGGCCGCGGGGAAGCGGGTGGTGGCGTGGGCGGTGATGGTGGACTCGGACAGCTACGCGGTGTTGTGCGCGGCGGACGAGGTGTTGCTGGCGCCCATGGGGCGGTTGGAGCTGGTCGGTTATGCCGCCGAGGCCACGGCGTTGGGCGAGGGCCTGGCGCGGGTGGGCATCCGGGGGCAGTTCGTCCGGCGGGGTGATTACAAGACGGCGCCGGAGTTGTTCACGCATCCGGAGGTCTCGGACATCCAGCGTCGCACGGTGGAGTCGTTCCTGGAGGAGCGCTACGGGGCGTTGGTGGCGGCGGTGTCCGCGGGGCGGAGGAAGACGCCCGACGAGGTGAAGGCGCTCATCGACCAGGGACCGTTCAGCGCGCAGCGGGCGAAGGCGGCGGGGTTGGTGGACGCGCTGGTGAGCGAGGCGGACCTGCCGGTGCATCTGGGGTTGGTGGCGGCGTCGGCCGACGCGAAGGCAGCAGCGCCGGTGGAGGATGAGACGGAGTTGGAGCCGTTGGAGACGTACCTGGAGACGGTGCCGTTTCCGCCGGTGAAGTGGAAGCGATTGAAGCGGCGTCCGCGTCTGGCTTTCGTCCCGGTATCGGGAATGATTGTTCCAGGGGCGGGGAGCGCGGGAGGGCGGCTGGCGACGGCGGACGCGGTGGTGAAGGGATTGCGAGCGGCGGCGCGGGACAAGCGCTCCAAGGCGGTGTTGCTGTACGTCAACAGCCCCGGGGGCGCGGCGATTGCGTCCGAGCAGATCCTGGAGGCGGTGCAGCGGGTGGCGCGCAAGAAGCCGGTGCTGGCGTACATGGACCGGGTGTGCGCGAGCGCCGGGTACATGGTGGCGCTGGGGGCGAAGGAGTTGTGGAGCGCGCCGCACGCGGTGGTGGGGTCGATCGGCGTGTTCGCGGGGAAGTTCGACACGAGTGGTTTGCTCAAGTTGCTAGGGATTCACCGGACGGTGATGACGCGCGGGGCGAACGCGGGCCTGTTGTCGTTCTCGAGGCCGTTCTCGGAAGGGGAGCGGGCGGCCCTCGAGGCGGACATCGAGGAGATGTACCAGTCCTTCTTGGGTCACGTGGCGAAGGCGCGAGGGCGGACGAAGGAAGAGATTCACGCCCTGGCGGAGGGGCGGGTGTATTCGGGCCTGCGCGCGAAGGACGTGGGGCTGGTGGATAGGATTGGCGGGTTCGAGGAGGCGTGCCGGCATGCGCTGTCACTGGCGAATGTGGCGCCTGGGGACTTCGAGCTGAAGTCGTACGGCGCTCCGGAGCGGAGGATGTCGCTCCTGCGGTTGGTCATGGGCGCCGCACACCCCCAGACGTATGCCTTCTGTTCCTGGTCTTGGAACCTGGGCGGGCAGGAGCGGGATTTACTGGTTTCACTGACCGATGAGACCCAGTGGCGTGGCTGGGTACGCCAGTGGGTCCGTGAAGCACACGACGGCAAGAGTTGAGACGCCTCGGCCGAAACCCACGAGAGCAACGACCAGCATCCGTTCGCCGCTTCGTATGAAGCGTGTGGAATCGCCGGATTGACGTGATGCCGTGCGAAAAGTTAGAGCCCACTTGCTCGACTTGGGGGTCGAGTCGGACCTTGGTCTGTCCAATCGGCGAGATGGCTCGTGTCGTGGGAGGGGGCGGATGCTGCGAAGCGGACCGTGCCTTGGCAATTCCCCAAGATGGCGAGATGCATATTTATCCAATCGACGAGACCAATTACCCCTATGGCGGACCCGGGAAGCGATAGCAGGGGTTTATCACCATGAAACAGATAGACATTGCGATCGACCCTCAGTGCAAAGAGCCTCGCATCCTAATTCCGCAACACCCCAGCAAGTATGTCGATGCGTTGGAGCAGCGGGGCTACGACCAAATTCGACTCACGGGGCTAAACGCGCTGGGGGTTCGCTATCTCAACGGCGGCGAAGGCGACGAGTTCATTCTGGATGTCGACTCCGATGCTCGCTTCTTGCTAAGTTATTATGTTCGCCTCGAGGATATTGTTGCCCTAGGACGAAGCGAGGTACACAGGGTCTATCTCGCTGGTGGATGTTTTGAGTTTAGTGCCTTTGTCGACTCAGAACGCGTCCGGGCAAGGGTGGGAGTCTACCGCGAGAGCACGTTTGCGCCGCCCTATGACGGCACTGTTGACATGCCTACACGAGAGTACTTAGCCCTCTGGCGGGGAATTGCCATGGCACTTGTTCGTGTCGCCGAGAAGGCTGATTGAGAGAGGCGACAATCTGCAAGGACGCACTGCATTGCCGCTGGTCTACTATGGGAGGCCACATCAATCGCTAGTCATCGGTGTGCAGAGGGGGGGCGAGAGGGCACAGCAGCTTCGAAAGGCCCTTGATGTCGAAGAAGACTATGTCGAGAATGTGGCAGTTCGTTACCATAAGAAATACTCGCTGAAGCGGCCGCTGGCGCACTAGGGGACGGTCATGGGTGATACAGATAATCAATCGAGGCCATCGACCTGGGAAGATCTTGAGCGGATGATCGAGAGTCAGCCAAGACAAGCCCATCCTCCAACCTGTCCTCTGTGTGGGAAGCCGGTGGAGCTCGAGTACAGCCGCGGTCGGGGGAGAGGTGCGGTTCGAATCCGCTGTACCCCGTGCCAGCAAGAGACGATCATTGATGGCGTCATGCTCTAAGTGAGCTTGCCCTCCATTATCTGCGGTGGGCCGCGGAAGCGCGCATCGAGCTGGCGCACATCGCACCTGGCAAGCCCTGGCAGAACGGCACCGACGAGAATTTCAACGGACGCCTTCGCGACGAGTGCCTCAGCCTGGAATGGCGACGGTGCGTACGACCCGAGCGTGCCGAATGACCGACTCCTTCTGGGCCTGAAAGGAACCATCAGCGAGTTCGAGCTGACATTGATGCGCCGACGGCTTATCGATGGGGCGCTGGCGAAAGCACGGCGCAGGGAGCTCCATATTGGCGTGCCAGTTGGCTACCTGTGGTCTCCTGACTCCGCATTGGAGGTGGATCCAGACCTTCGCGTGCAGGAGGCCATCCGTACGGTCTTCCGACTCTTCGAGCACCTGGAGAGTGCGCGACAGGTGCACTTGCGGATGTGCCGCGAGCGGCACCTGTTCCCACGACCGGGCGATGGCAAGCGGTCGGGCTCGACATGGTGCTGGATGCTACCGGCCTATCGCAACATCATCAGCGTGTTACAGAATCCTTTCTACGCTGGCGTGTATGCGTATGGGAAGTCGACCCAGCGCACCCAGCTTGTCGAGGGGCGCCTGTCGAAGAGCTACGGGCACCCCCGTCCCATGCAGATGTGGACGGTGCTGCTTCGAGACCACCATGCAGGTTACATCACCTGGGAAGAATTCGAGCGCAACCAGGAGCGCTTGCGGCGCAACGCGCACCGCCGTCCCGCTGGCGGCGCGAAGGCCGGCAGAGGTGGCGCGGCACTACTCTCGGGTCTGCTGCGCTGCCGACGGTGTGGACGCATGCTCTTCGTGGCGTACACCGGGCGCCCGCCGCGCCGAGCCCGCTATGTCTGCCACCGAGGCCACCAAGCCCACGGCACCGCGACCTGCATCTCCTTCGGCGCCTCCCGTCCAGATGACCTTGTCGCTACCGAGGTATTGCGGGCCGACGCTCCCGTTGCCGTGGAGGCAGCGATAGCCGCCATGGGCCTCGCCCAACAGCAACAAGCGGAGCGCAGTCACGCACTTGAGCTCGAGAGGGAGCAGGCGCGCTACGAGGTACGCCTCGCACAGCGCCGCTATGAGACCGTCGACCCAGAGAACCGGCTCGTCGCCGCGGAGCTGGAAGCACGGTGGAACGCGGCGCTCACCCACCTCCATGCCTGTGAGCAGCGTGTCAGTGAGGCCACGCCCATGTCCGCCGCCGCTCCCGACCGCGAGGAACTACTCCGCCTTGCGGGCAACCTGCACGTAGCATGGGGTGCGCCAGGGACAGATGCCGCCGTGAAACAGCGCCTGGTGCGCAGCCTGATTGAGGAAATCGTCGTCGACATCGACGAGGCTCTCCGCGAGCTGGTGCTCGTTATCCACTGGCGAGGCGGACGCCACTCGGAAGTGCGGGCGCGCAAGCCCGCGACAGGAGAGCATCGGAGGCGCGCCTCCTCCGACGCGGATGCGATGATTCGTGCGATGGCTGGCGAGCAGTCCGACGAGGCCATCGCGGGGCTTCTCAATCGGAAGGGCCATCGAACGGGCCACGGCCTTGCGTGGACCAAGCGTCGCGTGGCCTCTTACCGGCGGACGGCACGGATTTCAGCCTACGCACCGGCCCGCGATGACAGTGGCTGGCTCACGATGCGGGATGCAGCCGCGAACCTCGGAGTGCCGAACCAGGTCATTCGAAAACTCATCCAGGGCGGCTTGCTGCCCGCCAAGCAGGTGATGCCGGATGCTCCATGGCAGATCCGAGCCGAGGACCTGCAAGCCACGCACGTGCTCTCGGCAGTCCAGACGCGCCGTACGAGCCCGAGAGGCGGACGCAAGCCCCGCCGCAGCGCGAAGAGGCCGACAACAACCAACAATCCGAAGAGGTGATGCACAATGAAACCCCTATTGCTCTCGGGCGGAAGAACTTTCTGTTTGTCGGACATGACCGCGCGGGCCGCAACCTCGCGGGGCTCTACTCGCTGGTCGCCACCTGCTCGGCGAACGGCATCAATCCGCGCGAGTACCTCTCCGACGTCTTGCTTCGCGTGCAGTACCACCCGGCGAGCCGCTTGGATGAACTCCTACCAGGCCCCTGGAGTCGTCGCCTCGTCACGAACACCTCCTGAAGTACGCGACGGACCTCCATCCCATCCGAGAGCGCCACCACGACCCTGCCCGCCCCTGGCTCCGGGCGGGACTCGTCCCTCGTCAGGACAGCCAAATCCGGACGGGTACGGAAACTGAACATCAACTGGCAGATGACTCCGGTGGGAAGCATGCCCCGAACATGGATGCTTGAGATTCGTGCGCTTCGTGCCGAGGAGGCCCTCCGTCAAGCCAGGGGGTTGCCGAGGATCGTCTCCTCGGATAAAAACTGATCAGATTCATCGGTCAAACTCCCCCTGTGAATTGACTCCCCTGCGCAGTTTTCGCGCACGAGGTATTGACGGGCAATGAGTCTCTGGCGCGAGGTAACGGACAACCTGGCCGAGGGCATCGGCAGGAGCCGCTGGGGCGACGACGAGGCGACCCTCCGGGTACTCCACCCTGAGGCCTATTTCCGGCACATGCCAGGAGTCGGAGCACCGCTCATCGTTCCGAACCTGGTAGAGGGCGCTGGCCCTGTAAGGTTGAAGGGCTACTTCTTCCTGGGGCCCCGGGGGGTGGAGTATGTCGTCCTCAGCGAAGACGCTGAGGACGATGACGTGGATGTCCTCCCCTGCGTGCACGCACTCGCGCATCGCTTTGGTTTTGGACCGATCACTGACTCGAAACGACAGGTCTGGGTGGTGCACGGAGTGCAAGTCCTGCTCCAGCTCTTCGCCCCTCATGAGGAGGGTGGCCCCCTTTCCGAGTTCCACTTGCGGGTGAATCACCCCGGAGTCATCCAGAACGACTTTCGCATCTTCGAGGTACCGGTGAGCGTCAAGGTAGATGTCGCGTGAGAGGGTTCAGCCGACGGACCGCACCTCCTGCGGAAGCGGGGTGAGGTTGGGAGAGGGCCCAAGGCGGACTGGGCCCACCGGCGTCCAGTTACGCGTGTCGCGGCTCCAGCGTTCGGGATGACGGGATTTGGCGCGCTGGTACACCTGCTGGCGCCGGGCGAGCAGCGCCAGTTCGCGGCCGAAGTGCCTGTCATCAGGGGTGACGAATCGGATGGCGGAGTGCCGATGCTCGGTGTTGTACCAGGCCACGAAGCGCGTCACCCACGAGCGCGCATCCTCGACGGACGCGAAGGGGCGCTGCGGGAAGCTGGGGCGGTACTTCAGCGTGCGGAAGAGGGCCTCGGAAAAGGCGTTGTCGTCTGAGACGCGGGGCCGGCTGAAGGAGGGCGTGACGCCGAGCCACTGCAGGGTGGCCAGCAACGTGGCGCCCTTCATGGGTCCGCCGTTGTCCGAGTGCAGCACCAGCCCCTCGGGGCAGCCGGCCTGCTGCCAGCAGCGGCGGATGAGCGCCGCGGCATGCTCGGACGACTCCTCCTCGTGGACTTCGAAGCCCGTGATGCGCCGACTGAAGACGTCCACCACCAGGTACAGGTAGAGGAAGGCCCCCTTCACCGGGCCCTTCAGGTAGGTGATGTCCCAGCTCCATACCTGATTGGGCCCGGTAGCCGTGTGCTCGGCCCGAGGCCTGGGCGTGGGGGCCTTGGCACGGCCCCGGTGGGCCAACTGCCCCTCCTGGCGCAGCACGCGGTAGAAGCTCGCCTCGCTGGCCAGGTACTCGCCCCGGTCTGCCAGCCGGGGGACAATCTGCTTGGGCGAGGCGTCGCGGAACTCCTCGCTGTTAGCCACCGTCAGGATGCGGCGCCGCTCCACCTCAGACAACCGGTTGGCGGGCCGGGTACGTGGACCGCACCGCCGGTCCTCGGCCGTGGCGGGCTTCCTCCAGCGTTGAATGGTGCGCGGGGCCACCCCGAGCCGCTCGCAGACGACCTCCAGGCGCACGCCCTTTTCCAGGGCTTCGCCGACGTGGGCGAGCGTCACTTCTCGCTCTTCTCGTCCCCGGAGTCGTCCTCGTCTTCCAGGTGCCGCTGGTCCCAGCCCATCGCCTGAAGTTTTTTTTCGAGCACCAGCAGCGCGGCCGTCTCGGCCAGCGCCTTCTCCTTGCGGTGCAGCTCGCGCTCGAGCTCCTTCACCCGCTTCTCGGCGGCAGCCAGCCGCTTGCGCTCCTTCGCGGGCAGCGGCTCTGCGGCGCCACCCGAGAGGGCTCCTGCGGCGACCTGCTGCCACTCCTTCAGCTGCGCCTCGTGCAGTCCCTCGCGCCGCAGCAGCGCCCCCAGCTCCTCGTCGGCAAGCTCCTGGGCCTCAGCCAGCACCCGCAGCTTCTCCTGGGGCGTCCACTTCTTCGGCGCAGGGGGCAGAGCGGGCTTCTTCTCCTCGGGCGGGGGCGGCATGGCCGCTACCCTATTCGCCTCGCGCAACCACTGCGACAACGTCGGCTGTGAGACGCCCACCTGCCGGGCCAGTGCTGCAGCGCTCACCGCGCCAGGGCCCACCATCCGCTTCACCATCTGCGTTTTGAATGCATCCGTGTACGGCACTGCTTCCTGCCTGCTCTCGCCCCCAAGGCGTCGTCAGCTCGGCATCTCCGCCGAGGCGACATCTTCCCTGACACAGGGGGGTATCATCTCGTCAGCGCCAGGGGCTCGGGACTGTTTCGGCCGCAGGAACATGGCTTGAATCCGCAAACGGGGCTGACGCCCGATAGACGAGGTTTTGTCTGTGTCTATCGGATTGCCGAGGGGGTGCTTTTCTTGGAGCGGGTCCGATTGGGACTTTCCTATCAAGAGCAGTTGCTTATTGCTGCTGGCCGAGGGCCGGTCCTGATGGGGGTGTCGGAGCGCGTCGATCCGGAGGGGAGTCTTCGTGTGGTGTTCTCGGGCCTACAAGCCCGCGCAGCGTTCTCGGGCGGGGTGCTTCTGGGGAGCGACTACATCTATGCGCTCCCCTTGGAGGGGCGGGAGCGACAACTTCGCGAGAATACAAGCCACCCCGCATTCGAGTGGGGCGCGGTCCATGAACTGATCTTTGAGGCAGGGCAGCTCGTGGAAGCGCGGGATTGCTCCAAGGCGATGGCGCAGGCACGAGTTCATTTGCTCGGCGAGCAACTCGAGCCGGGAACCCCTGCGTGGCAAGCAGAGCTAACGCGGCTGATGTCGCAGACGTTTTGCATGGACTATGCCTGATCATCTTCCATGGGCTTGGAGTCTACGACGGAGTTCCCGACTGCGGAACCTGTCAACGTGAATGAGACAGTGAAACTGAGAGATTAGTGCGCAGCCGCCTTTGAGTTGGGGAGGTGCGCGGGGTTGTTAATCCAGACAGCGTTCGGAAGGGCCTGGGGCTTCGGGAGTCCGTGGGGGAATCGCTCGGGATGAGCGGCGAAGGCTGCCTCGAGGACGACGGCGCGGGCCGAGAGGCGCGCGTGGGCCAGGCCGTGGTGGACGTCGTGAGGGGTGAGCAGACCCAGTCCCGAGTGGTGGTGCTCCTCGTTGTACCAACGGAAGAAGTCGGCACAGAAGCCGCGTGCATCCTGGAGGCAGCCGAAGACGCGGGGGAAGTCGGGCCGATACTTCAGCGTCTTGAAGTGGGCCTCGCTGAAGGGGTTGTCGTTGGAGACGTGGGGCCGGGAGTGCGTCTTCGTCACGCCGAGGTCCGCCATCAGCAGAGCCACGGGCTTGGACGTCATGGAGGAGCCACGGTCCGCATGAATCGTCAGCTGGCCAGGTTGGATGCCCTGGCGCTCGCAGGTTTGCGCCAGGAGCTTCTGGGCGAGCGCGGCCGACTCGCGGTGCGCCACCATCCAACCGACGACAGCGCGGCTGTACACGTCGAGGACGACGTAGAGGTAGAAGTACGTCCACTTTCCTGGGCCGTGCAGCTTGGAGATATCCCAGCTCCAGAGTTCGTTCGGCTTCGTCGCGTGCACCTGGGGCACCGGATGGTTGGGGTGGCGCAGTTGGTTGCGGCGCTCTCGTACCTCCTGGTTCTCGGCCAGCACCCGGTACAGCGTCCGCTCCGAGCACAGGTAGCGCCCTTCATCGAGCAGTTGCGCGTAGACTTCCGCGGGCGCCGCATCCGCGAATCTCGGCTCGTGCAGTACGCGGAGCACCTCGGCCCGCTGCTCGGCGGACAAGGCCCTTGGCTGGCGACGTCCACGGGCCGCCCCCTGCGTCGGCCGCAGGCTCCGGTAGAAGGTGGCTCGCGACAGGCCCATCACCTGGCACACCGGAAAGACTCCCAGCTCTCCCACGGCCTCTCGTGCCGCCGCCATCAGGGCTCCTCGTCTGGCTTGGGCAGTTCCACTCCCAGGATTTCCGATACTTTTTTTTGGAGGTCCAACAGGGCCTCGGCGCGTTTGAGTTTCGCCTGGGCACGCGCCAACTCCTTCTCCAACTCGGCGATTCTCCGGACCCCGGGCGCGGGCACCTTCGCCGGGGGGCCTCGCTTGACTGGCTCCAGGGCGGCCTGTCCTCCGGCCTCGCGTTGACGTCGCCACACGCTCAACAGTGAGGAGTACAGCCCCTCACGGCGCAGAAGTGCGCCCACCTCTCCGGGCTTCGTGCACCGGTCCGCTTCCTCGAGGATGCGCCGCTTGTCCTCCGCGCTGAAGCGACGACGCTTTGCCTTCTCCACCACCTCGGTCTCCCCAACCCGAGCCTCTTTCACCACCGGATTCATCGTCCCTGCCTGGGTCGCCCTGCACACTAAACTGCTGGGTACGAACTGTCTCACTCACGTTGGCAGAGAGGGCTGCGGAGTACCTGCCCGTGGAGGCGGTCAGTCAGATGAAGCCCTCGACTTGGGCGGATCTTGAAAGGATGGTTGAGACACATCCAGGGCTTGCGCAGCCTCCAGTCTGCCCTGGATGTGGGCAATTAATAGAGCTTGAGTACTCAAGGCGGAGTCACGATGAGTGGCAGGGGACAGATCGTGACCACGCTCCAAAAACAAAAGGCCCCCTGGTTTCCCAGAGGGCCTTCAAGTTGGAGCGGGAAAAGGGATTTGAACCCTCGACCCTCGCCTTGGCAAGGCGATGCTCTACCGCTGAGCTATTCCCGCATCAGGTGCCACATCCGCGCCACGGCGCGCGAAGTGGGGCGGCGTATACAGAGGCTTCACGAACCCGTCAAACACTTCCCGCATCGACCCATCCTTCCCCCATGGCCATCCCAGGGAGGGGTGCTACGTTCCGCCCCGCATGAAGCGTCCCATCCTCATCGGGAGCCTCCTCCTGGCTCAGGCCTGCGCCACGCCGTCGCGTGAGCCCGTCTCCGTCGCGGAGTCCTACGCCCGCGCCCTCGACGAAGGCCGCCTCCAGGACGCCT
Source organism: Myxococcus stipitatus (assembly GCF_037414475.1). The sequence goes on along the minus strand of NZ_CP147913.1, from coordinate 9,622,968 downwards.
ACGCCCTCACCACCGATGGCCCGGAAGGGGAGGCCGCTTTCCTCGAGCGTTACTCCGACGAAGCCGCCCGCAAGGAACGCGCCGCCGCCGTCCGCTCCGGCGCCGCCATCCTCGAGGCCCGCGCCCCCTCACTCACCCTGGCCCGCGCCGGCGAGAACTGGCGCGTCGTCGAGGCCCGCCCCGCCGATGTCCCCCGCGCCGCCCTCCGCCGCTTCCTCGACGCCTCCGACTCCAAGGACTGGAAGACGGCCTACGGCCTCCTCGCCGCCCCCTTGCGCGCCCGCTACACCCCCGAGCGCCTCAAGGAAGACTTCGAACGCGAACCCCTCGCCAAGGAGCGCCTGCGCCGCGCCCGGCTCGCCCTCAATACCCACGTCCGAGTAGGCGCCGGAGAGGCCGTCTTCCCCCTCGGCGACGAGCGCGCCGTCCTCCTCGTCCTCGAGGACGGCGAGTACCGCATCTCCGCCCTCGAGTAAGCCCGCTCGCCCCCGCTCACAGTGTCCCTGATGGACACCTTCAGCCCGCCGACACCCTCCGGCCCTCCAGGCCATCGCCCAGGTGCGTCCGCGCCCACACCGCGTTAAACGACGTTGAACCAGTCCCCCCCGGGCTGGCATGTTCCGCGCCCCGCCGGGGGCTCCCCCAAGCGCCCGTTTTCCAAAGGTTTCAGGTGTCCCGATGAGCGTTTCCGAGGCCGATATCCTCGCGGCCATGTCGAAGGTGATCGATCCCGAGCTTCACGTGGATCTGGTGAAGGCCGGAATGGTGAAGGACGTCCGCGTCACCGGCGACACCGTGAAACTCAAGATCGAGCTCACCACCCCGGCCTGCCCCATGAAGGGGAAGATCCAGGCCGACTCCGAGGCCGCCCTCAAGGCCGTCCCCGGCCTGAAGTCCTTCAACATCGAGTGGGGCGCCCAGGTCCGCTCGGCCGGCGGGGCCGCCCCGGCCGGTGGCCTGCTCCCCAAGGTCAAGAACATCATCCTCGTCGGCGCCGGAAAGGGCGGGGTGGGCAAGAGCACCGTCGCCCTCAACCTCGCCACCGCGCTCGGCCAGCACGGCGCCAAGGTCGGCCTGCTCGACGCCGACTTCTACGGCCCCTCCGTCCCCCTCATGACGGGCCTGGGCGACAAGAAGCCCGTCAGCCCGGACGGCAAGTCGCTCGACCCGCTCATCGCCCATGGCATCAAGGTCATGTCCATCGGCTTCCTCGTCGAGGCAGACCAGGCCCTCATCTGGCGCGGCCCCATGCTCCACGGCGCCCTCATGCAACTGGTGCGCGACGTGAACTGGGGCGAGCTCGACTACCTCGTCCTCGACCTGCCCCCGGGCACCGGCGACGTGGCCCTGTCGCTCTCCCAGTCCATCCGCGCCGCGGGCGCCGTGCTCGTCACCACGCCCCAGGACGTGGCCCTGGCCGACGTCGTCCGCGCCAAGCAGATGTTCGACAAGGTCCACATCCCCGTGCTGGGCATCGTCGAGAACATGTCCCAGTTCGTCTGCCCGAACTGCTCCCACGTCACCCCCATCTTCAACCACGGCGGTGGCCGCAAGGCCGCCGAGATGTTCGGCATCCCCTTCCTCGGGGAGGTTCCGCTGGACTTGAAGGTGCGTGAATCGGGAGACTCCGGCGTGCCGGTGGTGGTGGGCGCCAAGGACAGCCTGGAGGCCAAGGCCTTCCAGGAGGTCGCTCGGAACGTCGCGGGCCGAGTGTCCGCGCAGAGCGCCAAGAGCATGCCGCTGCCGGTGGTGCAGGCCCGCTGATCCACCAAGGAGACGCATCACATGCCCCCGGCCGGCAACGACGATTACCCCGATGACCCGTTGATCGACGAGGACCGCCCCGGCCGCGAAGGCCGGGCCTCCGGTCCCGCCGGCTTCGTCCCGGAGTTCGTCCGCCGCATGGCCGTGGCCGGCCTGGGTGCCCTCTTCATGACTGAAGAGGGCATCCGCAACCTCGCCGGCCAGCTCAAGCTCCCCAAGGAAGCCCTCGGCTTCATCCTCTCCCAGGCCGAGAAGACCAAGGACGAGGTCACCGGAGCCATCACCGAGGAGCTCCGCCGCTTCCTCCAGTCCGAGAAGCTCCGCGACGAGTTCCTCAAGCTCATCTCCGGCATGACGCTGGAGATCAAAGCCCAGGTCCGCCTCGTGCCTCCCGACAAGACCGAGGACCTCGGCGCCGATGCCTCCGAGGAGGGCGCCGAGCCCCGCCCCAAGGAGCGAAAGAGCGCCGCTCCCACCACGCGCGTGGTCATCTCCGAGCTCAACGCCCGCCGCCCCGGCTCCAAGCGCTCCAAGAAGGAATAGCGGTGGCGGACACGCCTCTCCCCACGACCCCTGAACGCAAGGGCTGGCGCTCTTCTCCCATGGCGAAGCGGCTGCCCCTGCTGCTGCTCGTCGCGCTGGGCCTCTGGCTCTGGCAGATCACCGGCATCCCCGAGCGCGAGCTCGTCATCCAGCCCACGGGCATGGAGTGGACCCAGGTTCGTGCGCTGGACTTCCAGGTCATGGACTCGGACGGAACGCTCCTCAAGCGCGAGGAGCGCTTCTTCGGAGACACCGGCGCGCCCGCGGAGCTCACCTTCAAGGCGGACCTGCCGGAAGGCACGTTCCGCGCGGTGCTCTTCGTGAAGCTCGCGGGCCGGGAGGAGCGCCTGCGCGTCGAGGAGCCACTGACGGTGGGGGAGGACCGCTACATCGTTCGGCAGCTGGAGTTGCCCGCCGCGACTCGTTGACCGCCTCGGGGGCGTGGGCTAAGGGCGCACCACGTCATTCACATTCCGACCGAGGGGTTCGAGAGCACCATGGCAACGGAGCACATCGTCGTCGTCGGCGCCGGGCAGATGGGCGCGGGAATCGCGCAGGTGGCACTGCAGGCCGGCCTTCGCGTCACGCTGGCGGACGTATCCAAGGAGGGTCTCGCCAAGGGCGCTGACCGCATCCGCGCCGGCCTGAAGAAGCTGGTGGAGAAGGGCAAGCTCGATGCCGCCAAACAGCAGGCCGCCGAGGCCAACCTCTCCACGCTGACGAACGTCACCGAGGCGAAGGACGTCGACTTCGCCATCGAGGCCGTGACGGAGAACGAGGACCTCAAGCGCCGCATCTTCCAGGACTTGGACGCCGTCGTCCGGCCCGGCGGCATCCTCGCCACCAACACCTCGTCCATCCCCATCACCCGCATCGCCGCGTCCACGAAGCGCCCCGAGGCCGTCATCGGGATGCACTTCATGAACCCGGTGCCGGTGATGCAGCTGGTGGAGCTCATCCGCGGCGCCGCGACGTCCGAGGAGACCTACACCACCACGCGCGCGCTCTCCGAGCGCATGGGCAAGACGACGGTCGTCTCCAAGGACTACCCGGGCTTCATCGTCAACCGCATCCTCATTCCGATGCTGAACGAGGCCTGCTACGCGCTGATGGAGGGCTTGGGCACCGCGGAGGACATCGACACCGCGATGAAGCTGGGCACCAACCAGCCCATGGGCCCGCTCCAGCTCGCCGACTTCATCGGCCTGGACACCGTGCTCTACATCGCCGAGGTGCTGCACAAGGGCCTGGGTGACCCGAAGTACCGTCCGTGCCCGCTCCTGCGCCAGTACGTGGATGCCGGCTGGTTCGGCAAGAAGAGCGGCCGCGGCTTCTACAAGTACTGACCTGGCGAGGACCTTCGAACATGGCCTACGAGAACATCCGTCTGGAGCACGACGGCGCGGTCGCCACCCTCACCATCGACCGCCCCAAGGCGCTCAACGCCCTCAACAACAAGACGCTCCAGGAGCTGGAGGCCGCGGTGCGGTCGCTGAGCTCCGAGACGCGCGTGCTCATCATCACGGGCGGAGGCGAGAAGGCCTTCGTCGCTGGCGCGGACATCGCCGAGATGGCCTCGCTCTCCGAGTCCCAGGCGCAGGAGTTCGCCGCCCTGGGCCACCGCGCCTTCGCGCTGCTGGAGTCGCTGTCCATCCCCACCATCGCCGCGGTGAATGGCTTCGCGCTGGGCGGTGGCTGCGAACTCGCCCTGGCGTGTGACTTCATCTACGCGTCTGAGAAGGCCCAGCTCGGCCTGCCGGAAGTGGGCCTGGGGGTCATCCCGGGCTTCGGCGGCACGCAGCGGCTGACCCGCGCGGTGGGCCGTGCCCGCGCCAAGGAGCTCGTCTTCACCGGCGCGCGCATCGACGCGGCCAAGGCCAAGGAGATCGGCCTGGTGCTCGAGGTGCTGCCGGCCGATGGCCTGCTCGCGCACTGCCGCGCTGTCGCGGCGAAGATGCTCAAGAACGGCCCCCTGGCCATCGGCAAGGCCAAGCGGGTCATCGAGCAGGGCGCGGACAAGGACCTGACCGAGGCCAACACGCTCGAGCGCCAGGGCTTCGCGGAGCTGTTCGGCTCCGAGGACCAGCGAGAGGGCATGAAGGCGTTCCTCGAGAAGCGTCCCGCGGTGTTCACCGGCAAGTGACACACTCGCTCGCGGCTGGGAGTCTCCTCACGATTCTCCTGGCCGCGGCACCGGCCCGCTCCGAGCCTGTCTCCGAAACCGGAGACACCGAAACCGGGGACACCGAGTCCGGACGGGCCCCCGCGCTGGTCTCCTGGAAGCGCTCGTTCTGCCTCTACACGGGCTGCTTCCTCGAGCCGCTCATCCCCGATGTCCGCTTCGAGTGGGGGCAGGGCGCGAAGGAGCACTGGGTGCTCTCCTGGCCCGTCCACCCGTGGGCCTTCCCCGCCTGGGACATCCCCGGTCCCACCCTCATCGCTTCCCCCTTCATCGAACCCCAGGTGCGCCTGAAGAACACGGCCTGGCGGCTGGCCGCGGGGGCTCGGGTGTATGTGTTCCCGGACAGCGCGCGCCTGGGAGCCCTCGTCGAGGGCGCGGGCCTGTGGGGCCAGGATGGCTCGGGGGGCTTGGCCGGCGTGGGGCTGAGCTTCGACCTGATTGAACGACATCCGAGCACCACCCCCTGGACGGTGTCCGCCGTGCTGCGCCGGACGTGGACGGGGCAGGGGGCTCGGATGGATGTCTCCATCGATGTGACGGTGCCTCTGAACATGTTCCTGGGGACGCCCCTCAAGGCCCAGGAACCCCGGAAGCCGGGCGGGCGGGCGCCGCCAGATTGATGCTGGAACCCTCGCCAGGAGTCCGGCGGGGCGTCTTCGCTATTCCCTGAGAGAACCCCTCGTAATATGGAGCCCTCATGAACTTCGAGCTGACCGACGTCCAGCGCGAGATCCAGCGGATGTGCCGCGAGTTCGCCGCCAAGGAACTGACCCCCAACGCCCGCAAGTGGGATGAGCAGCATGCGTGGCCGACGGATGCCGTGAAGAAGCTCGCCGAGCTCTCACTGCTCGGCGTGGCCGTCCCGGAGCAGTACGGCGGCGCGGGCCTGGACAACGTCTGCTACGCGCTGGCGATGGAGGAGATCAGCCGCGGCTGTGCCTCCACTGGCGTCATCATGAGCGTGAACAACTCGCTCTACTGCGACCCGGTGATGAAGTTCGGCACCGAGGCGCAGAAGGAAGAGTTCCTCACGCCGTTTGCCCGGGGCGACAAGCTCGGCTGCTTCGGTCTCACCGAGCCCGAGGCCGGCAGCGACGCCGCCGCCCAGCAGACCGTCGCGGTGCGCCGCGGTGATGAGTTCATCATCAACGGCTCGAAGAACTGGATCACCAACGGCCCCAAGGCCGACGCCATCGTCCTGTTCACGATGACGAACCGGGAGGCGGGCAACAAGGGCATCTCCGCGTTCCTGGTCCCCACCAACACCCCTGGATTCATCCGCGCCGAGCCCGACAAGAAGATGGGCATCAGCGCCGCCTGGTCCTGCTCCATGTTCTTCGAGGACATGCGCGTGCCGGCCAAGAACCTCCTGGGCAAGGAGGGCGAGGGCTTCAAGGTCGCCATGTCCACGCTGGACGGGGGCCGCATCGGCATCGCCTCGCAGGCACTGGGCATCGCGCGCGCCGCGTATGAGGAGGCGGTTCGCTACTCGGGTGAGCGCAAGTCCTTCGGCAAGCCCATCCGCGAGCACCAGGCCATCCAGTTCATGATCGCCGACATGGCCATGGAGATCGACGCGGCCCGCCTGCTGGTGTGGCGCGCGGCGCTGCTCAAGGACAAGGGCGTGCGCCACAGCGCGGAGAGCGCCATGGCGAAGCTGTACGCCAGCGAGATGGCCAGCCGGGTCGCGAACAAGGCCCTGCAGGTGCACGGCGGCATGGGCTACAGCAAGGAGATGGACGCGGAGCGCCACGTGCGCGACGCGCGCATCACGGAGATCTACGAGGGGACGAGCGAGATTCAGCGCATCGTCATCTCCGCCAACGTCCTGAAGGAGTAGGCATTCATGAAGAAGGCACTGCTATCCGTCCTGGTCCTGGCCTCGGCCGCCTCGCTCGCGCAAGGGGGTCCGGCGAAGAAGCCCTCGGGCGGAAAGTCCGGTGCCTCCGCCACGTCGGCGCCCGCGAAGAGCGACGCGCCGGACGTGGCTCGCATGCCCTTCACCCCAGACTCCATCCGCCAGGTGGTCGCCTACAACCAGGCGCGCATCCAGGAGTGCTACGAGGACCACATGGCGGAGAAGGACAAGAAGGTGGAGGGGCGTCTGGCGACGACCTTCACCATCGACGCCAACGGGTTGGTGAAGAGCGCGAAGGTGGTCAAGAAGTCCAGCACGCTGAAGGATCCGAACCTCCACGACTGCGTGGTGGCCGTGCTGTCGTCGATGACGTTCCCCAAGCCTCCGGACGGCGTCGACCATCCCATCGAGTATCCGTTCAACCTCAAGGCCATCGAGTAGGACAACCGACGTGAACCTCGAGCTGACCGAGACCCAGAAGCTGATTCGCGAGACGGCCCGCAAGTTCGCCCGGGAGCGTGTGGCTCCGCTCGCCCGCGAGCTGGATCGCCAGGAGCGCTTCCCCACGGAGATCTTCAAGGAGCTGGGGGAGTTGGGGCTCCTGGGCGTGAACATCCCGGCCCAGTACGGCGGCTCGGAGGCGGGGGCTGTCTCCTACGCGCTGGCGATGATGGAGATGGCCGCGGCGGATGCGTCCACGTCGGTGGCCATGGCCGTGACGAACATGTGCGCGGAGCTCATCAACGCCTTCGGCACCGAGGCCCAGCGCGAGAAGTATGTGACGCGCCTGGCGTCCGGTGAGGCGGTGGCGGGCTCGTTCGCGCTGTCGGAGCCGCATGCGGGCTCGGACCCGGGCGCGATGCTGACGTCGGCGGTCCGCCGTGGCGACTCCTGGGTCATCAACGGCAGCAAGCAGTGGATTACGTCGGGTGCACACGCGGGGGTCCTCGTGGTGTGGGCGCGGACGGCCGCCACGGGCAACAAGGGCCTGTCATGTTTCATCGTGGAGGGCGGCACGAAGGGTCTCCACATCGGCCGGCATGAGGACAAGATGGGGCTGCGCTCCTCGAACACGGTGGCGCTGACGTTCGAGGACTGCGTGATTCCGGCGGAGAACCTGCTGGGTGCGGAAGGGCAGGGGTTCCGGCTGGCGATGGTCGCGCTGGATGGCGGACGCATCGGCATCGCGTCGCAGGCATGTGGCGTGGCTCGCGCGGCGCTCGAGGCCAGCGTGTCCTACGTGAAGGACCGCAAGGCGTTCGGTCAGGTGATCGGCGAGTTCCAGGGGCCGCGGTTCATGCTCGCGGACATGAAGACGCAGATCGACGCAGCGGAGTTGCTGACGCTGCGCGCGGCTTACATGAAGGATCAGAAGCAGCCGTTCACCCGCGAGGCGTCCATGGCGAAGCTCTTCGCCAGCGAGACGAGCAACCGCGTCTGCGACAAGGCCGTGCAGTTGCACGGGGGCTACGGCTACATCGACGAGTTCCCGGTGGAGCGGTACTTCCGCGACGCCCGCGTGCAGACCATCTACGAGGGCACCAGCGAGGTGCAGCGGATGGTGATTGCTCGCGAGAGCTTCCGGTTGTTGGGCTGATTCGGCCTCGCGGTCGGGCGGGTGGCGAGAGGGACTGCGTTCGCATGGCGCTGAAGCGGAAGGGCCGGCACTACGTCGGGGATTCTCGTGAGGACATCCGAGAGTCCCTCGCGCGGTACAGCCAGGAGAACGGTTACCCCGTCGAGCGGATGACAGACCTCCGGTGCCCTTGCGGTACGGAGGTGCTGAGCCTGCTGATGGACGAGGAGGCGGGCGCGGCCGTCCAGACCTGCACCCGGTGCGAGGAGCAGGTTCCCCTGGCGGACAGCCTGGAGTTCCTCGACGACGCCGAGCTCGAAGAGAGCGCGTGTGTCTGCGGTGGCACCGGGTTCGAAGTGGTCGAGGGAGTGGCCTTCTACTCGGGCAGCTCGGACGTGCGCTGGTACTACCTCGGGTGCCGCTGTCCCGCGTGTGGCGTCACGGGGTGCTACGGAGACTGGAAGACCCCGTGACGGGGAGGGGAGGTCTCTCGAAGCCGTGTGTGTTCCGGCCGTGACTTCGAGAGACCCTCCGGTCAGTGGTTGGCGCGGCGCCGCGAGCGCATGAACGAGAGGCTCAGCCAAAGCGACAGGAGCATGAGCGATGACCCGCCTGCTTCGGTCGAACTGCAGCCCCAGCCAGTCACCTTCAGATCGCGGGGACCGGTGACACCTTCACCTGGGTCTGTTCCACCGTCTTCGGATGGAGAGCCTGCATCGCCGCTACCTGCATCGGTGCTTCCAGCATCGGAGTCGCCAGCGTCAGCCTCACCCGCGTCCGAACCACCGTCGGCCGCGCCGCCTGCATCGGCTTCGCCTGCGTCGGACTCACCTGCATCGGAGCCCGCGTCGACTTCACCGGCGTCGGGCTCGCCAGCATCGGGCTCACCAGCATCGAGGCCTGCGTCGACTTCACCGGCGTCGGGCTCGCCAGCATCAGAGCCGGCGTCGGGCTCACCGGCATCGGCTTCGCCTGCGTCTGGTTCGCCAGCATCGGGGCCAGCGTCGACCTGGCCGGCGTCGGGTTCGCCTGCGTCTGGCTCGCCCGCATCAGAGCCGGCGTCGACCTGACCCGCGTCGGGTTCTCCGGCATCCGAGCCCGCATCCACCGGACCCGCGTCCGAGCCACTGTCGACGCTGCCAGCGTCGACCGGTCCTGCATCCGAGCCACTGTCGACGCTCCCCGCATCGACTGCGCCAGCATCTTCAGATCCCGCATCCTCGCCGGCGTCGACCGCGGGTTCGACCGTCTGGACGTAGACACCCGTCTCGCTTGCCGCGTGGACGTCAGTGCCCGGTGTGAACCTCGCGGAGACGCCGTACTCGCCAGCGGCGAAGCTGATCTCGGTTGTTGCGCGCCCCGTGGCGTCCAACGGCACCGTGGTCGAGACGACTCCGTCCACGAGGAACTCGACGGTTCCAGAGGGCACCGGCCCCTCGGGTTCGCGGTCGTAGACAGTCGCCTCGATCCTGACCGGCTGCCACTCGACCGACGGATTCGGATCCATGATCTCGATAGATGCGAGCGTCGGGCGCTCCCCCACGCCATGAATGATGAAGACCGTGTTGTTGAAGCCGCGGGTGCCGCCCGAGTTGACGTCCTCCCATCCCATCACCCAGGCATCGGAGGCCAAGGTCGGCTTGAGGATGAGCACGTGGGGGGTCTTCTGTCCCAAGCTCACGGCTTCGAGGGGCTCCGTCTCGGTGATGAAGATCCGGCCCATCGACTCCCAGGTAATCCGCGAGGCCGCGTCCCCCTGAAGCCAGTTCTGGGACGGGTTCACCGAGGCGACCACATTGTCTGGCAGTTGATAGAGGTCTAGGTTGAGCGCCGTCTTCGAGAAGAAGACGTTGATGTCGCCATGCCCCCACAGCTCGCATTGAAGCCTGCCGCCACCCGCTGGCGCTGGGAGGAAGCAGGTATCCGTGGACGTCCCATAGCTCTGGTCGGAGTAGGTGACGAGGAAGAAGACAATCTCCCGTTGCCCATCCACGAGCCCCATCTCCACGCGTCGATCCGACTCGTCGATGGGCACAGTCGGATCCTGGCCCGGGATGAGCCGACCCCAGGGATCGAACGCGCTGGCCTTGTAGTCCGGGATGCCATCGTCCGCGGTCGTGAGATCCCACACCGGCCCCACGAGGGGAGGGGCGCCTGACGAGGACTGCGCCATCCGCGGTGCAAGGCACTCGGTGGCGAGCGCCAGGTCCGGACACTGGTTGCCATCATCATCCGTGCTCAACATCAGGATCTGCCCGAATCCCATGCCGAGGTTCAGCGGGTCCCGTGGCTCGAGCAGATTGGGGATGTGTGGGAAGACGCCCCGGTCACCAAAGTACTCGTCCAATCGATCTGGAATCGCGCTGTCCACCAGATAGCCTTCGGGAGTCACCAGGTCGGTGGCCGAGTTCATCGGCTGCCCCACGACGGAGCCCCCCGGCCTCGCCGGATAGCCCGGCTCACCCGTCGGCCACCGCCGAGGCCCCACGCCAGCCTCGTAGCTCCGTGGCGAAGTACATGAACCTGTCAGCAGCTCCGGCTCACGCAGCTGCACCGTCCCACCGCCAGAGCGCTGATGCGTGAAGAGCCGCTCGGGCGTGCACCGTGGCCCCTGACCGATGTAACCCCGGGCCGGATTGAGGTTGTACAAATCCTCGTGGAAGTCGGGCAGCCCGTTCCCATCGCTGTCGACGAGGACGTCATCCGTCGGGTCGTCGGGGTTGCGCAGGTCCACATAACCGCGCTCCACCAACGCGTCGTAATAGAACCAACCCAAGGTGTGGGACACCCCGATTCCACTGCTCGGAGTGCCCTGGGCCACCAACGCCTGCGGCTCCCGGGCTCTACGCAGGACGAGCGACTCGGAGTTCACCGCCCCTTGCGCGAGGGCAGGATCTGCCCCCAGCAGCGACAGCACCACGACGAGGATTGAAGGGCTCCAACGGCGCATGGGGCTCCCGGGCGGGCCAGCGAGCAGGGGGAAAACTGAATAGAGTGGAGAACTGAGCATTCTAGGCCCTTCTCTCACTCCCAGTACACACGGCGCCGTGTCCAGGGAGCACGCTCTCGTGCGGAGGGACGTCAGCAACGGGTCTGAAGGAGGAAGGAAGGGGAGAGGCCCGCGGCCGCCGACGTGCGGGAACAAAGTCCACCCCCCCGGGCGCACCTTCCCCCATGTCTCACGCCGGGCACCGGACTCGTGGGCCTCGCCCTGCGAACGGAACGAAGGCCGCCGAAGTGGGTCGCATTTGAGTGGATTTTTCGAGTAAGTTCCCGGCCGCTCGCTTCCAAGGAAGCGGGCAGGGCGCTCGAAGGGTGAGCGTTCCAGGCAACAACCGCGTGGATGCACTGACCTCAGGGCCTTGACAGTCCCGGGGGAGCGCATCCACCGATCAGCACATGGGGCACGAGCTCGCTTGACTACCGGAATCAGCGGTGTCTAGGGTGCGCGGCTTCATTCAAAAGTCCCCAGTGGTGGGGACGTCCGTGGACTCCCGTTGCGCCCCGCAGGAGGCACGTCCATCAAATCAGGGGGCAGCTGTACCGTTTCAAAGGACTTCCAACTCCATGCAGCAGAACGTGAACCAGCAGGTCGAGACGGACGCCGGTGAAGAGAACTTCGCGGCGATGTTCGAGGAGTCGCTCAAGGAGCGCGGTGGCGACGGCATCCTGAAGGAAGGGGAGATCGTCAAGGGCACCGTCGTTCAGGTGACCAAGGACTACGCGATCGTCGACATCGGCTACAAGTCCGAGGGTCAGGTCCCGATCTCCGAGTTCACCAATCCTCGCGGCGAGGTCTCCGTCAAGGCGGGTGACCCGGTCGAGGTCCTTCTCGAGAGCCGGGAGAACGACACCGGCATGGTCGTCCTCTCCAAGGAGAAGGCCGACAAGATGCGCATCTGGGACGAGATCAGCGCCGCCTGCGAGCGCGATGAGATCGTCAAGGGCACCATCGTTGGCCGCGTGAAGGGTGGCCTCTCCGTCGACATCGGCGTGAAGGCGTTCCTCCCGGGCAGCCAGGTGGATATCCGCCCCGTGCGCAACCTTGATCAGTACATCTCGAAGGAATTCGAGTTCAAGGTCATCAAGTTCAACAAGAAGCGCGGCAACATCGTCCTGAGCCGCCGCGTGCTCCTCGAGAAGCAGCGCGAGGAGATGAAGAAGGAGACCCTCAAGAACCTCAAGGAGGGTGCGGTCCTCAAGGGCGTGGTCAAGAACCTCACCGACTACGGTGCGTTCATCGACCTGGGCGGCATCGACGGCCTGCTGCACATCACGGACATGTCCTGGGGCCGCATCGGTCACCCCAGCGAGATGTTCAACGTGGGCGACGAGGTTCGCGTCGTTGTCCTCAAGTTCGACCCGACGCAGGAGCGCGTCAGCCTGGGCCTCAAGCAGATCCAGGAGGACCCGTGGCACCGCGCCGACGAGAAGTACCCGGTCGGCACCCGCGTGCGCGGCAAGGTCGTGTCCATCACGGACTACGGCGCGTTCATCGAGATCGAGCAGGGCGTCGAGGGTCTGGTGCACGTGTCCGAGATGTCCTGGACCAAGCGCCTCAAGCACCCGTCCAAGATCCTGGAGGTCGGCCAGGAGGTGGAGGCCGTCGTCCTGGACATCGATCCGAAGGCCAAGCGCATCGCGCTGGGCATGAAGCAGATCGAGCAGAACCCCTGGACGCTGCTCGAGGACAAGTACCCGATCGGCTCCGTCATCAAGGGTCAGATCCGCAACGTCACCGACTTCGGCGTGTTCGTCGGCGTCGAGGAGGGCGTGGACGGCCTGGTGCACGTGTCCGACATCTCCTGGACCCAGCGCATCAAGCACCCGGGCGAGATGTTCAAGAAGGGCGACGAGGTCGAGGCGGTGGTCCTCAACATCGACGTCGAGAACGAGCGCTTCAGCCTGGGCATCAAGCAGCTCCAGCCGGACCCCTGGGAGACGCTGTCCGAGCGCCTGCCTGTCGGCAGCCGCGTGAAGGGCAAGGTCACCAAGGTCACCGACTTCGGCGCGTTCGTGGAGATCGAGCCGGGCATCGAGGGCCTCGTCCACGTCTCCGAGCTGAAGGAGGAGCGTGTCGAGAACCCGCGTGACGTGGTGCAGGAGGCGCAGGATGTCGAGGTGAAGATCATCGACATCAACACGCCGGACCGGAAGGTCGCGCTGTCCATGAAGGCGCTGATCGGCGAGGGCGACGACTACCGCGAGTACCTCCGCAAGCAGGCGGAAGGCTCCAAGGCGCGCCTGGGCGACGTGATGGGCAAGCTGACGAAGAAGTAATCGTCGGCGGGCGCCTCACGGCGTGACGGCCGGGTTCCCGAGAGGGGGCCCGGCCGTTGCCGTTTCCGGGGGCGACTACTCGAGGTAGCCGGGGAACGTGGGCAGCGTCCGAAGGTCCCCCGGAGCGTGCTGCACGATGATGCGTCCGTGCACGTGGCCGAGCAGCTTCTCGACCTGAGCGATGGATTTTTGTACCCGAGGGTCAAATTCTGGTGGCGCGAGGGCATGAGCGTCCGACCGGTCGGGTGGTGGGGCTGCGGAAAGCGAGAGGAAGTCCGAGGGGTTGGGCTGGATTTCGCGGTGCGTCGCGAGCCGCGGACGCTCCCGTCGGAAGGCCGAGCGAGGACGCTTGAACTCCGGGGAACGCCCGGTGATAAGTGCCCCCGCCGCTGTTATCGAAGGACATCCGCACACCCTCAAGAGGAGGCAGTTTTCATGGCTCGTGACGTCGTCATCGTGGGCGCGGCCCGTACTCCCATCGGCGCCTTCCAGGGGGCGCTCTCCAAGCTGACGGCTCCGCAGCTGGGCGCGGTGGCCATCAAGGCCGCGTTGGAGCGCGCGGGCGTGAAGCCCGAGGCCGTGCAAGAGGTCATCATGGGCAACGTGCTCCAGGCGGGTGTCGGCCAGGCGCCTGCCCGTCAGGCCACGCTGTTCGCCGGCCTGCCCGAGGGCGTTCCCGCCACCACGCTCAACAAGGTCTGTGGCTCCGGCCTCAAGGCCGTCATCGCGGGCGCGCAGGCCATCGCCCTGGGCGAGGCGGACGTCGTCGTCGTGGGCGGCATGGAGTCCATGAGCAACGCGCCCTACATCAGCCACACGATGCGTGGCGGCGCGCGCATGGGCAACGTGGAGTTCAAGGACGCGATGATCCACGACGGCCTCTGGGACGTGTACGGCAACGTCCACATGGGCAACTGCGCCGAGGAGTGCGCCACGTCGCAGAACATCAGCCGCGCGCAGCAGGACGAGTTCGCGCTGGAGTCCACCCGCCGCGCCATCCAGTCCCAGAAGGAGGGCCTGTTCGCCGCGGAGATCGTCCCCGTGGTGATTCCGGGCAAGAAGCCGGGTGAGGAGACGACGGTGTCCGAGGACGAGGGTCCTCGCAACGCCAAGCCGGACAAGATTCCGGGCCTGAAGCCCGTGTTCAAGAAGGACGGCACGGTGACGGCCGCCAACGCGTCCTCCATCAACGACGGCGCCGCGGCGCTGGTGCTGATGAGCGAGGAGCGGGCGAAGGCGGAGGGGAAGACCATCCTCGGCCGCATCACCGGCTACGCGCAGGCGGCGCGCAAGCCCGTGGAGTTCACCATCGCTCCGGCGGACGCCATCAACACGCTCCTGAAGAAGAAGGGCGTGGCGGCCTCCGACGTGGACCTGTGGGAGATCAACGAGGCGTTCGCGGTGGTGTCCATCGCCAACAACCGCATCCTCGGGTTGGACCCGGCCAAGGTGAACGTGCGCGGCGGCGGCGTGGTGCTGGGTCACCCCATCGGCGCGTCGGGTGCGCGCGTGCTGGTGACGCTGCTGCAGACGATGAAGGACCAGGGCAAGAAGCGGGGCGTCGCGTCGCTGTGCATCGGCGGCGGCGAGGGCATCGCGCTGATGGTGGAGCGGTAGTTCATCCCTCTCCCTAGGGAGAGGGGCGGGGTGGGGGCCTCTCCAAGTGGCCTTCACCCCGTTTCCGTTATCGGAGGGCGAATGAACAAGGTCTACGCGAGCGCGGACGAGGCGGTCGCCGACATCCCGGATGGCTGCACGCTGATGAGCGGCGGCTTCGGGCTGTGCGGCAATCCTGAGAATCTCATCGAGGCGCTTCACCGCAAGGGCGTGAAGAACCTCACCATCATCTCCAACAACTGCGGCACCACCGAGCTTGGCCTGGGCATCCTGCTCCAGAACAAGCAGGTGAAGAAGATGGTGTCGAGCTACGTGGGAGAGAACAAGGAGTTCGAGCGCCAGTACCTCTCCGGCGAGCTGGAGGTGGAGCTCAACCCGCAGGGCACCCTGGCCGAGCGCATCCGCGCGGGCGGCTGCGGCATTGGCGGCTTCTTCACGCCGACGGGCGCCGGCACGCAGATCGCCGAGGGCAAGGAGTCGCGCATCATCGACGGGCGGCTCCACGTGCTGGAGACGCCGCTGAAGGCGGACTTCGCCATCATCCACGCGGCGAAGGCGGACACCTGGGGCAACCTGGTGTTCAACAAGACGGCGCGAAACTTCTCCCCGATGATGTGCATGGCGGCCAAGGTCACCATCGTGGAGGCCGAGGAGATCGTGCAGCCCGGTGAGCTGGACCCGGACCAGGTGCACATCCCCAGCATCTTCGTGAAGCGCATCGTCCAGGCGAAGAACCTCCAGAAGTGGATTGAGCGGCGCACCGTCCGCAAGTCGGCCTGAGGACCCCATGCCACTGACTCGTGAACAACTCGCGAAGCGCATCGCGCAGGAGCTGCGGGACGGCTTCTACGTCAACCTGGGCATCGGCATCCCCACGCTGGTCCCCAACTACATCCCCGAGGGCGTGGAGGTGGTGCTCCAGTCGGAGAACGGCCTGCTGGGCATCGGGCCCTATCCCGAGGCGGGCAAGGAAGACCCGGACCTCATCAACGCGGGCAAGGAGACGGTGACGACGGTGCGGGGCGCCTCGTTCTTCGACTCGGCCCTGTCGTTCGGGATGATTCGGGGCGGCCACATCGACATGGCCGTGCTGGGCGCCATGGAGGTCAGCGAGGAAGGCGACCTGGCCAACTGGATGATTCCCGGGAAGATGGTCAAGGGAATGGGTGGCGCCATGGACCTGGCCGTGGGCGCCAAGCGCATCTACGTGGCCATGGAGCACGCGAACAAGGAGGGGCAGCCGAAGATCCTCAAGAAGTGTTCGCTGCCGCTGACGGGCCTCAAGTGCGTGCACCACATCGTCACGGACCACGCCTACATCGACGTGACGCCGGAGGGCCTGGTGTTGCGCGAGCTGGCCCCGGGCGTGACGGTGGAGCTGGTGCAGAAGCTCACCGAGCCCAAGCTGAAGATCGCCCCCGACGTGCGCGAGATGAAAGTCTGAGCGCACGGGGCTAAGGTGCGCCGCTGGGGGAGGGTGGTACGGACGAAACTTCCCCGGCGGAGCCCTTCCCATGGCGGACACCTCGGAGAAGCTGAACCCCATCGACCACCGCGCGCCGCGCGTCGAGTACGAGCTCCCGGTGGCCTACCGCAGCGTGGCGGGCTTCGTGACGGACTGGGCCGTCAACCTGTCTCGAGGCGGCCTCTACATCAACACCGACAAACCGCTGCCGGTGGACACGGTGGTGCGGCTGTTGGTGACCCTGCCGGGCGCGCACTTCCCGGTGGAGCTGAAGGGCCGGGTGACGCGCACCAACGCACTCGGCACCCCTTCCTCGCAGTCTCCGGGGATGGCGGTGGAGTTCCTGGACGTTGACGACGACAAGCGGTCGCGTATCGGGGAGTTCGTGGAGCGGTTGCGCTCGGAGCTCCCGGAAGAAGCGACCCGGAAGTAGGGCGCCCCACCAGGCGCCACCACGAGCGCCTGCATGCTGCCCCTCCCTGAAACTCCCATCGCATTGACCGTCGAGCGCCTCGGGCAGCTCGGCGAGGGCGTCGCGTCCTGGCAGGGACGCACCGTCTTCATCCCTGGCGCCTTCCCTGGCGACACCGTGCGGGTCCACCTGGAGGCCCAGGGCCGCGTGCTGCGCGGTCTGTTGCGCGAGGTCGTGACGCCTGGACCTGATCGCCGCCAGGCGCCGTGCTCCCTGGCGAGCGACTGTGGTGGCTGCGACTGGTTGGGCCTGGCCGAGTCCGCCCAGCGCCGCGCCAAGCAGGAGATCGTCCTCTCGACCTTGGAGCACCTGGGGCACATGAAGCGGGAGGACTTCGAGGTCCGTCCGCTGCTCGTCGCGCCTCGGGACTGGGGCTATCGCCGCCGCGCGGTGCTGCATCCGGTGGGCAAGGGCTCGCTGGGCTACTTCAGTCGGCGCAGTCACGAGCGCCTCGCGGTGGCCGAGTGTGGCGCCCTCACGCCCGCGCTCGCGGAGTTGCCCGGGAAGCTGGCGCCGCTGCTCAAGCCCCTGGCGAAGGACACCGAGGAGGTGCTCCTGCTGGCTGAGGGAGACAAGGCCGCGTTCGCGGTGATGATCAGCGGGCCGGTGACCTCGCGGCACCAGGAGGCAGCGGAGGCCGCGGTGCGCGCGCTGCGGCTGGAAGGCGCGGTGCTGGTGCCGAAGGAGGGTTCGCCTCGGCTCCTGGGCAAGCCCGTGTTGCGCTCGCTGTCTCCGCTGCGTCCGGAAGTCCCGCTGTATCTGCGGCCGGATGCCTTCGCGCAGGCCCATGCGGAGGCCAACGTGGGGTTGGTCACCTCGGCCATCTTCGAGCTGGCGGCGCGGGAGGCGGACTCCGTGCTGGAGCTGTACTCCGGGAACGGAAACTTCACCTTCCCGCTGGCGGCCGGTGCGGCATCGGTGCTGGGCGTGGAGTCGTCTCCGGTGGGCGTGGAGCTGGCGCAGCGGAGTGCCCGGGAGGCCGGGGTCGGCAATGTCCGCTTCGTGCAGGGGGATGCTCGCAAGGTGTGTGACGGCCTGGTCTCCGAGGGGCGCCGGTTCGACGTGTGCCTGGCGGACCCGCCTCGCGCGGGGGCTCCGGGGCTGGCGAAGTGGATGGTGGCGCTGGGCATCCGGCGGGTGGTGTACGTCGCTTGCGATCCGGCCTCGCTGGCTCGCGATGGCGCGGGGGTGATTGAAGCGGGCTACCGCCCCGTGGCGCTCCAGGTGGTGGACATGTTCCCTCAGACGCACCACGTGGAAGCCGTGATGTCGTTCGAGAAGGGGAAGGCCTGAGATGGACGCCCGCATCGTCGAGTTCGCCGAGGTGCTTCGACAGAACGGCGTGCGCGTGAGCACGTCCGAGGTCCAGGACGCCCTGCGGGCCACCGTCGAAGTGGGGCTGACCGAGCGCGAGCTGTTCCGCGCGGTGCTGCGCACCACGCTGGTGAAGCGCGAGATGGACGTGGACACATTCAACCGCGCCTTCAACTTCTTCTTCTCCGGCGCGGCAGCGACGTTCGAGGCCATCGACAAGTCCCTGGCCGCGCAGCTCGAGGAAGAGGGCTATCTGGATGGGGACATCCTCAAGATGGTCACCTTCCAGATGAACCTGCTCCTGCCGGAGATGTCCCCCTTGGCGCAGGCCGTGCTCGAGGGCGACCGGGCGCGGCTGGCGCAGATCTTCCGGATGGCGTCACTCCAGTTGGACATGTCGCGGCTGGAGAGCCCGCTTCAGGCCGGCTTCTTCGCTCGGCGTCTTCTGGCGGGCGCGGGCATGGAGCGCGCTCGCTCCGACATGAAGTCCCTGGAGGATGAGCTGCGCGCGCGGGGCATTGCTCCCGAGGGCGTGGAGATTGTCTCGCGCCACGTCGCCGCAGCCATGCGGAAGATTGAAGACGCCGCGCGCCAGGAGGTGAAGCGCCAGGCGGAGGCTCGCATCCGTCGCCGCACCGACACCGTGGCGGACAAGCCGCTGCACCTGCTCTCCCAGGCGGAGGTGGACCAGATGGAGTCCGCTGTTCGCACCCTGGCGGAGAAGCTGCGCAGCCGGCTCATCCGCCGTCAGCGCTCGCACCGCAAGGGCGCGCTGAACGTGCGCCGCACCCTGCGCCGGAACATGACCTGGGGCGGCGTTCCCATGGTGCCTCAGTTCAAGAGCCGCCGCCCGGAGCGCCCGGAGTTGGTGGTGCTGTGCGATGTGTCCGACTCGGTCCGCAACGCGTCGCGGATGATGTTGCTGTTCATGCACACGATGCAGTCGCTGTTCGTGCGCGTGCGCTCGTTCGTCTTCGTGTCCGACGTGGGCGAGGTGACGCAGTACTTCAAGGACCTGGACGTGGACGAGGCCATCGACATGGCGACGGCGGGCAAGACGGTGTCGCTCAGCGCCAACTCCAACTATGGCCGAGCGCTGGCCGACTTCACCCGGGACCACCTGGGCAGCATCACCCGCCGCACCACCCTCATGGTCATTGGCGACGGGCGCAACAACTACAACGCCAACAACGTCTGGGCCCTGAAGGACCTGCGCCGCAAGGCCAAGCGCGTGTTGTGGATCTGCCCCGAGGACCGGGGCAACTGGGGCGTTGGCGACAGCGAGATGCTCACCTACGAGAAGCACTGCCACCAGGCCGTGGTGGTGACCTCCGTCTCCGACCTCGCCCGCATCGCAGACCAGCTCGTCCCGGCCTGAGGCGGGCTCACGGGCGGTACTTCAAGACCGATTCCCGGTTCAGGTCCGCCGCGCGCGCCAGACGGTAGTGGTGCTCCTCGACGACCTTGACCATGTCGTCCGCGACGGCGGGTTCGAACAGGGCCACCCGTTCGTCGCTCATGAACTGCGCGGAGATTGCCCGGACCTTCATGCCGGGGAAGCGCTGTTCGCACCAGGTGAGGTCCTGCTTCGCCTGGACCACGCTGTTCTGGTCGGAACCGCCCTTGGCCTGCACTGGAATGCTCGGCCCACGCCCTCGATGACCCACTCGAGCCCTGGCGCCTGCGTCTCCAGGATGCTGTCAGGCATGCCAATGCGATAGCGGAGGGCGTAGATGACGTCGCCCAGGTTCTTGGGGAGGTCGCCGCCCATCTGCTCGGCGGCGGAGACCTGGTCCTCCCGGTCGAAGTTGACCTGGTCATCCCCGCGCTTGAACCGGTCGAGGAAGATTCTCTCGATGAGGGACTGGTAGCGATTCGCTCCGGTCGCGGCTTTGACCATGGGCCTCCTCCATGGCGGCCAATCGGGCCGCCTCCGTTTCATGCTGGCTGCGCTTGCGCTGGCCGCTCTTCCTGTCTCTCGAGGCCCGGGGCGGTTCGACACCGAAGTGCCGGGCCGCCTCGGAGACGTCCATGGAGAGCAGGGCGGTGTCGCCCAGGTCCAGGATGCGCTCGGGACGCGAAGGCTTGAGCCGCAGCGCCGAGACCACTTCCGTGGCGATGGCCCGGGCCAGCGGAGGGGGCACCGCGTTCCCAATCTGCCGGGCCCCATGCCACTTGGTCCCCTGGAAGCGGAACCAGTCGGGGAAGCCATGCAGGCGCGCCATCTCGCGCACCGTCACGCAGCGCGCGTATTCGTAATGAATCGGGCGAGGGGAGGTGAAGGCTCCTCGAGCCCCATCCGTCCCCGCCCGCAGCGTGTTCGACAAGCCCTCGGGTGAAAGCTTGTAGAAGCGCGAGATGGGCTCCGTGGCCCCTGGAGCTGTCTCCGCGAACCGCCGCCTCGAGAGGGGAGTGTGCGTGGTCCGCCAGGATGACGTGAGGAGGCTCGGATCCCAGCGCCGCATGTAGCCCAGGTGCCAGTCCTCCTCGGACAGACAGCGGAGCTGGGCGGCGTAGCGGCTCGGCTTCCGCGCGCGCGCGGCCTCCACTGAGTCACCCTCCATCAACGCCTCGAACCCATCGGCGTCCGGCAGGTCTCCCAGCGCGTCCTGGCACGTGGGGCCCCCAGGAGGAGCCAGCAAGTCCCGCTCCTGGTCGGCGGGCGTCGTCGTGGGGGCGGGATAGCGGGGGAGGGTGCCGCCCTTTCGCACGCCCATCAGAATCAAGCGTTCCCGGTGCTGGGGCACGCCGTACGACGCGGCATCGAGCACCTGCCACGGCATCCGCGTTTCGTACCCCACGTCGTCGAAGGCTCGGACGAGCTCGTCGAGGAACCTCCGATGGTTCCCCACCGTCAGGCCCTTTACGTTCTCGAAGACGAAGGTGCGCGCCTCGAGTTCGGCCACCAGCCGCACGAACTCCAGGACGAGCCCGTTGCGCGGGTCCTCCAAAGCCCGCTGCCCCATCAGCGAGAAGCCCTGGCACGGCGGTCCCCCGAAGACACAGTCCACGTGCCCTTTGCCCAGCCCCGCGGCCGCGCGAATGTCGGCGGCCGTCACCTCCGCCGCCGAGCGAGGGAGGACGGCCCATTCCGGAAAGTTGAAGGTGTGGACCGCGGCGTGGACGGGGTCCACCTCGACCGCCGCGCGCACGTCGAAACCGGCCTGTTCAAACCCCAGGCTCATGCCTCCCGCGCCCGCGAACAGATCGATTCCCACGGGTCGTCTCATGCGACGCCTACGCTACCGCCTGGAAGCTCGCCTGGCGTGAGCGAAACCGCTCCAGCCCTCCCACCGCCTCCTGGGCCTCCAGCGTTCCTGGGTTCCGTCCGCCGCCCGATTGGACACGCAGTGAAGCCTACCTTGCGCGGACCGGGCCTGTTAGAGACGCGGGCCCCGACACCAGGACACGCGATGCCCTCTGACTTCTTTGACGACAATGGTTTCCAGGATGTCCGGAACGTGGAGCCCCGGGGCTCGAACCTGTCCGCGGCGGATGACCGCACCCTCCGGATGGCCTCGCTGGTCCTGGACCGTGCGCTCCTGGACGCGTTGATGTCCTACCAGCGGGCCTTCCTGGCGGACGCGGAAGCAGGGACGGGCGCCATCGATGTGGCCCAGGCACACACCCGCGCCCTGGAGGCCTCCAAGCTGGAGCCCCTGACGGCGGAGCGGGGCATCGCCCTGCTGCGCGCCTTCGGGGGCCGGCGTTGGACGGTGCGCAAGCTCCAGGACAAGCTGAGGCAGCTCGAAGGCGCCTCGGATGCCCGCGCGGAGGAGCTCCGACCGCGAATCCGGGGGGAGCTGGCCAGCCAGGAGCGGGAGACGGACGCCCTGGGTCGCCGGTACGGAGACACCACGGTGGCCCTGCTGCGCGAGCACGAAGACGTGCTCGTTGACCTCCACACCCGGATGACCCACCTGCTCAGCCGGGGCTGAGGCTCCCCTCCGGTTCGGTTGATTTCCGCGCCCGGGCGTCGCATAAGGGCACGTTCTTGCTCAGAGAATCTCCATGAAGCGCTACTTCATCCACACCTTCGGCTGCCAGATGAACGTCAACGACTCGCTCCGCATGAGCGAGGTGCTGGCGAAGATGTCCTACGAGCCGACTCCGGTGCCGGAGAACGCCGACCTCATCATCCTCAACACCTGCTCCATCCGCGAGAAGGCCGAGGACAAGATGCTGTCCGCCCTGGGCCGCTACAAGCCCGTGAAGGCCAGCCGCGGCGCGCTCATCGGCGTGGGCGGCTGCGTGGCGCAGCAGGAGAAGGACAAGCTCATCAAGAAGGTCCCCTACCTGGACTTCGTCTTCGGCCCCGACAACATCGCCCGCCTGCCGGACATCATCGGCCGCGTCGAGGCGGAGCGTGAGCGGGTGGTGGAGACGGCCTTCGTCGACTCGGAGGAGTACGTCTTCCCCCGCGCCGACCCGGAGACGTCCCGGGGCAAGGTCACCGAGTTCGTCACGGTGATGAAGGGCTGCGACAACGTCTGCTCGTTCTGCATCGTGCCCCACACGCGCGGCCGAGAGGTGAGCCGCGCGTTCCCGGACGTGCTCCAGGAGGTCGACGCACTGGCCAAGGTGGGCGTGCGCGAGGTGACGCTCATCGGGCAGAACGTGAACTCGTACCAGGGCGGCATCTCCTTCGCCCAACTGCTCCTGCGCACCGCCGAGGTGCCCGGCATCGAGCGCGTGCGCTTCACCACCAGCCACCCGCACGACCTGTCGGACGAGCTCATCGAGGCGTTCCGCACGCAGCCCAAGATTGCTCCGCACTTCCACCTGCCCGTGCAGTGCGGGAGCGACCGCATCCTGAAGATGATGCGCCGCGACTACACCGTGGTGCAGTACCTGGAGCGGCTCCAGAAGCTGCGCGACGCGCGGCCGGGCATCGCCGTCACCACCGACATCATCGTGGGCTTCCCCGGGGAGACCGAGGAGGACTTCGAGATGACGATGAAGCTCACCGAACAGGTGCGCTACGACAACCAGTTCTCCTTCATCTACAGCCCCCGCCCCAAGACGGGCGCGGCCCTGCGCGAGAAGGACTGGGGCCCCATCCCTCACGAGGTGAAGATCGCTCGCCTGGAGCGCCTGCAGAAGCTCCAGCGCCGCATCAGCACGGAGACCACCGCGGCCCTCGTCGGCGCGGAGGTGGAGGTGCTGGTGGAAGGGCACTCGCGCTACGACGCGACGAAGCGCTTCGGCCGCACCCCGGAGAACCGCACCGTCAACTTCGACGGCGACGCGCCCACGGGCTCCGTGGTGACGGTGAAGGTGGAGCGCTCCACCCCGAACCAGCTCGCGGGCAAGCAGGTGGCGGTGTTGCGGCTGCCCACCGTGGAGCCGCTGCCGGTGGCGCCTCCCGTCTCGCCGTTCCACGTCCTCGCGGAGGCCTGAGCGCTCCGCGCTCGAGGTGACACCATGGCGTTGAGAGCGTTTCGCGGGGTCTCCCCCCGCGTCCATCCGAGCTGCTTCGTGGATGACTCCGCCCAGGTCGTGGGCGACGTGGAGCTGGGCGAGGACTCGTCCATCTGGCTCAACACGGTGATGCGCGGCGACGTGAATCCCATCCGCGTGGGCAAGCGCACCAACATCCAGGACCTCTCGCTGGTCCATGTCACTGGCGGCCGCTCCCACACCGTCATCGGCGACGACGTCACGGTGGGGCACCACGTGGTGCTACACGGATGTCTCGTCGGCAACCGGGTGCTGGTGGGCATGGGCTCCATCCTCCTGGACGACGTGGAAGTAGGGGACGACTGCCTCATCGGCGCGGGGACACTGCTGACGCCCGGGACGAAGATTCCCCCGGGCTCGCTGGTGCTGGGCTCGCCCGGCAAGGTGAAGCGCCCGCTCACCGACGACGAGCGGGCCTTCCTGTTGATGTCCGCGCACCACTACGTCGAGATGGCCTCCGAGTACCGCGCCAGCCGCTGACTCGCCGGCCCTCGCGCGCCGTGTTAGGACCCCGCTCCATGGCTCTCGTGCCTGCGACCACCCTCAAGGCGTGCCCGCTCTTCAAGGGCTTCACCGACACTGGCATCCAGATTTTCGCGGGGGTCGCCGTGCCCCGGGCCTTCCCCAAGGGCACCGCGCTGTTCACCGAGGGCAAGACGGGCGAGTCGCTCCTCATCGTCGGCGAGGGCACCGTGAGACTGAGCGCTCGCAGCCCTTCGGGCGAGGACGTGTCCCTGGGCGAGGTCGGCTCCGGTGAGCCGTTGGGTGAGCTGGCCCTGGTGCAGAAGGGCGAGCGGCTGTGCACGGCGACCGCCGTCACGGACGTGTCCGCGCTGGAGATTCGCGCGGCGGACTTCCAGAAGCTGTTGGCCACCAAGCCCCAGGCGTGCGTGAAGCTGCTGATGGGAATCGTCGGCTACTTCGGCCAGAAGGCCCGCGACAACCGGGACATGATTCGCACGCTCATCGGAAAGGCTCCGGCCGCCTGAGAGGCCCGTGGTAGCGTGGGGCCCGGTATGCGAGCCCCCCACCTGGCCTTCCTCCCTCCGCCCGGGGTCCTTGCGTCGCCCCTCGCGGACGGAGGGCCGGGCGCTCCCTTCCAACAGGTGCCCCGACTTCGGGGCCTACGGGAAGGTGAGCCGACGCCCTGGGTGGTGGTTAATCTGCTCGAAGCCAAGGGAAGCATGCGACCGGCGGGCATGGGGCGCGGGTGGGTGGCTATCGCCTCACCCTTCGTCCACGAGGGGGCGCAGGGGAATAGGGCGGGCGGGCAAGCGGTCGATATCGCTGGGGTGGCGCCGCCGGGCCGGGCGCTGTTCCTCACGGCAACCCAGGTCTCAGCGGGGGCGCATCAGGCCGCCAGACGCCAAGGCTGCTTGGGTTTGAAGTCCCCGGCCCGGAGTTTTGAGGAGGCGCGCCCGGTTGATGCTTGGGCGCTGGATGGGCTGGCTCGGGCCGTCACCCGGCGAGCCCCTCGGAAGTGAACGGACGGGACAACGCGTGCAAGAACTTCTCACCACCCTGATTGGCGATGCACACGGCTTCATCGCCTACGCGACCATCTTCGGCATCCTCGTGGCCTGCGGCCTGGGCGTTCCTCTTCCCGAGGACATCTCGCTCATCCTGGGTGGCTTCCTGGCGCACAAGGGCGCGGCGAACCTGCCCATGATGATGGCGGTGGGGTTCGGCGGCATCCTCGTCGGTGACAGCCTCATCTTCTTCGCCGGCCGCCGGCTGGGCGGCAACCTGGGCCGCAATGGCGAAGGGAAGGGCGGTGGCTTCTTCGCTCGCATCGTCACGCCGGAGAAACGCGCCCGGGTGGAAGGCCTGTTCGAGCGCCACGGCCAGAAGATTGTCTGCATCGCCCGCTTCATGCCGGGCGTGCGCGCGGTGACGTACTTCACCGCGGGCTCGGTGGGCATGTCCTACTGGCGCTTCATCTTCTGGGACGGCCTGGCCGCGCTGCTGTCCGCCCCCGTGTTCGTCTGGCTCGGCTTCCACTTCGGCAGCGAGCTGGACCAGCTCATCAACAAGTTCAAGGAAGGCCAGTACGCCGTCATGGGCGTGCTCCTGGTGGCCGTCATCGGCTACTTTGTGTGGCGGCGCCGCCGCACCGCCGCGGCGAAGCAGGCCTCGGCCGTGGCCGCTCCCGCGCTCCCCAGCAGCGATGCCAGCGCGGCTCCTCCTGGGGCTCGCAACACCGTGAAGGGGGGCTCCGAGCCCCTGTTCACCGTGGCCTCCGCCACCCCCGAGAAGGCTCCCGTCGCGGACCCGTCCCGCGAGCTGATGAAGCACTGACATCGCAGGTCCTTGGTGCACATAGGGGCCGCGTCGTCCCTGTGTGCCAACATGGCAAGCAAGCGTGAGAACGCTGGCGGTGGCGGGCGGTGCCTGTTACGCCGCCGCGGGCGCGGTCTCCGCGGCGAACCATGGCAGACACCTCTGTGCAGGGCCCCACCAGGATGGGGTTGTTCCGGCTGACGTGGCCGATCTTCCTGGAGCTCCTCCTCTTCATGATGATGGGGACCGCGGACACGCTGATGCTCAGCGGTGTGTCCGACGACGCGGTCTCCGCGGTGGGCGTCGTCAATCAGTACCTGTTCATCTGCATCCTCATCATGGAGGTGGTGAGCCACGGCGCGTCCGTCGTCGTGTCGCAGTACCTGGGGGCTCGCCGTTCGGAGGAGGCCGCGCGCATCGCCGCCGTCGCCATCACCCTGAATCTCCTGATGGGCCTGACGGTGAGCGCGGGGCTGCTCTTGTTCGGCGACGCGCTGCTGTCGCGGATGAACCTGCACGGCATCGTGCTGGAGCAGGCGCGGACGTACATGGGCATCGCCGGAGGGCTCATCTTCCTCCAGGCGCTCATCAACGTGTTCTCCGCCCTGGTGCGCACCTATGGCTTCACGCGCGAGTCCATGCTGGTCGCGCTAGGGATGAACGTGCTGCACGTGGGTGGCAACGCGCTGCTCATCTTCGGGTTGTGGGGCGTGCCTCGGCTCGAGGTGGCGGGCGCGGCGTGGTCCACGGTCATCAGCCGCGGCGTGGCGCTCGTCGTCTTCGTGGTCCTGCTGCGCCGGGTGATGGACGTGCGGATGCGGCCCCGGGACTACGTGAACTTCAGCTGGGACACCCTGCGGAAGATTCTCAGGGTGGGGGTTCCCTCCGCCGTCGAGCACGGCACGTACCAGTGCTGCCAGGCGGTGTTCCTCTATTACGTGACGTTCCTGGGCGCGACGTCGCTGGCCTCTCGGCAGTACGGCAACGCCATCTCGCAGTACGTCTACCTGTTCAGCTTCGCTGTCGGCATGGGCACGGCCATCATCGTCGGCCGGCTGGTGGGCGCGCGCCAACAGGACGAGGCCTATCGCCGCGTATTGAAGAGCCTCCAGTGGGCGGTGGCCATCACCCTCGTCGTGGACCTGGCCGTCATCGCCATCCGCGTGCCGCTGGTGAGCCTCTTCACGCATGACGCGGACATCATCCGGCTCACGTCCCAGGTCATCGTCCTGGGGCTCCTGCTGGAGTCGGGACGCTCGTTCAACCTGGTCCTGGTGAACGCGCTGCGGTCGGCGGGGGATGCGCCCTTCACCGTGTACATGGCGTTCCTGTCCATGGTGTGCATGAGCCTGCCGCTGGGCTACTTCCTCGTCTTCAAGCTGGAGCTCGGGCTCGCGGGGGTGTGGCTCGCCATCGCCGCCGACGAGTGGGTGCGCGCCATCACCTTCTGGGTTCGGTGGCGAAGCCGCGCCTGGGAGCAGAAGTCCCTGGTGGACCCCGTGGACGCCCCCGTCGTGGCGGCGCATCACGGTTAGAGGACACCCGCCGCCAGAACCCCGGAGGAGGCCGCGGCTTCGAACGGTGTGAGTGTCACCCGACACCGCCGAAGCCCGCAGCCTTCCGGTCCTCAACTCACGACAGGTTCTTCAGCGCCTCACGGAGCCGCTCCGCCACGTCGCTGACACCTGGCGCACGCAGGAGGCCGTAGTGGTCTCCCGCCACCGCGTGCCGCTCCAAGCCCGCCCCCACGAGCGAAGACCAGCCTCCATCCGAGGGCAGGCCCTCGTCGTGCTCGGCGGCCTTGAGCAGCAGCACGCGTCCCGTCGTGGGCGAGGCCACGTAGCGGCGCGCGGCACCCATGTGGGCCTCGAAGACTCGCAGGAGTGACTTCAGCCGCTCCGGGTCCGTTCCGGGAGGCAGCACGCCCGCGCGGGCACCGGTGGCCAGGAGCGCATCCAGCACCGCGTCCGGGTCCATCGCGGAGAGGGCGCCCAGGTCGAGTTCCAGGTTCGGCAGGGAGGCCCCAAGCAGGTCCCTCGCGAACATGGCCACGACCTGGAGGCGGTCCATCTCCGAGGGCGCCGGCGCCTTCACCGCTCCCGGCGCGTAGGCGTCCATGAGCGCGAGCATCGCCACCTGCTCGCCCTGTTCACGAAGCTGCCGAGCCATCTCGTAGGCGATGACCCCGCCGAGCGACCATCCACCCAGGAGGTAGGGTCCATTCGGTTGAACCTCACGCATCTCGGTGACGTATGCCCGAGCCATCTCCTCGACGGATTCGCGAGGCGCGCCATCGCCGTCCACGCCACGGGCCTGGAGGCCGACGAAGGGCCTGTCCGTGCCGAGCCGACGAGCCAGCTCCGCGTAGCAGAAGACACTGCCGCCCACCGGATGCACGCAGAAGAACGGTGTCTTCCCCCCGGTGGTCACGGTCCCGAAGGGCACGAGTGACGACGGCTTGCCTCCGGCTTCGCCCTTCAAGAGCACGGCGAGCTGCTCCACCGTGGGCGCCTGGAAGAGCGCGGCCAGGGGAACGGGGCGGCCCACGGCCTCGCTCACGGCCGTCATCAAGCGCACGGCCAACAGGGAGTGACCACCCAGCTCGAAGAAGTTGGAGCGGACACCCACCGGTCTGACGGCGAGTACGTCCTCCCAGATTCGCGCCAGCTTCAACTCCAGCGGCGTCCTCGGTGCGACCAGGGCCTCGGCGCCAGAGGCGTCCAGCGTCGGCTCAGGAAGCGCCCGGGTGTCCACCTTGCCGTTGAGCGTCAGGGGCAGGGCGGGGAGGACCATGATGGCGGACGGCACCATGTACTCGGGCAAGCGCTGCTGGAGCCAGGTCTTCAGCGTCGCCGCCTCCGGCGCGGACTCACTGGCCGCCACGACGTAGGCCACCAGTCTCCGGTCTCCATGGCCATCGCCTCGGGCCACGACGATGGCATCCCGCAGCCCCGAGTGCTCGCGCAGCGCCGCGGCGACTTCGCCGGGCTCGACGCGGAAGCCACGCACCTTCACCTGGAGGTCCACGCGGCCGATGAACTCGACCCGGCCATCCTCGAGCCAACGCACCCGGTCTCCCGTGCGGTACATGCGTGCACCGGGCACAGGGCTGAAGGGGTCTCGCAGGAAGCGCTCCTCGGTCAGCTCCGGGCGGCCGAAGTAGCCGCGAGCCACCTGGGGCCCCCCCACGTAGAGCTCACCGGGCACACCCATGGGCACGAGCTGCCGAGCCGTGTCCAACACGTAGAGCCGCGTCTGGCCCAGCGCCCGGCCCAGCGGGACCTGCGCCGGAGCCTTGTCGCCGGGCGGCAACTCCACCCGACCCGCGAGCACACCCACCGTCGTCTCGGTCGGGCCGTAGTGGTTGAAGACCTCGCACCCCGGCATGAGCGCGTGGACTCGCTCCAGCAGCGCCCACGAAGAGGACTCGCCGCCCAGCACCAGCCGCTTGCGAGGCAGGACTCGCTGGGGTTCCGGCACCGACAGCATCGCGGCCAGGTGCGACGGGACAATCTTCACGCAGTCCACCGCGTGGCGATGGACGTACTCCGCCAGGCCTTCGGGGCTGCGCGCCCGCTCCTGCGTCACCACGTGCAAGAGGCCACCGGTGACGAGCGCGGGGAAGAGCACCGTGTTGCCCAGGTCCGCGGCGAACGTGGAGACCAGGGCGAAGCTCTCGCACTCCGTCAGCCGCAAGCGGTCGATGGCCGCGTGGACGTAGCTCATGAGCTGGCCGTGGGGAATCGCCACGCCCTTGGGCCGGCCTGTGCTGCCCGACGTGAAGAGGATGTACGCCAGTTGGTCGGGTTGGACCTCGACGCGAGGAGCGTCAACGGGCTGGGCCGCGAGCAGCGCGCCATCGGCGTCCATGAGCAGACACGGGATGGACAGGCCCTCGAAGGCCCCCGCGTGACGAGACTCCGTCACCACGATGGGCGCGGACACCTCTTCCACCAATCCACGCAGACGCGCCGCGGGCTGCGATGGCTCCAGCGGAACATAGGCGCCTCCCGCCTTGAGGACACCCAGCAGCGCGGCAACCATCTCCGCGCCGCGCTCCAGGCACAGGGCCACGGGCACATCCCGCTTCACTCCCGCCTTGACCAGGTGATGAGCGAGTTGATTGGCCCGCGCATCGAGCTGACGGTAGGTCCAGACCTGCTCCTCGCAACGGACCGCGGGGGCATCGGGAGTTCTCGCCACCTGCTGCTCGAAGAGGCGATGGAACGGGAGCGCCGAGGGCACCACCGAACTGGTGGGGTGGGTGTCCTCGAGCAGCCGCTTCTGCTCATCGTCCGTGAGCAGGGACAAGGTAGACAGCGGAGCGTCCGGCGAAGCCAACACACGCTCGAGGAGCTGATGGAAGTGACGCATCAGCCGCTCGGCCGAGGAGGACTCGAACAGGTCCGTGCTGAAGAAGAGCCCGCCCTGGTAGTTCTCCGCGACGCGCATCAGGTGGAGGTTGAGTTCGAACTTCGTCGAGACGTGTTCGACCTCCACGCTCTTGAGCGTCAGCCCGGGGAACGTCACGTCCGCCATGGGGGCGTTCTGGAGCACGAACATCGCCTGGAACAAGGGCGTGCGGCCCAGGTCTCGCGCGGGTTGGAGCTCTTCGACCAGCCGCTCGAAGGGGAGGTCCTGGTGCTCGTAGGCCCCGAGCGTCGCGTCGCGGACCTGCGCGAGCAGGCCTCGGAACGTCAGCTCCGGGGTGAAGCGGGCTCTCAGCGCCAGGGTGTTGATGAACACGCCCAGCATGCCCTCGGTCTGCGCGTGGCGCCGGCCCGCGATGGGCGAACCGACCACCACATCGTCCTGTCCGGAGTAACGCTGGAGGAGGGACTGGAACGCGGCCAGGAACAGCATGAACGGGGTGACCTTCTCACGCCGGGTCATCGCGTCCACGGCCTCGCTCAGCGCCGGAGAGAGCTGCACCGGGAGCAGGGCTCCACTCGAGGACAACGCAGCCGGACGCGGTTTGTCCGTGGGGAGGTCCAACGCCGGTGGCGCGCCGTCGAGGTGCTTCTTCCACCACGAGAGCTGCGCTTGCAGCGGCTCGCCCTGGAGCCAGTTCCGCTGCCACGTCGCGTAGTCCACGTACTGCGCCGCCACCGCCGGAAGCGGCGACGGGGCACCTCGCTGGAAGGCCACATAGAGCTGCGTCAGCTCGCGCACCAACACACTCATGGACCAGCCGTCCGAGATGATGTGGTGCATGCAGACCAGCAGCACGTGCTCGGTGGGGGTGACACGAACCACCGTGACTCGGAGGAGGGGACCCGTGTCGAGGTTGAACGACGCCTGTGCATCCTCGGTGGCGATGCGGAGCACCTCCGCCTCGTGCTGCGCGGGCGGCATCGTCCCCAGCTCCACGAGCTTGATCGGCAGGCTCGCCGGAGCGTGGATGACCTGGCGAGGCTCTCCGTTCTCCATCCGGAACGTCGTGCGCAGTGCCTCGTGACGTTCGATCAACGCATCGAAGGCGCGCTGGAACGACGGCAGGTTGACATGGCCCACCAGCTTCAACGCCGAGGGGATGTTGTACAGCGAGTGTCCCGGACGGAGCTGCTCCAGGAACCACAGCCGCTGTTGCGCGAAGGACACCGGGAAGGAACCGCCTCGCTTCGCCAGCGTCAGGGGTGGCAAGGCCAACGCGGTGCCGCGCTCGTCCGACAGTTCCGTTTGCAGGCGCCGGGCGAGCGCGGCCAGGGTGGGGAACTCGAAGAGGACCCGGACCTCCAGCTCGACACCCAGCGCGTCTCTCAGGACCGCCGTCAGCCGCGTGGCCAGCAACGAATGGCCTCCCAACTCGAAGAAGTTGTCGTGGCGTCCCACTCGGGACACCTGGAGCAACGTCATCCAGCACTCCGCCAGCTTCGCCTCCAGCGGCGTCGCGGGCTCCTCGTAGGGGCGGTTGGACTCGACGGCCAGTCCCTCTGGAGACGGCAGGGCACGGCGGTCCACCTTGCCGTGTGACGTCTGCGGCAGCTCGGGCAGATACACGAGCGCGGCGGGGACCATGTACTCGGGCAGGCGCTGGCGCAGCCACGCCTTGGGCTCCTCACCCTCGATGGGGCGTCCCTCCGCCGTGGCGACGTAGGCCACCAGTCGCTTGTCTCCGGGCACGTCCTCACGGACGACCACGGCGACTTCGCGGACCTCGGGATGCGAGCGCAGGGCGGACTCGACTTCTCCCAGCTCGATGCGGAAGCCCCGCACCTTCACCTGGAAGTCGATGCGGCCCAGGAATCGCAGCGTCCCCGCCTGCGTCCAGCACACGCGGTCACCCGTGCGGTAGAGGCGCTCGCCGGGTGTGGTGGCGAAGGGATGTGGGATGAAGCGCTCGGCGGTGAGGCCCGGTCGTCCGTGATAGCCACGGGCCAGACCCGGTCCACCGATGAACAGCTCGCCTGGTACCCCCACCGGCACCGGTTGCCACGACGCATCCAGGACATAGACCTGGGTGTTGGGCAGCGGCCGTCCGATAGGAACCGAGTCACCCACGGAGTCGCCGGGCGACAGGTGTTGCTGGGTCGCGACGACCGTGGCCTCGGTGGGGCCATACGCATTGATGAGCAGGCCCCCTTGCGCCAGGCGCTCTCGAGCCCGCGGCGCGGGGAGCGCTTCGCCCCCCACCCAGAGCCGGGGCACGCGGGCCAATGCCTCCGGTTGATACTGCTGCATCACATCGAAGAGCGCGGTGGCCAACAGCGTGGTCGTGACGTGGTTCTCGTCAAGGACTCGGGCCAGCTCCGCGACCTCGGGTGTGCGCGGCGGATACGCGACGAGCCGGGCTCCGGTGAGCAGGGCGCTCCAGATCTCCAGGACCGACGGGTCGAACGTCATCGGCGCCACCTGGAGGATGACATCACCTGGCTCACGCGAAGCGAAGCCCATGCCCGCCACGAGCCGCATCACGCTCCGGTGGCTGATGGCGACGCCCTTGGGCGTTCCCGTCGAGCCCGACGTGTACGTGACGTAGGCGAGCTGCTCCGAGTGCTGCGCCACGCGCGGTGCCTCCGGGGACTCGCGCGAGATGAACTCCCATCCAGTATCGAGCACCACCACGGGCCAGCTTCCCCGAGGCAATACGCCCTCGGCGGAGCTCACCGTGAGGACTCCCGAGACGCTGGCGTCCTCGAGCATGAAAGCCAGGCGCTGGGCGGGGAGGGTCGTATCGAGCGGGACATAGCAGCCGCCCGCCTTCAGGATGCCCAGCAGCGCGACATAGAGCTCCAGGCTCCGGGGGATGCATACGGCGAGGCGTGACTCTGGCCCCATCCCCAGCGACACCAGGTGCCGGGCCAGCCGGTTCGAGCGCTCGTCCAGCTCCGCATAGGTGAGCTGTTGTCCCTCGGACTGGAGTGCCACCGCCTCGGGTGTACGCCGGGCCTGCTCGGAGAACAGCGCGGGGATGGTGGCATCCCCGGGATAGTCAGCCTCCGTGTTGTTCCACTCCTCCAGGACGCGCTGGCGCTCATCCAGGGGAATCAGCGGCAACGCCTCCAACGGGGTGTCCGGTCCCGTCACGATGGCATGCAGCAGGACCAGGAGGTGCTGGACGAAGCGCTGCATCGTCTCGGGCACGAAGAGGTCCGTGTTGTAGACGATGCCTCCAACGAAGCCCTCCGGAGCCCGAGTGATGTCCAGGGCCAGGTCGAACATCGCGAGGTCGATTTCGTCGATCTCCGCCTGCGAGACGGACAGCTCAGGCAGCAGGATCTCCGACCTCGGCGCGTTCTGGAGCGTGAAGCTCGCCTGGAACAACGGCGTGCGGCTCGAGTCACGCTGGGTCGACATCTCCTCGACGATCTTCTCGAACGGAACACCCTGGTGCTCGAACGCCCCCAAGGTTCCGTCGCGCACCTGGGCGAGCAGCGTCCGGAAGGACATTCCAGGCTGGAAGCGCGCGCGGAGGATGATGGTGTTCACGAAGAAGCCAATCAAACCCTCCGTGTCCGCCAGGTTCCGGTTGGCGATGGGCGAGCCCACCAGGATGTCGTCCTGGCCCGAGTACCGGTGCAGCAGCGTCTGGTACGCGGCCAGCAGCACCATGTACGGGGTGCTGCCTTCCTTCTGGGCCAGGGACTCCAGGGCCTGGGTCAGCTTCAGGGGGATGCGCAGTTTCGTGACGGCGCCTCGGTGGGCGAACACCGCCGGACGCGGCTTGTCCGTGGGCAGCTCCAACGCCTGCGGCGCTCCCTCCAGGTGTTGCTTCCACCAGCCCAGCTGCGCCTTGAGGTTGCTTCCCTGCAACCAGTTGCGCTGCCAGACCGCGTAGTCCGCGTACTGGATGGCCAGCTCCGGCAACGGTGAAGGCAGGCCCCGGCGGAAGGCCTCGTAGAGCGACGTCAGCTCACGCACGAACACGCCCAACGACCATCCGTCCGAGACGATGTGGTGCACGTGCAGCACGAGGATGTGGTCCTCCGGCTGGAGCTTCACCAGCAGGGTCCGCAACAAGGGGCCTCGGGCCAGGTCGA
Source organism: Myxococcus stipitatus (assembly GCF_037414475.1). The sequence goes on along the minus strand of NZ_CP147913.1, from coordinate 9,588,677 downwards.
AGGGGGTGCGTGCCTCCTCGTTGACCAGACGCAGGGCCTCCGACTTGCGCAGGTCCTCCTCGTCGATGCGCGAGAGGTCCACCTTCCGCACGGGGACGAAGGTGGCCGGGAGGATCTTCTGCACGGGCCGGCCCGCCTCCGCGCGGAAGACGGTGCGCAGCGATTCGTGACGACGCACCAGCTCATCGAAGGTGCGACGGAGCGCGCGCTCATCCAACCTTCCCTCGAGGCGAAGGGGGAACGGGTTGTTGTAGAGCGTGGACCCGGGCTTGAGCTGGTCCTCGAACCACAAGCGCTGCTGCGCGAACGACAGGGGCAGGTCCCCCGTCCTCGAGACGCGGGTGATGGCCGGGGCCTGGTTGCCAATAGCGGCGCCCAGGCGGGCCGCGAGCTCGGCCACCGTGGGTGCACCGAACAAGTCTCCGAGCGGGAGCTCCACACCCAACGTGGCGCGGATGCGCGAGACGACCTGCGTCGCGAGGAGCGAGTGGCCTCCCAGCTCGAAGAAGTCGTCGTGGATGCCCACGCTGTCGCGGTGCAGGACCTCCGCCCAGATGCTCGCGAGCTGCTCCTCGAGCTGATTGCGGGGCGCAGCTTCGGCCGACGTCGTCGCGGAGGGAAGCTCCGGCGCCGGGAGCACCTTCCGGTCCACCTTGCCGTTGGAAGACAACGGCAGGGCGGGCAGCACCACGAAGGCGGACGGCACCATGTACTCGGGCAACTGCCGCTGGGCGTAGGTCTTCAGCCCCGCGACATCCAGGTGCTCGCTCTCGGCGACGACGTAGGCGACGAGCCGCTTGTCGCCAGGGACGTCCTCTCGCGCCACCACGACGACATCACGCAGCCCCGCGAAGCCCCGCAGCGTCTCTTCCACCTCGCCGGGCTCGATGCGGAAGCCGCGGATCTTCACCTGGAAGTCGACGCGGCCCATGAACTCCAGCGTCCCATCCAAGCGCCAGCGCACCTTGTCGCCCGTGCGGTACAGGCGGGCGCCCGGCTTCGTGGCGAAGGGGTGGGGGACGAAGCGCTCGGCCGTGAGGTCCGGACGGTTGAGATACCCCCACGCGAGGCCATCGCCGCCCACGAACAGCTCCCCGGGGATTCCCGGCGGCACGGGCTGGAACGAGGCGTCGAGCACGTAGGCCGTCGAGCTCGACAGTGGCCGGCCAATGGGCACCGACCGGCCCACTTCGTCTCCGGCGCGCAGCGTGTGCGTCGTGGAGAACGTGGTGTTCTCCGTGGGACCATAGCCGTTGATGAGCACGGCCTCTGGCGACAGCCTCGCGAGGTGCTCGGCCACACGCTGCACCGGCAGCACATCACCCCCCGCGAGCACCTGACGCACCTGCGCCAGCGCCTCGCCCTGATGCTGGACCACCTGGTCGAACAAGGCCGCCGTCAGCCACAGCGAGGTGACACCGGAGCTGGTCACCAGTGAGGCCAGCTCCTCGAGCGACTGCGCCTTGGCCGGCGCGAGCACCAACCGGCCTCCGTTGAGCAGCGCGCCCCAGATCTCCAGGGTGGAGGCATCGAACGCCACGGGCGCGTTCTGAAGGAAGACCTCTTCCGGCCCGAAGCGCATGAACGAGTTGCCCTGGACGAGCCGCATCACGCCCCGGTGCGGAACGCAGACGCCCTTGGGATGCCCCGTGCTTCCCGAGGTGAACATCACGTAGGCCAGTGCCTCCTCGCTCACGGAGACCGTGGGCGCGGACGTGGGCCTCTTCGCGATGTGGCTCCATTCGGCGTCGATCAACACCGGCAGGATGCCCAGCTCAGGCAACTCGTCGGCCAGATGCTCCTGGGTCAGCAGGACGGTGACGCCGGACTCACGGACGATCCACGAGAGGCGCTCCGCGGGGTAGCCCGGCTCCAGTGGCACGTAGGCCGCGCCCGCTTGGAGGATGCCGAGCAGGCCGACGATGAGCTCCGGCGATCGCTCCATGCACAGGCCCACGCGAGTTCCCGGCCGGACGCCCATCGCGTGAAGGTGGTGCGCGACCTGATGCGCTCGCGATTGCAGCTCGGCGTAGGTGAGCTGGCCGTCAGCGAACGACAGGGCGATGGCGTTCGGTGCACGCGCTACCTGTCGGGCGAAGGCCTCGTGAATCGACTCATCGCGAGGCGTGCTCGGGGTCGTGTCGTTCCACTCCACCAGCATGCGGTGCCGCTCCGCAGGGGTGAGCATCGAGAGCTGGGAGAGCGGCACGTCCGGCGTGGCGACGGCGACCTCCAGCACGCTGCACAGGTGGCTCGCCATCGCGGCCACGGTGTCGTGCTCGAAGAGCGCGGTGGCGTAATTGATTCCGCCTCGGAAGCCGTCCTCGGTCCGATGGAGCTGAAGCTCCAGGTCGAAGCGGATGCCCCCGTGGTGATGATCCATGGGCCGCAGCGACAAGCCGGGCAGGGCCAGCGTCGGCAGCGGCGCGTTGTGCAGGGTGAAGGAGACCTGGAACAGCGGCGTGCGGCTCGCGTCCCGCGCCGGGCGAAGGTCCTCCACCAGCTTCTCGAAGGGCACGTCCTGGTGCTCGTAGGCCTCCAGCGTCGTGTCGCGGACCTGCGTCAACAGCTCGCGGAACGTGGACTCACCCTGGAGCCGCGTGCGCAGGACCAGCGTGTTCGCGAAGTAGCCGATGAGGGCCTCGGACTCCGCCAACCGGCGGCCGGCGATGGGGGAGCCCACCAGGATGTCGGCCTGACCCGAGTGGCGATGCAGGACGAACTGGTACGCCGCCAGCAACACCATGAACGGCGTGGCGCCTTCCTTCTTCGCGAGGGACTCCAGCGCTTGGGTGACGGCCAGGGGCAGATGGAGCATCGCCGCCGAGCCCTGGAAGGTCTGCTGCGGAGGACGTGGCTTGTCCGTCGTGAGCTCCAGGTAGTGCGGCGCTCCCTCGAGCTTCTTCCGCCAATAGCCCGCCTGCGTCGCCAGCACCTCGCCCTTGAGCCAGTCGCGCTGCCAGGCGGCGTAGTCCGCGTACTGCACCTGAAGCTCCGGCAGCGGAGAAGCACGGCCTTCACGGAAGGCGGCGTAGAGCGCGGCCATCTCGCGGACCAGCACACCCGTGGACCAACCATCCGAGACGATGTGGTGCATGTTGAGCACCAGCGCGTGCTCCTGCTCTCCAAGCTTCACGAGGAGCGCGCGCGCCAGCGGGCCACTCACGAGGTCGAATGGACGCCTCGACTCTTCCAGCGCCAGGCGGAGGCACTCCGCCTCTCGGACCTCGGTGCTCCCGAACGACGTGAGGTCGACGAACTGGAAGGGCAGGGGGAAGGCCGGGTGGATGACCTGCACGGGGACGTCACCTTCCATGCGGAAGGTGGTCCGCAATGCTTCGTGACGCTCCATCAACACGTCGAAGCCTCGCTGGAGCGCGGACAGGTCGAGCGTGCCCTCCAGCTTCAGCGCGAGCGGGATGTTGTAGGCACTCGTGGCCCCGGTGAACTGGCTGATGAGCCACAAGCGCTGTTGCGCGAAGGAGAGGGGCAGCTGCCCGGTGCGGTCCACTCGGACCAGGGGCGGGAGCTTCGCCGCCGGACGATGCGCCTGGCCCTTGGCCTCGAGCCGCTCCGCGAGCGCCGCCACGGAGGGGGACTCGAACAGCGTGCGGAGTGGCAGCTCCACGCCGAGCGAGGACCGGACGCGGACCATCACCTGCGTGGCGAGCAGCGA